>DASWII010000079.1:0-14090 GCA_036397755.1 Gemmatimonadales bacterium | reverse complement strand
GGCCCTGATCACGCACCGTGCGCCGGATGAGATGCGGGGACAGATCCTCGGTGTCGCCCAGGCGTTCGGAGGCGCGGCCCGAGTCATCGCGCCCCTGTGGGCCACGGCGACGTATGACGCACTGGGGCACGCCTTGCCGTTCCACGTCGCGGGGCTCGTCGTCGCGGGGGTCATGATCCTGGCGTTCGCCGTCCCGACTCGGGAGGTGGCCGAAGCGCCGGCTTAGTTTCCCCGAAGGTGGGCGTCCAGGAACGCCCACAGGGTGGTCCGATACCGGTCACCCAGCGCGTCATACGTGTCGTTGTGTCCGGCTCCGGGGATGCGGACGAATCGCTCGGCGCGCCCGGCGGCGGCGATCGCCTCGCCCATCTCCACAGGCGCGATGAGGTCCTTGGCGCCGTGGAACACCAACAGGGGCGCCTTCAGCGCGCGTGCCCGTGACAGGTTGTCCAGCCGCAAGTGCATCGTGAACGAGGGCACCCACGGGTAGTGGCGGCGCGCCATCGCCCGCGCGCTGGTGAATGGCGAGTCCAGCACCACCGCGCGCACAGTTGTGTCGGTCGCCAGCTTGAGTGCCACCGCGCTGCCCGCGGATCGGCCGTACACCCCGATGCGTGCGGGGTCGATCTCGTCGCGTGAGGTCAGAAACCGGTACGCCGCTTCCCCGTCCAGATACAGGCCGCGCTCGGTGGCGCGCCCGCCACTCTGCCCATACCCCCGATAATCGATGATGAGGAGCCCGATGCCCGGTGGGCGGAGCTCCCGCACCAGGGAACCGAGATCCGCGACGGTCTCCATGTTCCCGTAGAACCACAGCAACCCGGGAGCGCGCGCGGCGGCGGCCGGCGGTGGGGACGGTGGCAGGTACCAGCCGACGAGTCCAATGCCGTCGGCGGTCGTGATCCGGACGCGCTCGCCATCGGGCATGCCCGCGTCGGCCGGACTCCTGTCCGGACTGCCGGGACCGGGAAACGCCAGGCGTTCCTGAAAGCGCCAAGCGAGCGCCACGATCACGGCGTAGGCCAGCGCGAGCCCGGCGAGCACCTTGAGGACGGTGGTCACAATAGACTGAAGCTAGCGGCGTGTCCCGGGAGTGATTTGTGGAAGGCGAGGTGCGGCGGGTCCCTTCGATCGCTGCCGTACGGGCGGACTCGACGCCCCACCAAGCCGGGAATCGAAGCCTGCTGGCCGGCCGCGACGCCGAGACCGCCGGTCCGAACGCTCCCTGCGGGACCCACCGGGATTCGCGATCGAGACAACGAACTCCTGGGACGCGCCGCTAGCGAACATCGGGGGTGATCCCACAGTGGCGGCGTGCGCTCCCCGTCCAGACGCGCACCTCAGACGGAGTGGGTCGCGGCCGGTTGGGCGCGCGACGCTTCAACTGCAAAAGGAGGTCGTCCGGGTCCCGGCGTGCTAGTTCGCACACCGAGGCGATGCCCAGGCTCGTGAGCCGGCCCGCGTGCGTCGTCCCGATCCCTCGATGGAGAGTGAGCTGCGTGACCGAGACGACATGCGTCGCCTCGTCCGGGTGGAGCTGTGTGATCTCCGCGAGCTCGTCGGGATCGACTTCCGCCACGCGCCAGGGCGAGAGGCCGGACTGTCGCAGGGCAGCGACCTGCTCGCGCGTGACGAGAGGCAGGCGATCGAGGGCCGGAGCCGTGGAGCTGATCGTCCACCGCTCCATGCCCACGAGCGTCAGCGCGCTGAACGCCACGGCGATGGTCGCGCCCGCGATCCTTCGTCGCTGCGTCGCGAGCGTTGCCGGTTCGCTCAGCGGGATCGCGAGTCCCAGCGCGCAAAGCAGGTGATAGAGGGTCCACGCTTCGAGCGCGAAGATCGGGAACCCCAGGAAGCCCAGCGGGGGCATCTCAAACCACTTCGTGGATTCGAGTCCCGGTACGGTGTAGATCCACTTGCCGCGCGCCCAGAAGTTGTACGTTTCCCACAGCAGTCCAATCATCAGGCCACCGACGAGCAGGCGGACGATCCTTCCCCACGCGCCGCGCGCGACATCCCCGATGAGTGACCACTCCGGACGGAGGCGGTACAGCCACGGGTCGGCAACCAGCCACGCCGCTCCCCAAATCAGCGGGAACCAGCGCTCGGGCCAGCCGAGACTCGCGACGGCCGCGAGGGCGCCGACGAGGGTCGCCACTCGCAGTTCCCATGGGCGCACGCGGGCGGGAGGGGCCGAGATCCGACTGCCCAACCCCGCGAGACCGAGCGCGCGCTCGGCAAGCAGTACGGCCGGCACGACCGTAGCGAAGGAAATGACGATCCCGGCCCACCGCTCCACCGGGGACGCTGGGAGCATCACGTAGTACCAGTTGCGCAGCCGGAAATTGGCCGCCTCGAACAGGAGCCAGATCGGCACGGACCAGAGCAGAAGGGAGGCCGCCATGGCCGGGTGCCGGTGGAGCGCGCGGGTCCCGCCGCGTCGCGCGATGAAGGCGTCCGCCATGAGGAGTGTCGGATACCACGCGAAGACATAGAACCAGGTGGGAACCGGCTCCACGTCGAGCAGCAGCAGCAGCCAGGCAAGCGTGAATCCGATCGCGCCGACAACGAGGGTCATGACGGGAAAGGTGCGCGGCGCGGGTGCGGTAGCCAAGCCGCCGCTAGGCGCTCCCCGCTCGGAGATCGGAGATCGCCTGTTCCACGACCGCGCCGTGCGTCAGGGGTAGGGCGTGCGCCGCGCCGTCCACCACGCGGAGCTCGCATCGGGGCAGCGTTGCCGCGAGCGCCCGTGCCGCGTCGAGCGCGAAGAGCGAATCGCGGGTGCCGTGGATGACGATCGTCGGTACGGTCAGGGAGCGCGCCTCGGTTCGCAGGTCGAAGTCCGCCGCGGCCGATCGGTAGCCTCGCATGGCCTCGGCGCGGGTGTCGCGCCACCCGGCGAGATCCACGGCGAAGTCGCTATGCCGGCGCAGAGCCCGGAAGTCGACGCGATGCGTGGCGCCCTGGGCCACCAGCCACTTCATCCCGTGTGTCACGATCCGGCTGTTCCATAAGGGGAGGAATGGCGCCACCGGCGCCCGAAACTCGTGCCGACCGATCTGGCCGAGTCGCAGCAAGGCGTGTTGTCGGACGGGACCCGCGGTCGTGGCGATCAATACGAGGCCGCGCACACGATCCCGCGCCCGCGGGTGATCCACCAGCCACTGGAGTGCTACCATGCCGCCGAAGCTGTGCCCCACCATGATCCAGCGGCGGGTGTCCCAGTTGGGGGTGGCGCGCCAGTGGTGATCCAGCAGGCCCGCATACCCGCGCATGGTCGCGGGTGGGCTTCGCAACTCGTTGAAGTCGATGGCCACCGACGGCGCCGGGACGTCGGGAAAGATGCTCCCGTTCAGGGTCATGCCCGGCAGCAAGAGGACCGCCTCGCGGGTTGATTCTGAAGCGGTATCTTCTGCGTTCATGCGATCGCCCTCTCCGTCGGCCCGCCGTCGATGCTGATCCAGTGCCCGCAGTGCGAAACGAGGGTCGCCGGCGGTGCTCGGTTTTGCACCACGTGCGGCCAGCGGCTCGATGTCGACCCCACGTGGGACGCCACGGTGGGGGAGCGCCTCGCGGTGGCGCTCGGACCAAAATATCACCTGCTTGGCGAACTGGGTCGAGGTGGGTTTGCCATCGTGTTCTCGGTGCGCGACCTCCGGCGCGGACGCTACCTGGCTGTGAAGGTCATGCGGCCCAGTCTCCTCTCGGCGCGCCATATGGCCGAGCGCTTCCAACGCGAGGTCGAACTCGCCGGACAACTCGACCATCCCAACATCGTTCCGATCCTGTTCAGCGGGCGCAGCGGAGGATTGGTGTACTACGCGATGCCGCGGGTCAAGGGTGAGACCCTGGCTCGGCGAATCGAGCAGCGCGGTGCGCTGTCGTTGCCGGAGATCGTGCGGATCTTCGGCGGGATCGCCGGCGGGTTGGGGCATGCCCACGCGCGCTCGGTGGTCCACCGAGACGTCAAGCCCGCCAACATTCTGCTGGATGAGCACGACACTCCTCGCCTGTTGGATTTCGGGATCGCCAAGGGGCTCGCGAGCAAGGGAGAGAGCATCTCGATCACGGGAGAGATCATCGGCTCGGCCGAGTACATGAGTCCCGAACGCGCGCAGGGCGAGGCCACGGTCGATCACCGGTGCGACATCTATAGTCTGGGGGTGGTCGCGTTCGAGATGCTCACCGGGCGCCTGCCGTTTCATGGGAAGACGGTGCACGAGGTGCTCCTCAAGCACGTTGAAGAAGCTCCGCCCGACCCGCGCACGCTGCGAGCCGATGCCCCGCCCAACCTCGTCATGGCCATCCTCAGCTGTCTGGAAAAGAGCCCAGAGCGCCGCTGGGCCTCCGCTGCCGCCGCCGCGCGCGCCGCAGGCGCTTCCGTCTGAAACTGCCCGGGAGTTGACACCGTAGTTAACGCCGTTAGCTTAACGTTCTCGATATAGTTAACGTTGTTAACTTATGCGGTCGTGATGTGGAGGGAAGTAGATGTCACCCAGGCAGCCGGATCCGGAGCGCGCCCAGGAAATCGAGCGCCAAATAGGGGAAGCCGCTCGAGACTTGCTCGCCGAGGGAGGGATTGCCGGCTTATCCATGCGGCTCGTTGCCGAGCGTGTCGGACTGAGCGCGACCGCGATCTATCACTACTTCGAGAACAAAGACGGATTAGTCCGACGCGTCGTCGAGGACGCGTTTCGCCAGTTCGGCGAGTACTTGGCGCGCGCGGCCGCGCCGTTCCCGAAGGGGTCGCTCGATCGTGTGCAGGCGCTCGGCGAGGCGTACATCCGATTTGCCAGCGAGCACACCGCCTACTTCCGCGTGCTGTTCAGCATTCAGCGTGATGACCCGCGTGCGCTGGAGGACATCCCGCACGAGGGTGGGTATGGGCAGCTCAGGGACGCGGTGGCGGCGGCGATCGCCACGGGCGAATTGCGGAATGCAAATCCCGATCTGCTCGCCTTGTACTGCTGGTCGGTGGCGCACGGCGTCATGACGATTGCGCTGGCGTGCCGACTGGACGCCTGTGCGGGGATGTCCACGCGGGTGCCGACCGAGCCGTTGGAGGTGTTCCGCTCGTTCCGGTCGTTCGTGCGCGATGGGATCGCGGCTGCGTCGGATGTCCCGGTGGGCGTTGCCGGTGATCGGAAGGAGTCGGAGCTATGAGGAACGCGGCTGCATTGTTTGCCGTGATGGTGGCCGGCACGTCGAGTGCCGTGGCGCAGGAGCCGGAGGCGCTGACCTTGCGTTCGGCAATCGAGGGCGCCCTCGCGAACAGCTCGGAAGTCGAAGCGGCGGAGCAGAACGTCCGCATTGCCTCCAGTCTGGTCCGGGAGGCGTGGGCGACGGTGCTTCCGGACGTGATGTTCAACGCATCGTACCAGCGCAACTTGCGTGTGCAGGAGGCCTTCCTGCCTGCCATCATCTTCGACCCAACGGCGGGCCCGGACGATCTCATTCCCGTGCGGTTCGGATCTGACAACATCTGGCAGGCGACGGTCTCGTTCAGCCAGCCGATCTTCGAGGCGCGTGCGTTCGTCGGCGTCGGCGCCGCCAGCCGCTATCGCGCGCTGGAAGAAGAGCGGGCGCGCGGTACGCGCCAGGAGATCGTGTCCCGCGTGCGGCAGGCGTACTTCGCCGCGCTGCTGGCCGCGGAAGAACTCCGCCTGCTGGAACAGAGCATCGGGCGGGTCCGCCAGACCTTGGGAGACACGCGGGCGATGAACCGCGCGGGATTGTCGAGCGCCTATGATGTGCTGCGTTTCGAGGTGCAACTCTCGAATCTCGAGGCGCAGTTGCGACGGTCGGAGAACAACGTACGCGCGTCCCACCGCCAGCTGTTGGTTGAGTTGGGGCGGGCGCCGACGCAGCCGATCCGGCTGATGGGCCGCCTCAATGAGATCGACCTCGAGAATGTGGCTGCCAATGATCCCGTGAACGCCGAACTCCTGGTGCTGGCGGGCGTGCCCTCGGCCGAGCAGGAATCCGTCGAGGATCTGGTGGCAACCGCGCGGCAATGGCGCTCGGATCTCCGGCAGCTCCGGTCCAGTATCAACCTCGAGGCGGCGCGCCGCGCGGTCGAGCGTGCCGAGTTCTTCCCGAAGGTGAGTATTTTCTCAAATTTCTCGATTCAGGCGCAGGAGAACGGCAGTCCCAACTTCTTCGGGTCTGGTCCGAACGAGCGGACGAGCTCCGCGGCGGCGGGTGTGCGGATCGAGCTCCCGATCTTCCGAGGGTTCTCGCGGTTCGCCCGCGTGTCCTCGGCGGCCGCGTCGGTCCGCATCAACGAGGCGCTGCTCGATCGGGCGGAACGCCAGACGCTGGGCGACGTGCGCACGTTGCACGAGGCGGTGGTGGAAGCGCGGTTGCGCGCGGGCGCGCAGCACCAAGCCGTGCGGCAAGCCGATCGTGGTTACGAGATTGCCACGTTGGAATATCGCGAGGGCATCGGCTCGCAGTTGCAGGTCACCGACGCGGAAGTGGCGCTGCGGCAGTCGGAATACAACTACGCGCAGGCCGTATACGACTACCTGATCGCCCGGTCGCAACTCGACCTGGCGTTGGGCACCGTGCCGGCATCGTTGGACGACGGTGCCATTGGCCCGGGCATCGATGGGGAGCAAGACTGATATGATGAGCACCTATGACGCCGGCGTTCGCACGGGGCGGCGGTTTGCCCTCCTGTTCATCGCTGCCATGGTGGGAACCGCCGCGTGCGTGCCGGCGGACGGGGAGGAACCCGGTGCCGCCGCGGATGGATCGGCCTCGGCCAACGTGGCGCGGATCATCAATGTCGAGGTCACTCCGGTGACGCGGTCGCCGTTCGCCGACTACGTGCGGATCACGGGTGAAGTAGAAGCCCTGTATGATGTGACGGTGTCGGCCGAAGAGGCGGGCGTGCTGGATCGCTTCTTCGTTCGGAAGGGAGCGCCGGTGCGCCGTGGGGCCGCGATCGCGAAGATCGACGATGCGGTCCTCCGGTCGCAGGTCGACGAGTCTCAGGCACTCACGCGCCTGGCGGAGGAGCAGTACAACCGGCAGCGGCGCCTGTGGCAGGACGATGGGGTCGGGAGTGAGATCGCGTATCTCCAGGCCAAGTCCGCGGCGGAGGCGGCGGCGGCCAGGCTGGCGACGCTCCAGACCAGGCTCGACCGTACGGTCGTCCGCGCGCCGGTGGATGGCGTGCTCGAGGAGGACTACGTCGAGATCGGGGAGATGGTGTCGCCGGGGACTCCCGTGGCGCGGGTCGTGTCGGTCAGGCAGGTCAAGATTACGGGGGGTGTGCCGGAGCGATTTGCGCTGTCGGTCGATCCGGGCGATTCGGCCAGTATCGACCTCGACATCTTGCCGGGACGGCAGTTCACGGGTCGTATCGGGTTTGTGGGGAGTACGGTGGACCCGCAGAACCGGACGATTCCGATCGAGGTCGTGTTGGACAATCCGGACGGCGTGCTCAAGCCGAACATGGTGGTCAACGTTCGGGTGGAGCGCGAACGCCTGGACGAGGTGATCGTGGTGTCACAGGAAGTCGTCATCCGGACGGAGAACGGCTACCAGGTCTTCCTCGCGACCCCGGAGGAGGGGGGCCTGGTGGCGCGGAGCCGTATGGTGCGGCTCGGCCCGTCCTTCGCCGGTCGCGTGGTGATCGCGGATGGTCTGGCGGTTGACGATCCTCTGATCACGCTCGGGCACCGCTTGGTCGATGAGGGGAGCCGGGTCAAGATCGTGAACCGGCAGGGAGCCGAGCGATGACCCAATCCAAGACGACGTTCAGGGAATTCGCCCTGACGTCCTTCGCGGTCGATCACCCCACGAGCGTCGCCGTGCTGATGATCATCATCATGATCGTGGGCGTGCTGTCCTACATCACGGTTCCCAAGGAGTCTTCGCCGGAGATCGTGGTACCGAACATCATCGTCAACACCGTTTACCCTGGCGTGGCGCCGCGCGACATCGAAACCCTGATCACTCGACCGCTCGAAGAGGAGCTCAACACGATCGCCGACGTGAAGACGATCACCTCGACGTCCATCGAAGGGTACTCGAGCATCAACGTGGAGTTCACGGCCGGCGTCGTCATGGAGGAAGCCCTCCAGCAGGTGCGCGAGAAGGTGGATATCGCCAAGCCGGACCTGCCTCCGGCCGCCGAAGACCCCGGGATCTTCGAGATCAACTTCTCCGAGTTCCCGATCATGCAGGTGAACATCTCGGGGCCATACAGCCTCGTGCGGCTGCGCGAGGTGGCGGAGGATCTCCAGGATCGGATCGAGCAGATCCCGACGGTCCTCTCCGTGTCGCTCGCGGGCGGGTTGGAACGTGAGGTGCAGGTCGACGTGGACCTTGCCAAGCTCAAGTTCTACGGCGTGGCGTTTGGCGATGTCATCGAGGCCATTCGCGACGAGAACGTCACGATCCCGGGTGGCTCGATCGACGTCGGTGGCGTGAAGTTCCTGGTGCGCGTGCCCGGGGAGTTCACCGCCACGGATCCGATCGGGGACATCGTCGTGGAGATCCGCAACGGGAGGCCCATCTACGTCCGCGACGTCGCCGCGGTGGACTTCGGCTTCAAGGAGCGGGACAGCTTCGCACGGTTGGACGGGAATCCGGTCATCTCGTTGGCCATCACGAAACGGGCCGGCGAGAACATCATTGAGACGGCGGATGCCGTTCGTGCCGTGATCGCCCGACAGAGCGCCACGTTCCCCGAGGGCACCGTCGTGAAGATCACGTCGGATCAGTCAAGCGACATTCACGACATGGTGAGCAGCCTCGAGAACAACATCATCGCCGGCCTGATCCTGGTGGTCGCGGTGCTGCTGTTCGTCCTCGGCGTGCGTACGGCGCCATTCGTCGGCCTCGCCATCCCGCTGTCCATGCTGCTGTCCTTCAGCATCATCCAGCTCGCCGGCTTCACGATGAACATGGTCGTGCTATTCTCGCTGATCCTGGCGCTCGGCATGCTGGTGGACAACGCGATCGTCGTGGTCGAGAACATGTATCGATTCCGGGAGAACGGCTTCGACCGCGCGCACTCGGCCAAGTACGCGACGGGCGAGGTGGCGGTGCCGATCATCGCGTCCACCGCCACCACGCTTGGCGCGTTCGCGCCCATGGCGTTCTGGCCCGGCATCGTGGGCGAGTTCATGAAGTACCTGCCGCTCACCCTGATTATCACCCTCAGCTCGTCGCTGTTCGTGGCGCTGGTGATTCTCCCGACGCTCTGCTCGCGCATGCTGGATACGGAGGACGCGAGGGTGAGTCTGACGCCGGCCTGGAAGGCGTTGTTAGCGGGTGTGGCTGGCGTGGCGTTGCTGGTCGTCTTGTCGAGTAGCGTCCTCACGGCCGCGCTGTTCGTGCTCACAGGTGGCGCGCTGGTTGGATTCCACCGGCTGGTGGGCCACCCGCTCAGCCACTGGATCATGACCAAAGCGTTCCCCGCGGTCGTGACTCGCTACGAAGTCATGCTGCGCGGCGTGCTCAACCATCGGTTCCTGATGATGCTTGGCGCGACCGCGTCGCTCGTGCTCGCCGTCATGGCCTTCGGCGTGCTCAATGCGGGCGTCGAGTTCTTCCCCGAGAATATCCCACCCTCAAGCGTGTACATCCAGGTCGAAGCGCCGCTCGGCACCAGAGTCGAGCGGACCGATAGCATCGTGCGCACGATCGAGGAGCGCCTCTGGAGCATCGAGGGCGCCGAGGACTTCGAGTCGATCGTCGCCACCGTCGGGTCGCAGATTTCCCAGGACTTCTCCGCGGGCGGTGCGGCGACCCATCTCGCCACCGTCGCCGTGAACTTCGTCGACTACGAGGAACGCCGGCACGATGTGTTCGCGACGTTGGAACGGATGCGGCGCGAGATTGGTGCGGGCATCGCCGGCGCGGACATCTCGGTCGAGCGTCCCAACAACGGCCCGCCCACGGGCTCCGCGATCGCCATCGAGATCACGGGGCAGGACCCCGACGCCCTCAAGCGGTACGGCGACGAGGTGGTCGCGCTGCTCGAGAATTCGCCGATCTTCCCCAAGCTCGACGGCCTGGAAAGCAACATGACCGGCGGGCGACCGGAACTCGTGATCGCGGTCGATCGCGAGCGGGCGGCGCTATACGGGCTTACGACGTTGGACATTGGCTCCACGATTCGGAGCGCCATCAACGGCTCCGAAGCGTCCAAGTACCGAGATGGGAAAGACGAGTACGACATCACCGTGCGTTTGGCTAAGGCATATCGCGAGGATCTGGATGCCCTCGGCGATCTCACCGTGATGCACGAGGGGCAGCAGGTGCCGCTGTCGTCCGTTGCCACGTGGCGTGTCGGCAGGGGATCGGGCGACGTGCTCCGGAAGGACCTGGATCGCGTCGTGAGCGTCTCGTCGGACGTGCGCTCGACGTACAACGCCAACGCGGTTTTGGCGGAGACCCGAGCATACCTCGCGGATTACGCGGCGACGCTCCCGTCCGGCTATGCGCTGCGGTACACCGGTCAGCAGCAGGAGCAGCAGGAATCGGAGGCGTTCCTGATTGGCGCGTTCCTGATGGCCGTGCTCCTCATCGGGTTCATTCTCGTGTCGCAGTTCGACTCCGTGACCAAACCGATCATCATTCTCAGTTCGGTCGTGCTATCGACGGTGGGGGTGCTCCTTGGCCTCATCGTGTTCCGCATGCCGTTCGGCATCGTGATGTCCGGCGTCGGGGTGATCAGTCTCGCCGGCGTCGTGGTGAACAACGCGATCGTGTTGATCGACTACATCGATGTCCTGCGGAAACGAGACGGAATGTCGCGTCGCGAGGCGATCGTGATGGGCGGTAAGACGAGGTTCCGTCCGGTCATTCTCACGGCGGTCACCACGGTGCTCGGCCTCGTGCCGCTCGCGATCGGACTGAACTTCGATTTTATCGGGCTCTATTCGCGGCTGGCGCCCGACTTCTACTGGGGAGGTGAGCAGGCGGCATGGTGGGGACCGATGGCCATTGCGGTCATCGCCGGCTTGACCTTCGCCACGTTCCTGACGCTGCTTCTGGTGCCGGTGATGTACTCGCTGCTGGATGACTTCGACGATTGGATCCGTCGCCACTTCACGCGGGCCGCGGAGTCGACACAGCCGCACCCGATTCCGGACGCCCTCCACTCGGGCGGCCAGACGCGTCCGTCACGCGAGCCAGTCCCGGTATAGCTCGGGGCGGCGATCCTGCCAGAACAGCGTGCGGGCGGGAGACTCGGCGCAGCGGGCGAAGTCGATGTCGATCAGCAACAGGTCCTCCTCGAGTCGATTGGCTCGCGCGAGGACCTGTCCCGTCGGATCCACGATGAACGACTCGCCGGCGAAGGTGAGCCGCTCTTCCTTCCCGACGCGATTGCACAGGGCGGCGAAGTAGCCGTTCTGGAACGCCGCCGTACGCACCTCCGCCTCGTACAGACCATCGGGCCATTCGTCCACCGCGCCGGCTTGCGGGATGATCACGAGCTCGGCGCCGGCAACACCGAGCGCACGCATGTACTCGGGATAGTGCCGGTCGTAGCAGATGGCGACGCCGACGCGGCCACGCTTGGTGTCGTACACGGGGGCGCCGCGGTCGCCCGGGTGGTAGTACGCCCGCTCGTGGAAGCACGCGTAGTCGGTGATGTGCACCATGCGGGTGACGCCAAGGAGGGACCCGTCCGCGTCGATGACCGGTGAACTGTCGAAGAACCGCTCGCCGTCGCGCTCGTACAGGTTCAGCACCACCACCATCTCATGCGCTCGGGCGAGCGCCGCCGCGGCGTCCGTCGTGGGCCCCGGCACCGGCTCGGCGAGTGCGGCGGCGTCGGGGAAGCGCTCGAACTGCGGAAAGAAGCGTGACGTGGCGAGTTCCGGAAACGCGATGATGTCGGCGCCTTCGCGCGCGGCTTCCCGGATCCGCGCGAGGACCCGCTCGCGGTTTCGCTCCACGTCCACGTCGGCGACGGTCTGCGCCAGCGCCACCCGATGCGTCGTCATGCACCGCCCCCGAAGAAGTCCTCGAACAGGCGCCGCCACCTCGCCGGTCCCGCGCGGCCGGCGTCGCGGAGCGCGCTCAGGTAGGCCCGCGCGTCGGGGTACCGATCCGCCGGGTCCGCCGAAGCGCACCGAGCGAGCACGCCTTCCACTTCGGCGGGCACGTCGTCGCGCACCGTGCTGAGGGCCGGAAGGCGACCAGCGGTCTGCCGCGCCAACAGGGACACGAGCGAGCCACCGCCGAACGGAGAGTCGCCAAGCAGCGCGAAGTAGGCCGACAGCGTGAGCGAATAGAGATCGGCGCGGTGGTCGACGCTCTCGCCGAGGAGCTGTTCGGGCGCCGCAAACGCCGGGGTCCCCGAGCGTGAGGAGGCGCCGCCATAGCGATCCTTGCCGCCGAGGGCCAGCACCAGGCCGAAATCCGCGATGCGGAGCGTACCGGTCGCTTCTTCGATCAGCAGGTTCTCGGGCTTGAGATCCCGGTGCACCAGTTGCTTGCTGTGGGCCAGGCTCAACGCGTCGAGACCTTCGAAGAGCATCCGCAGGACGCGTGCAAGCGACAACTTGCCTTCGGCCGCCACAATCCGGTCGAGACTGCGTCCTTCGACGTACTCCATCGTGTACCATTGCAACCCGGTGCGGCCGCCGATGTCGAACACGTCGACGATGTTGGGGTGCACGAGCTGCGCGGCGGTACGCGCCTCGCGCCGGAACCGCTCCACCACGCCCGGATCGGCGGTCAGGTACGGGTGCAGAACCTTGAGTGCCGCCTCGCGCTCGAGATTGAGGTCCCGCACCAGGTACACGCGGCCGAAGCCGCCCGACCCGAGTTCCCCCAGTAACTCGTACTCGTCTCCCAGAGCACGCCGGAGCCGCTTTTCCCAGGTGCGCGGGTCCTCCGTGGCGTAATCGACACCGGTGTAAACGAGCGGTTCGTCCATGTCACCGACATCCGAGCGCAGGTCCTCGTACATCTCCGCGGCGGTCAGGTATCGGTCTGACGCATCGAGCTCGAGCGCGCGAAGAATGACGCGCTCGAGGGCTTCGGGGCATGCGGGTCGCAACACCCGCGGCCGCCGCTGCTGCGAGCGGTCCAACGCGGGCGGTTGGCCTGTGATTGCCAGGTACAGCAGCGCACCGACCGCGTAGATATCGCTCCCGGGCTCGCCGATCGCTCCGTCACGGACCTCTGGCGCCAGGTACACCGCCGCCTCCGGCTCCGTGACCGGCGCGGCGCCCACATCCAGGCAGGCGTTGGCCGACCGGAGGTCGATGATGATGGCCCGTTTGTGGGCTTCGAGCATCACGGACGCCGGCGTGAGGCGACGGATCACGATCCGCTGCACGTGCACGTACTGAAGCGCGTGCGTGAGGTCGCGCGCCAAACGGAGCACGTCGGGGATCGGGCGCGCGCCGCGCGCCACCGCGTCGCCCAGGCTCTCACCCTCGATCCACTTCGTCACTCGGTACGCCCAGTCCCCTCGTACACCCGCGGCGTACACCGGCCGGATCACCGGGTGGTCCAGCTGGGCCAAGAGGTCAGTTTCCCGCTCGTGCAACGCGCGCGACGCGGTGCCCGGCTGCAAATGAATGCGGAGGCCGACCTCGCGCTTGAGCACGACGTCCCGGGCCACAAACAGGACGCGCTCGCGCGACGCGGCGACGATCTGGACGGGCTCGAACAGATCGCCCAGCAGGTCCCTCGTCCGATCGAACAATGCGGGCGCGTCGACGTCGGTATCGACCAGCGAAGTGATCATAGAGAACGTGGTGGAATGCCGCACAAAGATAGCATCGGTAGTCGCCAGGTGAGCCGGACGACTTCCGAGCGCGGGCCGAGCGGCGATGTGCCGTGGTCGCGGCGTCGGCACGAGCGGATTGAGTGGACGAGATCACTGGCTGACTTTACTTTGCGCCCATGGCGTACATCAAGCTGATCGACCTGCGGACGGCACGGGAGGTCGAGTTCCGCCAGGACGAGGTACGGGTCGGTCGCGCGCGCGCGTCGGATCTCGTGCTCGAAGGCGAGGGCTCCGAGGTCGCATCCAGCCGGCACCTGCGGTTGGTCCATCAGGACAACCGCTGGGCCATCGAAGATCTCGACAGTCGCAATGGGTCGTA
>DASWII010000078.1:0-5094 GCA_036397755.1 Gemmatimonadales bacterium | reverse complement strand
CGTGAGCGCGGTGGTGGAGGGATCGGTGCTCAAGGCGGGGGACAGCGTGCGCATCCAGGTGCAGCTGATCCAGGCGCGCCCGCGCGAGCAGCACTTATGGGCGCAGACCTTCGACCGGCCCAACCGTGCCGTGTTCACCCTGCAGGGCGATGTGGCCGACTCCATCGCGCGCCAGATCGGCGTCCGGCTGACCTCCGGCGAGCAGGCGCGCCTGGCCGTCTCCCGCGACGTGGATCCGCTGGCCCACGAGGCGCTGTTGCGAGGACGGCGCGCACAACAGAAGAACACGGCGGCCGGATTCGATGAAGCGTTGCGGCATTATGAATCCGCGGTGCGACAGGATCCGAACTACGCCGCGGCGCACATGGCGATCGGGGGAGTGTGGGAGGCCCGCGCGGGCCTGGGGATGCTGCCCACCGAAGAGGCGTTCCAGAGGGCGGAGCCAGCGCTCCGCCGGGCTCTGGAGCTCGACAGCACGACGGTTCAGGTGCGCTTGGTGCTCGCGCGCGTTCGGATATGGCAGTGGGATTGGACTGGTGCGGAGCGGGAGTATCGGCGCGTGCTCGAGACGGACCCGAACGATGCAAACACCCTGAGTGACTATGCCATGTTGCTCGTGGCCGTGGGTCGCCCAGCTGAAGCAACAGCGCTCATGGAGCGCGCCGTGAAGCGCGACCCGCTGAACACCGGCACCATGCTCCAAAGCGCTGTCCTCTCGGAGTTTGTCGGACGTTACGATGAAGCCCAGGCGCAGTTCCGTGCGCTGCTCCAAATCCAGCCGCGCAACCGGCAGGCCCGTTGGGGTCTCTGGGCGATCTTCCATGAACAACGGCGGTACGCCGAGGCGTACGGGGAAGTGAAGTCGTACTTCGGCGTGCTGGATGACCGCCGTACAATCGCCGCGCTGGAGCGCGGGTATGCGGAAGGCGGCTACAAGGTGGCGCTCCGACGCGCCGCCGAGGAACTGGCCGAACGTTCCAAGACGCTCAGTATCCGGTCGTACACCGTGGCGATGCTCTATGCACGCGCCGATGAAAGGGAACTCGCGTTGGACTGGCTGGAACGATCGTTCGACGCACGCGACGTCAACGTCCGGTATGCGCGAGTGGTGGAGTCGTTCAGCGGGCTCCGCGGTCACCCGCGGTTTGAAGCGTTGCTCCGGCGCATGAATCTCGGTCCTGGCGGGAGCTGAGTGCGCACGCGCTCCAGGCGGTCGGTGACCGCCCGGGCGCGAAGAACCGTCGCTGCCCAGACGCGACCGCCTGAGCGACGGTCGGCTCGTAATGGGCTCGTCGGGCGGTTAGGCCGATGCGGTACTTCATCGAGCCGTCAGTGGCCCTGGCACGCGACTTCTGGTTGGGACTACATTTAGTTCCCGCGACCGGGCCGAAGAGGGAGTCAATTGTCCCAATCCCTTGGGCGACTAACTGAAGCTCTGGCAGGACGCTACCGCATCGAGCGTGAGCTCGGACGGGGCGGCATGGCCATCGTGTACCTGGCACAGGACCTGAAGCACGGGCGTCCCGTCGCCATCAAGGTCCTCCACCCGGACCTCTCGTCGGCTCTCGGTGCCGACCGCTTCCGCCGCGAGATCGACTTTGCGGCCCGGCTCACCCATCCCAATATCCTGCCGCTTCACGACTCGGGCCAGGCCGACGGACTGCTCTACTACGTGATGCCCTACGTCGAGGGTGAGTCCCTGCGCGATCGGCTCACCCGGGACCGGCAGCTGCCGATCGAGGACGCCATCCGCATCGCGCGCGAGGTGGCCGAAGCGCTGAGCCACGCACACGCATACGACATCGTCCACCGCGACATCAAGCCCGAAAACATCCTGCTGGCGGCCGGCCACGCCGTGGTGAGCGACTTCGGGATCGCCCGGGTCGTGGAGGCGGCGGGCAGCGACCGACTGACGGCGACCGGGCTCGCGATGGGGACGCCGGCCTACATGAGTCCAGAGCAGACGGCGGGAGACCGCGCCCTGGATGGGCGGGCCGACGTCTACAGTCTGGCCTGTGTGGCATACGAAATGCTCGGAGGCGAGCCACCGTTCACGGGCCCGAGCCCGCAGGCCGTGATGGCACGCCACGCGATGGATCCCCTGCCCCCGCTGCGGACGCTGCGACCCACCGTGTCCGAGGCTATCGACCGGGTGCTGGCGAAGGCGATGGCCAAGGTGCCGGCCGACCGTTTCACCACGGCCATCCAGTTCGCCGAAGCGCTGGAGCGCGCCCATGCAACCGGGGAGGCACCAGGAGTGCCTGCTCCGAGCCGAGTGCGGTGGCGCCATCGCCCGCGGATTGTCGGCGGCGCGATCGTCCTAGCGGTCCTCGCACTCGTGGCGATCGGAGGCCGCGCGTGGCGCGAGATGATGGGGGCGCCGCGTCTCAGCTCGCTGGCGGTCCTGCCGTTCGACGACCTGTCCGGCGACTCGACCCAGAACTACTTCGTTGTCGGGATGCACGACGCCCTGGTCGGGGCGTTGGGCCAGATCGGGGCGCTGCGGGTAACCTGGCGCTCCACGCGCTTCCTCGGGAACACCACGAAATCCATTCCCGAGATCGCGCGCGACCTGGGCGTGGATGGCGTGGTGACGGCCACCGTGCTCCGCGGCGGCGACAGCGTCCACCTCCAGGTACGGCTCATCCGGGCACGCGCTGGGGAGGAGCTGGCCTGGGCGCAGGCCTACGCTACCGACGTGCGCGGCGTCCTCACGCTGTTCGGCGAGGTCGCGCGTGCCATCGCGCGCCAGGCGCGCAGCGAGGTGACGGCCGAGCAGGAGAGCCGGCTCGCGGCGGCGCGTACCATCGACCCGCAGACCTACGAGGCGTACCTGCGCGGGATGTACTTCCTTCAGCAGAACACCGCCGCGGACCGGCAACGGGGCATCACGTACCTCGAAGACGCGGTGGCACGCAATCCCGGCGACGCCCACGGGTATGCCGGGCTCGCCCTCGGCTACGCCACGCTCGGGCACGGCCCGGCGGCGCCGCCGGACGCCTGGCAGCGGGCACGCGCGGCGGCCGAGCGCGCGGTGACGCTCGCCCCTGATCTGGCCGAGGCCCACGCGGCGCTGGCGGACGTCAGGCTGTATTTCGACAACGACTGGGCGGGCGCCGAGCGCGAGTTCCGCCGCACGATCGAGTTGAATCCCAGTCTCGCGCTGAACCACTATCACTACTCGTGGTACCTGGCGCTGGTCGGACGGGTTGACGAGGCCATTGCCCAGCACAAGGCGGCGCAGGAGCTGGACCCCCTGACGCCCGTGTTCACCGCCCACCTCGGCTCGCTGTATATCGGGCAGGGGCGCTTCGACGACGCCATCGCGGAGGCACGGAAGGTGCTCGAACGAGACAGCCTCAACGCGATCGGGCTCGGCGTGCTCGGCAAGGCGTATTCGGAAAGGGGGCTGCACGCAGAAGCAATCGCCACGCTCCGCCGGGCGGCCACGATCAATCCGGCCAGTCGTCTCGATCTCGGGATGGCATACGTCAGGGCGGGCCGCACCGACGACGCGCGGCGGCTCCTGGCCGAACTGGCGGCCGAGCCGCCGACCGGCTACCGGGCGTTCGCCCGAGCGCTGATCCACGGCACCCTCGGCGATCTCGACGACGCGTTCCGACTGTTGGACTACCGGCCGGCGCACGCGTGGCTCCCGTGGGTCCGATGGTACCACGACATGGACCTTCTTCGGCAGGATCCGCGTTACCACGCGCTCATGCGGCGGCTGAACCTCCCGAGTTGATGATGGCGCCGCTGCCCCGCACGGCCTAACACCCATAAGGCCTCCGGTGTCAAGCGGGCGTAGTTCGACAACACGGGGTAGGGTGGCCCCGTTTAATAGAATGGTTTCGGCTCCCGAGTGTTCTGACTTCATTTCCGCATCGGTGCGCTGTTCTGCACCCAACACCTATAGAGACTCTCCCTCCGGGGCGCTGGTCTGCCCCGCGGTCTCGAAATTCATCGGTGCCCTCGTACCGTCCTCCTCAAGCAGCGACCTCATCCAGGCGGGCATGGGTCGAAAAGTCGGTTTGAGTGGGCGCTCAGGCGTGGGATGGCGGTGCTCGAGGGGGCGTCCGGAGCTGCAACGACGGGAACCCCTGCCTAGGCGAGGGCTTCCAACAGTCGCGGGACGCCAACGATGTTCAACACCCGCTTGAGATTGTAGGCGAGCACCGTCAGGCTGAAGACGCAACTGACAATCAACTTGGGCAGCAAGCGTCTGACCGCCGGGGCTGCGACCGTGTTCTTGGTGGAGTCTCCAGGCGCGGAGCAAGGCGTGTCGGACCTCCGCTCAGGCCCGTTGAGGCAGCCGGCGGTCTGGGCTTTGGCGTTTCGCTCCTTCGCCCACCTGACTACACTTCACCCATGCTCGACTGGAGCCAGTGTCCCGCCGTGGAACGCATCCCCGGGAACGTGAGCGGGGAGTGGGTGTTCCGTTCAACGCGGGTGCCCGTGCGCGCACTCTTTGAGAATCTCGAGGGCGGCGCCTCGGTCATCGAGTTCCTCGAGTGGTTTCCTGGCGTGACCCGCGTACAGGTCGATGCCGTCCTCGAGCATGCGAGCCAGAGCCTGGCCACGTCGACCTGAGGCTATCTGCGAATCCTGTTCGACCAAGGAACGCCTGTTCCGTGCCGTCGCGCCTTCGCCAACCACATGGTGGAGACGGTGTTCGAGCGCGGTTGGTCGGAGTTTGACAACGGAGCTTGATCCAGGAAGCCGAGACCGCGGGATTCGATCTCTACATCACGACCGACAAGAATCTCGAGTATCAGCAGAACCTGACGGGACGGCGCATCGCCATCGCCGTGCTATGGACGACGAGTTGGCCACTCATCCGGCCCCACGCAGCTGCCGTCGCCGCGCTTGCCCTCTCGCTGCAGCCGGGTGAGTTCCGCGAGCTCGATCGCCGAGGGTAGCGCGCGGCGGTGCGCGGCTGCATCGTCATGCGGTAGTGAGGATTTCGCGACATGGGGAAGGCCTATCCTCGCCCCGGCCGGCGGCACCGTTGCGGCTGTGCGTGACGGTGTTCCTGACAATGCGCCGGGTGAGATCAACGATGCCCCGACCGTTCGTATGGGGAACTTCGTCTCA
>DASWII010000077.1:0-15824 GCA_036397755.1 Gemmatimonadales bacterium | reverse complement strand
AAACGCCACAAAATCCGCCAACCCCTTCTTCGACTGCACCAGCGTAATCGCCGCCGTCAACGTCGTCTTCCCATGATCCACATGCCCAATCGTCCCCACGTTCACATGCGGCTTCGTCCGCTCAAACCTTGCCTTCGCCATGGCTCGCCCCGATCTCCTCTTGGTGCAGACTCCGTTCGCCCGCGGGGGCCGCATAGCCCCCGCCGGTACCTATCCTTTCACTCTGTTGACGATTTCCTCGGCCTTGGACTTCGGCACTTCCGCGTAATGCGAGAACTGCATCGAGTACACAGCCCGTCCCTGGCTCATGGACCGCAGCTCGGTCGAGTACCCGAACATCTCGCCAAGCGGCACGCTCGATCCGATCACGTGCGCCGCCGCACGCTGCACCATGCCCCCGACCTTCCCCCGCCGCGCGTTGAGATCCCCGATGACGTCACCCATGTACTCCGCAGGCGTCACGACCTCCACATCCATGACCGGTTCGAGCAACACCGGCGTCGCGGCCCGGATCGCTTCCTTGAGCGCCATCGAGCCCGCGATCTTGAACGCCATCTCGCTCGAATCGACGTCGTGGTAGCTCCCGTCGACGAGTTCGACTTTGATGTCCACGATCGGATACCCGGCAAGCACCCCGTTCTCGAGCGCGTCCTTGACGCCCTGTTCCACCGGACCGATGTACTCGCGGGGTATCGTCCCGCCAACGATGCGGTCCTCGAACACGAATCCTCCACCCGGCTCGTTGGGCTCGAGGTGGATCACCACGTGACCATATTGGCCGCGGCCACCGGATTGGCGAATGAACTTACCTTCGATGTCTTCCACGCGTTTCCGCACGGTCTCGCGGTAGGCCACCTGGGGGCGGCCGACGTTGGCTTCCACCTTGAACTCGCGTCTCATGCGATCCACGAGAATCTCGAGATGCAGCTCGCCCATGCCCGAGATGATCGTCTGGCCCGTCTCGGCGTCGGATCGGACCCGGAAGGTCGGATCCTCCTCCGCCAACTTCTGCAGCGCCACGCCGAGCTTGTCCTGATCGGCCTTGGTCTTGGGCTCGATCGCCACGGAGATCACCGGCTCGGGGAACCGCATGGCCTCGAGGATGACCGGCTCCTCCTGATCGCACAGCGTGTCGCCCGTCCGCGTGTCCTTGAGACCGATCGCCGCCGCGATGTCTCCCGCCCGCACCTCCTGGATTTCTTCCCGCTTGTTGGCATGCATCTGCAACAAGCGACCGATCCGCTCACGACGGTCCTTGGTCGAGTTGTAGACGTAGGAGCCAGACGCCAACACACCGGAGTAGACGCGGAAGAAGGTCAGTTTCCCCACGTAAGAGTCGGTGGCAATCTTGAACGCTAGCGCGCTGAACGGCTCGTCATCCGAGGCCGACCGCTCAACGAACGTTTCATCGTGGTGCGGTAAGTGTCCTTGAATGGCGGGGACATCGACCGGACTCGGGAGGTAGTCGACCACACCGTCGAGGAGCCGCTGCACCCCCTTGTTCTTGAACGCCGCCCCGCAGAAGACGGGGACCAGATGCCCGGAGATCGTGGCCTCGCGAATCACGCGCCGCACCTCCGCCTCCGTCAGCTCCTGGCCCTCGAGATACTTGTGAAGCAGCTCTTCGTTGGACACGACCGCGGCTTCGATCAGGTCGTGACGCATTTGCGCCACCTTGTCCGCGAACGCCTCCGGCACCGGGCCCTCCACCCAATTCGCCCCGAGCGACTCCACATCGTACACCACCTCAACCTGCCGGACGATGTCGATCAGACCCGTGAACAGTTCACCCGACCCGAGGGGGTATTGCACCGGAAACGCCCTGGCGCCCAGCCGCTCGCGCACCATCGACAGGCAACGATCGAAATCGGCGCCGACCCGGTCCATCTTGTTGACGAACACGATTCGGGGCACCCCGTAACGATCGGCCTGGCGCCAGACGGTCTCGGTCTGCGGCTCCACACCCCCGACCGCGTCGAGCACGGTCACCGCGCCGTCGAGCACCCGGAGCGACCGCTCGACTTCGACCGTGAAATCCACGTGGCCGGGCGTGTCGATGATGTTGATCTGATACACCTCGTCGCGACGCGGCCACAGACAGAACGTGGCGGCGGAGGTGATGGTGATCCCCCGCTCCTGCTCCTGCTCCATCCAGTCCATCGTCGCCGTCCCGTCGTGCACCTCGCCAAGCTTGTACGTCCGGCCCGTGTAAAACAGGATGCGCTCCGTGGTCGTAGTCTTCCCAGCATCGATATGCGCCATGATACCGATGTTGCGAATCCTCTCGAGTGCAGTTGTTCTAGGCATCCGTGTATGTCGAGTCCGTCGTCCTGGTTTCCCACACGCCGCAATCACCGCGATCGCAAGCAACGAAAAAACGGGGCGACCGTCGTCCGTCCTGGCGAACAGGTCTCGCTCCGCATTCGGCCGGGGTCACCCCCTGCGCCGCCGGCTCTCGCGTAGGCCGGAAATTGTCGAGTGCCTCGGCACCCGGCCCTGCTGGTCTACAGCCTCAAGCCCGTCACCACCGATAATGCGCAAACGCGCGGTTGGCTTCTGCCATCCGATGCGTGTCTTCGCGCTTCTTGACCGAGTTGCCCTCGCCCTTGGACGCCAGGATCAGCTCCTGCGCGAGGCGCTCGGCCATCGTCTTCTCGTTTCGGGCCCGCGCGAACGCCACGATCCACCGCATCGCAAGTGTGGCTCGCCGATCCGGGCGAACTTCCACCGGCACCTGGTAGGTCGCACCACCCACGCGCCGGCTCTTGACTTCCACCGCCGGCTTCACGTTGTTCAACGCCTGCTTGAACACCTGCACGCCCGGCTGACCCGTGCGCTGCTCGATGGCATCCATGCAGTCGTAGAAGATGCCCTCCGCCAACGACTTGTTGCCCGACGCCATCAACCGATTCACGAACTTCGTGACCGTCTGGCTGTCGTAGCGCGGATCCGGCGGCACGGGCCGCCGCACGGCTTTCTTGCGACGGCTCACTTGGCCCTCTTCGCCCCGTACTTGGACCGGCTCTGCCGGCGGTCGCTCACGCCTGATGCGTCGAGCGTGCCGCGGATGATATGGTACCGCACTCCCGGCAGGTCTTTTACCCGGCCACCCCGAATCAACACGATACTGTGCTCTTGGAGATTGTGTCCCTCACCCGGGATGTAGCTGGTGACCTCGAACCCATTGGTAAGCCGCACGCGGGCCACCTTCCGAAGGGCCGAATTCGGCTTCTTCGGAGTCGTGGTGTACACGCGGGTGCACACGCCGCGCTTCTGGGGGCACGACTTCAAAGCCGGTGCCTTATCCTTCCGCGCCACGTTCCGCCGTCCCTGGCGGACCAACTGGTTAATGGTCGGCATTCATCCTCAAGCGACACCTCGGGTTATCGGACCGGCACGTGCCAGGCGGCCGAACTTTGCCAATAGCCTGGAAAAGGTAGACGGGAGCAGGTTCCTGGTCAAGCCAAGCCCGCCCAAACCTGGCGCGGGGTCCGCGACCCCGCGGCCCTGCGACCCCACCAGCTTAACGCGTCTCGGCCTCCGCAGGCTGTGCCCGCTCCGGTAGGAACGGGCTCGGCACTCCACCTCCGACCTCCTCCTCCTGCTGGACCGGTGGCGGCGGCGGCTCGAATCCCTCCGGCGGCTCCACCTCGAGCTCGGAGAACCGATAGACCCCCGTACCTGCCGGAATAAGGTGGCCGATGATGATATTCTCCTTCAATCCCAGCAGATCGTCCCGCGCGCCGCGAATAGCGGCGTCCGTGAGCACACGCGTCGTTTCCTGGAATGACGCCGCGGAGATGAAGGACTGCGTGGTCAACGACGCCTTGGTGATACCCAGCAGCAGCGGCTCGCTGGTCGACGGATTGCCGCCCCGACGTTGAACCCGCTCGTTCTCATGCCGGAACATCACACGATCGACGTGCTCTCCCTCGAGGAACCCCGTATCTCCGGGATCGGTCACCTTCACCTTCTGCAGCATCTGCCGCACAATCACGCCGATGTGCTTGTCGTTGATCTTGACGCCCTGCAGGCGGTACACCTCCTGCACTTCGTTCAGGAGATATTCCTGCACCGCTCGGGGTCCCTTGATCCGCAGGATGTCGTGCGGATTCACGGGACCCTCGGTCAGCCGGTCGCCCGCCCGCACCTTGTCACCCTCATGCACACGCAAGTGCTTGCCCGCGGGCACCTCGTACGTCTGCGCCTCGCCGACATCGGGCGTCACCAGAATCTCCCGCTTGCCACGCTTGATGTCGCCGAACGACACCGCCCCATCGATCTCGGAAACCGTGGCCGGGTCCTTCGGCCGACGGGCCTCGAACAACTCGGCCACGCGTGGCAAACCACCCGTGATGTCCCGTGTCTTGTACGCCTCGCGTGAGATCTTGGCGATCGTCTGCCCCGCGTGGATTTCCTGGCCATCCTCCACCGTGAGCTGGGCGCCTTCCGGTACCACGTAGTTTCGTACCCGCCGTGCCGTCTTGCCACGCTGCTGCACGATCTCGATGTGCGGATGCAGCTTCCTGTCACGGTCTTCCGTGATCACCCGCTGGCGCAGACCCGTGATCTCGTCCAGCGACTCCCGAACGGTCTCGTCCTCGACGATGTCGCCAAAGCGCACCGTGCCGGCCACGTCCGAGATGATCGGGTTGGCGTACGGGTCCCAGGTGAAGAGCAGGTCCTCCCGCTTCACCTCGCTCCCATCCTCCACCATCAGCGTCGCGCCGAGCGGCACGTGGAAGCGGGACCGCACCTGGCCGTCCGCATCTTCCAGCACCAACTCGCCCTCATACCCGGTGACCAGTCGGCTCCCGTCCGGCGTATCCACCACCTGCAGGCGGTCGCCGAACCGAATGACACCGGTGAGCTTGGTCTTTCGAGCCGTCTGCTCCGCGATGCGCGCCGCCGTCCCACCGATGTGGAACGTCCGCAACGTCAGCTGGGTACCGGGTTCTCCGATCGACTGCGCCGCGAGAATCCCCACGGCCTCGCCCAAGTCGACCATGGCCATCGTCGCGAGGTTCCGTCCGTAGCACATGCGGCAGATGCCCCGGCGCGCCTCGCACGTGAGCACGGAGCGAATCCGTGTATGCTCGATACCCGAGTCCTCAATCTGCGCGGCTTTTTCTTCGTCGATCAGGTCCCCAGCCGCGACGAGCAGCAGCGGATCGCCGTGCTCATCCCGCTCGTGCGGATCGTAAACGTCGTCCGCGGACACGTTCCCCACAATGCGCTCGCGCACCGGCTCAATGATGTCCTCGCCTTCCTTGAGCGCGGACACGTCGAGACCCAAGATTGTCCCACAGTCTTCCTCGGTGACGGTCACGTCCTGCGCGATGTCCACGAGCCGTCGCGTGAGATACCCGGCGTCGGCCGTCTTGAGTGCTGTGTCGGCGAGACCCTTCCGCGCACCGTGGGTGGAGATGAAGTACTCCAGCACGGTGAGTCCTTCACGGAAGTTGGACCGAATGGGACTCTCGATCACCTCGCCGATGCCCCCGGTGAGCTTCTTCTGCGGCTTACCCATCAGGCCACGCATGCCCGCAAGCTGCCTGATCTGATCACGGCTGCCGCGGCTGCCGGAATCGAACATCATGAACACGGGATTGAACCCGCCACGCGCTTCGGAGAGGTTCTTGACCATCGCCTCCGCCACGTCGCTGTTGGCGTGCGTCCACGCATCGATAACCTTGTTGTAGCGCTCCCCGAACGTGATCTGGCCCGTCGCATACGCCCGCTGGAACCGACCGACCCGGGCCGACGCGTCCTCGAGGATCTGCGCTTTTTCTTCGGGGATCTGGAGATCGGCGATACCGATCGACACCCCGCCCATGGTGGCGTACCCAAATCCGAACTCTTTGAGGCGGTCCAGCAGTCGCACGGTGTCGGCCAGACCAGCACGCCGGTACGCTTCGAATACCAGCCCCGACAGCGCCCGTTTCCGCATGACCTGATTCTGGAATCCGAGTTCCTCGACCAGCGACACCGGCAGAATCCCGTTGAACAGCACGCGGCCCGCGGTCGTTTCCACCCAGCCGGCCTCTTGCTCGCGCGCCCCGGGCGGCGGCTGATACCAGAACCGCACCGGCGAATGGAACGTGAACCGCCCGGTCGCGATACCCGACTCGATTTCCGCCAACGAGCCGATGTGCGGCGCGGTCTTGACCGCCTGCTCGAAGTCCGCCGGCGCTTTCGTGAGGAAGTAGCACCCGAGGACCATGTCTTGGCTCGGCTCGGCTACCGGTCGGCCGTCCGACGGCTTGAGCACGTTGTTGCTCGAGATCATGAGGACGCGCGCCTCGAGCTGTGCCTCGAACGACAGCGGGACGTGCACGGCCATCTGGTCGCCGTCGAAGTCCGCATTGAACGCCGCGCACACGAGCGGATGGATCCGGATGGCTTTCCCTTCCACCAACACCGGCTCGAACGCCTGAATGCCCAGCCGATGCAGCGTCGGCGCACGGTTCAGCAGGACCGGGTGGTCGCGAATGATCTGCTCGAGGATCTCGTACACCTCGGGGCTTTCGCGCTCCACGATCTTCTTGGCCCGCTTGACCGTCTCCGCGATACCGTTTTCAACCAACCGATGGATGATGAACGGCTTGAAGAGCTCGACCGCCATTGTCTTCGGCAGCCCACACTGGTGGAGTCGGAGTTCGGGGCCCACAACGATCACCGATCGCCCCGAGTAGTCCACGCGCTTGCCGAGCAGATTCTGCCGGAAGCGACCCTGCTTGCCCTTGAGCATGTCCGACAAGGACTTGAGCGGTCGTTTGCCGCGACCGCGGATCGCCTTCGACCGCCGGCCATTGTCGAACAGCGCGTCCACGGCCTCCTGCAGCATGCGCTTCTCGTTGCGCAGGATCACTTCCGGCGCGCGGTGCTGGATCAGCTTCTGCAGCCGGTTGTTCCGGTTGATCACCCGGCGATACAGGTCGTTCAGGTCGCTCGTGGCGAACCGGCCACCGTCCAGGGGCACCAAGGGCCGGAGGTCCGGCGGAATCACCGGGACCACATCGAGGATCATCCACGCCGGGTTGTTCCGATCGTCGCCGTCTCCTGACGTGCGGAACGCATCCACGATCTTGAGCCGCTTCAGCATTTGTTTCTTGCGATGCTGACTCGTCTCGGTGATGACCCCGGCGCGCAACTCCTCCGCCACCTTGTCCACGTCCAGTCGCTCCAACAGGGTCCGCGCGGCCGGGGCCCCGATATCGGCGTGGAATTCCTTGTCCCCTTCTTCCTTCGCCTTCGAGCGCAGCTCGTGGTACTTCTCCTCATCGAGCAACTCGAGCGGCTTCACGTCCTGCGCGCCGGGCTCGATCACCACGTAGTTCGTGTAGTAGATGACCCGCTCGAGATCTTTGAGCGTGAGATCCAACAGGTTGCCCATCGGGCTGGGCAACGTCTTGAAGAACCAGATGTGGGCCACGGGCACCGCGAGCTCGATGTGGCCCATCCGCTCCCGACGTACTTTGGACAGGGTGACTTCCACACCGCACCGATCGCAAATGACGCCGCGATACCGGATGCGCTTGTACTTGCCGCAGTGACACTCCCAGTCTTTCACGGGTCCGAAGATCCGTTCGCAGAACAGCCCGTCCTTCTCGGGCTTGAACGACCGGTAGTTGATGGTCTCCGGCTTCGTCACCTCGCCCCACGACCACCAATCGCGTTGGCCCTGGAGCGCCAGCCGCTCCCGTTCCTTGCCGTCGCGAGGACCGCGGATCTCTTCCGGACTCGCAATGCGAATGCGGATGAAGTCGAAGCTCGTGCTACGCGTTTCGCCGCGCGTCGTGCGGAAATCAATCATAGATGGCTCTCCCTACTCCTCGCCGTCTTCGGTGACGCCCAGCTCAACCTTGAGTCCCAGGGCTTGCAGCTCTTTGACCAACACGTTGAAGGACTCCGGCGTGCCCGGCTCGGGCAGGTTCTGTCCCTTGACGATGGCTTCGTACACTCGACTCCGACCGTTCACGTCGTCCGACTTGACGGTGAGCATCTCCTGAAGCGTATGCGCCGCGCCATAGGCCTCGAGCGCCCACACTTCCATCTCACCAAACCGCTGGCCGCCGAACTGCGCCTTGCCCGCGAGCGGCTGCTGCGTAACCAGACTGTAGGGCCCGATCGAGCGGGCGTGAATCTTGTCGTCGACCAGGTGTGACAGCTTCATCATGTACAGCTGGCCCACCGTCACCTCCGAGGCGAACCATTCGCCCGATCGACCATCACGCAGACGGCACTTGCCGTCCGGCGTGAGCCCGGCGAGGCGCATGAGTTCGCGCCCCGCCGCATCCACATCGGCATCGGTCTTGGGTCCCAGCATGGCGGCCAGCGCCGTCATCCCGGCCCCGGACAACCGTTGCGCCGGGTCCATGGCCAGCTGCTTGTCGGCTTCCCTGATCGCGGCCTTGGACGCGCTCTTCTCCTTGGCGGAGAGCGCCGCCTCCGGATCGTCGAGGCGGCTGTCATGATAGGCCCGCTGGAGTTCACCGTCGACGCGGAGCCGCTCGCTCAACGCCTTGGCGCATTTCTCGAGGTAGTCGCGCGTCTCGTGGAACAGGTCGCGCGTCGACTGCGTGTGCGCACGGCTTCCCAGGTCGTCCAGGCGAATCGAACTCAGGTCGGGGCGGCTCCCATTCCATGCAGGCGCCTTGGCCAGGTCCTTCAGCGCAACGCGGATGACCTCCGCCGTCATGTCCGGCGCGGGGATCGCGAGTCCGAGCCCACGCCCCGCCCACCGGACACCGGCGAGCCGCATCAAGAAGCCGACCTCCGCCTCATTGGCTCCCTGGAACACCGGCGTCTCCGCCTTGAAGCCCAGCAAGCCGGCACTCCAACCGAGATGGGTCTCGAGGATCTGACCGACGTTCATTCGGCTGGGAACGCCCAGCGGGTTGAGCACGATATCCACCGGAGAACCATCCGGCAGGAACGGCATGTCCTCTTCCGGCACGATACGGGCGATAATGCCCTTGTTGCCGTGCCGGCCCGCCATCTTGTCTCCAACCGAGATCTTGCGCTTTTCCGCCAGATAGACCTTGACGAGTTGGATCACCCCCGGCGGCAGCTCGTCGGGCTGGAGTATCTTGTCGATCTGATCCTCGGCCTTCTCCTCGATCTTGGCGCGCTCCCGCGCGGCGACCTCCATGCCGGCGCGGATGCGTTCGTTGACGCGCTTGTCCTTCACGCGCAGGGTCTTGAGGTCCACTTCCGCAAAATCGAGTTCGGCGAGATCGACCTTCGTCAACGTCGTCCCTTCGCTCCGGAACTCCTCGATCGTGCCGTTCCGCAGCATCACCTGCACCGTCTGGCCATCGAGCAAGTCACGCAGCTCATCGAACAACGCCGTGCTGATGCGCGCTTTCTCTTCGTTTTCGAGCCGCCGCACTTCGCCGATGCGTTCCCCGCGGTCTTTCTCAACCACCTGATCCTCGACGCGAGAGAAGATCTTCACGTCGATGACGACACCCTCCATCCCCGGCGGCACCTTGAGGGACGAGTCCTTCACGTCCTTCGCCTTCTCACCGAAGATGGCCGTCAGCAGCTTCTCTTCGGGTGAGAGCTCCGTTTCCCCTTTCGGGGTGATCTTGCCCACCAGGATGTCACCGGGCGTCACATGCGCGCCGATGCGCACGATGCCCCGCTCGTCGAGGTCTACCAGCGATTCTTCCGAGACGTTGGGGATCTCGCGCGTGATCTCCTCTTGGCCACGCTTCGTGTCCCGCACGTGGAGTTCGAGCTCCTGGATGTGGATCGACGAATACACGTCGTCCTTCACGAGCCGTTCCGACAGGACGATCGCGTCTTCGAAGTTGTGTCCGTACCAGGGCATGAACGCCACGGTGACGTTCGCGCCGAGCGCCAGGTGCCCATGATCGGTACCCGGGCCGTCAGCCAGCACCTGCTGCTCCTCCACCTTGTCGCCGACGTGGACCAGGGGCCGCTGGTTGATCGCGGTATCCTGGTTCGTGCGCCAGAACTTTTTCAACCGGTAGCGATCGTGCTGCAGCAGGCGGCTCAGCGGCGTGCTGTCGGCGTGGCCGCGCACCCTTCCCGTGTCGACGATGATCTCATCCGCCGTCACCTTGCTGACCACGCCGCCTCGCTTCGCCACCACCACCGATCCCGAATCGGAGGCGACTTTCCGCTCGAGCCCGGTCCCGACGAGGGGAGCCTGGGGGAACAGCAACGGCACCGCCTGTCGCTGCATGTTGCTGCCCATCAGCGCTCGGTTGGCGTCGTCGTGCTCCAGGAACGGGATCAAGGCTGCCGCGATAGACACGAGCTGTTCCGGCGCGACATCCATGAAGTCGATCCGCTGCCCCGGAAGCATCGGGTAGTCGTCGCGCTTCCGGCACAACGCGAGGTCGTTCACGAACCTGCCCTTGTCGTCGAGGGGCGCGTTGGCCTGGGCCACCGCGAACTCCTCCTCTTCCGACGCCGACAACCACCGGATCGTCGACGTCACCTCTCCCTGTTCGACCGCGCGATAGGGCGTCTCGATGAAGCCAAGCGCGTTCACTTGCGCGTACGTGGACAGGCTCGTGATCAGGCCGATGTTCGGTCCTTCCGGCGTCTCAATCGGGCACATCCGGCCGTATTGCGAATAGTGCACGTCGCGGACCTCGAACCCGGCCCGTTCCCGCGTCAGGCCGCCTGGCCCCAGCGCGCTCAGTCGCCGTTTGTGGGTCAACTCGGCAAGCGGGTTCGTCTGATCCATGAACTGGGAAAGCTGCGAACTCCCGAAGAACGCCTGGATGACCGCGCTGACCGTGCGGGCGTTGACGAGATCGTCGAGGGTGATCTTCTCCGGATCGTTGTTGATGCTCATCCGCTCCTTGATCAACCGGGCCATGCGGGACAGCCCCACCGAGAACTGATTCGCAATCAACTCGCCAACGGTGCGCACTCGGCGATTGCCAAGGTGGTCGATGTCGTCGGTATATCCTCGATCCTCGGACAGCTCGAGCAGATACCGGATAATGGCCACGAAGTCCTCACGCGTGAGCACCGTGTGATCCGCGGGGATATTGACCTTGAGTCGCTGGTTGATCTTGTACCGGCCGACGCGCCCCAGATCGTACCGCTTGGGGCTGAAGAACAGGCGCTCCAGGGCGGCCCGGGCGGTCTCCAGATTGGGGGCATCCCCCGGACGCAGAAGCGAGTAGATCTGCTCCAGCGCTTCTGCTTCGGACGACGTCGGGTCCTTTTGCAGCGTGTTCTTGATCATGGCCGACTCGCCGCGCGCCGCGCTGACGATCACCTCGACCTTGTAGGCACCCGCCTTCAGGAGCTTGCGCCGCAGCGTGTCGGTCAGCTCCTTGCCCGCCGAGGCCAGCACTTCACCCGTCTTCCGATCGGCGACATCGAAGGCGAGTACCGGCTTCGCGGGCCCTTCGCGCACCGCCGTGGGACGGTCCTCATCACGGATATCCACCATCGTATACCGCGCGAAGACCGTGACCGCCTTGATGCCGGCCTTGCGAATGGCGTTGTATCGCTCAGCCGAGAGGTCCTCGCCCTGCCGAGCCAGCGGCTCGCCATCCGGATCTTCCGGATTCGGGACATCCTCCGCCAGCAGCGCTTCGGTGACCTCGCGGCGGAAGGCCCGTTCGTCACGCCCCGACGTCAAGTCAATCTTGGTGGTGGCATAGAACAGCCGCAGCACGTCACTGTCGCTGCCGTAACCGAGGGCCCGCAACAGGGCCGTCGCCGGGAACTTCTTACGCTTGTCGATATGGACGTACACGACATCGTGGATGTCGACCGTGAACTCCACCCATGACCCGCGGAACGGAATGATCCGTGCGCTGAACAGACGCTGGCCGTTGGGATGGGTCGTTTCCTCGAACACCACGCCGGGCGACCGGTGGAGCTGGGACACCACCACGCGTTCTGCCCCGTTGATCACGAACGTGCCGAGCGGGGTCAGGATTGGGAGCTCGCCAAGATAGACTTCTTTTTCGATGATGTTCTTCAGCCGTTGCGTGCCGCTCTCCAACGTCTCGTTCACGATGAGACGTAGGGTGGCTTTGAGCGACGCGGAATACGTCATGTCTCGCTCGATGCACTCTTCCACGCTGTATTTCGGCTCGCCCAATGAGAACTGGACGAACTCCAGCGAGTAGTTCCCGTTCACATCCGAGATCGGGAATACCTCGCGGAATACGCGATCGAGCGACACGTCGGCATGCTCGGCGTCATCACCGGACTTCAGGAACGCGTTGAACGACCGCGTCTGAATATCCAGAAGATGCGGCATGGGCATGCCCGATTTCAGCTTTCCGAAGGAAATCACCGGCAACGTCGTTAGCATCAGCCGTCCTCACACAGCGCAAATGGCCCCGGCGGGACCAACCTGGAAGAGTTCCAGATCGGATCCGGCGAGGGGCTCGCCTGTCGAGCAGAGTTGTTGAACCGTCGTGCGTGCATTCCCGCCCTAGCCGAAGGAGTCCACGGAGCTGTCGGTGCCCACCGGGCGCCGAGACCTCCGGGGTACTACTTCAGCTCGACGGTAGCGCCCTGCTCCTCGAGCTTCTTCTTGATGGTCTCGGCCTCGTCCTTGGAGATGTCTTCCTTCACGTTCTGAGGCGCACCGTCGACCAGATCCTTGGCCTCCTTCAGGCCCAGCGCAGTGACTTCCCGCACGGCCTTGATGACCTGGATCTTCTTCGACCCGGCTTCCTTGAGCACAACCGTGAACTCCGTCTGCTCCTCGGCCGCACCGGCGCCCGCGTCGCCACCGCCGGCCGGTGCTGCCGCCACCGGAGCCGCCGCGATCGTGACGTTGAACTTCTCCTTGAACGCCTCGATGAGGTCGGCCAAGTCCGTGACGGACATACCGCCAATGGCCTCGAGGATGTCGTCCTTACTCATGGTCTTTGTTGCCATCGTTCAACTCTCTCCGCCTGGGACCTTAGGTCGTGGCGCGCTGCGCACGAAGCGCCTCGACCGCGCCGACAAACTGGTTGAGCAAGCCGGACAGAGCACCAACGAACCCCTGCAGGGGTGCTTGGAGTGCGCCGCCCAACTGGCTGTAGAGTTCCTCCCGCGAGGGCAGCGTTGCGAGCCGCTTGACCTCGTCCTGCGAAATGACTCGACCTTCCACGACCCCCGCCTTGATCGTGAACGTCTCGTGCTCCTTCTGAAACTCGGCCAGCACCTTCGCGGCCACGACGGGCTGCTCGCCGGCGAGCACGAACGCGGTCGGCCCCGCCAGCAGCTCATTCACTCCAGCCACCGATGCCACCTCGAGGGCTCGAAGCGCCAGGGTGTTCTTCACCACGACGTACTCGAGACCGGCGTCGCGCAGCCGGCGTCGGAACTCCGTCATCGGCTTCACCGCCACACCGGTGAAGTCCGTGAGGTAGAGGTTGGGTGACGCCCCAAGACGGGCCGCCAGTGAATCGATCAGGGTCTGCTTGGTCGCGCGATTCATCTTCATCGGTACACCCCCGGATCGATGCGAATTCCCGGCCCCATCGTGCTCGACAGGGTCACCGAGCGCAGGTAGGTGCCCTTCGCCGCGGACGGCTTTGCCCGCACCACCGCATCCATGAACGTCGTCAGGTTCTCGACCAGCCTCTCGGCCGCGAACGACACCTTCCCCAACGGCGCGTGGAGATTACCCGTCTTATCCACGCGGAACTCGATCTTGCCGGCCTTCACGTCGTGCACCGCGCGCGCCACATCGGCGGTGACGGTCCCCGACTTCGGGTTGGGCATGAGGCCGCGTGGGCCGAGCACCCGCCCGAGGGGCCCGACTTTTCCCATCATGTCGGGAGTCGCGATCACCACGTCACAGTCCAACCACCCCTCTTTGATCTTCTCGATGTATTCCGGACCCACGAAGTCCGCACCGGCAGCCTCCGCCTCCTTGGCCAGGTCGCCCTGTGCGAGCACCAACACGCGGATCGTCTTCCCCGTCCCGTGCGGCAACACGACCGTCCCCCGCACGATCTGATCGGCGTGTCGGGGATCGACGCCCAGACGCACGCTGATTTCCACGGTCTCGTCGAACTTCGCAAACGCTGCGCGCTTGACGTTGGCCACGGCTTCACCCGGCTCGTGGAGCTTGGTGCGGTCGACCGACGCCTGCGCGGCCCGATACTTCTTGCCCGCCACCGGCATTAGCCCACCACCTCCAATCCCATCGAGCGCGCCGTTCCCGCGATGACACGCATCGCCGCTTCCACATCGCTCGCGTTGAGGTCGGGCATCTTGGTTTCAGCGATCTTGCGCAGCTGCTCGCGCGTGACCCGGCCCACCTTGTCACGATTGGGCATGCCGGAGCCCTTCTCCACACCGGCCGCCTGCCTCAACAAGACGGCCGCGGGCGGCGTCTTCGTGATGAAGGTGAAGCTGCGATCGGCGAATACCGTGATCTCGACCGGGATGATCGTGCCCTGACTCGCCTGCGTTCGCGCGTTGTATTGCTTGCAGAAGTCCATGATGTTGACGCCGTGCGGACCCAACGCGGTCCCGACCGGCGGCGCCGGCGTGGCCTGCCCCGCCGGGACCTGCAACTTCACGAACGCGAGAACCTTTTTCCCGCCTGGTTTGGCAGCCATCAGACTCCTCATTGTCGCCGGGGCCGCGCCCCTGCTCCCACGTGTACGCCGTGGTCAGCGCCCACACATCGTCCGCGACGCCGGACGGCGCCACGGCAGCTCCGTCACCTAGTGCCCGCGCAACTGGAGATAGTCGAGCTCCACCGTCGTCGGGCGACCGAACAAACTCACGCTCACCCGCACCTTCCCCTTGTCCGACAACACGTCTTCCACCGTGCCGCTGAACTCGGAGAATGGCCCCTCGATGACCTCCACCACCTGCCCAACCATGAACGGGATCTCCTCCCGCACCTCCTCCTCCACGGCCGCATCCTCGATGCCCAGGAGGCGATTCACCTCTTCCTGTCGCAAGGCCTGCGGCGTCCAACCCTGCCCGACGAACTTGATGACGCCCTGGATGCCGTTGATCGCGTGCATCGTGTGCTGGTCCATCACCATCTCCACCAACACATATCCCGGGTACATCTTGCGCTCGACCGAAACCTTCTTGCCATTCTTGATCTCCACCTCTTGCCGGGTGGGGACCAGCGCCTGCCGGATCGGCTTCTCGTCCTCGGGCCGCACGTCCGCCGCGATTTTCCGCTCGATCAGCGAGCGGACCTTGTTCTCGTGCCCAGCGGTGGTCTGGATCGCATACCAATAGTGTTCCATCGCCACCTCGATCATGCGAGTGCCCGACCGAGCCACTCGATCAGGATCTTCGAGAACACCCAATCCATCAGACCGATCACAATCCCGAGAATGATGATCAGGATCGTGATCACGATGGTCGATCGTCGAAGATCATCCCAGGTCGGCCACGAGATCTTCCGCACCTCGCCGCGGACCTCACGCCCGAACACCACCGACCGGTGCGCGAATGCCCAGACCGGCTTGCGCCACACGGTCAACGTCAAGACCACGAGACTCACCGCGACCGCGAGGCCGATCAGGCCCAGGGTACCCGTCACCGCTTACTTCGATTCCTTGTGCGCCCGGTGCGTTCCGCAGCGGGAACAGAACTTCCGTGTCTCCATCCGCTCCGGGTGCTTCCGCTTGTTTTTCGTCGTGAAGTAGTTCCGACTCTTACAGTCGGTACACTCCAGGATGATCTTTTCTCTCGGCATCGTCGGCGGTCGACCGCTATTCCAGGATCTTGGTGACGACGCCGGCGCCGACGGTGCGGCCCCCTTCACGAATCGCGAAGCGCAGCCCCTCTTCCATCGCGATCGGCGTGATCAACGTGATCGTCATCTTCGTGTTGTCCCC
>DASWII010000076.1:0-3960 GCA_036397755.1 Gemmatimonadales bacterium | reverse complement strand
GAGGCGAAGGCCAGGCTCGGGCTTCACGAGAACCGGACGGTTCCGCTCGAGGCGGTGAACCAAGTGGTCGGGCGGCGGGCGCACCAGCAAGCGGCCGAGTCGGCCGCGGCCCGCTCCATCGTTCTACTCCGGGACCGTGAGAGCCTCGTTCCGCTGGCGAACCCTTCCGAGACGCGGGTGCTGAGCATCACGCTGGCGCGTGAGAACACGGTGCTCAACACCATTCAAGAGCCGTGGAAGGGCACTGTGTTCAACACGACGCTGCGGGACCATGTGGCATCGATCGAGGCGGAGCGGATCTCCCCCGCCACCGACCCGTCGACGTATGAGGAGTTGCACCGGCGGGCCCGGCAATCTGACTACGTCATCCTGAAGGTCTATCTGGCGCCGCAGCTCGGGGTCTACTCCGCCAACGTCGATCTTCCGGACGCATTCGTCCGGTTCGTACATCAACTTCAGTCCGAGGGACAGCGCGTGGTAGTCGTCTCCTTCGGCAAGCTCACGGTCCTCGATTGGCTGCCGAACCTCGGCACGTTCCTTCTCGCCTGGAGCGGACAGGACGTCATGCAGCGGGCGGCGGCGCGTGCGGTCCTCGGTCTGGCGCCCATCTCTGGCCGGTTGCCCGTGGGGCTGCCGCCCCACCATGCGATTGGCGACGGCCTGAACAGGGAGCGAACGAACGCGGCGTCGAACGGGCGATGAGCTTTGCGCTTCGAGTGACGGACGGGCCGGTGACTCGCGGTCTAACAAGTGCAGACTGACGGCCGCGCCGCTGCGCGGCACGTCCGCAGCTGATTTGTAGGTCGTTAGGCGTCACACGGATCGAATGAAGAGGCAAGAGACATGAAGGCCAAGAAGAGCCAAAACAGGACTAAAGCACTCAAGCCACTCACCACCAAGAAGGCGCCCGAGGCCACGGACAGCCACGCGGCCATCGACGATTGGATCCGGCGCGTGATGCCGGATCTGCATCCCATCGTCGAGCGGCTGGACGAATTGATCTGCGGGACGATCCCCGGGCTTCAATACGCCGTCAAGTGGAAGAAGGCGTACTACGGATTGCCGGATCAGGGGTGGATCATCGAGATGGTTGCCTACGACGTCTCCGTGAACGTCGTGTTCTTCGGCGGCGCGGACTTCGATCCTCCACCACCGCTTGGAACCGTTGGAAGGAGCCGCTACATGAAGCTGAAGACGCTTGAGGAGGCGCAGGGGTCCTTGATGCGCAAGTGGATCCAACAGGCAAGATGCGCGCGCGGTTGGCAATGAGGGTCCGCGACGCGAAGACGGGCGAAGTGACGCCCAAGCCGATGCAGCGGACCGGCCTGCGGCCGGCCGCTGATCGCCAAGGACGCTAGCGGGACAGCGCGCCCAGAGCCGCCAGCGGTGCGGGTTGGTACTCCCGAAGTCCGTGCTATCATAGATTGCGGCTCATGATGCTCGGAGCCGGCCACATCGACGCATGAGCGCGACTCTTGCCAGACTCCAGGCCCTCGCAGCACGCGGCGAACTGCGCGTCTCGGCGCACGGGTACGAGGAGCTTGCTGCCGACGATATCCTCGCCGGCGACGCCATAGCCGGCCTTCCACACGCTATCGTGGTCGAGGACTACTCCACTTTCCCGAAAGGTCCGCGTGTCCCGGTCCTCGAACGAGATCGCGAAGGCCGGCCCAGGCATGTTGTCTGGGGCATCCCCGCCGATACAGATTCACCAGGGGTCCTGATCACGGCACTCAACCGGTCGGGCCTTACAACACCGACGCCAAGAGACTCGCGATCGCGGCCGTGAGCCACACCCTCCCCACCCGGTCCCAGTGTTCCTTGACGTACCACAAGGTGGGCGCGAGGACGATGATGATCGCGAGGAGGTCTCCGACCATGCCGCTCAGCACGTAGTACGCCACCGGGAGCCCGATGAAAAACGCCAGGAACCATTTTACCGAGTCCTGGAACACTAGATAGAGGAAGTACAGCCCCGCGATCGCGGCGACGAGTTGGAGCACGAGGATGATGAGGCCCACAAGACCCTCCAGGTCGGCGTCAGGTGCGAAGGTAGGGCCGAGCGCGAGCCTTGTAAACCCGAGCGGCACCAGGACCGCGCGGCGTGCGAGCGTACCGGCGCAAGCTCCAACGTCTCCGGATCCTGTCGCGCGTAGAACAGCGTCCGGTTGTCGGTCGCCCACGCAAGGTTCGCCGTCGTCGAGCGGACAACGTCGGGAAGCATCCTGCCCGTGCGGAGGTCCTTGAAGCGGCTCGTGTACTTGCGGCGACCCACACTGTCGGCCACGAACGCGAGAAGGTGCCCGTCCGGACTCACGCGGGTGCTAACGGCGTAGTAGCCGTGTCCCTCGGCCAGCGGATTGACGTCCAGCAGCACCTCCCCCCGCGCGTCCATCGAGCCGCGCCGCCGGCAATAGATCGGGTAGTCCCGGCCCTGCTCGTGCCGCGTGTAGTACCAGTAGCCGTCCAGGAAGTAGGGGGGCGAGGTGTCGGCAGTGCTTGTCGCGACTCTTCAGCTCCTGAAACAGTTGCTCCTGGAGCTCCTTCGTGTGGGCCATGCGCGCTTCGGTCCACGCGTTGTCGAAGCCGTTCATTTGCGCGCCCGCGCACATCACTGCACGTTTCAGCACCGCGCCGCCCGTCGGCGAGGCGCCCGCGGGTGAAGCGCGGATCGTTATGCTGCGGCACCGTGGTGTTGAGGACGCGATATGGCTTTAGAGGCTCACACAACCGAGCATTCTGGCCCCAAGAAGGCTCGCGGCGCCTTCTATGGCCACAAGACAGACGCGAAGCACGACAGCAATCGCCGCCGCCGAGAGGACGACAGGGTAGCAGCCGCTGAGCTGGATGCCGAGCCGTCTGACGACGACGACTCAATCGCTCTGGACGCGCCGCTCCTGTAGGGTTGGTTCATTGAAGTAGTGGCGGGGATTTCCGCACATCCAGCACGAACATGGGGTCGGGGTGTGCGCCAGGCGCCCGGTGGCGCATGGATCGCCCGCGGCGTAGCCACCGTAGTAGCGAGCCATGCGCTGCTTCACGCGTCGCTCATGATGGCGTCGAAAGGCACGGGAACGCATAATCGGCAATCTCGCACGCAGGCCGCCGGCTAACAAGGAAAGAGCCTGTGTGAAAACTGGCGGTGGGTAAGGGGTAATCGTGAGTTTGCGAGCGGCGGCGTTATGTGGGTGTTCGAGAGCGAAAAAGCCCGGTCAGCGGGGCGCCCCGGGGCGGGAGCAGGGTGTTGGTGGGGGTTCATGGAGCAGAAACGATGCGCAGACGCCCGGCTACGCGAGGGCTTCCAACAGTCGCGGCACGCCAACGATATTCAACACCCGCTTGAGATTGTAGGCGAGCACCGTCAGCGGGCGAGTCCCCCGCAGGTCAACCGCAAGCGGTCATACAGCCATGACGTTGCATACGGCTGTATGGCGCCGTATCTTGCGGTCATCCCGTTTCGGAGCGAGCGATGGCGACCACTCGCCGCACGTTAAAGCGCAAGAACATGCTGATTGACCAGCGCAAGCTCACCGCGGCGAAAGCCGCGCTCGGCGTGGAGACAGAGACCGCGGCGGTCGACGCCGCATTGGATCTGGTCGTGTTTCGCACCGAAGTCTTCAAGGGCTTGGACGCCCTGGCGGCTGCCGGCGGTGTGGCCAGCATTGAGCCCATTCGTCGCCTCGGGTGATCTACACGCTCGACACGAACGTCGTGGTGGACGCGTTGCGACAGCCATCAGAGCTGGATCATCTCAAGGCGTTCCTGAGCTGGGCGCTGCCGTCGACGGTACTGTCGAGCGTTGTCGCCGCTGAACTCGCGGCTGGGGCGCGCACGGACCGAGCCCGACGCGCGCTGAATGACGCCGTGCTCGCACCGTTCGATCGCCGCGACCGGATACTTGCACCGTCGGTTGCCGCCTGGCGCCACACGGGCACGGTTCTGGCCCGAACCGACGCGTCG
>DASWII010000075.1:0-23531 GCA_036397755.1 Gemmatimonadales bacterium | reverse complement strand
ACGCCACGGACCCGGCCCCGCCGGAGAGGAACACGGGGTCGACCAGGCCACGAGCACCCGCTGGCAACAGCCATAACCACATCACCACGGCTCCCAAGGAGTGATTCCGTCCAAATGCTCAGTTTTTCCGCAACCTGCTAGAACCCCTCTCACTCAATTGGATGTGGAGGCCGATAGTCAGCTGAGCTTTGCTATCCCTAATGGTCCCGACAGTTCACGTTTCATGGGTGCCATTTCATGTGATAGCCTTTGGGGAACCTTCAAGGCATATAGGACGACTGAAGGGCGACCAGCTACATACAAACGGGTCGAGCAAGCCGAGGGTTAGTCAGATGTTGCGGAACAGTCACCCTTTGACGCGGGCGATGTGCGGGGCATCGCGTGGTCCTACCATCCGCTACCAGTATCGATTGAGATTGTCGAGGGGAAGGTGTACTCCATGCGGGTGTGGCGACCGGACGATGTCCGGGCGCAACGGCGCCGACTCAGCTTGATCGATCCAGGAGGATAGGGCGTTATCTCAGCTCCTTGGCATCACGAGAGCGATTCCGCCCGTTCTTGGACTGGTCCCCCGACGGCCAGTACATCGTTGCTGCTGGATGGTCGGGTCGGACCTCGATCGTCGTGATCGCGACGGGCGAAGTGATTCCGCTTGCGTTCACGCTGGGGAAAGACTACCAGCGGTCTGCCTGGAAGCGATAGCGACGTTCACCGATAGATATGGTGTACCACAGCGAGCACCCCTTCTTGGAGGTCGCGGACGCTGGACGCTGGCGCTGCGGCGGGAAGGGCAGTCAGGAGTGCGGAGTGCAGAGGTTTCCTTCCCGCACACCTCCGTACCCGCGCCCCTACCGTCCTACCGTCCTGCCGCCCTATGTTAGCCCACATGCGTGTGAGACTCCTCGTGGTGATGTTCGCGCTCGGGGCGACCGGCGCCGCGGCGCAGGAGCCCGTGAAGGCGCTCGTCGGTGGACGGCTGATCGACGGGTTCGGGGGACCGCCGATCGCGAACAGCGTCATACTCGTGCAGGGCGAACGCATCGCGGCGGTGGGGCAGGTGGGGTCGCTCGCCGTACCGGCCGGCGCCGAGGTCATCTCGACCGAAGGCATGACGGTGCTGCCGGGGTTGTGGGACATGCACGTGCACTTGATGATCGTGGGGCACGCCGACTACGCGCACTGGGACTCCACGTACCCCCCGATCTTCGGCACGACCATCATGCCCGCGGCGGCGCGGCAGCTGCTGATGGCGGGAGTGACGTCGGCCCGCGACCTCGGCGCGCCGCTCGACGAGAGTGTGGAGGTGCGGGACCGCATCGCCCGCGGCGAGATCCCCGGGCCCACGCTGTATGTCTCGGGACCGTTCATTCAGCACGAGCCGTACCCCGGAACCGAAGCGTTCCGCTGGGGCGTGAGCGGCGAACAGGACGCGCGCGCCAAGGTCCGCCGGCTCGCGCAGGCGGGCGTCGATGTGATCAAGCTCATCGATCAGGACCAGATGACCATGGCCGAGGTGATCGCGGTGGTCGATGAGGCCCACCGGCACGGCCTGCCCGTGGTCGCCCACAGCCACCGGCCCGAGGAAATCCGCCGCGGTCTCGCCGCGGGCGTGGACAACTTCGAGCATACCGGCCTGGCGACGGCGCCGAAGTATCCGCCGGATGTCATGGGATTGATCCGCGAGCGGACGGCGAAGATGAATCTGGGGCCGCTATTTTGGACGCCCACGGTCGAGGGCCTGTTCAACTACGAGAACACGCGCGACAATCCGGAGAAGCTCGACGACCCGTGCTGGGAGGAAGGGCTGCCGGAGCACGTCGTCGCCGACATCCGGCAGTCGCTGTCGCACTTCGACCGGCTGCCGTACTTCCTGATCACCCCCGCGCGCCGGCCGACGCTCGCGACGAAGTTCGCGCAGCTCCGCGAGGCGGGTGTCGTGATGCTGGTGGGAACGGACTCGGGCATCCCGGGCAAGTTCCACTGTCAATCCACTTGGAACGAGTTGGACGTGTGGGTCAACCAATTCGGCGTGGATCCGATGGTGGCGATCCAGTCGGCGACCTATTGGCCGAGCGTGATGATGGGCGTGAGCGACGAGGTGGGAACGGTTACGGAGGGCAAGTACGCCGACATCATCGCGGTACGGGGCGACGCGCTGCGCTATATCGCGCTCCTCCAGGACGTGGATCTCGTGATGAAGCACGGCGTGCGATACAAGTGACGGCCCAGAGTTCGTCCCGCGCTTCGTCCTCCTACGGATCGGCCGTCCTGGTCGACAGCGGAAAGCAGTTGCTTCCGACGTCGTGCACTGAAAACGGCTCGGGAGCTCGACGCTGTGGCGTTGCGGACCGTGCGAAGACCGCGCACAACTCGTAGGAGCGCTCGCCCAGAATCCGATACTCGTATTCCTCCGCACTCTCCGGGTCCGTGACGGCCAGGGCGGAGCGAGTATCGGACGCCAGCTCGCGCAACGACGCGGGCAGGCGCTCGTGCCGTGCCCAGAATGCATCGATCGACGCGCCCAACCCCCGAAGATCGCGGGCCCGAACGTCGTCGAGCCGCTGCCGGCGCCCTTCCCCCGGTGTCCCGGCGATCACGATCCCGGCAATGACCGCCGCGGTGGCCACGACGAGTGCCACGCCCAACAGCGCGGCACCGCTCCCCGGCTTCATGACTGCGCCTCCACCTCGTCACGCCGCAGGTCGGCGAGATAGTGGTAGAAGATGGCCCCGGAAATGCCCGCGAGCGTGACGGCCTTGAGGATGAACGGCACCGTCAGGTCCCCGCTCAGCAGCCGGTAGAGCGCCGTGATGGAGTCGCCGATCAAGATGCCGGCGGCGACTGCCAGCGTGAGGTACGTCAGGAACCGCCGAATCGGCGAATGGCGCATCGCCGGGGAACGTTCCAGCGCCCTGGCGTTGGCGCGCGCGGTGAACACGAAGATCGGCGTACTGACGATGAGCGCGGCAATGGACCAACGAATCAGGTCGGGAATCGCCTGAGCGCGCTGCTCCACCCACGCTGGATCGGGGAACGCCACATCGATCAGCTGATACAGCAGCTGGCCGAGGTTGAAGGCGCAGATATACAGCGTCCCGAACAGCACGAGATACTGAAACGCGTCGCGGGCCGACAGCGAGGGACGGGGGCGCGGCACGGGTATGGGGAACTCGACGTCCGCATAGCCGCGGAGCGCTGCTGCAACGTCGGCCGCCGACCACCCTGCGCGTGTCAGGGCCTCGTGGATCTGCTCGCGCGTCGCGCCGCGTCCCAGTGCGTCCCCCACGAACGTGGTCAACTCTCGATTGTCAGCCATCGGTACCTCACAGGAGTGCGGGGCGGGCGCCTGCGCCGTGCCGACCACACGGCCCGATGGGCCCGTCCTTCAATGTTAATGATGTCAACATACTACCCCATGTTGACATTGTCAACACCCTCCGGCACTATTGGGGCATGACGGAGCGCAATGGGACGTACCACCATGGGGACCTGCGGGCGGCCCTGCTCGCCGAAGCCGCCGCGATGATCGCCGAGGAAGGGGTGGCGGGGGTGACGATGCGGGAACTCGGCCGCCGCCTGGGCGTGTCGCGGGCGGCGGCGTACCGCCACTTCGAGGACAAGCACGCGCTGCTGCTCGCCGTGGCGGCCGAGGGGTTCGAAGGTCTCAGGGAACGCCTGCAGGCCGCCGAGGCCGCTGCCCCGCGACCCAGCCTCGAGCGGTTGCGGCGCATGGGGGAGGAGTACGTGCGCTTCGCCCTGGAGCATCCGGCGCACTACCGTCTGATGTACGGCAAGGAGGCGGTCACGCGGCGGGACGTGCCCGTGGTGCGCGAGGCCGCGAACGCCATCTTCGAGTTGCTGGTCGAGGTCATCCGAACGCACCAGCGCAAGGGAATCCTCAAGCGGGGGGATCCGCGGGCCCAGGCCTACGTGGCCTGGAGCGCGGTGCATGGGCTGGCTTCGCTGTGGATCGAGGGTCAGATCATGGCCACCGACGACATTGACACGCTCATCACGCAGACCACTCGCACCCTGTTGGACGGGATGCGTGTTCGCCGCCGCGTGTCGTAAGAGGGTCGCGTAGGGTTGGGAGCGTCGCCCACAGCAGGGAGGTCCCCGCCCGGTCCGGGGGGTGGCCCCCACAGGCGCCCCAGGGTTCTCTCCTCCCGATTCTGGCCAACGTCATTCGCCCGCGGCTACCTTTCCCCACGTCCGGAGTCCGACACGCGTTCTCCCGCGGCGCAGGCCCCACCCTGACCGTTCCGAGGAGTGGATGGAACTCAGCCTCCTGAACCTGCTGCTGGTCCTGCTGGCGGCCTGGCTCGCCGGCAACCTGGCGGAGCGGTTCGGCTACCCGTCCGTGCTCGGGGAACTCCTCGCCGGCATTCTGCTCGGCCCTCCGGTCCTGGGGCTGTTGCATGGGTCGGAGGCCCTCGGCGTCCTCGCGGAGCTGGGCGTGCTGTTGATGATGCTGTACATCGGCATGGAGATCGACCCCCGAGGCTTGGCGAAGGCGTCGTGGGCGGGCCTGCTCGCGGCCATCGGCGGATTCGTGACGCCCTTCGTCCTCGCCTACCTGACGGTGCGCTGGTTCGGAGGCTCGCAGGCCTCCGGGCTCTTCGTCGGGATCGCCGCCGGCATCACGTCCCTGGCGACCAAGTCCCGCATCCTGAGCGATCTGCAGCTGTTGGACACCAGACTGGCGAACGTCCTGATGGCAGGGGCACTCATCTCGGATACGTTCGCCCTCATCGCGTTTGCGGCGATCATGGGTGTGGTGGAAGCGGGTGGGCTCGACCTGGCGGGGATCGGGCTCGTGACGTTGAAGGCGGTGCTGTTCTTCGCCGTGACGGCCGCGGCGGGCTACCTATTGTTCCCTCGAATCGGCCGCAGGCTCACGGCGGCGGGCCTTACCGGCCGCACGTTCAACTTCACGCTCATCCTCATGATCGCCGTCCTGTTCGGCCACCTGGCGGAACTGGCGGGGCTGCATTCCATCCTCGGCGCCTTCATTGCCGGGCTGTTCCTCCGCGACAACGTCCTCGGTCGCACACTCGCCGAGGACCTAACGCGCGCCGTCCGCGAGGCCTCGCTGGGGCTCCTGGCGCCGATCTTCTTCGTCACCGCGGGGTTCGCAGTTTCGTTCCGCGTCTTCGTCGGCGCCGACCTCGGCCTGTTCGTTGCGATCATGGCGGTGGCCGTCGTCGGGAAGGTCATCGGCACGGTGCTGTTCTACCTGCCGACCGGGTGCGGATGGCGCGAAGGGGTGACCGTCGGCCTGGGGATGAACGGACGCGGGGCGGTGGAGATCATCGTGGCCGGGATCGGCCTGGAGCGCGGGCTCATTTCGCAGGAGATCTTCTCGATCCTCGTATTCATGGCCATCGCGACCACGGCAAGCGTGCCGTTCTTCCTCAAATGGGGAACCGACTGGTTGCGGAACCGGGGCGAGCTGGTTCGCACCCACGGGGAGCGCCGCGGCACGGTGATCGTCGGCGCCGGCGCGATGGGCCGCCTCCTGGGCAGGTTGCTTTCGACCAGTCGGCCGGTCTGGCTGCTCGATAGCAACTCCGATCGCTGCACCTTAGCCGAGCAGGACGGCCTTCACGCGCGCTGCGGTAATGCCCTCCAGGAGCAGGAGCTGAGCGCGGCCGGAGCAGCCGACGCGGACTCGCTCGCCGCGCTGACCACCAACCCGGCGGTCAACGCGCTGGTCGCGCGGATGGCCATCGATGTCTTCGGGATCCCCGAGGTGTACGTCGTGCAGACCAGCCCCGAGGAGTCGGAACGTGACGGTGCGCTCCGGCACCTCAGGGTCTCGAGCCTGTTCGGCGGCTCCGTGCCACGCGACGAGTGGGAACATCGGGTGGCTCTGGGAGCCTTCACCGAATCGGCGGAGCCCGTAGCGCAAGAGACCACGGGCGAGGCCTTCCGGCGCAAGCTGGAGGCCGACGGGCCGTGTCTACCGGTCGTCGTGCGGCGGGGGGAGGAGTTTCTGCCGTTCCACGCGGGCAGCAAGTTGCGTTCGGGCGACTCCGTAGTAACGCTGCGAGTGGAGCGCCCAAGCCCCGTGCGGCCATTCCAGCCCGCGATGCGCGAGAAACCCTGATTCTCGGACTCAACGGGGCGATGACAGCCGACCTGGCTTCGCTGAGTGAGTGGCCGCCGCACTGGCATCGAACGAAGCCTTCCCCTGCGCCGCCGTGCGCGCTCGCTCCATCGCGGATCCGTAGGCCGTCCCCGCGCTCGTCGTCACGCCAGATGCCGCGCGTCGTGGTGTTGCCGGTTTACTTCTTGCTCCGCTTCGGTGGCAGCTCGTCACCCTTCACCGGCGGCTGCCCCTGCCGGGGCGCGACAGGGTTTTGCGTGCTTTCTTCAGGTCGGCGCGTGACGCGCGCTCTGCGCAGTAAGCGTCCGTGCGTAGTGCTGCAAGCTTTTCGGCGACGGCGACGTTGATCAGTTGATTGACCGCGACACCCTCTGCCTCTGCCTGCTTCCGAGCCTCCTCGAGCAGACTTGGCTGAAGCCTCGGTGTCCCCTTCATCTCTAAGGCTCCCCAACCGAGTTGCGGAGCTTGCGACGCTGAGCGCCGCGTGCCGGGCGCTGACGCACCACCCGTTCGGCTTCCTCGTCGCTGAGCTGCTGCGTTGTCCTCTCAAGCAACAGCCCGGCGAGCTGCATGGGCTCAACGCCCAGGTTGCCGTGCTTTCGGATCTTGGCCGTCAGCTCCTCCAGCCGATCCAGCGTTTCGGGCGCGAGCGGCACCAGCCGCCGTTCGGTCCAGCGCGGATCAGTCGGCCGCCCACCACCCCGGGGAACCCGGAGCTTGGCTTCGACCTCGGCCAGCAGCTGGAGCGCACCGAAGTACCCGCCCGTGGCCGACACCTTCCCCCTTCGCTCGGCGCCCAGCCCCTTCGCGATCTTGTCCATGTCAAGGCGCGTCGTCATCGTTCACTCCTTCGCGACGTTCGTGATGGCGAAGTACTCGTTTCCCACGACCAGTCCCACTTCGCCTTGGTTGGTCTCACGACCCATGGTCCGGCAGAAATCGCCTAGCTGGGCGAGGTACTTGGGGTTCTGAATGTCGTGAGGAGTCGTGTAGCAGTGGATCACAACCGGCTCGTCCTTCACCAGGAAGCCGCCTCGCTCGTCGTCGCGCCAGATGCCCCGCGCCTTCGGGTAGGCTGTCGCACCGCCGAACGCTTCACCGAACATCTCCAGCGCCGCATCGACCCACCGATCCTGATCAATGGACGTAGCCCCGTCTCGCTCCACCTACTCTCCGACCACCCTGCAAACCTTCTGCGCCTCGCGGAGTTTCTCGATCATGAGCGCCCCATTGGCGCGGCTGTCGACGGACAGTCCCAACTCCCAGGTGATGACCTCCCGGCCGTCCGGGGCGACACCAAAGAAGTAGTGATCGGCATCGCGGGCTGTCATGAGGTACACATCGAAGCGTTGGCCTGATTGCATGCGCCATCCCGACGGTACCTCCCACGTCCGTATCGAGAGCGCCGACAGGTCGATGATCGCGAGGTCGACGAACCACTCCCAGCGAGTTTCCTCCACCCGGGGGTCCAACCGAGTGACCTCGAGGTAGTGCAGCCGGCAGCCTTCCATGGTCACATCGGTGATGGTGTTCTTCCCCCGGAAGCTCACCACTTGCTCATCTTCGCTGTTGGCGCGGGCGATGTCGCGGATCACAGAGACCGAGAACGTGCCGAACTCCTCCACCTTGTCGATCAGCCACGGCGTGAGTGAATCCAGCACGGCGCTCGCTTCCTCTTCGGTCATGGAGGCCGCGGCGTTTTCGACAGCCGATCCACTCGACTCATCGAGGAACCGCTGGGTTCGCTCCTGAGCCTCGCGGCGAAAGTCGGTCACGTCGCTCTCGGCCATCGCCTGGGTCATGTCGGCGATATACTGACTGACCCCTTCGAAACCCCCAGCCTCCGCCATGTAGAACCAGACCAACGCCTCGCGGTTGCTCTGTGTGACACCGACACCGTTCGCATACAGCGCGCCGAGATTCGCTTGGGCCATGATACTGCCGGCTTTCGCCGCCTCCAGCAACGCCTCGCGCCCGGCCGGCAGGTCGGGGGGCACGCCGAGCCCGTTGACCAGCATGATCCCAACGAAGGTTTGCCCGCCGACCGAGCCCTGTTCGGCCGCTTTGCTGAACCACCGGTATGCCTCCGCGTGGTCTTGGGAGACGCCGTTCCCGTCAAATAGCATTAGACCGTAGTCGTACTGCGCGTCGGGATACCCGCGCTCCGCCGCCGTGCTCAGCAGCCGCAACGCTTCGTTCGCGTCCGGATCGACGCCCGCGCCATCCCGGTACTGCACGCCGAGCATGTGCTGGGCGGCCGCACAGTCACGTTCCGCCGCGCGTCGAAACCAGCGCGCGGCTTCCTCGGGCATCGCCGGGACGGCATAGCCGAAGTAGTAGGCAAGTCCCACCTTGACCTGTGCGGTGGTGTCCCCGGACTCGGCTACCGTGACCAGATCGCGCAGGGCACGGGGGGTGAGAGCCATGACCTCGTCGAGAAGTGCCTGGGTGCCCTGTGCACCGGCGCTGCCGACCATCGTGGCCCCGAAAGCCACGGACAGAATCAATGAGCGAAAGAGCGAGCGCATCGCGTGCCTCCGTCCGGTTGAAGCCCGGGTGGCTTGCTGTGCGTGGCCGGGAGGACGGCGGGGGAGAGCAGCGCGCAGCGAGACAGCACCCGGTGTCAGCTGTCGTACCCGACAACGTAAGGTCCGTGCCGCGCCGGCACCATATCGTTCGCCGAACCTCGACAGCCGCCGGACCAATGTCAATATTCGGTAGGCAAACTCGACCGTTCCTCCTCCCGGTCCTCGAGTGTGGGGGTGGTGCCGTGTCAGTCGAATGGAAGGCGGCGGTCTTGCTGTTTTGCGGGGCGCCGGTGGCGATGGCGCAGGAAACGACGGAAACACCGTCGCTCCAGCGTCGTGACCTCGACAACGGCCTCGAAGTCCTCGTCGTCGAGAACCACGCGGCGCCGCTGGCCACGATCCTCGTGGCCGTGCGCAGTGGCGCCGCAGTCCAGCGAACGACCGAGCGGGGCCTCGCCCACCTCTACGAGCACGTCCTGTTTCGATCCTATGGCAACGGCCCGTCGGCGTTCGGCAGCGACGCCGGCAGGCTGAACGCCTCGTACAACGGCACGACGAGCCACGAGGTCGTGACCTACTACGTGCTGCTCCCGTCGGAGAACGCGGAGGCGGGTATTCGCCTGCTCGGTCGGCTGGCGACCGACCCGCGCTTTCGGGTGTCCGATCTCGCGGAGGAGCGGGCTGTGGTACTCGACGAGCTCGAGCGAGGGCAAGCAGATCCCGAGCAGGCCCTGGTGCGGGAGGTCTCCCGCCAGCTGTGGGGGGCCGCATGGCACCGTCGCGACGTCGGCGGCGACAGTCTCTCGCTGATGGGTATCACCGCAGTGCGGTTGACCGAGGAGTATCAGCGTTACTACGTGCCGAACAACGCCGCCCTCATCGTAACGGGCGACGTGATAGCGGCCGACGTGTTCGCGGCGGCGGCGGAGCACTTCGCGGAGTGGCAGGCGCGGGACGATCCGTTTGCCGGTCAGCAGTTCGTGCCATATGCCCCCCTTGCGGGGTCGCGCGCGGTGATCGTGGCCCGCGACCTGACCGACGTCACCATCCATCTCAAGATGTCCGGTCCGGGGTTGCGCACCGATCCGGAGGCCACGTACGCGGCCGACGCGCTGTTCGATATCCTCAACGACCCGAGCTCGCACTTCCAGGAGGAGCTCGTGCGGGGCGGGCTGTTCCAGTCAGTGGGAGCGTCGTACCTGACGCTCAGCGAGCAGGGTCCAATCACGATTTCGGGCAAGACGACCGTCGCGCGAGCGCACGACGCGTTGGAAGCGCTGTTGGCGCAGATCGACAGCCTGGCGCTGCTCGTTGGCGTGGACGAGGAGGACCTGCTCATCGCCGCGAGGCGACGTGAGGTGGACGCGTCGATTGCGCGTGAGGCCGCGGCCACACTCGCCCCAACCTTGGCGTTTTGGTGGGCGACCGGCGGCACCGATTACTATCGCACCTATCCGGACCACATGAACGCGTTGACCCTCGACGATCTCCGGCGGTTCGCGGAGCAGTACCTGGTCGGTAAACCGAAGGTGATGGGACTGTTGGGTCCCGACGAGGCCATGGCGCGCATCGCGCAATGGCTCGGCACCGGTGTCAGGAGCGTTCCGTGAGTGCTGTGAGGCGATGGACCGCAAGCACCGCGGTGGTGATGCTGGGCACGATCGGTGTGCGGGGACCGACCACGACGGTCGAACAATCGGCCCCGGGTGAAACCACCAACTACGAAGTCAACGGTGTCCAGGTCGTGCATCGCGTGAATCCGGCGAGCAACGTCGTGTCGGTGCGACTGTACCTGCTGGGTGGGACGCGCCAGCTGAGCGGGCAGACGGCGGGGATCGAGGCCCTGTTGCTCCGGACCATTATGCTCGAGCGTGGGCGCCAGCTGGCCCGCACGGGGAGCCGGGAGATCCTGGAGTTCATGCCCGACTGGAGTGTCATCGGGTTTGTCGGCTTGCAGGACGATGTCGACTCGACGTGGGCCGCGTTTGTCGAACTGCTGAGTGGGCCGCCCGAATCGAATCGTGCCATCGCGCAGGCGCGGGGTGAGCTCATGGCGTTTGCGCGGCGCCGGTACACGCAGCCGGACCTCCGGGTGCGCGACATCGCGCGATTTGCCGCCTTCCAAGGACACCCGTACGAGTTCGATCCGGAAGGAACCGAGCAGTCGCTCGATGCGCTTACCAAGGCCGATCTCGAGCACTACTGGGAGGAGCAGGCGGTGACCTCGCGGATGCTCCTCGTCGTCGTCGGGAGCGTGACACGGACGCAGGTCGAAACGCTGGTCGAGCAAGCGCTCGGCACCCTTCCGGCCGGGGACTACGAGTGGAGGCTGCCGCCTCCGCCGCCCGAGCGGCCGCCCACGTGGCTCACCGAGCAACGTCTCCTGCCGACCAACTACATCCTCGGGTACTTCATCGGTCCCGACCCGACCCATCGCGACTACTTCCCGTTTCGCGTCGCGGTGGCACTCCTGTCGAGCCGGGTGGCCTATCAAGTGCGCGCGCGCAAGTCGCTTTCGTACACCGCGTATGCGCCGTTCCTCGATCGAGGCCTGCCCGGCGGGGGGATCTATGCCAGCACATCCGACCCGGCCACCACCCTGAACGTCATGCGCGACGAGATCGAAGGCATTGGGAGTGCTCGGTACCTGAGCTCGACGTGGCGCGGGTTTCTGGATCAGTTCACCCTCGATGAACTGCTCGATCAGATGACGACCGACGGTCAGGCCGAGGCAATCGCGCGGGCCTATCTGTATTTCGGGGATCTGGAGATGGCCGACCGATACGTGGACCGACTGCGCCGTGTGAACCTCGCCCAAGTGCGGAACATCGCGCCACGCTACTTCCGCAACATCTACTACGGGTTCCTCGGCGACACAATGCTGATGGGGGGGAAATGGTAGGGGGGGCGCGGTGGCGCGCGGGGCCGGGTCTTCGGTTCGTGGCCGTGCTGCCGCCAAGGCAAACTGATGCGAACGACGCGAATCGCTGTGGCACGCGACCTTCGCCGTCGCCCGACCGCTGCCGAGCGCACAGCGTGGGAACTGCTTCGCAATCGTCGCATGCTTGGTCTCAAGTTCCGCCGCCGGCATCGTCGACTTGTACCGCGACGCGCTCAGACTCGTATTCGAGATCGACGGCGGTATTAACTCGACTCCTGAGCAGATCGATCGATACCTCGAGCGCGACCGAGTGCTCAAAGCTGGCGGGTGTCGCGTACTAAGGCTGCCTGATCATCGTGTTTCGCGGACCACCTTGGAATCCGCCCTGCGTCCCCTCACCGCGGGGTGGAGAGGGACAGGGTGAGGCCGGGGTGAGGGTGAGCTGGTGGAGCGGTTGAGGGAGTTGGCTGGGTGACTTTCGGCGAGTCGTAGGTGCAGCGTGCAGGGTGCACGGTCTGCGGATCGTGAACCTCGACGCCCAAATCAACGCGCCGCACGATGGAGGCGGGACCCTATGGTCGCGGTTGTTCGATGGCTGAAGCCATCGCTCGGCGCCTGCGGCGACACGCCCTGAAGGGCGTTGCGTTATCTGTGTGGGTTTCCAGGAAACGTGGCACGCCGCACGCTGCACGCTGCACGCTGCACGCTGCACTCTGCACTCAGCACGTTGCACGCCTCGCTTCCCGCGCCCCGCGCCCCGCGCACCGTCCTACGGTCCTCGCGCGTTTGCGCCCCGTCCCGCGCTCTTTCGGTGCTCGGCGGGCCGAGCGTATGTTGTATCGTGGCGGCGGATCACACTGGGGAGTCCGCCGATGCCGGTCACGGCAAAGCTGTCGCAGGCCTTTTACGAGCAGTTGGGCGAACAGATCGCCAACGAGCTCGTGGATTGGTTCAATCAGGTGGACGCGACCTATCGGCACGATCTGCGGGAGTTGAACGAGCTGAACTTCGCGCGGTTTGACGCGAAGTTGGAGCAGCGCGTCGTGGAAACGCACGCCCGGATCGACCGGATGGATACGAAGCTCAACGGCCGGATCGACCAGATGGGTACGGAGCTCAACGGCCGGATCGACCAGATGGGTACGGAGCTCAACGGCCGGATCGACCAGATGGGTACGGAGCTCAACGCCCGGATCGACCAGTTGGGTACGGAGCTCAACGCCCGGATCGACCAGTTGGGTGCCAGTCTTCGCATCGAGATGGCCAATCTTGAAAAGCGCTTGGAGAAACGGATCGGCCAGATGGGCCAGGACTTCGTCAGGTGGAGCTTCGTATTCTGGGCGGCGGCGATGGCCGCGATCGTGGGGTTGCGTTAAACCCGACCTGAGCCTGCCGTAGACGCCGGACGCTGCACGTCCGCTTCCCGCCCCAGGCATCCCGCGCCCCGGGTCCCGCGCCCTGCCTCCCGCGTGGGTTTTCCGGGCTTCGTGCGTCTATGAAAAGGTACCCTGCCAGTGACAAGAGCCCATGGGGCTCTTCCGAAAGGATAGCTGGCGGGGTCGTTCTGTTGTGGGCCATCAAGTGTCAACAGAAGTGTTCACTCCCCTACTCGAAGCCGGACGCGCCGCACGTTTTCGGCGATGAGCTCGAAGCTCACGCTCGGCTGCCGCGGCTCGAAGCCGCACACGCCGCTATAAGCGGCTGTCGTTAGCCAAGCGACGAGTTCACTCGTTCGCTCTTCACGTCTCACGTTTCACGTCTCACGCATCACGGGACAGTTGCCACCACATCTCGGTCAGCAGAGTGATGAATCGTTGACAGTTGCCACCCCATCTCGGTCACTCGCGAAACGGGCGTCGGGGCAAGGCATAGGGTGTCACCCGGAGCAGGGGTTGATCGGCCGGATTGCGGCGGCGCAGGGCGTAGCAGCGGATCTCGCCGGCGAGCAAATCGACCTCCGCGCGCACGAGGCGATGCGTCCACTGGCGATCGACCAGGACGCGGTGCCCCAGCAGCGAGACGCGGCCGTGCGGGTCAGTGCGTCGCAGGAAGACGACGGTGCCCTGCGGCTGGCGCTGCAAGTCCAGGTGCCAGGCGGCCGGAATCAGGCGGCGCACTGGAGCCGCCTCGATGCGCACCGCGACGCGCTGCCGGTGCGCCCGCGTGTAGCGCGCCGCGCGCTGCTGCACAGCCCGCAAATTCGCATGGTGGTACCGGGCCCAGACCTTGGCCTGCCAGCGCCCGTTGAAACTCTCGATGGCCGCCTGGAAGCCGTGTTCCCGTGGCGGCGCAAACACGGGCGTCACGCCGAGCTGCAAACACAGCCGCATCACCCGGCTGATGCAGTCGCGGTGCTGATGGGCGCCTTGAAACACCGTGTCGTTATCGAACTGCGCGAAGGTCGGCAGCCCGACGTCGCCCCAGTGGCGTTCCAGGGTGTGCACCACCCCCTTGGCCGTCACGTACCGCGTGGGCCACGCCCCCGTCAACCCACCGTGCAGGGAAATGGCCGTCAACACCTCGATGGTAGGCCCGTGGTCAATCTTCAGCCCCTCGATCACGTCGACGCTGTCCAGCTCCGCGTCCCCACTGGCCACCAGGGGCAGGTACCAGCCGGGCGGCGGCGCTGGCCGCCGGACCCGCCGGCGGCTGTCCAACACCCCCCGGCGGGTGAGGATCCGGCTCACGGTGCGCAGCGAGGGCACCGTCTCCCGGGCCTGCCCCTGCAAGGCACGATGGATCGCCGGGGCCCCGTACTCGCCGAGCACGCTGTGCGCACGCAGTTCCTCGCGCAGCACGAGCACCGCGTCCTCCACCGCCTGAGGAGTGCGGTGAATCCGATGCGGGCGCCGCGACCGATCGCTCCAGTCGACCCGATCCAACCGCTGCAGGCCCGCGTGCCGCACCCACCATTGCACGGTGGACAACGCGACCCCAAACCGCCTCGCCACCGCCCGCAACGCAACACCACGCCTCACGGCCGCGACCATCGCACGCCGCTTCGCTTCCCGAGCACTTTTTTACTCATGGCGATACCCACTCAACCGTTTTTCACCCATCATAGTGACCGAGATGTCCTGGCAAGCAAGTGACCGAGATGTGGTGGCAAACGCCCTCTCACGTCTCACGTTTCACGTTTCGGCGATGAGCTCGAAACTCACGCTCGGCTGCCGCGGCTCGAAGCCGCACACGCCGCTATAAGCGGCTGTCGTTAGCCGAGCGACGAGTTTACTCGTTCGCCGTGCGTTTGCCCTGCCCGCCGGTCCGCCTGCCCGCCCACGCGCCGCTGTAAGCGGCTGTGCGGCTGGAGATCGTCCGTGTCGAGTATGACCCCGGTCGCTGGATCGATGGCATAAAAGCGAGCGGATTACCCGATGATTTCGCCGAGTATCTGGAAGTGGGCGGCGCAGGTTGATCACGATTCGGTCGTTGCTGGAACGGCCGCATCGTCTTTCGCGCTGGTGTGCCAACAGTGTACCAAAGGGCAGGGACCTGTCTCGCCAGCAGGCCTGCTGCCTCCTTATCTTTGCCAACTATGTCCGACATCCTCGCTGACCTCACCACCGCGCTCGCGGACCGCTATCGCATCGAGCGAGAGGTCGGCGCGGGCGGGATGGCCACCGTATATCTCGCAGAGGATCTCAAGCACCGGCGCAAGGTCGCGCTCAAGGTGCTGAGACCGGAACTGGCGGCGGCGCTGGGCGCCGAGCGGTTCGTGCAGGAGATCACGACGACCGCCAACCTGCAGCATCCCAACATCGTTCCCCTGTTCGACTCGGGGGAAGCTGGGGGCTTCCTCTACTACGTGATGCCGTTCGTCGAGGGACAATCGCTGCGAGACCGGCTTGCCACGGGGGGCGAGCTGACGCCCGCAGACACGATGCGAATCGTGCGGGATGTGGCGGACGCGCTGGCGGCGGCGCACGCGCAGGGGATCATCCACCGGGACATCAAGCCGGAGAACATCATGCTCTCCGGGCGCCACGCCGTGGTGATGGACTTCGGCGTGGCCAAGGCGGTCTCGCAAGCGACGGGCCGAATTGGCATGACAACGGCAGGGGTGGCGCTCGGCACGCCGACGTATATGGCGCCGGAGCAGGCGTTGGCGGATCCGCAGACGGATCACCGCGTGGACGTCTACGCGCTCGGGGTGACGGCCTACGAGATGCTGACCGGGCGGCCGCCGTTCCAGGGGGTGACCGCGCAAGAGGTGTTGGCGGCCCACATCACGAGCGCGCCCGAGCCGCTCCACACGGTCACGTCCGCGGTGCCCCCGCCCATCTCACAGCTGGTGATGCGGTGCTTGGAGAAGAACCCGGCTCAGAGGTTTCAGTCTGCCGATGAGCTGGTCCATGCGATCGACGCCATGGTCACGCCCGCCGGCAGCGCGCCACCGGCACTCCCCACGCGAGGAGCCTCGCGACGGCGGTTCGTGTTGCGCGCCGCAGTACTGGTCGCCGTCGTGGCCATCGCGGTCGTCGCCTACGAGCGGTTGCGCCGCCAGCAATGGGTGCACCGGACGGCATTCCCGGAACTCCGGCGGCTCATCGAGGCGGCGGCGCCGGACAGCGCCTTCGACTTAGCCCTCCGGATTGCGCGGGTCGCCCCGGACGACTCCACTCTGGAATCCCTCTGGCCGGACTTCAGTGTGCGGACTGTGGTCACGAGCGACCCCGAAGGGGCGAGGGTGTTTCGCGCTCCGATGGCCGACACGTCGCAGTGGCGCTTCATCGGAACGACGCCGACCGACTCGGTCCGGGTGCCACGTGCTGTCGGCCTGTATCGGTTCGAGAAACCGGGGTACCGCACTGCATACAGTCTCTTCGTCAATCCGGTCGTCACGATGCCACTCGACTCCGTCGCCGCTCCCTACCCGGAGATGGTCCGCATTCCGCGCGCTGAGACTGGCGCTTTCCTGGTCGGGTCGGACCTCGCGGAGGACGTGACGCTGGGGATGTATCGCATGGACCGGTTCGAGGTCACGAACCGCGAGTACAAGGCCTTCGTGGATGCCGGTGGCTATGGTGATTCGACCTACTGGGCGCATCCGTTCCGCGACACCGATGGCAGGGTGCTGTCCTTCGAGGTGGCCATGGGGCGGTTCGTCGATCGCACGGGGCGGCCGGGCCCGTCGACATGGGAAGGCGGCGGGTTCGCGGCGGACGAGGGCGAATTCCCAGTGGGCGGTGTGAGCTGGTACGAGGCCGCCGCCTACGCGAGGTACGCGGGGAAGGCGCTGCCAACCATCTACCACTGGGCCCGGGCAGCGATGATCAACTACTCCCGCTACGTCGTGCCGCTCAGCAACCTCGAGGGGAGCGGGCCGCTCCCGGTCGGCACCCCGCGAGGGATCAGCTTTGCCGGGGTATCCGACCTGGCCGGGAACGTCCGGGAGTGGTGCTGGAACGATGCCGGTCGCGGACGGCGTTTCATTCTCGGCGGGGGCTGGAGCGACCCGCAATACAGCTTCGTGGATGCCTATGCCCAGCTGCCCATGGACCGCTCGGCGATCAACGGCATTCGCCTAGCGTTGTACGATCCGGCCGACAGCGGGGTCGCACTCGCGTCCCGGCCCATCCCCCGCGCCTTCACCGACTACAGCCTCGAGCGGCCCGTCTCCGACGAGGCCTTCGCGGCGTTCCTTCCCCTCTTCGACTACGATCCGTCCCCGCTCGAGGCCACCGTCGAGATGCGCGATTCGACCCCGGCGAACTGGGTGGCAGAGAAGGTCAGCTTCAACGCCGCCTACGGCGGCGAGCGCATGGCCGCGTGGATCTTCCTTCCCCGCACGGGCCGGCCGCCATACCAGACGGTAGTTGTGTTCCCCGGGTCGGATGTCATCGGCTCGGCGCCGTTTGCCGGCGTGTTGGGATCGGCCATCCGCTTCTTCCCGTCCGGCGGCCGTGCCGTCGCGTACCCGATTTACAAGAGCACACACGAACGCTCCGACGGTCTCGTGAGCGACCTCCCGACCGAGTCGATCTCCTGGCGCGATCACGTCGTGATGTGGGTCAAGGATTTCCGGCGCACGCTCGACTACGTGGGTACGCGCGCCGACCTCGATAGCGACAAAGTCGCCTACTTCGGCTACAGCTGGGGTGGCTTCATGGGCGGCATCGTGCCCGCCGTCGAATCACGCATCAAGACCTCGGTGCTATTGGTCGCCGGTTTGGCCATGGAACGCGGTCGCCCGGAAGTGGAGCCGATCAACTACCTACCGCGCATCACGACGCCGGTCCTCATGCTGAACGGGAAATACGACTACTTCTTCCCGAGCGAGACCGCGCAGAAACCGTTCTTCGAGTTCCTCGGGACCCCGGAGGGCGACAAGCGCTGGATCCTGTACGAGGGAGGGCACGATGTCCCCCGCACGGAACTGATCAGGGAATCGCTCGCTTGGCTGGACACGTACCTGGGACCGATTCGCTAGACCCTCGGCGTTGCCTTCACCGATGTCGCAGCACCATCGCCCGCCTTGCGCTCCGACCTCGCTCTGGTCGGCCGGGCACCGCGTCCAGGCCGAATCGTGATTCGGCGGCGATCGGGTCCGTGTGTGTGGTGTCTCCGCGTGCCGGTGCCGTGTAGATTCCGGCATGCCTGCCGCCCAGGGGAAGATCGCCACGACGACCGAAATCCGGGACCAGCCCGCTTACAGCCTGGCCGAAGGTTCGCGCTACGTCAGACTGCCCGTGGCCACCCTCCGGGCCTGGGTGCTCGGCAGGGCCTACCCGACCGCCGGTGGGGCGCGACACTTCCAGCCGCTCGTCCGGCCGGCCCGCCGGCGCCCGCCGCAGCTCTCGTTTTGGAACCTGATCGAGGCGCACGTGCTCCGCTCCCTGCGGACGGATCACGGGGTCTCTTTGCGCGCCCTGCGCCAGGCGCTCACCTACGCCCAGCGGGAGCTGCAAGTAGACCGGCTCCTGTTGAGCCAGGAGCTGTGTACCGGCGCCGGTCAGCTGTTCCTCGATCGCTACGGCGAGTTGATCAATCTGTCCGCCTCGGGCCAGTTGGCCATGCGTCGCCTGTTCGACCAGCACCTGAAGCGGGTCGTGTGGGACGGCTGGAAGTTCCCGGTCCGGCTGTACCCGTTTCTCACCGCAGAGCTGCCGGCCGAAGACCGGTCGATCGCCATCGATCCCCACATCGCGTTTGGGCGACCGGTCCTGGTCCGGTTGGGCATCTCGACTGCGGTTCTGGCCGACCGGATGGATGCCGGTGAGGGAGTGGAGGACCTGGCCGACGACTACTCTCTGACCCGGGCGGAGATCGAGCAGGCGGTTCTGTACGAGCGGACCGCTTGAGTCTTGCCTATTTTACCGACCGCGACCTCGGCACGCGCTTTCCCGCGATCCTGAAGGCGGCCGGCCTCCGGGTCGAGCTCCACCAGGATCACTTCCGTCCCGACGCGCGGGACGAAGATTGGCTGAGGGCGGTTGGGGAGGAGGGGTGGATCGCCCTCACGCACGACCGGCGTATTCGATACAAGCCGAACGAGCTGGCCGCGGTGGTTCGGTTTCGAGTGTCGCTGCTGGTGATCGTGGGTCGCGCTCCGTACCCGGACCTCGCTCGGTCGTTCGTCGCGACGATTCCAAGGGTGGAGCGGTTCGTCTCGGATCACCAGCCGCCGTTCATCGGGAAGGTGTTTCGGCCTTCGCCGGCGGAGCTGCGAGCGAACGCCGCCGCACTGGGACGCGTGGAACTCTGGTATCCCAGGTAGGCCCCGCGAAAGCCCTGAGCACAACGAGGTCCAGCCCGGGGCCGCGCGGTTTCAGGCCGCATGGGTCTACTCCGACGACAACACCCGCGCCGGCTCCGCCCGCCCCGCCCGCCGGGCGGGGATCCAGATCGCCAACGCCGCCACCGTCACGAGCACGGCCGCCGCCGCGACCACCAGGCCCGGGTCCATCGGCCCAACGCCGTACAGCAAGCCCGCGAGGACTCGCGTGGTCGCGAACGCGCCCAGGGCGGCGGGATCGCCCGTCGTGCGCAGCATGACTACCATGCCGGCGAGCGGAAACTGCGCCATCGGGAGGTACATCTCGGGGCGCGGCGCCTCCTTGAGCGCGTGCTGGCGGATGTCACCCACCACGCCGATCACCGTGAACGGCTGACTCCCGAACAACTGGATTTCCTTCCCCACCGCGTCTTCACCGGGCCAAAGATCTTCGGCCATGGCGCGATTGATGGGTCCGACGGCCGGCGCCCCGGAGCGATCGCCCGGTTCCACGTCCCGGCCCGCAAGCACCCGCATCCCGACCGTGCCGAAATACCCCGGCGTCACCGCGCGGAAGGTGGCGCTCGGCAGCCGGCCGCTGGCCGGAGGCGAGTGACCCTGCGCCAGATACGGGAACGCCCAGTTGTTCTGCATGAAGGGCAGCAGCTGAATGGTGCCCGCCTGCTCGACCCCCGGCAGCACGCCGAGCCGCGCGAACAACTCGTCGTACTAGAGCACCGCCTGCTGACCGCGGTACGCCTGGGCGGAATCCTGGTTCGATCCACCCGTTGCTGAGGGTGAGGCATCCCGAATCGCCGCTGCCCCGGCTCGGATCGGCGGAGAGTCATCGTGCATTCGGCGGGAGCCATCCCCACCGGCGGTGTGCGCCGATCCTTGTCAATGACTAGCGGCGGGCTGTGACGAGCTGGAAGCCGAAGGCCACCGTGGCGCCGAGCACCGGCCCCGCCACCGTGCTGCGCCTCGACGGCGGCGGGAGCCGCCCCCATGCACTGCGCTCAGCTCGTCAACTGCAAGCGCAAGTTAAAGTCGCACCCAAGAAGACGCATGATACCTGATCGGCTCGAGTGCTACTCGCCGTACGAGTGCATAGGCCGTCGCGGGCCAGCGCGCAGGATCACCGAGCGACGAATTGTACCGCCTGTCCTCTTGGGCAGGCGGAACGTACAGACGGCGACGGTGTCCCCTACTGGACGCGGCCACCCTTGATGACCATCCAGAGCAGACGCGTGTTACGAATGTCCTCCAGTGGATTCCCGTTCAGCAGCAGGATGTCGGCCGTGACACCTTCCGCGATTCTCCCTAGGTCATCAATGCCAAGGATCAGCGCGGCCTCGGAGGTCGCGGCACGCAACGCCTCGACAGGACTCAAGCCAGAGGCAACCAGCTCCTCCAGCTCCCAGTGCAGCGCCCACGGCGGGAACGGCTCATCCGTGCCTGCTCCCAGTTGCACGCCCCCGGCGTGGAGGTGGCCCACGGCAGCCCGCGTCACTTCCCGGATGCGTTCCCAACTACGGCGCGTCGCTGCGTCTCGCGTCGGGGATGGAAAGTTCAGATTAAAGAATTCAAGGTACGGTGACAGGAATCTCTCTGACTCGGGACCGCTCAGGATTCCCGGATCGTCGTACATGCGGGCGGCACCGCCGAACATCGATATCGTGGGCACGACGGCCACGCCGGCTCCGCGGAAGAGTTGCACGAAGTCGTCGTACAGCATGCCGTCGGCGCGCCGACCACCGGCTGCCAATCCTGCATGCTCCTTGCCGTCTACGGCCGCCGCCACTGACAGCGGATGCGCGAAGTGACCTGTGACGCGCAAACCTCGTGCGTGGGCCTGCTCGATCATCTGAACGGCGTCGCTCCAGCTGCCAACGTACTGGTTGAGCTTCAGAAAGTGCCCGCCGAAGGCAAGCAGCAAGTCGAGCACGCGCGGTGCGGCCGGCGGATCGACGAGCACATGCTGGAACGCTCCACTCCAACCGTATCGCTGTTGCGCCGTGGTCATAACCTGGATGCCACCCAAGAGAATCCGCGGTCCCGGCCGCACGCCAGCGTCGACAGCATCGCGCATCGCCGCAGTGGCCGCGAGTGCCGAGCCGACGTCCCGCGCTGTCGTGATGCCGAACGTGATCGCGGAGGCCAGTTGGGCATCGTCGAAATGATGCTGATGCAGGTCCGTCAGCCCTGGAATGGCAACCCGGCCACCGGCATCCACCTGCCGTATCTGGGGTTCAAGGGGGACTTCTCCTGCCGGGGCAATTCGTGCGACCCGACCGTCTCGGATGAGGATATCGCTTGGGGCTGTGAGTCGGCCAGCCTCGAGATCGAGCACGACGACGTTACGGAGCAGGAGCGGACCTACGGCAGGTGTCCGGTACGATAGCGGCCAGCCAAGTAACCGCCGTTCCCCGCGCGGCGTCAGCAGCGTAAGACCGTCCGGCGCTACGTAAAGCACAGTGCCGTCCCGCGCGACGCTCGGGTACAGCGCTGCGTCGGCCAGGAGCTTCGGCTCGCCCGTCGCACCTGAGTGCACATCGAATGTGGCCGAGAACAGCTGATCGTTGCGGATGAAGAAGACCAGGCTGTCCGGAAGCAGCCTCAGAAACGTCGCGTTGCGGATGGGGGCCGGTAGCGTGTGGGTTCCGCCAGTGACATCGAGGCGCAAGAACCGCTCGGTCGCCGGTTCCCGGAACAGCACGGCCGCGGCATCGTATGTCCAGTGGAGAATTTCCTGGCCAAAGCGGTCGCTGGTTAGATAGCTGCCGTAAGGATCCGTTGCTGCCAGATCCCGCGTCTCTTCGAGAATCGTCACCGGTCCACCTTCTCGTGTGCGCACCACGCGCACCCGCTGCTCGCGCCAGCCGGGCGGACCGTGTAGGAAGGCGATCAACCGCCCGTCGGGCGACCAGGCAGGTCGAAACTCGTCATCGGCTAAAGCCGTGAGTTGACGAGTGGTGCCCGTATTCACATCCGTCACGTAGATGTCGCGCTGCTGGCCACCACTCCAAGCGAGACTCAGCCCATCCGACGACCAAGCCAGATCCTCCGCATTCTGGGGGACGCCCATGATCCCGCGCGGGCGCTCACCCGGCGCAAAGAGCCAGAGGGTGTCGAGCGCGATCATGGCGATGCGCTGCGCGTCCGGTGAGAGCTGCAGACTGCGGAAACCCCGCGCCGCGCGTTGTGTGCCGGGACCAGTCACACTAATGGCCGGCGCCAACCACCGCCGGGTGACGAGGTCCAGCGTGGCGCGCAGCGGGATCCGCTCCGGCAAGGACTCGCCCATGCGAAGGCGCCAGAGCTGTCCGTTCGCGTGGTAGATCACGCTCTCGCCGTCCGGCGTCCAGCGCACGCGCAGCGGCGTCGTGTCGAAGTCGTCGGTGACCCGCCACGGCCGTGCGCCGAGCGAGTCGGCGATCCACAGATCGGGCTTCGTCGTGAGCGTGTCGCGCCGGAAGAAGGCAATCCTTCCCTGGCGTGACAGCGCAGGAGCGAGCACGCGGAGCTCGGGCCCGGCCACAGGCGTCGCTACGCCACCGGTATCGGGTACCTGCCACAGGGTACCGCTGACGAACACGATTCGCCTGCCATCCGGCGTCCATACCGGTTGGCGAAGAGACGAGCGCGGCCCGACAATCGCGAGCTCCGTGATGGAACCGGCGGCGACATCCGCGACTGCGAGTCGGCCGTTCCGAACCAGCGCCACGCGTTGACCGTCAGGGGACCAGGCCGGCCAGGTCCCGGCGTCATCCGCGGAAACGAGAAGCTGGGGGGGGGCCCCGCTCGCGGGCATCAACCACACGCCTCGTCCAGCTGGTCGATCGGATTGGAACGCTATCCAGTGTCCATCGGGCGACCAGGTCGGATCGGTGTCTTCCGTGGTATCGCGGGCCGCGTCCGTGAGGGCGTGCGCGTCGCCACCTGCTGTCGGGAGCCGCCAGAGCTGACCAAGCAGGTCGATGATCAGCCACTGAGCATCAGGCGACACATCGAAGGTGAGCTGAGTGGACTCGCGCGTGTCGATGTGGATTGCGCGTACTCCCGGGTTCTGTCCCGCCGCCAAGCCTGGCCAGAGCGCCAGCAGCAGGGCCGCACGGACGGGCCGGTTGAGCCAGGGTGGGCAGCTCATAGCAGATCTCTTGACCGAAGAGTCATCGCGGTTCTTACATCGTGAGGTCCGTAGCAACACAGGGCACAGTCGCGGACGCGACCTAACGACACTGGCCTGCAGCGGCGGGCGCACTCCTCGCCAGCCACACCGTCTGATCAAATGACCTGCTC
>DASWII010000074.1:0-56894 GCA_036397755.1 Gemmatimonadales bacterium | reverse complement strand
TGCCGCTCGTCGATGTCGTGGACGAGCGTGGGCAACTCGTCCGGCGCATCCGGCTGCCGGCCGGGCGGCGGCTCGCGGGCTTCGGCCGCACGTCGGTCTACCTCGTGCGAAAAGACGACGTGGATCTCCAATACTTGGAGCGGTATACACTGCCCCACGCGGCCCGGCCCGGCTAGTCCGGGGCGGTGGTGTCTCCACGCGGATCTTCACCGAGCGCTTCCAGGTCTGCCAGGTCCCTGAGGCGCCCCGTTGCCCGCTTGTTGGCGATGAGCGCCGCACGGCCCAGGAACGGTACGACGCAGCCGCTGACATCGTGCGTGACGCGCGTGGCCCACGCCCCACCGAAGTCCAAGCCGGTGACGCTCGTGAGCAGGTCGATCCGCCGCGGGGGCAGGCCGAGCTGAACCACGATCTCTGGTTGCCGGAGATCCTCCGCCGTGACACCCAGCGCGGCGACGGGGGCACCGAATCGCTCCAGGGCCTGCCACACGCGCTCCACGTTCGGCCGCTCACGATCGATCCAGACGTCCAGATCTCCGGTGGCCCGCGGTACCCCGTGGACGGCCAAGGCGTGGGCACCGACCACGAGGAAGCGTGCGTTGCTGTCCAGCAGGGCTCGCAGCAGGTCGACGAAATCGTCGTTCATCGACCGCGGTCGCCGGGGTCCGGGGGACGCGTCACCACTCGGATCGGCATGTGTGCTCGGTCGTAGACTGGTTCGGGCGCGTCGGTGAGCGCCCACACCTCGCGCGTGAGCACCGCGACGAACCTCAGGCGTTCTTCCGCGGTCGTGCTGAGATCCAGATCGTCATCCGAGACCGCCGAGAGGGGGACAACGCGCACACACCAAGCTTGACGGAGGGACGCAGCGTCCTCTGCGTGCGGGTCTGCAGTCATGATACGGTGAAATCTAGACTTGCCAGAGCTGCCCCGCGATGGGCGAGGTGTGGGACGAGCCCTTGAGGGCTTGGCTCCGCGGCCGAACGCGGGCTCCTCAGCCCGCGACTCGAATACGCGGGGGGAGTCCCGGCTTGAAAGCCGCGCTCGGCCACAACCCACGCCCTGAAGGGCACCGAGCGTGACGGCTTTCCCCAGCCCTTTGAGGGCTTGGCTCCGCGGCCGAGTGCGGGCTCCTCAGCCCGCGACTCCCGTCTCGCGCCACCGCGCGACCTTTTGGTTCCTGCCACATGGAGTGTGCGATAGACTGCTCGGAGATGTACGAAATCTGCCAGGCGAACTGCGGCCCAGGTGCCCGCGCAGAGTTGCGAATAGCATGACTACCGTGCTATCATGGTATCATGATCCGCTCGTTCCGAGATGCCGGCACCGAGGACATCTTCAACGGAGCGGATAGCAAGCGGGCGCGGAAGACGTGCCCTGGTCATCTCTGGAAGGTGGCCCGGCGAAAGCTCGAGTTGCTGGATTCCGTCGGGAAGCTCGACGATCTGCGGGTGCCAACCGCCAACCGCTTGGAGGCCCTCAAGGGAGACCGCGCGGGCCAGCACAGTCTTCGGGTCAACGATCAGTACCGGCTGTGTTTTGTCTGGACGGACCAGGGACCCACGGGTGTCGAGATCGTTGACTACCACTAGGCGGAAGCCGGGAGTTCGTCATGGTTCGCATTCCAACCCACCGGGCACCGACGCATCCTGGCGAGATGCTGCTCGAGGAGTTTCTGAATCCCATGGGCCTGACGCAGCGCGAGCTTGCCGATGGTATCCGGGTCCCGTATCAGCGGGTCAATGAGTTGGTGAACGGGCGGCGCGGGATTACGCCCGCCACCGCGCTGCGGCTGGCCAAGTTCTTTGGGACGACGCCGGACCTGTGGATGAACCTGCAGCTCCGCTGGGATCTGTTCCACGCGCAGGAAGTCGAGGCGCGCGACTTGGATCGGATCAAGCGGGTTCGGGTAGGGTGACCGATGCCGACGAGAGCTCGCTCTGCTGTGGCAGCGTCTATGAAGGTGGACGATTCTGTTCTGGAAGAGTGACTCTCGAGCGGTCAGTCGCGTTTTGACAACCAGGTTGGCTGGGCTCGATACCACTTGGTACCTGCCGGGTACGCCGACGCTTCCAAGCGAGGTGTTTGGGCAATCACTGAGAAGGGCCGAGCTGCCGAGCGCCTGACCGACGCCGAGATTGCTGATAGGCCTCGACCGGACGCCGCTCGGCTTGCACAGCGGGGCCTGTTCGACTGATCGACGACGCTGGCGCTGTCGGCCCGGCACGCCAACCGCAGCAGCGCCCGCCTTGTGCCACGCCCGAGTTTCAATCACAAGCTATTACTGCTGAATCGCTTACGCCATCGTCCGTGGCGGGCGCAACCCTTTCCTTTCAGGTTGTGTCTGTTAGGGTGGCAGGGAAAACCGAACCTCGAGGTACGGTGGACGAACAGGAACTCGTCGCCCGCGTACGGGCGGCCGATCCAAGGGCCGAGCGGGCGCTGTACGATGCGCACGTCGATCGGATCTATCGCATGGCGTACCGCATGACGGGGGACGAGTCGCTGGCGCGCGACTACACCCAGGACACGTTCGTTCGGGCGTTCGAGCGGATCGACCAGTTCAGAGGCGAGGCGAGTCTTCACACGTGGCTGAGGGCCATAGCGATGTCGGTGATTCTCAATGGACTGCGGAAGGTGAAACGGTTCCGCCAGCGCGAGGTGGATCTCGAGGCCGCCGTCGGCGTGGGCTCGGAGAGCCGCATCGCCGAGCCGGATCTGAAGGAACGGCTCCGGCGCGCGATCGAGGGGCTGCCGACGAAGTACCGCGCCGTGTTCGTGATGCACGACATCGAGGGCTACACCCACGAGGAGATCGGCGCGGCGCTCAAGGTGCCGGTCGGAACGACCAAGGCGCAGCTGTCACGCGCCCGAGCGCGACTGCGGGAGACGCTGGCGCCGTTTGCACAGGAGTGGGCCACATGACGGACGATCGATTGGAGCGCGCCATGCGTGAGATGGCCGAACACTACAACGCCCCGCCGGCGACCCCACGGGAGGAGATGTGGTCCGCGATTGAGGACGCGCGCCGGGTGCGCGCGGCGGAGCGACGAGGCTACGCGGCGTTGCTGCGTATCCATCCCGCCTTGCGGTGGGGCATTGGTATCGCCGCCGTGCTCGCCATCGGTGTCGGGATTGGGCGGTTGTCCGGTCCAACACGCGCTCCCGTGACCGAGCCGCCGGTGGCCGAGAACGGAGCGTCGGCTGCCGGGGTCTACCGGTGGGCGACCGTTCAGCACCTGGATCGGGTCGAGACGTACCTTGCGCTGTTTCAGCAGGACGCGCGCGCGCAACGCGCGGACCAGGTCTCGGAAGAGGGTGCGCGCGACCTGCTGTCCACCACTCGGTTGCTGCTCGACTCCCCCGCCGCGGACGATGCGACGTTCCGCCGGTTGTTGGAAGATCTCGAACTCGTCCTTGCACAAATCTCGCAATTCCTCGAACAGCGCCAGGGTGGGGAACTGGATCTGATCGACGATTCCATACGACGGCGTGGCGTGATGCTCCGCCTCCAGACCGTTGTCGGCTCGGCCGACGGCGCACTATAAGGAGTCTACAGCATGTCTCTGAAGTTCATCGCTCGTTACGCCCTGCTGGCGCTCGTCGCGCCGCCGGCGGCGCACGCCCAGAGAGGGGCGTTTCCAGCCGGTGTCAGCGCCGCCGCCGTGGAGGCCGCCCCCATCACGTTGGCCGTCGTTTCCTCGCTGCCGCAGGACCCGGCCGACTCGCTGTATGGCAGGGCACGCGCCACGCTGAACAATGGCGAATACATGCGCGCCGCCGAGCTCTTTCGGTCGCTCTACAGTCGCTATCCGCGCTCGGGGTACGCTCCCGAGTCCTACTACTGGGAGGCCTTTGCGCGGTACCGCACCGGCTCGAGCGGGGAACTCAACACCGCGCTGAGCGTGCTCAGAGCATTGGAGCGGCAGCATCCCGATGCGCGAGTAACCCGTGATGCCGAGGTGCTGGCGACGCGCATCGAGGGCCAGTTGGCACAAATGGGCGATGCCCGGGCCGCCGAGAGTCTGACCCGTGCGGTTGCCCCTCCAGCCGCTCCGGCACCCACAAGACCCCCCGGTCCGACAGCCGATGCTCCGGTGCCCGCGCCGTCTCCGACACCAGCGGTGTCGCCGACACCAGCGCCATCGGGCTACGCCCCGAGGCCACCGCGCGCGGACCGGGAGGACGACATCCGGATCACGGCATTGAACGCCTTGATGCAGATGGACGCGGAGCGTGCTGTGCCGATTCTCAAGCAGGTGCTGGAGCGGAGAGACGAAGGGTCCTTGGACCTCCGACGCAAGGCGGTGTTCCTGATCGCGCAAAAGCGCACGGCCGAGACCGAGGATATCATGCTCAGCGTCGCGCGTTCGGACCCAAGTCCGGAGGTGCGTGCCGAAGCCGTGATGTGGCTGTCGCAGGTGCCGACCGAGGCCGCGGTCAGCGCGCTGGATTCGATTCTCCGTGAGTCGGACGATACGCGGGTGCAGGAACGGGCGGTGTTCGCGCTGTCGCAGCACCGCAGCCCGCGGGCGGGCGTGGCACTCCGCGCGTACGTCGAGCGCGACGATGCACCGTTGGCGATGAAGGAGCGGGCCATCGTGTTCTTGAGCCAGCAGCGTTCGAGCGAGAACCAGGCGTTCCTGAAACAGGTGTACGGTCGGGTGCAGGAGCGGTCGTTGAAGGAGCGTATCCTCATGGCGGTGGCGCAGAGCGGCGGAGGCGACGCCGAGTGGCTGCGGAGCATCGCGCTCAACCCACGTGAGGACATGGAGCTCCGCAAGCGTGCGCTGTTCTGGATGGGCCAGATCCGGGCCATGGCGATCAGCGACTTGAACGCGCTGTATGAGGGCATGGACGATCCCGATATGCGCGAGCAACTCGTCTTCGTTCTGGGACAACGCAATGAACCGGAAGCGGTGGACGTATTGATGAAGATCGCCGAGGATAGCTCGAGCAAAGCGCTCCAAACGCGAGCCATCTTCTGGTTGGGACAGTCCAAGGACCCACGCGCGGCGGAGTTCTTGCTGCGGATCATCAACCGGAATCCGTGATGCGATCCCCGATCGGTGGACTCGGACTGGCGGCGGCACTCGCGCTGAGCGCGAGCGCCGCCGCGGGGCAGGCCCCGCTGGATGCCCGCGTCGCGCCGGTGCGTGACGGGGTGGTGCGATTCTCGTTCCGGGCGCGCGACGGTGTGTGTGGCAATGGGCGGAACATCAACTTCAGTGAGAACCGAAGTGAGTACTGGGAGGGGGAGTGCGACCACGGTCCGGTGCGTGTGGTCCTGCTTCGCGAACTAGGCCGCACCGTGAAGCTCGAGACCTACGTGGGCGGTCGCTGGCGGTCCCGGAGCGACGCGGTGGACCTCGGGACCGTGGGCTCATCGGCCGCATCACGGTATTTGATGGCGCTGGTGCGAACCGGCAGCCCCGAAGTCGGGCGTGACGCCATCATGCCGGCGCAACTCGCCGACAGCGTCGAGATCTGGCCGGAGCTGCTGGATGTGGCGCGGGACGACGCGGTGCCGGACGAAACGCGGAAGGCCGCGGTGTTCTGGGTCGGACAGGCGGCGAGCCGCAAGGCGGTGGAAGGGCTCGAAGCCCTCGTGGACGACGACACGGCGGATCTCGCGCTGCGCGAGCGCGCCGTGTTCTCGTTGTCCCAGCAACGGGACGCGCAGGCCGTGCCCGCGTTGATCCGCCTCGCGAAGGAGCACCCCAACCCCAGGATCCGGCAGCGCGCGCTGTTCTGGCTGGGCCAGCGGGACGACCCCCGCGTGCTCGATCTGTTCCGGGAGATTCTGAGCGGGAGCAGTCGCTAGCGAGCCGCGCTCCAAGATGCGGGCGAGGGATCGACGTTTGGATTCCTCGCCCGCATCTTATTGATGGGCCATTTTGGCGGCCTCATTCGTGTCGATTCTCGGAGCTCATCCCCGATGCCGAAGCGTGTTCGTTGGATCCGTCGCCACCCCGTCGCGCTCCTTACCGCACTGGCCGCCTGCGCCGTGAATCCGGCGACCGGTCGCCGGGAGTTGATGCTCGTCAGCGAAAGCCAGGAGATCGCGATGGGGCGGCAATCCGATCCGCAGATCGTGGCCGGCTACGGATTGGTCCCCGACTCCAATGTGCAGCGGTACGTGCGAGGCCTGGGCGAGCGACTGGCGGCACAGTCGGAACGAGCGCAGCTGCCGTGGACGTTTCGGGTACTGGACGATCCGACCGTCAACGCGTTTGCGCTGCCCGGCGGCTTCAACTACGTGACCCGCGGCATCATGGTGTACCTCGAGTCGGAGGCCGAGCTCGTTTCGGTGATGGGCCACGAACTCGGGCACGTCACCGCGAGGCACACCGCTGCCCAGATGAGTCAGATGCAGCTCGCGCAGGTCGGGCTCGTGGCGGGAGTGGTGTTCGTCCCCAAAGTCGCGGACTATGCCGGCCTGGCCGTCGCGGGCATGCAGCTGATGTTCCTCAAGTTCTCACGGGATGACGAGAGCCAGGCCGATCGGTTGGGACTGCGGTACATGACGGCGCTCGGATACGACCCGCATGAGATGCCGAAGGTGTATGCGATGCTCAACGCGGTGAGCGGGGAATCGGGCGCCGATCGGCTGCCCACGTGGCTGTCGACCCACCCCGATCCCGTCAACCGCGAACAGACCATCCAGCGGCTCATCGAGGAGCTTCCACAACCTCTGGGGACCACCGTGAATCGGGAGTCCTATCTGGGTAGGCTCGACGGCATGCTGTATGGCGCGAATCCGCGTGAGGGCTTCTTCCGCGAAGGGGAGTTCCTGCACCCGGACCTGGCGTTTCGGCTGTCGTTTCCCTCGGGATGGGCCACGGCCAACCAAAAGACGGCGGTGGTTGCGCAGAGTGAGGACAAGGCGGCGTTCCTGCAACTCAGCGTTGCGAACGCGACCTCGACCGACGAAGCGGTGCGAGCGTTCCTCGCGCATGACGGCATCCAGGCTGGATCCGTCAGTTCTCTCGCTGTTGGCGGACTGCCGGCGTCTCGCGCGAGCTTTGGCGCCGAGTCCGAACAAGAAGCCCTCCGCGGCATGGTGACCGCCATCGCCTACGACGGACGGATCTACCAGATCGTCGGCTTCGCCGCAGCCACCCGATGGAGTACCCACGGCGCTGCCATCCAGCGGACCGCTGAGTCCTTCGGACAATTAGCGGATCGCGCCGCGCTCGGCGTCCAGCCACTCCGCATCGAGATGCGTACCTTGGATCGGGGGACCACGCTCGCCGCCTTCAACGAGCGCTATCCCTCGCAGGTCAGTCTCGAGCGGCTGGCGCTGTTGAATCGCGTGTCGCCGACCGAGATTCTGCCCCGAGGCCGCCAGGTGAAACGCGTGGTGGGCGGGCCGCTGCCGTCGGGGACTCAGTGAGCGCGATCCTCTACGCCTTCAGCGGCGTGCTGCTCACGCTTCTCCCACTCCGCGGGGGAGCGGCCACACTGGTGTTGCGGCGCCCCGCGCGCGTCGGCGAGACGTAGCCGGCTACTCCGACTCCTCCTGCGGGAACGCGATGCTGCCTTCGACGTCGTGCGGCAACGTGCCTCGCGGCGCGCGGAGATAGACGAAGGGCGTCTCGAACAAGAAGTTGGAGACGCGCGATGTGTACACGTCCGCGTAGCGCTCCACCTGGCGCGCGAGATGGCTCTTGTCGTTCCCCGCGCGCAGCAGCAGCCCCCAGCGTGCATTGCCGAGACGTCCCGCCGCCGTGGCCAACGGCGCGATCTCGACGTCCAGCTCCGCGAGGGTCGCCCGATGCTCCGTGAGGTTCGCTTCGATCGCCGCGACGGACTGTTTCGGCGCGCCGGGCAGCCGCGCCTTGATGCGCTGGAGCGCCAGACGCAAGTGGCTCACCTCGAATTCCACCCGTTCCTTCCGGCGCATAAGCTCCGTGAGACGCTGCTGACTTCCGACGAATCCCACGACCGCCGCCACATCCTGTTCGAGCTCGCGCAGAATCAGCGCCGTGCGCCAGCGCAGCATGTTCTTCGAGACGCTCACGTCCGTGTACATGTGATCGCCGACGTACAGGATCTGATCGCCGGACACCTCGAGGAACTCCTCCACGATCCGCGCATGCCCGCCGACGTACACGCCGTTACGCGCAATACTCCGGGGCACCGGCTGGAGCTGGCCGGCGTCGTTCACCACCTCGAAAACCGGCGCGCGTTCCCGGAAGAATGCCGGCTTCCGCGCCGACACGATGACCAGGTCGAACAGATCGCGCCACGTCATGGCGCCGGGAAGAAACCGGTCGAAGGCGTACGCCATCATATGCCGGGTGTAGAGCCAATCGGAATTCGTGATGACCATGAGACGCTTGCCGGCCTGCTTCTGGTCCAGCAGCGCCGCCGGCGTGTCCGGATCCAGTTCCACGAACCGATCGGGGTCGGCTATGATTTCCGCCTTGAGCTCGCCCTCCATGTGCGCGTCGTCGATCGACGTGCGCACCGTCCGGTACAGGTCCCGATAGCTCCGCATGCCCGCGAGGGCGCCGTCATCCATCAACGCGACGAGCTGGGCGTACAGGCAGGCCTCGGACAGCGAGAACAAGGTGTTGAGAAACACCCAGCGGTCGTCATTCAGATCGACCAGCGTGCGCGCGTACCGCCGCCGTTGCTCGTCGAAGGACAACGGCGTCGTGGCGTGGAAGGCCCGTTTCACGTAGCCGAAGCGGTTCGCTTTCAGCACGTCGCCGTGCTCGAGATCGAGGATCAGTCCGCGCACCATGAGGGAGGGGTCGAACCGCAAGTCCTCGATCGGCCACCCGCTCGCGAGCAGCTTCTGCTTCACGTGGCTGTACGCCCGCTGTTCCCACTCGTCGATCCGGTAGTGCACGAGCGTGTAATCCATGTCGTATCCGATCGCGCGGATCGACCGCAGATTCAGCGTGCGATTGCAATAGAGCCCACGACCGGGCGGGACAAAGGGATCCAGTACCTGGGTCATCAATCCATCCCGCCCGCGGGCACCATGTGGTTCAAGGGGCCGTGGCCGCGCCCGAGTCCGGGCGCCGCGGTCATGGCCCGGTGCACGAAATCGAGTGCCGCCACGACCGCCGAGCGGAGATCCCGTCCCAAGGCGAGCCCTGCCGCGATCGCCGCGGATAACGTGCACCCGGTTCCATGCGTCGAGGTGGTTGGAATGCGAGGATGGGTGAATCGCTCGATGCCGGCCGGCGAGACCAGCACATTCACCACCGGGTCACCGGCAAGGTGGCCGCCCTTGATGAGCGCGGCCCTGGCGCCCGCGTCGAGCAGGACGCGGCCCGCGTCCTCCATGGCCTCCACCGTCCGGATCGGGCGCCCACAGAGGATCGCCGCCTCGTCCACATTGGGGGTGATGAGGGTGGCCAGCGGAACGAGGCGGCTTGCCACGAACTGCTCGGCGTCTTGGTCGAGGAGGCGGTCACCCGACGTGGCGACCATGACGGGGTCCAGCACATAGTTGGGGAAGCGGCGTGCCTGCAGGGCGTCGGCGACCAGCGCCACGAGTTCGGCCGTGGCGAGCATCCCGGTCTTGCAGGCGTCGGGAAACAGATCCTCGGCGATCGCCGCGATCTGTGCCCGGACGATCCCGCTGGGCACCGGGTGAACCTCCGACACACCCACCGTGTTCTGGGCCGTGATGGCGACCACCGCCGACGTGCCGAACACCCCGAACCGCTGAAACGTCTTGAGATCCGCCTGGATGCCGGCTCCGCCGCCGGAGTCGGATCCGGCGATCGTCAACGCGATCTTCATTTCGCGGTTTGCCGCCTGAGAGTATGATTGGACCGCCGAGAGGAATGTATGGGCTCTAATCTGCTTTCGCTGGCTCGGGATCTCCATCGTCGCCGCGCGCGGCGACGCCGCAGGCTTGCGTTGGTGGAAGGGTGGCGACTCGTGGAAGAGGCGCTCGACGCGGCACTGGCCTTTCGCGGGGTCCTGGTCGAGGGTGAGCGGGAACGACGCCCGGCGGACGCGATGATCCTCGGGCGGCTGGCCGACCATGCGGTGCCGATCGACGAGGTGGCGGCGAGCGAGCTGGCCGATGTCTGCTCGACCGAGGCCCCGCAGGGGATCCTCGCGATCGTGGAGCCGCCGCGCTGGGACCTCGCGACCCTGCAACCAGCGCCGCGGCAGCCGGTCCTCGTCATTGACGGGGTTCAGGATCCCGGCAACGTCGGTGCGTTGCTGCGCACGGCCCACGCGTTGGGGGCGGTTGGTGCCATTCTGCTTCCGGGGACGGCGGAGCTCGGTAACCCGCGCGTGGTCCGGGGCGCGATGGGCTCCTCCTTCCGCTTCCCGACGGTGCAGCTGTCCGATGATGAGTTCCGGAGCTGGGTGCGGCGCGCGGGCGTGCTCGTGCTGGTCACCGATCCCTCAGGCGTCCCGATCGAGCGGGTGGCGCGATCCACGCCGTTGGCCGTGGTGGTCGGGAACGAGGGTGCGGGGATCCGGCCAGGGGTGCGGGACATTGCCGGCGAGATCGTGGCCGTGCCGCTCGCGGGGGGTGTGGAGTCCCTCAACGTGGCGGTTGCCGCGGGCATCCTGCTGCATGAGATCCGACGTGCTTGAGGGTGGGTGGGTGTCGATAGCGGTCGCGGGGGTGTTCGGGGCCATCTTCGGCAGCTTCCTCAATGTGTGCATCGTGCGGCTACCGGCAGACGAGTCGCTGGTACGCCCTCCCTCCCGGTGCCCGAAATGCGAGTCCCCCATCGCGTGGTACGACAACGTGCCGGTGGTATCGTGGATTCTGTTGCGCGGCCGATGCCGCCGCTGCGGTGAGGGGATCTCCCTTCGCTATCCGCTCGTGGAGCTGGCGGTCGCCCTCCTCTGGGCCGGAGCGGTCTGGCGCTTCGGCATCACGCTCGAGGGGCTCACCGCTGCCGTGTTCCTTACGGTACTCCTCGGGATCGCGGTCACCGACGCTCGCACCTACCTCATTCCCAACGAGTACACCTGGGGCGGGTTGATTCTCGGACTGCTTCTCGCCTTGGGAGGGGGGCTGGACGGACTGCTGGCCGCCGCGATCGGTGCGGCCGTCGGGTTCTCGCTCCTCTATGTCGTCGCGTGGCTGGGAGAGCTGGCCTTCAAGAAGGAGGCGATGGGTGGAGGAGACATCAAGATGATGGCCATGGTCGGGGCGTTCGTGGGGTGGCGAGGGGTGCTCATGACCGTCTTCGGCGGTGCGCTCCTTGGGACGATCGTCTTCGTTCCGATGTACTTCCTCCGTCCCCGACTGGTGCCGTTCGGCGTGTTCCTCGCTGGGGCCGCCGCCCTGGTGTACCTGTGGGGTGAGCCCGTCTGGGCCTGGTATGTCCGCTTGGCGCTCGGGTAGATCCGCGCTCCCAACCTTTTTCAAGGCCGTCCCATCCAATTCGTTGCAGGCGGGACACTCGGACCGAGGAAGGCTCTCCTGACGCAGGGACCGACACCTACCGCCCGGGACGCCGAGGCAGCGGACGTGGCGCTGGCGGCCGCGGGAGACGCGCAAGCCTTCGAGCGGCTGTATCGGGCGCATCTGTCGCGGGTGTACAGTCTTGCCCGGCGGCTGCTCGGCCCGGATGACGATGCGGACGAGGCCACCCAGGACGTGTTCGTCCGCGCGTGGGAGAAGCTGGGGTCGTTCCGGGGGGAGTCGGCGTTCGGTACGTGGCTGCACCGGTTGGCGGTCAACGCGTTGTTGGGACGCCGTGCGAGCCGGAAGCGTCGGCAGCGATGGGAGGAGCCGGGTGTGGATGCGGAGTTGGCGCGCGGGGTTGTGGAACGGCCGGAGTTGCGGCTCGATTTCGCGCGCGCGATCCCGCATCTCCCCGATGGAGCGAGGGAGGTGTTCGTGTTGCACGACGTGGAAGGATACAAGCATCGCGAGATCGCCGAGCTGCTCGGGGTCACGCCCGGCACCTCGAAGGCGCAGCTGCATCGCGCGCGCAGCATCTTGCGGCGGCATTTGACGAGGTAAGGAGAACGGAACGATGGGTGACCGCTGGTCGAGCAGGCTTTCGGAATACGTCGACGACGAGCTCGAGACGAGCGAGCGCCTGGAGTTGGAGCGGCATCTCGCGGAGTGCGAGCCGTGCCGGCGGGCCGTCGCCGAGCTCACGGACGTGATGCACCGGGCGCGGGCGCTGGAGGATCATGCACCCGCGCGCGATCTGTGGCCCGATATTCACGATCGCATTCGCGGCGACATGGTGGTGCCGCTCGCGAGTCGTCGCGCGGTCCGGGAAACACGTCGTTTCGCCCTCTCGATGCCGCAGCTCGCGGCGGCGGGCGTGGCGCTGGTGATGGCCGGCGCGGCGGGCATGTGGTGGCTGTCTCCGGAACGCGCGGCGCCCGTGAGTTCCACGATTGACGGCGGCGAACCGGGGTTCGTCGCGCCGGCGGCGGCCACCGTCGGAGAGCCGGACGTCTCGACCGTCATCGCGGGGCTGCAACAGGTGCTCTCCGAGCACCGCGGCCAGCTGGACTCCGCGACGGTCAGGGTGCTGGAGGAGAACCTGGCGACGATCGACCGCGCCATCGACGAAGCTCGCGCGGCGCTGCGGACCGATCCCGCGAACCGATACTTGAATGCGCACCTTGCCGCGACCCTGCGGATGAAGGTGCATCTGCTCAACCGCGCCGCCATGCTCGTTAGTGCGGCGGGCTGACCGGAGTCCACGATGAGCGCCTTACTGACCGTATCCGCGATGACCCTGCTGGCCACGGGAGCAGCCGACACGACCTTCACCGCCGCCGGTGCCTCCCGCATGGTCGTCAACACGCAGCGGGGTAATGTCGAAGTGCGCACCTGGGATCGCGACGTGATCAGCGTGTCGACCGATGCGGGCGCGGAGGCGCTCGGCGTGTCGCGCTCTGGGCAGACTATCCGTCTGACCCAGCGACACGACTTCTTCAGCAAGTCGTTGAACATCCGCATCACGATGCCGGCGCGCCTGGCCATCGATGTGGAGGGAGTGTTTTCCTCGATCGACATCGCGGGTGTGCGGAGCGACGTGAACGCGGAGACCGTGCACGGGGCCGTGACGCTCTCGGGCGGTTCGGGCGCGATCAATCTGCACTCGGTCCAGGGCGGAGTGCGCGTGGCGGGAACGAGTGGCAACCTGCGACTCTACTCCACGAACGGGACGATCGAGGTGGACGGGCATGACGGGCCGCTGACGGCGGAAACGGTCAACGGTGCCATCACGATGAAGCGCATTGCCTCGCGATCGGTCGAAGTCACGGCGGTCAACGGTGCCGTGCACTACGACGGAACGGTGGCGATGGACGGCCGGTACGTACTGCGCTCCCACAACGGCGGCATCGTGCTGTACTTGCCGCGCGCAGTGAGCGCGACCGTGTCCGTCGCGACGTTCTCGGGCGGATTCGAATCTGACTTCCCCGTGACGCTGCGTGAGGTGCTCGGCGGCGGTCGCAACTTCCAATTCACGTTGGGCGATGGTGCTGCTCGAATCGAACTCGAGTCGTTCGCGGGTCAGATTCGGCTGCGGCAAGGTTCCAACGACTAGCGGCGAGACTCGACAATGAAAGGGGCAATGGTGATGCGAACAGTACCGGTGCTGATGGCGCTTGGGGCCATCGGGCTTTCGCTTGGAGGCGAAGCCGCAACAGCTCAGGGGGATTTCGAGTGGAGTGGACGGCTGGCCCGTGGCCAGACACTCGAGATCCGCGGTATCAACGGCGCGGTGATCGCGTCGGCCGCGGAAGGCAATGAGGCGCGCGTGACCGCGGTGAAGCGGGAGGGCCGTCGGGGCGACCCGGACGATGTCCGCATCGAAGTCGTGGAGCACAGCGACGGTGTAACGATTTGCGCCGTGTACCCCAGCCGGCGCGGAGAGAACACGTGCGAGCCCGGCGGTGGGCGGAACCAGGACAATGATCGCAACGACACCGAAGTGCAGTTCCGGGTGCTGGTGCCCGCCGGAGTGCACTTCTCAGGGAATACCGTCAACGGTGACGTGGAGGCGCGAGACCTGAGCGCTGATGCCTATCTCCGCACGGTGAACGGCGACATCGATGTCAGCACCAGCGGTCAGGCCGAGGCGAGCACCGTCAACGGTGGGATCACGGCGTCCATCGGACAAGCCACGTGGGACGGCACGCTCAGTTTCCATACGGTGAACGGGTCCATCGAGTTGATGCTGCCCGCGGGTCTGGCGGCCGACGTCAGTGCCGAAACCGTGAACGGGGCCATGCACACCGACTTCCCGCTTACCGTGCAGGGCCGCTGGGGTCCACGGCGCTTGAGCGGGCGCATCGGCAACGGGGGCGGCCAGCTTCAGCTCAAGACGGTCAACGGGTCGATCCGGCTGATCGAGCGCTGAGCGCGGGGCCGGGGAGGCCGGGCGCAGCCCGGTTGACCGCGGCGCCTGCTTCCGAGACCTTCCACGGGCCTGCACACCAACCCGTGGGAGGTCTCAGTGTTTCGTCGGTTCGTCGGACTCCTTGCATCCACGTTGGTGGCTTGCGGTCAAAGTGAACCCTCGTTTCGCGAGGTGATCGACGAATCCGCGACCACGCTCATTCCCAAGGTGGAGCGGGTGGTGGGGCTGCCGTTCAAGCAACGGCCGAGGCTCGAGGTGCGCACCGAAGCGCAGGTCGCGCAATACATCGCGAACCGCATCGCCGAGGATCTCCCGCGCGAACGGGTCGAGGAAGTCACGGTGGCGTACCGGTTGTTCGGTCTCATCCCCGATTCCTTGGACGTGGCCAGGCTGTACGAGGAGCTCCTGCGCGAGCAGGTGGCGGGCTATTTCGATCCCGACTCCAACGCCCTGTTCATGATCGAGGGCACGGACCCGACCCTGGTGACCTTCACGTTGGGCCACGAGCTGGTGCATGCGCTGCAGGCGCAATACGTGGACTTGCGGGCGCTGCTCGATCCGCGGGCGCCCAACGATCGGAGTACGGCGGCGCAGGCGGTGATGGAGGGTCAGGCGACGTGGGCCGGGCTGCGCCTCCTCGTGAGCGATGACAATCTGGCCGCCCTGGGAGACTTCGAGGATCTCGTGCGGGACGCCATCGAGTCGCAGCGCGCGCAGCTCCCCGTGTTCACCTCGGCCCCCCTCGTGATTCGCGAGGCGCTCCTGTTTCCCTACGTCGGGGGAGCGACGTTCATGCAGCGGTTCGCCCAGCAGTTCCCCGACACCGTACCGTTCGGCGACCGATTGCCCATCACCACGGAGCAAGTGCTCCACGGGGATCGCTACGCAGACGGAGATCGACCCGTGGAACTCACGTTTGCCGCCGACGCGGTACGGTTCCAGGATGATCTGGGGGAGTTCGAGACCGGGCTCCTGCTGTGGGAGCTTTCGGGAAGTCGCAGCGTCGGCAGCGCGGGAGCGTTCGGATGGGACGGAGACCGGTATGCGGTCCTGGACGCGGGGCCCGGCGATCGAGCGCTCGTGTGGTGGAGTGTGTGGGACGGAGCAGATCAAGCCGACCGGTTCGCGACCTTGATCCGGCGGTACTGGCGGACGCGGCCGGGACGCGAGATGCGCCTCCAGCGCGCGGAGCTGGGTGGGCAGGCCGCGGTCGGCGTGGTGGACGGCCCCCGGGAGTGGAACGGATGGGACCGCGTGCCCGCCGTCACCGCCCGAGCGCCGTAGGCGTCTACGGGAGCAGCAAGGACATTCCGTAGGCCGCGAACCCGACGATCGCCCCCAGCACGTACCCCAGCCGGACGATGAGGTCGAGCTCTTTCTGGCTTGTGCTGCGGACGATCTCCTCGATGCGGGCGAGCGAGAACCCCAGGACCTTCTGTTCGACCATTCCCTGGACATCGACCTGTTCGATGACCTCGGGAAGCTGTTCCTGAATCCACGACCAAATCAGTGGGCTCAGGTCCCTCGCGAGGCGATCGGGCGTGCCCTCGGGCAGCCAGTCCGCCGGCCGACCGAGCGGCCGGTTGGTCAGGCTCGTCAACGCCAGCACCGCCCCGTCGGAGATCCACGTCCGTACCCGCGGCGCGCGTGCGGCGTCGGCCAGCCACGTGGCCGCCTTGTCCGGCGGAAGGTACTGGAGCAGCTCTCCCCACGTGCGATGCTCCGCCGCGATGAGCGCGCGGTCGAGGCGCTCGATGGCGTAGCCTCGCGTCGTGGGGTCACGTAAGGCGGCCGTGATGTGGTGTGCCGCTGTGTCGATGATTCCCTGGACGCGCTCGGGTCCGAGGCGCTCGACGTGCTCGCGCAGCGGGCGGCGCAGAAAGTTGACCACCGCGTCGTTGATGCTCCGGGCCACCCGGGTGCGCATTTCGGGCTCGTCCAGCAGCGCCGTCAGTTGGTCGAGTCCCTGACGGTCGACGGTGTCCAGCAGCTTGGCCAGGGTTTTTTCGGTCACGATCAGCCGCGCCACGATGCGCTCGTGCAGGAGCAGATCCTGCACGTAGCGCTCAAACAGTTGGTGCAGCGCGTGCTGCAGTCGGGCGCGCGACTCCGGATCGCGCAGCAGCGCCGCGAGCCGATCGATCGCGAGCGGCAGGTAGCCCGCCATCTCGCGTTCCACCGCCGCCACCAGGTCGGGCGGGAGGCGGTCGAGCAGTGGAGTGTCGTCGCCGGCGAGTCGCGTGGACTGGCGCTCGAGCCAGGAGCGGATCGTGCTTTCGAGCTCCGGGCTCTGCGCGGCGTTGGACACCCAATGTTCGACGCGGTCCCGGATCGCCTCGCGCCGTGCATCGGTCAATACCTCTCCCACCGGGCGGTCGGCCACATCGTCCCGGGCGCGTTGCAGCAGACCCGCGACGGTGCCCGGGAACGCGTCGCTCCGCAGGTATTCGGCCGTGCGATCTGCAATCACGTTGCCGATCGCACGCACGGCGTCGTCGAGCTCACCGCGCAACCCCTCCGGGAGACTCTCCCGCATGGGGCCGCGCTCGCGATCGAGCAGCGCGTGAACGAACCCGTCCACCGCGCGATCGAACGCCGCCCGCGTTTCGGGTGTGCCGAGTTGTTGGGTCAAGTCCTTCGCGCTGAGCAGCCGCTGGCCAACGGTGCGTCCGATGGTCTTCGCGAGTCGGGCCTTGTTTTTTGGCACGGCGCCCTGAAACTTGAACGGCCCCGGGCCCCGGCGCTCGTAAGGGTGAAACAGCATCCAGATGGCGACCGCGTTGGTCGTACCGCCCGCGATCGCCCCGAACGCGATCGTCACGAGCGCATGCACCAACGAAGCTTCAGTGGCCACAGTGGGTGTGCTCCCTCGAGTGCCGAGACCGCAATCCGCGAGTTGACATGAAACTGTACACCAAGATCTCCATCGGACTCATTGCCGGCGCCGTCGCCGGTATCGGCATGAACGTAGTCGGTGCCAAGACCGGATGGACCCTTGGGGCAGACGTCCTCGCGGCGCTCGCTCCGGTCGGGACCGCGTTCATCCGCGCCATCACCATGATCGTCATTCCGCTCGTGGTGGCAAGTCTCATCGTCGGCGTGGCCAGCCTCGGCGATCTGCGGGCGCTCGGACGCATCGGCGGCCGGACGATAGGCTACTACATGGTCACGACGGCCGTCGCCGTCAGTATTGGTATCATCCTGTCCAACGTGGTCCGGCCGGGTTCTCGTATTCCGGAGGCGAGCAAGCAGGCGCTGCTCGCGGAGTACGGCGGAGACGCCGCCGGCCGGATCGCGCTGGCCGACCAGGCGCCCGGCGTGGTGGACATGCTGCTCTCGATCATTCCGCGGAACCCCATCGAGGCCGCCGCCGCCGGTGACATGCTGCCGCTCATTTTCTTCACCATCCTGTTCGGGGCCGCTGCCGCGCTCTTGGACGACCGACGCAAACAGGCGTTTGTCGGCTTTTTCGACGCGGTGAACGAAGTGTCCATGGTCATCATCAATTGGATCATGGAAGTCGCACCGTACGCCGTGTTCGCGCTCATCGCGGCCGTCACCGCGCAATTCGGGCTCGACGTGCTCAGGAGTCTGCTGCTCTATACCCTCACGGTCGTCGCCGGACTACTGCTCCACGCGTTCGGTACGTACTCGTTATCTGTCCGGTTTCTCGGTCGCCGCAAGCCCTCCGAGTTTTACAAGGGCGTTCGCGAGGCGCAGCTGCTGGGGCTTTCGACGTCGAGCTCCAATGCCACCCTCCCGGTGACGATGCGGGTGGCGGAGCAGGAGCTGGGTGTCTCGACGCGGGTGGCCGGCTTCGTCCTGCCGCTCGGCGCCACGATCAACATGGACGGGACCGCCCTGTATCAGGGCGTTGCCGTCATGTTCATCGCGCAGGTCTTTGGAATCGACTTGAGCGTCACGCAGCAGCTTACGGTGGTCCTCACGGCCACGCTGGCGTCGGTCGGCGCCGCGGGAGTGCCGAGCGCCGGGATCATCACGTTGGCGCTGGTGCTGCGGCAGGCGGGCGTGCCGGAAACCGGTATCGCACTGATCCTCGGAGTCGATCGCATCCTCGACATGCTTCGCACCTCGGTCAACATCACCGGAGACCTGTCGGCGGCCCTGTATGTGGCGAGGGTAGAGGACGGGAGCGGCCCTCGCGTCTTGTAACGCCCACTTGGCCATCCTGCCTGCATAGCCTATTTTATAAGGCTCTATGTTTGAGGCACTTTCGGAGAATCTCACCGCGGTCCTGCAGCGCCTGAGTGGCCGCGGAGTGCTCACGGACGAGGACGTTCGTGAGGGTGTACGGGAGATCCGAGGTGTGCTGCTCGAAGCGGACGTCGGGTACGATCTGAGCCGTGAGTTCGTGCAGCGCTTGCGGGACAAGGCCGTCGGATTGCCGGCGCTGAAGGTGGTGAAGCCGGGGCAGCAGCTCGTCAAGATCGTGTACGACGAGTTGGTGCATCTCCTCGGCGGGGAGGTGGTTGGGCTCCAGTTCGCGGCGGTGCCGCCCACGGTTATGCTGCTGGTAGGGTTGCAGGGCTCGGGCAAGACGACCACGGCGGCCAAGTTGGCCGCCCGTCTCAAACGGGAGCAGAAGGCTCCGTATCTGGTGGCGGCTGATGTGTACCGCCCAGCGGCGGAGGAGCAGCTTCGCCAGCTGGCGGACCGGATAGGCGTGGGGATGTACGGACAGGCGGGCAGGCGGGCAGGCGGGCGGGGAGCGACGGAAGACGTCGTCGCGCTGGTGAAGGAAGGCGTCGCGGCGGCGGTGGCGACGCGGGCACGCACGGTGTTGGTCGATACCGCGGGGCGGCTGCAGATCGACGCCGCGATGATGGACGAGCTGGGCGCGCTGAAGGAAGCGGTGCAGCCCAGGGAAGTGCTCTTGGTCGCGGACGCCATGACGGGTCAGGACGCGGTGCGCATCGCGCAGGGGTTTCACGAGCGCGTGGGCGTCACCGGCGTCGTGTTGACCAAAATGGATGGCGACGCGCGCGGTGGAGCGGCGCTCTCGATTCGCGGCGTGACGGGCGCCCCGATCAAATACGTGGGAATTGGGGAGGGAACGGACGCGCTCGAGGTCTTTGACCCGCACCGGATGGCCGGGCGGATCCTTCAGCGTGGCGACGTCGTGGGCTTGGTCGAACGAGCCGAGCGTGCGATGGAGGCGGATGAGGCGGAGCGGTTGGCGCGGAAGGCGTCTTCGAAGAAGGGGATGGACCTCGAGGACTTCCTGGGCGCGATGCAGCAGGTGCGGAAGATGGGCCCGTTGCAAGGCCTCCTGGGGATGCTTCCCGGGATGAGTCCCAAGATGATGGCCGAAGCGGATGTCGATCCACGGCGGATCAAACATGTGGAGGCGATCATCCAGTCGATGACACCCGAGGAGCGACGGCGGCCGAAAGTGCTGAACGGGTCGCGCCGCGTGCGGATTGCGCGGGGCGCGGGACGGCCGGTTCAGGAGGTCAACAGGCTCGTCAAGCAGTTCGAACAGGTGCAACAACTGATGAAGCGTGGCGGCCGGAGCGGCATGGCGGGCGTCATGCAACAACTGTCGAGGTAAGAGGCATGGCAACACGGATTCGCTTGCGTCGCGTCGGGCGTAAGAAGCACCCAGAGTACCGGCTCGTCGTCGCCGAAAGCACGGCGGGACGGGACGGCCGCTTTGTGGCGACGATCGGGCACTATAACCCACGGAGCGAGCCGGTCACCGTCAAGGTTGACGTCGAGGAGGCCCGTGCGTGGCTCGCGAAGGGCGCGACGCCGTCGGACACGGCTCGCTCGCTGCTTAAGCGGGCGGGCGTGTTTGATGCCGCGGCGGCGGCGGTGCCCGAACCCCCCGCGGAGTAGAGGGCCTCATGGCGGACGCCGCCCACCTCGCGGTGGCGCGCATCCGCAAACCGCACGGCTTGCACGGTGAGCTGGTGGCGTGGGTGTTGACGGACGATCCGGACCGTCTGTTCGCGGCCGGTCGTCATCTCACACCGATTGATGAAGCGGGGGATGCCGTTGACGAGCCGGTGGTGGTGGAACGAAGCCGGGCGTATCAACGGCAATGGTTGTTGAAGCTCGCCGGCGTGGATGATCGATCGACGGCGGAGGGGTGGAGAGAGCGGTTGCTGGGTGTGGCGCGTGAGACCTTGAGTCCTCCCCGGGACGACGAGCTGTACTTCCATGAAATCCCGGGTGCGGTGGTGCGGGCCGGCGGCGAGACGATCGGTGTCGCCCGGGAGTTGCTGGAGGCACCCGGAGGCACGCTGCTCTCGATCGACGTGAACGGCCGTGAGATCCTGGTGCCGTTTCGCGCTCCGCTCTTGAAGCGGATCGTTCGTGCCGAGCGCGCGATCGAGTTGGAGCTGCCCGACGGGCTGCTGGATTTGTAAGACGACGATGCGGATCACGGTCGTCACGCTATTCCCGGAGCTCTTCGAGGCGCCGTTCAGGACGAGCATCATTGGTCGGGCGGTGGGGGCGGGGTTGGTGGAGCCGCGTGTCGTGCAGCTGCGTTCCTTCGCGCACGACCGGCACCAGACGGTGGACGACTACCCGTACGGGGGCGGCGCGGGGATGGTGCTGAAGCCGGAGCCGTTCTTCGAGGCCCTGGACGCGCTCGAGCCTCGCGGGCCGGTGGTGCTGCTGTCGGCGCGGGGGAAGCAGTTCCGCCACGACGACGCCGTGCGGTGGAGTTTGGTCGAGGAGTTAACGTTCCTCTGCGGGCATTACAAAGATGTCGACGCGCGCGTGTCCGCGCGCGCCGAGGTCATCGAAGTGGCGGTTGGGAATGCGGTGCTGTCCGGTGGAGAGTTCGCGGCGCTGTGCGTGATCGACGCGGTGGTGCGACTACTCCCCGGGGCGCTGGGTGATCACGAATCGGCCGCGACGGACTCGTTTTACGAGGGGCTGCTGAGTCCGCCGAGCTACACCCGGCCGGCCGAGTATCGCGGTCACGAGGTGCCCGAGGTGCTGCTGAGTGGCGATCATCGGGCCATCGCCGATTGGCGGCGACGGGAAGCGGAACGGCTGACGCGCGAACGTCGCCCGGATTTGTGGGCTGTGTACGAGGCCGAACAGCGGCTCCCTGAGCCGCCGGAATGAGGATAGAGCGATGAACAAGATCGAGGCAATTCGGCGCGAAGGACTGCGTGGCGACGTTCCCGAGTTTCGCCCTGGCGACACGCTGCGCGTGGCGGTGCGGGTGCGGGAAGGTGACAAGGAGCGGCTGCAGGCATTCGAGGGCGTGTGTATCGCGCGTCGGGGCGGCGGCATGAACGAGACGTTCACGGTGCGCAAAGTATCGGCCGGCGTCGGGGTGGAGCGGGTGTTCCCGCTGCATTCCCCGGGGGTGGCGTCGATCGACGTGGTGCGGCGCGGCCGCGTGCGGCGCGCCAAGCTCTACTACCTGCGGCAACTGTCCGGGAAGGCCGCCCGCATCCGGGAGCGCCAAGAGTCGTAGCGTGATCGAGCCGACGCTCGAGCGCGAACGGGCGTTGTGGGCCCGAGGGCGCCGTGTCGTCGCCGGGCTCGACGAGGTGGGACGCGGACCGCTGGCGGGGCCGGTCGTGGCCGCCGCGGTCGTGTTCCCTCCGGGGGTGACGGAGATCGAAGGGCTGAGAGACTCGAAGGTCATGACGCCCCTGCAGCGCACGCGCGCGGCAGGGGCGATTCGCGAGGCGGCCCAAGCATGGGCGCTTGGCGCGGCGTCCGTGCGCGAGATCGACCAGCTCAACATCCGCCGCGCCACGGCACTTGCCATGCGGCGCGCGCTGGAGCGCCTGCCACGCCGGCCCGATCACGTGCTCGTGGACGGCCTGCCCATTCCCGAACTCGGGTGCGCGCACGACGCGATCATTGACGGTGACGCGCTCTGTCTCTCGATCGCCGGCGCTTCGGTGCTCGCCAAGTGCGCGCGCGACGCGCTCATGCGGAAGCTGAGCGTGCGATACCCGGCATTCGGGTGGGCGCTCAACAAGGGGTACGGGACGCCCGAGCATCTGGCAGCGATCGACAGTGAGGGACCGACCGTCCACCACCGGGTGACGTTCTCGCCGATCGCGCAGCCGCGCCTACTGTAGCGAGTTCTCGCGCACCAGCCGCCGCACGGCGTTCGCGCGGGTCGTTGAACCCAATCGGCCGAACGCCTCCGCCGCGTGCTCCGCGCGCGTCATCGCCTCCTCCTTCCGACCCCCCGTCAGGGCGAGCTCCGCTAACTCAGCTTCCGACTCGGCAATGGACCACAGGTGCCCGAGCCGCCGTGCGATGGCGACCGCACGCTCGGCCGAAGCCCATGCCTCGTCCAGCCTCCCGCGCCGACGATCGATGCGTGCACGAATCCGTTCGGCGTCCGCCACGTTGAGAAGATCGTCCTCGGCTTCCGCCAGCCGGGTCGCGCGGCCGCACAGCGACAGGGCCAGCGGGAGGTCTCCGGCTTCCAGCGCGGTTTCGGCCGCCGCAGCCATTGCCTGCGCCTTGAGCCGTGCCGCGCCGGCATACTCGGCCAGACCGATCGCGCGGTCCGCCGCGTCACGCGACGCCGCGAGGTCGCCGGCTTCGCGCAGCACGAGCGCCGAATTCAACCACGCCTCCGCCAGTCCGTGGGTGAACCCCAGGCCCTCGAACGAGGCGATGGCAAGCCGGTAGTGACTGAGCGCATCGAGCGCCGCCGCGCGGTAGTAGGCGATGTTGCCGAGATTGTTGGCGCACCTTCCCATCATCAGCATGTCATGGCGTCGGTCGGCGAGGGTCATGGTGCGCTCGAATCCGCGCTCCGCCGCATCCAGGTCGCCCAGTGCGAAGGCCGCGGCCGCTGCCACGTTGTCCGCCCGCATCACACCGTCGAAATCACCGCCGCGGCGGAAGCCGTCGCCGGCCTCGAGGGCCGCCGTGCGGCTTCGCTGATAGTCGCCGCTTCTCCACGAGGCCATCGCGAGCAGCAAGCGTGCCTCAGGCGACCCGCGCACCTCGGCCGGGAGTGCGTCGAGCGCGTCCATCGCCTGCCGATACTTCCCGTGCAGCACCGCGGACCGGGCGCCCGCCATGGGGTCGTCAAGCGGGGTCGGGGAGGCGCGGCTCACGAGGCCTCCCACGCCGCGTCCAGGAGCCGCTGAAGTCGCGCGCGTGAGATTCCCAGGGCGCGCGCGGCCGCACTCTTGTTCCCTTCGCACCGCTCGACCATCAGCGCGGCCGCACGCCTCGCGATCACGTCGAGGGTGGCGGGAAACGGCAGCGACGCACCGGCGGTCGGCGCGGAAGCGAACACCGCCGCATTGACGAAGTGCGAGGGATCGAGCGTGCCCGCCGGGGAGAGGAGCAGTGCCCGCTCGACCGCGTGACGCAATTCGCGGACGTTGCCGGGCCAGCTGTGTGCTCGGAGCGCCGCCGTCACGGCGGGTGTCATCGGCGGGACCGGCAGACCGTAACGCTCAGCCAGTTGGAGCGCGAAACGCGCCGCGAGCTGGATCGTATCGTCGCCACGCTCGCGCAGCGCGGGAAGCTCCAGCCGCACGACGTTGATGCGGTAGTACAGGTCCGCACGAAACCGACCGTTATGCACCGCGGCAACGAGGTCCACGTTGGTCGCGGTCAGCACGCGTACATCCACTCGGCGGGTTCGCGTGCCGCCGACGCGCCGGATGTGGCCGTCTTCCAGCACGCGGAGGAGTTTGCCCTGCAGCTCGAGTGGGAGGTGACCGATCTCGTCGAGGAAGATCGTCCCGCGGTCCGCCTCCTCGAACAGGCCGGGCTTGGCCTGGTGCGCGTCGGTGAACGCACCGCGCTCGTGTCCGAACAGCTCGCTCTCGAGCAACGTCTCTGGGATCGCCGCGCAGTTGACCGCGATGAAGGCGCCGTCGGCTCGCGGGCTACCCGCGTGCATCCCTTGCGCGAGCAGCTCCTTACCCGTGCCGGTCTCTCCCTGGATCAGCACCGTGACGCCATCGTATGCCGCCAGCCGGCGTGCGTCCCCCAGTACGCGTTGCAGCTGGTGGCTGGTTCCGATCATCGGGGCGAAGGCGTCCGCCGTGTCCCTTCCGCTCTCGGCTCGAAGCGTGTGGGACTCGACCGCCGACGCCAATGCCCTTCGCAGCGGTCCCAGGTCTTCGGGCAGCGCGAAGTAGTCGGTTGCCCCGCGCCGCATCGCCTCCGCCGCAATGCGATGCGATGGAGCGGCGCCGGCGACGAGCAGGGCCTGCCCGCGGCGGCGCTCCATGGCGGGTAGGGTCTCCAGGGCCTCCTCCTCTGCACCCCCCGCGGCAATGATGACAGCGGCCGCGTCCGACGGCGGAGGCTCGTCGGGGGCCACCCGCCGCGCCACTGCCCCACAGTCCTCGGCCAATCCATCCCACACGGTCTCGAACGAGCCGGACAGCAGGAGAACCGCCACCACCGGCGTGCGCATTGTTAGGGCGTCTCGTCTCCGTCGTCCCCATCGCCGTCGCGATCCTCGAACGCCCGAAACGAACCGATAATATTGTCGCGCACCAGGTTCGCGTTCGTCCCGCCCTTGTTCGCCGTGGCGGGGTCGACCAGCGCCCCGGCCGCGGTCACGAACCAGGTGGACACGTCGACGAAGATCGTCACGTTCGTGGCCTCGGCTTCGACGATGTCGAGCGGGGGTGCCAGCATCAGTTCCTGCTCGACGTTCAGGTCGGTCGTGTAGCTGAACGCGGCGCCGTTGAAGGTACCGCGGACGCGGATGCTCGAATCCGCGAACTCCGGATGCGCCGCCAGAAAGACGCTGTCGGCGGCATCGTCGTCGCTTGGCTTGTGCACCTCGAACTCGATCTCGACGTAGGTGCCCGGTGGGATCTGCACGTCAAACTGTTGCGCGACACCCGGAACGAGGGGCAGATCGACGAGCACCGGCCCGATTTCGACCTCCTCGCAGCCGTCCGGCTTGGGATCCAGATCGCAGTCCGCGACGAGGGCCGGCTCGAAATCGATCTCGCGCAACACGAGTTCGACGCTTTCGATCACGAGCGTATCGGCGCCCGCGGTGACGGTGTCGACTCGCGGCGCGGGGATTGGGCTGAGCGGCACCGCCGGGGTTGCGCTTGTCGCGAACGAGACAGCGACGCTGCCGAACAGCGCCACGGGTGTTTCGCGGCAAGCTGACAGGCCCGGGACAAGCAGCAAGAAAGTCAGTACTCGTCTCATGCGTGTGATCCTATCACGGTGGATGGGGTTCGTCAGGAAAGCTACTATACTGGTCGGCGGGGCAGGCCGCTGGGCCGGCCCCGCCGCGCTGGTCAGTCGTCATCACTCTCATCGTGATCGCCGTCGTGGTCGTCGTCCTCGAAGGCCTCGAACGACTGCTTGATGTTCTCTTGGATCAATCCCTCGTTGGCTCCGCCCTCGTTGCCAGTGGCGGGGTCCAGCAGCGCTCCGGTGCCGTTGCGGAACCACCCATTGAGGTCTACCCGCACCGTCACGTTGAGGTCGGCACCGGCCTCGGTCACGACGAGCGGGGGTGCGATCGCGGTTTCTTGCTCCACGTCGAGATCCGTCTCGTAGGTGAATGACTGGCCGTTGAAGGTCCCTTGCACGCGGATGCTGGTGCCGATCAGATCGGGATGCAGGTCGCGGAACGCGGCGTCTTCGGGGTCGTCGCTACTGACTTTGTGAATCTCGAACTCGATTTCATCATAGGTGCCGGTATCCGGCGAGATGGTCACGAGCTGATCGATCGCACCGCCGAGCGGTAGATCGAGGAGCAAGGGACCCGCGGTGAACTCTTCGCAGTCGTCGTGGTCGACGGCGCCTTCGCACGCGTCATCGTCGACGCGCTCGAGCTCGACTTCCCGCAGCACGATTTCCACTTTGCTGATGACGAGCTCGTTGGTGCCGTCCCCGAGCGTGTCCGCCGCGAGTTGCGGTCCGTCGGCACCAATCGCCGCCGATGGGACGGCGAGGACACTGAAAGACAGGGCTAGCTGCGGTGTGCCGCTCGGCCCGATGCCGTCGCTGCAGGCGGCGGTGAGGAGCGCGAAGGTGGCGATCAAGGGAAGTGTCGTGGCGGTGCGCATCGGGATTCTCCAATCCAGGAAGTCGGGACACATCTGTCGTGGCATCCGCTAGTGCAGGGGAGATGCCAGGACGCCCCCGGTCACGTAACCGCATAGGATGGAGAGACTTCGACCGCGAAGAAGCGCACGCGGCGCCCAGAAGCGGCGTATCGAATCGAGGCAGTCGGTCCGCCGCGGTACAGCCGCGTTGGGGGCCGGCGAGCGCGCCGACCCCCTTGGGGTTGCGGGGGCTGGAGTGGCTGTAACGGACCAACGACCCGTGCGGTGCCGCACCAGGCGGCACCGCACGGTGTGATGCTACTTGACGTGCCTGTTCACCAACTTGGTCATCTCGAACATGTTGACCTTCGCCTTGCCGTTGAACACGGCCTTGAGCGCGGCGTCGGCGTTGATCATGCGACGGTTCTTCTTGTCCTGGAGGCCCTTCCGCTTGATGTACGCCCACAACTTCTTCGTGAGCTCGGTGCGCGGCATTGGCTTGGCACCGACAACCGCAGCGAGCTTGGCATCCGGCATCACCGGCGCCATGAATGCTGCGTTTGGTTTCCGCTTGGACTTCTTCTTCGCGGCCTTCTTCTTCGCGGGTCTCTTCGCGGCCTTCTTCTTCGCGCCCATGTGCACCTCTGAGGGTGTGAGATGGAGTGACAGCCAGCCCCTGCCACGACTCCAAAGTAAGACGTTCTCCTCTGATGACAAGCCTTTTTCAGAGGGGAAATGCGCATGTTTCCCTCGGGAGACCCTCGGAGCGTCCGGAACCCGTCGCTCGAACGTGGTGACGTTCGAGCGATTCTCGCAGGGAAATCCGGATCGAGAGCCTCTGTACTTGCTGTTGGTGCGCCACGCCTTCGCGTTCGCCACCAATCACGTCGGGCTCAGTGTGAGCCTGACGCCCAACCCGAGCGCGAGTGCTCGGCGCGGGTATCTCCAGGGAGTGGAATCTTTGCCGTGGCGGAGCGCGTCGTCTTCGAGGAGCGCTGCCGCGCGGTGCGTCCCGCGGGAACTCAGCGGACGAGCGTCAGCGCGTCGCCGCGCCGCGCCGTCCTCTGACGAAGCGCGAGCCGCGACGCTATCGTACGGGAGGACCCTCTCGTGCGAGGAGTGTAGTCGAATGGCATTGATCGCGTGCCCGGAGTGCGGCCGGGAGGTTTCCAGCAGCGCGTCGCTGTGCCCGGCGTGCGCGTACCCTGTGGCGACCGGTACGCCGCCCACGCCGCTCCCGGCGGTCCGTGCGCCCGCGGCGCGTCCGTGGTGGAAGACCGCCGTCCCGATCCTGCTGAGGCTGGCGCTCGGCGGCATCCTGTTAGGCATCGCGGCGGAGGAGGAGTCGGTGGCCGGTGTGACGGGTGCGCTGATCGTCGCCGTCTCCGCGATTCCGGCGTGGTACCGAGACAAGATCGAACGGCTGCGGGCTGCTCGGGTGGAGCGCGTGCGGGACGGTCGGGTCGACGAGCGCCTGGTCGAGATGGAGTTGCGGTATCGAGAGCAGATGGCCGACCTCGAGGAGCGCATCGATTTTGCCGAGCGGTTGCTCACCAAGCAGCGGGAGCAGATCGGCCCGGGGTAGGTCAAGACCTGCAAAACCCGCATCGGCGACGATGCGGCTTCACCGGTGGCGAGCCTGGGCTTCAGCCCCAGACTCGATCTCACATTTGTTTCACTTTTCCTACCGACTCCCTATAATGCCCACCACGACCGGGTAGCTCAGTTGGTAGAGCAACGGACTTTTAATCCGTAGGTCGAGGGTTCGAGACCCTCCCCGGTCATCGGAGGTCCTGGGTTGATGGACGCACGCCTTCCGGCGTCACTCCGTCCGCTCGCGTCGGGTCGGCCGCTGAGCGCGGCCTCACCGCCGCACCGCGTCGATCCCCAGCCCGGTCATGGACGGGCGGTATGCCGGTAGGACGGTGCGGTGGTACGAGCGGGGTCCTAAGTTGATGGCCGACACGCCGCACCGAGGAGTGAAAGCGAAAGCGGGGAGTTACACGAGGGCACGAGGCGGCAGAGGACGCACCCGAATCGCCCCCCACCGGCTCGCACCGTCCTTGGCGGCTCTTATTCGTTATAGAGCTTCCCGCCGACCATGGCGGCGGCGAGCGCCGTCACCAGCCACGTGGCTCCGCCCATGAACCACAGGCCCCACGAGAACAGCCCCATCACCACGAGGCTGGCCCACACCATGCCCGTCACGAGCCAGAAGTACACCCCCGCGATCGCCGCCGTTTTGGGGCCGGGACCGAACTTGGGACGGATGGTGGCGTAGAGCCACACGAGCGCGAGGCCGAAGACCAGATCGATGATCGCGAACGTCACCAAAGCGCTGGTGGATTCCATGTTGGCGGACAGCGCCGGATTGAGGGCGTCCATCGCCGCCGTCATGCGATCCCCAAGGATGAGCGTGTTCGACACGAAGTCGAGCACGAAGAGCACGACGCCTGCCGCGATGCCTCCGACGACCATCTTCTGCGTGTTCATAGCCATGGGGTCTCCTGGAGTGAGGGTAGGGCCCTAGTTGTCGGGCGCGGCTGAGAGTCGGGACGCGATCTCCGTCGTGCTCGGCAAAGATGGGGAACACCGGGCGGATTGGCCAGAGTCCTGCCATCCTCCCTCCGCGCTTTCTTACGCATTGTGAGGTAAAATCCAGTACGGGATACGGTGGCATCGGGTTAGATCTTCGGGTGGAACGGGGCTGGTCACTTACATCATGCTCGGAATCGTCGCTGAATCGAGACTGCGGACGCGGGTGGCCGTGGTGATGGCGCTGCTGTGGGGGCTTGCCCCCCAGGCGCTGCACGCTCAAGGGAACCAAATATCTGGTACGGTCCGCAACGCGCGCTCAGGAGCGGCGGTAATGCAGGCGCGTGTCGAGGTGGTGGGTACGGACCTGGTGGGTGTGACGAACGGGCGGGGTCAGTTCGCGATCGCCCAAGTGCCGACGGGATTGTACGACCTCGAGGTGAAGGCCCTGGGCTTCCGCTCGCTGACCTACCTTGGCTACGAGGTCACCGGTGTGGCGGGCGTGGTGCTCGAGCTGCAACTCGAGCCGACACGACCGATGGACGCGGGGGCTCCTCTCTTGGGCGACAAGGCGTTGGATCCGGGGTTCGGCATCGGCGCGGGCATAGCGTTCGATGGGTTGGGTGGAGCCGGCGAGAGTGCGATCCAGAACGCCGCCGCGGTCGAGGGGTTCGTGACCTACGGGTTTGGCGGGGGCCTGCTCGCTCGCGCGGGCGCGCGCATCAGCCGGCGTCGCATCCAGCCGGCGGACTACCCGTACGGGCTGCTCCACGTCTATGTGGAGCCGCGCTTCATGCTGCAGTCCCTCTCCCCCAGATTCGCGCCGTTCGTGGCCGCGCAGGTGGGAGTGGCGCAAGAGCACGTCGACCACCGCGCGATGGGTCTTTCGGCAACCGGGGTGTCGTTTGGTGGCGGAGGGGGCGTGATCTGGCGGGTGGCGACACAGGTATCGGCGGAATTCGGCGGTGCGGTGGGGAGCGTGCGGTTTGGCGACTACAGCTTCCGGGGGGAGAAGGCGTGGTACAACTGCCTGAACACCCTGGAGGCGGGAACGTCGTTGCCGGAGAGCGTGGGGCAGTGCTCGAAGCTGCCTGGCGGACCGGCGGTCCTGTGCTACGCGCCGTTCTATCCCGCCAACGACTACCGGTTGAGCGGGGACTGTTCCCCTCCCAAGATCCCCTACAGCGGTACCGGGCGGGCCAGCACGTGGTTTCGGTTTTGGCTGGCCGTCCATTTTTCGCTCAAAGTCGTGCGCTAGCGTGGCTGCATCGAGAGTGCGCGGGACAAGCGATTCGGGAAATCTTCGGTTTCGTTGGCGTGGCTTCCTTGACACCCAGTGTTTCGCGGACAATCTTTTTCGGCGCAGGAAGTGACGTAACCCGCGACGAGCGGGTATACCTAATCGACCGCGGGTGGCCCGACTCCCCTCCTCTGGAAGTTGGGTCATACGCCCGCGACTCGACGACAACTGAGATGTGTGCCGACTGCCGACAATTGCGTGAAGTACCGCGTGGGGTAACTCAAGCGGTGGCGTAGCGTTTCGGTGTCTGGCACGAGTGTCGGGGGTCGACGATGTCTGACCGTGGTACGCGGCGGGCGTCGGCCGGCTGTCCCGTCGTACGGTTTCCTTAGTGGAGGAGGATGATATGCCTCGTTCGTGGTTCAAGCGATGCAGTCAGGCATTCGTCCTCGCCGCGTTCACCCTGATGAGCGTCGCCAGTGTGGCGGACGCGCAAACCGGCTCGGTTGAGGGCACGGTGCGCAACGCTCAGACGTCGGCGCCGATCAACGGTGTCCGGGTGATCGTGGTGGGAACGGACCTGTCTGCAACGACTAACGAAAGTGGGTTCTACCGGATTGCCAACGTGCCGGTGGGGACCTACACGCTCCAGGCTTCGGTGCTCGGGTTTGGCGCGGGAACGGTGACCAATGCTCGCGTGGCAGCCGGCTTGCCGCAGACGGTCAACTTCTCGCTCAACCCGTCGGTGATCAGTTTGGACGCGATCGTCATCTCCGGAGTGTTGGGCGAGACGCAGCGGGCGAAGCTGCCCTTTAGCGTCGAGCAGGTGAAGGCGGAGGACCTGCCGGTGCCCGCATCCAACGCGTTGTCGGCACTGCAGGGGAAGGTTCCCGGCGCCATTGTCGCGAACGCGTCTGGGCGGCCCGGGTCGGCGCCCACGATTCTGTTGCGCGGCGCGACGTCGATCGACGCCAACGGGCGGTCGCAGGATCCGCTCTACATCGTCGACGGTGTGATCTTGGGGTCGAGCGTGGCCGACATTGACGCGTTGGACATCGAGACCATCGAGGTGGTGAAGGGCGCCGCCGCCGCGTCGCTGTACGGGTCCCGTGCGGCGAATGGTGTGGTGCAGATCACCACCAAGCGCGGCCGCACGTTGCCGCGTGAGACCATTCGGTTCACGCTTCGCTCCGAATTCGGCGTGAACCAACTGCCGGGCAAGTTCAACCTGGCGACCCGGCACCAGCACTTGATGAACGAAGCCGGCACCAAGTTCATCGACCGGGACGGGAATGAGTGCGACTACCTGTACTGCACCAACGTTCAGGACGCCGGTCAAGGCGCCGCTGCTGGCGCGTCGGCCAGCGAGTGGAACACCTACATGAATCAGGCCTGGCCGGGCACGACGTACGACCAGGTCGAGCGGTTCTTCGACGGTGGCAATTCCATGCAGCACTACCTCTCCGCGGAAGGCCGTTCCGGTGGCACCAACTTCAGTGCGTCGTACAGCAATCTGCGGGAGCAGGGCGTCATGACGGGCCAGGATGGCCTGTGGCGCAACAACTTCCGCGTGAACGTGGATCAGCGGCTGGGCGACGCGTTCAAGGTTGGCGCGAGCGCCTTCTACAGTCGTTCGAAGCAAGACAATGCGAGCGGTTCGCTGTTCGACTTGACCCGGATGCCGGCGGGCGTGGACCTCCTGGCCTTGAACAAGTGTCCGGAGACTGGAGTGTGCCCGATATGGGCCCAGCCGCGCCTGTTGGCGGATGGCACGCAGGATCCCAATGACGTCTGGTTCAATCCGGACCCGTTCAACAGCGAGAGCCCCAACCCGATTTACGGGACGCTGAACGACAACAATTTTGGGTACCGCGGGCGCTTCCTGTCGAGCGCCAACGTTCGCTGGCGGCCGGTGTCGTTCGTGTCCTTTGACGGCAACGTGAGTTACGACCGGCTCGACTACAAGAGCCAGAGCATCAGGTTCAAGGGGTATAAGTCGAAGACGCCCAATGCCAATACGCAGGGCGGCGCCATCTCGCGGTCGCATTCGTTGACCGAGGCGTTCAACGCCGCGGTCGACATGACACTGTCCTACGATTTCGGCGATCTGTCGACAAACACACAGCTCCGCTACCTCGTGGAGCTCAATGATTACGAGTACACGAATGCTTCCGGCACGCGCTTCATCGTCGCCGACGTTCCGACGATCGGCAACACGGAGACCGACTACATTGCCGCGAGTAACGGCCTGGAGCCGGAGCGGTCGGATGGGTACTTCGCCATCACCAACTGGGAGTACAAGGACCGCTACATCCTGGACGGGCTGATCCGGAACGATGGCAGCTCGTTGTTCGGCGCCGACCAGCGCCGCCACACGTACTACCGCTTCGCGGGCGCCTGGCGCGTATCCGAAGACCTGCGCATCGGTGGCGTGGACGAGATGAAGCTGCGTTTCGCGTACGGTACGGCCGGTGGTCGTCCCAGGTTCAACGCGCAGTACGAGACGTACAGTGTCTCGGCCGGTTCCGTGTCCCCGATCGCATTGGGGAACAAGGACCTCAAGCCCGAGTATTCGAAGGAGCTCGAGACCGGAATCGACCTGCTCATGTTCGGCCGGTTCGGTCTGACGGTGACGTACGCGAAGACGGTGACGGAGGACCAGATTCTTCAGATTCCGCTCCCCGGATTCGCGGGCTTCACGAGCCAGTGGCGGAATGCCGGGACGCTCGAGAGCTCGACGTGGGAAGCCTCCCTTGACGTGCAGATGATCCAGTCGCGCAACATGTCCTGGACGGCAAAGGTGCTGTTCGACCGCACCCGACAGGTCATGACCAAGCTCGACGTCCCGCCGTTTACCTATGGCGTGGGCGGTCAGGGCCTTGGTGGCGTGTTCTACGCGCGCGAGGGTGAGGCCATCGGGACGTTTTACGGCCAGACCTATGCGACGTCGTGTGATGCGTTGCTGGGCCATGCAGCAGCCGCGAATTGTGATACAGACTTCGTCGTGAACGACGACGGCTTGCTCGTGTGGGTTGGTCCCGGCGGGAGCTTGACGAGCCCGCAGTGGGGCACGGATGGTCCCACGTTCGGATTCGCCGGCCAGAACCGCACCATCAAGTGGGGCAGCCCGTTCGTCGGCTATGGTCTCGACCCGATTTCGGGCGACACCACGAGCTTGCTGCCGATTGGCAAGGCGACGCCCGATTATCACCTCGGCGTGGCGACGACGTTCCGGTGGGGTGGGCTGTCCCTGTACGGACTGCTCGAGTACCTGCCGGGCATCAGTCTCTACAACCAGCCGCAGGAGTGGGCGGTATTCAAGAGCTACTCGGGGATCATGGTGCAGGATCCGAGCCTGCCGCTCGAGCAGCAGAAGCCCTTGGGCTATTACAACCAGCTGTACGGCCTCACGGGGCTGTCGCCGGACAACTACTTCGTGCAGGACGGCAGCTTTGCTAAGCTGCGCGAGGTGTCGTTGACCTACCGGATCGACCGTGACGTGTTGAGCCGTCTTGGCCCGCTCCAGGCCCTCGAGGGTGTCAGCCTCAGCCTGATCGGCCGGAACCTTTTGACCTTCACGTCGTACGACGGCTACGATCCCGAAGTGGGTGAGAGCGGCGGCGACACGGGGTCGGCCGCGATCGCCAGGGTGGACGGATACAACTATCCGAACTTCCGGTCGTTCTCTGGTGCGATCACGATCAACTTCTAAAGGGGAACGAACCTATGTTGCGAAACACTAGGCGTCGAGCAATGACGGGTCTCGCGACCCTGATGCTCGTGAGTATGGCGGGCTGTTTGGAGCTGGAGGTGCAGAATCCGAATGCGCCCGACGCTTCACGCGCGCTTGCCACGCCCGGCGACGTCGAAGCACTGATCGCCGGTGCATTCAATCGATGGCTTAATTTCCAAGGGTACAGTGGGGCGACGATGGCGCTGAGCAACGTGGCAGCCGAGCACGTGGCGCCTTGGGGCAACGCCGGCATGGAGTCCTGGGCTCGCATTCCACGTGTGCCGACGGATAACATCGCTGGTGGCCAGGATGTCGGAAATCTGACCTACGGCTGGACGCAAGCGTACCGGGCCATTGCCGCCCTCCGCGACGGTCTAAAGCAGATTCAAGACGACGTGGTGGACCTCGACAAGGTCGTTGGCAGCAGCAATCTGCGTGCGCAGGCCTACGGCAAGTTCATACAGGGCGTCGCGCATGGGTCGATTGCCCTGCTGTATGATTCGGGCTTCGTCTATGATGAGACGATCGACCCGACCACCGTGGTGCTGCAGGATTACAATGCGGTCATGACAGCGGCCCTTGGATATTTGCAGGATGCCGCCGACTTGGCCGGTACGGGCAGCTTCACGATTCCAGACACGTGGTTGAGTAATGCTGTCACGCAGAGCGAACTGGCGAAGATGGCGTATTCCCTGAAGGCCATGTTCCGCGCTGGCGTGGCTCGGACACCCACGGAGCGGGCTGACGTGGATTGGGCCGCGGTCAAGAGTGATGCCAACAAGGGTGTCACCACGGATTGGACCATTCATTCTACGTGGACAGGAGCGACGGACTTCTACGATGAAGGGGTGGATTATCGGAACTACCCCGGATGGAACATGACCAACAACTGGGTCCTCGGGATGGCCGACCAGTCCGGGGCGTACCAGACCTGGATCAACACGGCGACGCCTGACAAACAGCCGTTTGTCATCGTGACGCCTGACACCCGGTTTCCGCAGGGTGCCGACGAGGCCGAACAGCTTGCCATGCAGGAGCTGCGGGCTGACGGGTTCTCCTGGAATGCCGACGGATATTACTCGGTGAGCATCGGGGCCGACGGGTCGCGCATTTGGTTCCGCCCGGATCGTGGCACGTGGCGTTGGTCGTACTACTACAACACCCGCGAGCCGTTCATGACCCACTCGAATGACGGCGATGCGCAACTCCCGTGGATCAAAGTGCAGTATCTGCAGGCGCTCATTGCCGAGGCGAATTTCCGTGGCGAAGGCACCATGACGGACGTCGCGAATTTCGTGAACGCAACCCGCACGGCAAACGGTCTTGCGGCCACAGACGCGAACGGCGCGAACGCCGATTGCGTGCCGAAGCTCCCGAATGGGAGCTGCGGCAATCTGTGGGAGATGTTGAAGTGGGAGTCCCGGATGGAGTCGATGTTCCAAGGGACGCTGCGTATCCACTTCTGGATCGACGGACGCGGTTGGGGCGACCTCATGGAGGGAAGCCGGTTGCAGCTCCCGGTGCCGTACACCGAGATGCAGCTCCTCGGTCAGAAGCCCTACAACTTCGGTGGTGTCGGCGGTGTGTCGGCCGCACCGGTGGGGACGTACGGGTACTAGGACGGGGCAGTAAGCTCGCTGCGAAGCGAGCGTAGTACACAGGGGTCGCACGTGAGTGCGGCCCCTGTTTTTTGCACGTGGTTTTGCGTGCTCAGCTGTGGTTGGTCAGATCCTGACGAGGCGCCGCCGAGCGCCAGACGAACACCGCGTCTCCAGTCAGCGCGCCCCACCGGGACCGATTGTGAGTGGTCTCAGCCACGCGACTGGCCGATTCCCGTATCCACCCAATAGTTTATCCCCTGATAGTCTGCGTGGCTCCGAGGCAGGGAGGCGAGCGCACGTTCCGCTTGTCGGTGGTGGACTGCCGGCCTAGGTTTAGCTATCGGCACCTTGGGAACGCCGCCGGGTATCTCGACACGGTTCTCTGGGTCACACGACTCTGGCCGGTGTGAGGCGATCGTATGTCTCTCCAACTTCGGCGCGCGCTTCTTGGGGCGATTCTTCTCGTGGTAGCGGCCTGTGCGGGTGCATCCCGAGGAACGTTGAGAAGCCCCTATTCGAACGTGATTACGCACGCAGAGCTCGAGGAGGTCGGCACGCGCAACCTGTTCGATGCGGTGCGGCAGCTGCGGCCGAGGTGGCTCCAGGTGCGCCGCGGTAGGCGCAGCTTCAACCTCGAAACCGAGGTTGTGGTATTCGAGGAAGAGTCGTTTGTCGGCAACCAGGACGTGCTCGAACGCATGGGGACGGATGGGGTGTGGGAGCTCCGGTATCTCGACGGTACCACCGCGCAGTCGACCCTCCTGGGGATCGGGGATCGCCACGTGGAGGGGGCCATCATCATCTATCGAACTCCTCGCGACCGTTCGGAAGGGATCGTGAGGACCATGTCGCACTCGACGGGATCGGGGCACTTCCGCCCGTCCTGGACAGCGACCACTGCGAGGAGGTCATCATGATCACGATCCAGCGAGCCCTCTTGCTGGCCATCGCGCCGGCGTTCATCGCGTGTGCACCGGGAGCGGGCGCCTCGGGTGTGCCACGCTCGTTCTCCAACGTACTCACCAGAGCCGAGCTGGACGAAGCGGGAGCGCGGAATCTGTACGACGCGATTCAGCGATTGCGGCCTCGTTGGCTCGAGGTGCGAGGTGGCATCCGGAGTATCAACGTCGAGACTGAAATCGTCGTGTTCCAGGAGCAGATGTACTTGGGGGACGTCGACGAGCTCAGGCGCATGGGGGTCGACGGCGTGTGGGAGGTGCGGTACTTGGACGGATCCACCGCGGCCGCGAGGCTTCCCGGACTCAGTGACCGCCACATCGAGGGCGCGATCGTGGTGTACCTGACCCCCCCGGATCGGAGGGACCTTGGGGGCTGACTACTGGGTCAGGACGAGATCGCCGCAGGCGACTCGCGACGAATCCGCGGCACTGACCGTCACCTCCGCCGAGTAGTTGCGGGTCGCATCGAGCCGCGCGCCGAACAAGGCTTCAGTTTCCACGGTGCCCGAGATAGTGACTTCCAGGTCCGGGTAGTCGCTGGGGCCACCAAACCGAACTCCGGGCTCCGCGCAGGTGCCGAGCCACAGCGACCAGGCGTGCACCGACCCGAACTCGGCGCCGGCGATCCCGATCCCCATCTGCGTGCCAAGGGCACTCGAGATGACCGCAACCTGACCGGTCAGGTCCGGATAGGCGATCTCGGGGACCAGCGTGGCTTCCCAGATCCTCGTCGGCTCGTTGGTGTCGTTGAGATTGATGCATGCCGTGACGGTGAGCGCAGCGAGCGCCAACCTCCCAACACGCGGTACCGGTCGCGTCAAGGCAGGGACCGCCGCGTCCAGATGGCGATCACGCCGCAACGTGCCTCGGGGGTCAGGAACTCCGGGGGAACGCTGCTCAGTCCGCGAAACACCTCGACCGCTTCCACATCCAACGGGGATACGAGATCGTCCACCTGGATGTCCCCTCCTGGGCGGTCGCGAGTCGCCAGCATGCCGTCGAGAAAGATCTGGACGGGGCAGGAGCCTCCACCGGGGCCGAATAGCGAGCGGCCCATGGACAACTGACGCCCCCGCGCCCCGGATCCGGTTCGCGATGAGTAGACGCCGGGGATCTCGAGCAGCATGTCCGTGAGGCGGGCGGGGTTGCGCTCCTCGATCTCCCGACGCGAAATCTGAATCCCGAAGCCTCGGGTGCGCCGGAAGTCCAAATTCTCGAAAATGGGGCTCCGACTGATGGGCGAGAGCGCGACGATTTCCACCGGCGCGAGCAGCACGGCGTGCGGGGTGAGCCGGATCTGGAACTCGGTGTACTCGTGGTCCACCGTCCACCAGAGCGGTGGCCCCACCATCCGGCGGTAGCCAACCGCCGAGACCTCCAGGCGGTACCAACCGCGATCGGCCCCGTCGAAGCGGAAGTGCCCCGAATCGTCGGTGACCGTGTGCTTGACCAGCTTGCTGTAGCGATTGAGGAGGTACACACGGGCGCCCGCCAGCGGGATTTCGGACTCGTCGTCCAACACGCGCCCCTCCAGCACAATCTGTGCTGGAGAGGCGCCGGCGGCGGCCATCCCAAGCAGCAGAAGGGCGGCCAGGGACGCTGGGAGGTGTGCTCTGCGGCTCATGTCAGTTCGATCCGGTTGGCCCCTGTTGGCTTACCTCTCATGAAGCCTAGGGTTCCCGGCCGGTGAGCGCAAGACCGTTCCACGACCGCGGGAACTCCTTGAGTTTTGGAGGGTCCCGAAGCGACTTGTAACCCCGGCGCGGACGCGGTAGACTTTGCCGGTGCCGGCCACCCATGGTGGCAATGGACCAAAACACTGAGTGGGAGGTACACGTGGGAGTGAATCCACGCTCCGTTCTTTGGACCAACACACTGAGTGGGAGGTACACGTGGGAGTGAATCCACGCTCCGTTCTGCTGGGGTCGGCACTGCTGTGCCTTTGCCTGGTGGGAACTGTGCAGGCCCAGCGCAGCTCCATCACGATCCCCGACCTCAAGAACTCATCCCACGTGGGGGTCGGCTATACCGCGCACATCCCCACGAACTTCTTGGGGTTCTCGGCGTTGTACGTCACACCGAAGCTGCTTGGGGGGTTCGGTGTCTACATTGATGCGAGGTTCGAAACTCGCTCGCTCACGGATGATCCGGGTTATCTCCCGGGTGTGACCGTTCAGGAAGCCGAAGTCACCAACGCTGACTTCCTGTTTGAGCAATCGAGCGAGTGGTCCACGGTGGATGTGGGTCTCGTCTACGCGGTCAGCCAGGAACTGGCCGTGTACGGCGGGGCCGGCTACACGCGCGAGCGGCACTACCGGGAGTACTGGGACGCCAGTGAGACGCTCGGCAACCTTGGGTTCTACCTGGTGGATGACCCCGCAGCGTCGGGCAATCGGGTGAACGTGATTGGTGGAGCACTCATTCGCCTGACGCGGTACACCCTGTTTCAGCTCGGTCTCGGGAGCAAACCGCCGGGAGCGACGGTCGGCGTGATGCTCGTCCTACCACACTAGGCGGTTGCGTTTCGCCGGCAACGGGGCGCGTTCTTGACCCAGCGCGCGCGCGCGCGGCATATTAACGGGCCGTTCGCGGCTACCCCAACAAAGTGACCCGGCATGGCCTGGCGAGTACTCGACAACGGTGGAGAAGTGTGGCACGTGCAGGCCGTGGCCGAGATGCGACCGCAAGAAAAGGTATGGCAGCTTGTCCTGTCGTTTCGCGAGCGGAGCAGCGAGAACAGGCGGGTGTTCTGGGCCGACTACCCACTCGAATCGAGTTCCAAGACGTCGTTGTTTCACGCGGCAGACAAGATCCCCGACGAGACGTTGCGGCAGGTGATCGCGCAACACCTTTCCTAGGCGACGCCTCCCCGTGTCTGTTGCTTCCGTCCAGGACCTTCGCCGCATCGTCGAGGCAGTGAGCCGCCTCCGAGGCTGCACGGTCCAGGACGTGGAGATCCGCACCGACTGTCGCGCGTTGCGGGTCACGCTGGACGACGGGCAGATCCTGCTGATCTCCGTGCTCCTCGATGACGCCGGCAAGCCACGGCTGGATGTCGATCTGCTCCATCCGCTCGAAGGGGCGGAGATCCCCGGTCAGCTGGAGGTTCGTTTCGATGGAGCTCCGCTCTGACCCCCGGTAGCGGCGCGGATCCGATGCGCCGAGAGCGGGTCAAGTTCGCGGCGTTCGACTTCACACGAGGGTCCGACGGGTCTTGTCGGGCACGAGTCGTGCTGGTGAGGGGTGCGGGGCAGGATTTCGTGGGGGAGGCGGAGGGCTCCGGATCTCCGACCGGCGAGTTGCGCTGCGCGGCGGTGGCAACGGCCGCGGCGCTGGAAAACGCGGTCGAGGGCGCCCTGCGCTTCGAACTGTTGGGGGTCAAGGCGGTCCGCGCGTTTGACGCAACCGTCGTGATCGTGTCATTATCGTGTCACAACGGCGGCCCAGCCGTGCGGTTGGTGGGGTCGTGTCTGCGCGAGACGGACCTTCCGCGGGGGGCATCGCTTGCCGTGTTGAACGCCACGAACCGGGTGCTGGGGAATGCCATCTTCGTACGGTGACCTCCGAGGCGTTGTCGCGGCGCTGGCTGGCGCGGCGGTGGTTGGCTGCGCAGCGGCCGGCCCGCCGGGCCCCGTGGCGATGATCCCCGAACCGGCCCCGGAGGTCCATGACGGTCTGCCGGAGGCCGCCAACGACTCGCTCGACAACCCGGCCGCGGACAACGCGGTTCTGGATGCTCTGCGGGAGATGGAGTTCGGCAGCCTGGGCAAGAACGCCTCTCACGTGTACGGCGTGGTGACGTTCCCGGACTCCAGTGCCCTCGAGCAGGGGCTCGCGCTGGCGAGCGAAGGGGGACCCGCTAGCGCCATGCCAAGCTACGACATCGATGTCGTGTCGTTCGGCGCGCACCAACGCGTCAGGTACTACATGGAGTACTTCCAGGGCCCCGCCCGGGAGCGGTTCAATATCTGGCTGGGCCGGCTGCCACGATTCGAGGGAATGATCCGCGCCAGGTTTCGCGCGCGCGGCGTACCAGAGGACTTGGTGTATCTGGCGCTCATCGAGAGCGGGTACTCCAGCACGGCCGTTTCCCGGGCCAACGCCGTGGGGATGTGGCAGTTCATTCGAGGCACGGGGCAGCGCTACGGGCTCCGGATCGACACCTGGGTGGACGAGCGACGCGATCCGTTCAAGGCCACGGAGGCCGCCGCCGCCTATCTCGCGGACCTGAACGACCAGTTTGGATCCTGGTATCTGGCGGCCGCGGCGTACAACGGTGGCTCGGGTCGGGTGACACGGGGGATCCGCCGGCTGCGGGTGGATTCACTCTCCGACGAGACGTTCTTCGATCTCTCCGACCGCAGGTACTTGCGGTCGGAGACGCGGGACTACGTTCCGAAGCTCATCGCCGCCGCGCTGTTGGCAAAGTCGCCGACGGCCTACGGGTTCGATCCGGACAGCATCCCGGAGTATCCGCCGTACGTTTTTGACGAGGTGACAGTCCCCGATGCCACCGGTCTGGACGTGATCGCGGGGCTGGCGGACACGGCGGTGGCCGCGATCGTCGATCTCAATACCCATTACGTCCGCGGTGTCACGCCTCCGAACGAGCGCGCGGTCGTGCGCGTGCCGCGCGGCACGGGCGCGCGGGTCATCGAGCAGTACGCCGCGCTGCCGCCGTCCGATCGCGTCAACTTTCTCGAGCACGTGGTGCGGGGAGGTGAGACGCTCTCCGAAATCGGCGAGCGGTATGGCGTGTCGGTATCACTCCTGCGATCGGCGAACGGCAACATCGACCCCGCGCGGTTGCGCATCGGTCGGCGGCTGGTCGTGCCGGTGAGCAAGGCGGCACGCGTTCGGGCGACGAGCGGTGCGGCGCCGCGGCCGACGAGTGCGGTGACCGGGGTGCGCGTGCACGTGGTGCGCAGTGGTGACACGCTGTGGGGCCTGGCGCAGCGATACGGCGTGCGGGTGTCGGATCTGCGAGGCTGGAACGATCTCCTCGAGGACGATGTGCTCCGCGTGGGGCAGCGCCTGCAGGTGACGGCCCGATCCCGCTAGGGCGTCCCCGTTCCGTAACCGGCCATGATCCGCGACGCGTACCCGTTGCCCGGGTCGCGTCCCTCGTCGAGCAGCTTCTTGACCCGTGAGGGCCCTCGATTGTACGCCAGCAAGGCCAGCTTCACGTCCCCGTACACGCCCAGCAGGTCCCGCAGGTAGCGAAAGCCGATCCGCAGATTGGTTTCAGGATCGAACAGCGCCTGCTCCGTGATCTTGTCGTCGTAAAACCTCGCCGTGGCCAACTGCACTTGCGCCAGTCCCAGCGCGTCGGCGGAGCTGCGCGCCTGCGGGGAGAACTTGCTCTCGACTGCCACCAGACGAAACGCGAGCTCCGGGTCGAGGCCGGATCGGAGCGCCGTGTCGTAGACTAACGACGCGAGATCGGCTGGGATCTGGTACGTCGCCGAGTAGGCGAGCAGCGCCTTGGCGCGCCGCAACTCCAGCCGTGCCAGCTCCAGTTCGCCGGCCGTGGTGTCCAGGGATTGGCGAAGCAGTTTGAACTGCGAGCGAAGCGCCGTGCCGGCATAGATGTCCTCTTCGGCCGTCTGGGCCCTCCTGGGAGCGAGCATCCCCACGGCGAAGGCGGCGACGGTAACCGCGACGGCGATCCACGCCCCTCTCAGCACGAGACGGTGCGTGGCGGTCCGCGCCTGAAAAGCGCTCGACCATCTCGGTGTGGTGGTGCGCTCGGTCATGCTGAACTCCCTTGCTCGAGGGCCCAGTTTCCCCGCGTACCCCCCGACTTTTCCAGGAGGCGGATTCCACCAATCTCCAGGTCGTGCCCCGCCGCCTTCACCATGTCGTAGACGGTGAGCAGTGCAACGCTAACAGCCGTCAGCGCCTCCATTTCGACCCCCGTACGCCACTGCGCTTGCGCCGTGGCCCGCACCACCACGCCCGGCACCTCGGATTCGGTCCGGGCCGTCACCTCGATGCGGTCCATCGGGATCTGATGGCACAGAGGAATCAGCTCCGCCGTGCGCTTGGCCGCGGACAGCCCGGCCAGCTCCGCGGTAGACAGTACGGCACCCTTGGGGCCCGTGTTTCCCTCCACCATCGCGATCGCCTCGGCTCCCATCCGAATCCACCCCTCGGCCGTAGCGGTTCGGAGCGTCACGGGCTTGCCTCCCACATCGACCATTCGCGCCCGGCCGGCGTCGTCCACGTGCGTCAGCGTCACAGGAGCCGCTCCAGTTCTCCGGCCAAGACGGCGACCGCCAACTGCGGGTTCACGTTCACCCGGGTTTCCGCCCGAGCCGCCTCGACGCGCTTGAGCGCCCGAATCGAGTTTTTGATGGCCTCGCGATTCCCGCCGCGAGCCAGTTCGGCGGTGTGCGTCCGGATCCGGCGCGCCAGGGCGTCGAGGAGCGGCTGCAGTTCGCCCCGGGCGCCATAGTGGTTGCGCGGCAGGGCCTCCGCCAACCAGGCTCCATCGCCACGCCGGACGCACTCCCAGAGCGCGTCAGCGGCCTCCTCAGGCGCATTGGGACCCTGTGCCAAGCGAACCAGCTCCCCGATCGACCCTCGGGCACGCGGTACCAGACGCTCGAGGCGCGGACCTTCCAAGGCGAGTTCCGCCTTGGCAAACGCCTCCAAGTCGGTCTCCTGCAGGGCGGGGACGCGAAGCGGGACCAGCCGGGACATGATCGTTGGGAGCAGCGCGTGCGGATGTTCGGCCGTCAGGATAATCGTCGTGTCCGCTGGCGGCTCCTCCAGTACCTTGAGCAGCGCATTTGCCGCCTCGAGACTCGATTCCTGCACGACGAGCCGCTCGGCGTCGCCAAGAATGATGACTTTGCGGGGCGCCGCGAACGGCGTGCGCGAGACGATGTGCTGTAGCACGTGCATAGACGCCAGTGGGTGGCTCACCATACCCTCGGGAGGGGCCCAGAGGCCGTCGGCCACCCGTGCGGCGACGTCGGCTGCCAGCAGCCCGCGAACCTCCTCCATCTGCCGGTCGGTATCGGCGGTCTGGAGTCGCTCGATCGGGACGAACCAGTGCGCATCGGGATGCCCCATAGCGACCACCTGCCGGCACGAGATGCACGAGCCGCAGGGCTTGGTTCCGCTGCCGTCGCAGAGGAATGCCTGCGCGGTCCACAGGGCCAGCCGTTGCTTCCCGACCCCACGCCCACCCACGAACAGAGCGGCTTGCGGGAACCGCCCGCGAGCAATGGAGCCGGCAATCTTGGCCCGGATGGGCTCGTGGCCGTACAGAGGTCGTAGCGACATGGTCTATAATTTACCCTCGGCATGGCCAATCGACCTATACCTTCTGGTGCAAACCGTTGCATTCGTTTGCGTTATGCGACAGTCACAGAGGGAACAATGCTACATAGTGAGCACTCACTCACTTGCTTGATTGGACTTGTGCCGAGGTGGGTCGTGCCGTCGTGTACGAAGGGGGGGACGGTAAGAGCGTAGCAGGGTAAGACCTCAGTGGCCTTACCCTGCTACGCTCTTACCGTCCCAGTCTTCCGGGCGTTATCCGCGGGTTTCCCGGTCCTGCACCGGCAGGACAAGCCCCTGTTCGTTGTGGCTCGTGTCCGTAGTGGTGTCGTTGGGCGTGATGTAAGGTGGCGCGTGCGCGTCCGAGCACGCCGAAGCGATCCCCAGCGCCAAGACGAACACGGCCCACGCCAGCACCGCACGTCGTCCGGGTCCCCTAAGAAGTAGGCTGATCACTTACTGAACTCCACGCAGTTAATTGTCCGTTCACTGATGTTCGACTCCCGGACCGGTAATACTCCCGCGGCCTTGCCGGGATCCACGGGCCCGCGAACAGCCACACCGGCACCTCCGTATACCCCGCCGCCGTCGTTCGGGTCACCGGTGGCGCAGAATGGGCCACCGGTCCACCACGTCGGGTCCCTGGACCACCCAATACTCGTCAAAACAGGCGGCGGCCAAACAGGAGTGGTTGGTTAGGATGCGCACCCGCTCCCCGACCGTCAAGGATCCTCGCATGACACCATGCTCTTGGCTCAGCGCAATGAGCCGCTGCCCGCCGTGCAGCACGCCGAGGGCGTAGTCGCGATACGTCTCACCCATGGTGCCGGGGACGGTGCCCTTGCCGCCCGTGTCCTTGGACAGGGCAAGGGCGCCAGCGTCGACGACCGCGTGATCGGCAGATGGTCGGCTGGACACAACGGTGGCGAGGACGGTGAGGGCACACTCCGCCGGTGTGCAACTACCCAGCGTGACCTGGGTGTAGTCGAAAAAGGCGTAGTTGCCGGGCCGCGCTTCCGAGACGCCATCGAGCGAGTCAATCGCCCGCATGGCGGGGGTCGATCCGACGCTGACCGCGGACACCGAGATGCCATGCGCGCGAAGCCGTTCGGCGAACCCCACGGTCACGTCGCGCTCTTCCCGAGCTGCCGCCAGGGCCTCAGCGCGGCCCGGTCCAGCATACGCGTGTCCGGAATGCGTGAGCAGCCCGTCGAAGGAGAGCCGATCGGAGGCGGCGAGCCGAGCCGCGAGCGCTTCCGCGATCGGGTCGTCCGGCGCCACCCCCGCCCGATGGTATCCGCAGTCGATCTTCAGCCAGACGTGCAGCGGGCAACGCAGGCTCTCCAAGGCGTCGATGGCCGTGTGCGAGTCGACAACCACCCGCAAGGTGATTCGATCGGCCAGTCGCTGGATTTCCTCGAGTCGGCTGAGTACCACGGGAAACGCCCACGTGATGTCGGCAAACCCGTGGTCAGCGAAGTCCCGTGCCTCCTGGAGGGTGGCGACGGTGATTCCTTGGCCCCCAAGGGCGATCTGGCGTTGGGCGATTTCGATACACTTATGCGTCTTGATGTGCGGGCGCAGCGCAACGTCCAGGGCACGGCAGCGCGCGGCCATCCACTCCAGATTGCGCTCCAAAACATCGAGGTCGAGCAGCAGGGCGGGGGTGGGGAGTTCATAGATGGTCGTCATGGCGATCGAATTTACCGACGCCCGGCGTGGCGGGAAATGCAAAGCGCGACGTGCCGTTGCAAGGACGGCGCGCCGCGCTAGGCCCGCGGGAGTCGTGCTACTCCGACGGCAGCTTCGCCTTGAGCACCGGATTCAGAATCACCTGTCCATTCCCCGTGGCGGTCAGGTTCTGGAAACTGGCGTCGGGGCCGAACAACAAGCTGGCGGTATTCTCTTGTCCTTCCCCCTCTCCAGCGACCACGTCGAGCGCGAGATCCGTCTTGATCACTCCCGAGGGCACCTTCACGGCATGCTCGGCGTCGGCCACGAACTGGGTGTTGCCAACAGTCAGCGTCGACGAGAACACGATGGTCGCGCTCGCCACGACGAACCGCACACCGGAGTAGGCGCCCACCGGCAACTCGCCGACGGCCACCTGCTGCGGGGCCTCCGCGTCCGTGGGAAGAGCCATCAGGTCGATCGTCAGGTCGCTCGCGGCGACCGACACCCAGGCGGCCTCTTCAGGTTCCTGCCCCTCGACTGTGTCTTCCACCACGGGCAGGAACTGGACCTCCTCGATGATCAACACGAGCGAGGTGACCTGGTCGGGCGCCACAGCGCTCATCGGACTGGCGGTGACGAACGAGGGCCCTGGGTTCGCCGCGAGCGCCACCGCGCTCGACTGCTGCATCATGACGTTGACAGTGCCGGTCGTGGGGCCGGTGCCGTCGGCGCATCCTGCCGCCAGCAACGGAATCGCGACTGAGCACACACGTAAGTTCTTATAGCTAAACATCTTATAACCTCCGACGCTGGTCCAGGTTCCTGGGATCTGCTCTCGTAGCCGACCCAACTTACAGCCGAGCGCAAGCCAATTCCGTGAAGTGCGTCACCTCCAGGTTATAGGCCCCCGCTCGTCCGCACGAGGTGAAACCGCTCCTGGCGACTCAGGACCCAGCGTACGGTTCCCTCGGGCGTCAGCTCCGCCTCCTCTTCGAGGGCCATTTGCACAGGTTGCCCACCCCATTCCGGAACCGGAGTCGTGGTCTGCAACTCGATCGAGTACCACACGCCGGCCCGGACGGGTACGTCGCCCCGGCCCGGCACGCCGTCCTGGCGATCCCACAGGCCGATAAGGGGCCCCGCGCCGTGACCGTGAAAGCCGATCGGGTGCGAATACACCGTGCCGTTGATCCCCTCGCCGAGCATCCGTTCGAGAATCGCCGCCAGCATCTCGTTGCCCGTGCGCCCCGGTCGCAACTCCTTGAGGGTGAGGTCCTGGAGCCGGTTGGCGTTCCGCAGAGCGGCGTACAGCCCGGCGGGGGCGTCGGTCTCGCCGTCGCGGAGCACGTAGCCCATGTGTTGGGTGTCCGTGTTCAGCCCCATCGCGGTGATGCCGAAGTCACAGTGCAGAACATCGCCCTGCCTGATGACGGGCGCCACCGAGTCTCCCATATCGGCGCCGTGGCGTTGCACCTCGACGGACGGGTGAAACCATGTCCCGAGGCCCAGATCGTTGACGCGCTGGCGGAACCACCACACCACATCGTCCGTCGTCGTCACGCCGGGCGTGATGACCCGCTCGGAGAATCCCGTTGCGATGATCTCGTGAACGAGTTCCTCCATGTCGCGGTACGTAGCGTCCATCGACTCGACGTGCACGCCGAGGAAATCGATGGCGAGGTGCTCCGCATGCACGACGCGTTCCGCCAGGGGCCCGAGCGCGCCGCGCAGTTGCTCCCACTCGCCGGCAGTGAGGCCGTCGGCGAAGTTGTGGGTTGGCGAGATGTTCACGGCGATGTTACGAGGGTTGCGCTCGCGGATGGCGTCGGCCACGACTTGCCACTGGTCGGGTCCCCAGAACTCGCGTGGGCGTCCGTCGGGGGCGCGCTGCGTGGCGCGCAACACCTCGTAGGCCCCACCCTGTGACGTGCCTCCGATCGCGAGGCGTTCGACGCCGGCATCGGGCCCGCGGTCGAAGAAGATGTAGACTGAGCGCCGTCGCGCGGCGAAGGTGGTGGGTCCCTTGAGGCCACGGAAGACCGGATCCTCATTGTATTCCCGCATCGGGATGACCCACATGTGGACGTCGTGGTCGCGCATTACCCGCGGCAACACGGTTGCCAGTCGCTCGTCGAGCCAATGCTGCTGCAACTCCGCTTGGTCACGGAGGGTCCCGAATGGACGCGCCACGGCTGTCTCCTGGGCTCCAAGGCCGGTGGCGGCAAAGAGCAGCGTGGCAAGCAAGATCAGACGATGGGTGAGAAGACGCATTGCTTGGCACTCCCGGGTTCTGAGCCGGCCTCGGTTGAAGGTGGCACGATAACCACGAAAGTGTAATGGGGCAGGGTATCATGGTTGTACCGGCGTCGCGCAATTACGATTGATCCATGACGCAGTCCCCCGAACGACCGCTCGAGCTCTCCGAGTCGGATATGCGACGGCTCGTGGGTCTCGCGCTGGACCGCATCGTCGCGCACGTCACCTCGCTACCGGAGCAGCCAAGCGCTGGTGTGTGGGGTGACGGACACGAGCGTGCCCGCGCCGCTCGGTCGCCACTGCCGGAGCAGGCGAGCGACGCCGAGGAGGTGCTGGACACGCTATTTCGCGACTGGGTGCCAGTGAGCTTCAACACCGCCGGTCCCGGCTACTTGGCCTACATTCCCGGCGGCGGCATCTTCCACGCGGCGCTCGCCGATCTGATCGCCGACACCACCAATCGGTACGTCGGCGTGTGGCAAGCCGCTCCGGTGCTGGCCGAACTCGAAGCCGACGTGCTTCGCTGGTTCGCCGGGATCGTCGGATACCCGGCACAGGCGAGGGGAATACTCACGAGCGGCGGCTCGCTGGCCAACTTCTCGGCGATCGTGACGGCTCGGCGAACGATGCTGCCGGAGCGGTTTCTCGACGGCACGCTATACACGTCGGACCAAGCTCATCACTCGGTCGCCAAGGCAGCCGTCCTCGCGGGCTTTCCCCCGCGGAATGTCCGCAGTATCCCGAGCGATGGCGAGTTCCGTATCCGGGTGGACGTCCTCGAGGAGTCGATCGACGCCGATCGACGCGCCGGCCTTCACCCGTTTCTGATCGCCGCCAGCGCCGGCACCACCAACACGGGTGCCGTGGACGATCATCTGGCCCTGGCGGATGTCGCCGCGCGCCGGAAGATGTGGCTGCACTCGGACGCTGCGTACGGTGGGTTCTTTCTGATGACCGAGCGGGGCCGGTGGGCGATGCGGGGGATCGAACGCGCTGACTCGGTCGCGTTGGACCCGCACAAGGGGTTGTTCCTCCCGTACGGCACGGGGTCGTTGCTCGTGCGAGAGGGCGAACGGCTGCGGAGGGCGCACGCGCTGGAGGCCGAGTACTTGCCGCCGATGCAGGACGCGAGCGAGTTCGTGGATTTCTGCGACCACTCGCCCGAACTGTCCCGCCCATTTCGCGGTCTTCGCGTGTGGTTGGCATTCAAGCTCGCGGGCGCACGGGCGTTCCGGGAACAACTCGAGGAGAAGCTGGATCTCGCGCGGTGGGCGGCGGATCAACTACGTGCCCTGCCCGATGTGGAGGTCGTTGCCGAGCCCCAGCTTTCCCTGTTGGCGTTTCGCGTGGTCCGACCCGGCCTGTCGGAGGCGGACACCAATGCACTCAATCGCAAGGCGCTCGACGCCGTCAATCGTCGCGGCCGCGTGTACATCACGGGTACCACGGTCGCGGGTCGCTACCTGATGCGGATCTGCGTGCTCTCGTTCCGCACCCACATGGAACGGATGGAGCAGGGTTTGGAGGATATTCGACAGGTGATTGAGAACGACGGGAGATGAGCGAGCGGTGCGCTCTGCGCTGTGCGGGGGAGGGGGAAGGGGGAAGGAGGTAGAGATCCTTGGCAACGCTCGATTCACGACGTCTTCACGATTCCTTAATCGTGTCGCTCGCTATTCATACAGTTTACGCTGGTGAATGTCGCGACGTTCGATACGGTAGGTCCTCGGTTCGGTTCGCACTCCGTCGGCGCCACCCGGACCGAGTCGCCCTGTGACCACTCGATCGCTTTCACCGACGTGACGGGACGGATGCTATGACGGCCGCACTCAACCACCGAGAGTTGTACCGGCTTCCGTGGAGCCTGCCAGACAACGCGATTGCCTGGCTCGAGCCGACGATGAAGTGCAACCTCGCCTGTGAAGCGTGTTACCGGGCGAACGTGGACCAGCACCGGTCGCTGGAGCAGGTGGCCGAGGATCCGGATGTCGTCGCCCGGTACTGCAACACCGACGTAGCGCCGACGAACTCGCTCGCCCCCGTCCGGCATCCGTCGGAATCCCGCGCTCCAGTACTGTTGACTCGTATGTTCGGTCCGCGGGCGTGCGATGCCGCATACGAGCGCCTGGCTGTCAACCGATGACCCACCAGGTCCTGCTCACGAGCGTCTGCCGTCCCCTTGGGGTTCGCCATGGCGATTCCCCGAGCGTTGGGTACGAGTTGCTCCACGAGCAGGTAACCCGCGCCCAAGGGCTGTTCAGCCCCCGTTCTCATCATGTCCAGTTCTCGCTGGAGTACATCGCCGAGAACCTCGAGGCCCCGACTACGGTGCTCCAGTATCCCTCACGGAAGGAACTCGTGCGGGAGCTCAAGCGCGGGTACGACGTCGTGGGGGTGTCGTTCGTGCTGGCCACGTACCACCGCATGAAGGAGGTTGTGGCGCTCGTCCGGAGGCATTCGCCGCGGTCGACGATCGTGCTGGGCGGGTACGGAACAGTAGCGCCGGACGAGATGCTTCGTCCGTACGGCGACCATATCTGCCGCGAGGAGGGAGTGGGGTTCATGCGGCGCCTGCTGGGCGAATCGGAGATCCCGATGCCGTACCGCCATCCGCTGATCATCAACCCCCTCCGGGTGTTCGGGAAGGACGTGTCGCGGACGGGAATCGTGTTCGGCGGTCTGGGATGTCCCAACGGATGCGACTTTTGCTGCACCTCGGCGTTCTTCAAGCGCAAGCACATCCGCCTGCTTCCTACAGGGGCCGACATCTACCGGGTGATCGAACGCTACCTGGAGGTCGATCCCCGGATCTCCATCCTGATCCTGGATGAGGATTTTCTGCTGAACCGTCGCCGGGCGATGGAGTTCCGGGAATGCGTTCTCCGGGGCGCGAGGCCTCTCTCGATTTTTGTGTTCGCCAGCATCCGAGCCCTGAGCCGGTACACGGTGACCGAGATCCTCGAGATGGGCATCGATGGGATGTGGATCGGTTACGAGGGAACGCGGTCAGGCTATGCGAAACAGATGGGCCGGCCGGTCGGGGAGATCTTTCGCGAGTACCGGGAGCATGGAATCACCATCCTGGCCTCGATGATCGTGGGCTTCCCGTACCAGACGCCCGAGATCATCGAAGAGGAACTGTCGGGCCTCCTCGCGTTGAGACCGGTGCTCACACAGTTCTTGATTTACGGCCCGTGTCCCGGCACTCCCTTTTACGACCAAGTGGTCCGAGAGGGGAAACTCCTACCGGCGGTGGCCGAGGATCCCGAGTTGTTCTATCGACGGGGGAGCGGCTTCTACGCGATGGTCAGCCATCCATCGATGACGCCCCACCAGATCGAGGCGGCGCAGCGGCGTTGCTTTGAGGAGGACTTCAAGAGGTTGGGACCGGTCCTGCACCGTTCCGTGGAGCGATGGCTCGACGGGTATCTCAAACTCCGGGAGTCCCCGAGCGGGTTTCTCCGCGCCAAGGCGGAGCGGATCGCGGGTGACCTGAGGCAGGCGTACCCCCTGTTCCTGGTGGGAAGGCTACTTGGGCCGTCGGCACAGGTGCGGCGTTGGATCGGCTCGCTCCAAGAGCGGCTCCACGCGGCGCTGGGGAGTCCCTCGTGGATGGAGCGTCTCCAGTCGCTGGCGGCAGTAGGCTTGGCTTGCTGGACGGGACTGACGCTCAGATTGCACCTCTTCCAGCACCCACCGCTCGTGCGGCATACGTTCAGGATGTCGGGCGCCTCTGTCTCCCCCGGGCGGGCCTGGGAACGCTTGCGCGGTCAGGATTCGGCGGGGCCCTCGATCCAGGTGGAGCGCCGACCCCACTCGACGGTGTGGGTGTTGCTCGATGGGCGGCTCACGGCGGCCGGAGCCGGACGGTTCGTCGCCGATTTGCAGGCGGCCCTGGTGCGGCGGAAGGATCGAGTGGTGCTGGACCTGGCCCGACTGGCAAGCCTGGAGGACCGCGCGGTGGGCGAGCTGGTGGCGGGCCTGGGGGCCTATCGCGACCGGATCCGGGTCATTCTCCCCAGGGTTGGAGAGTTCGCGGCGCTGGCGGCGATTTTCCCCCTCTATCGGTAACACCGCGGATGTAACAGTCCTCGACGCGGTCGCCCAGGCTGGGCGGTGCCCGATGTCTGGTTTCGCATCGTTCGTGCCTCCCTCGAAGCGATGATGACGTCCTCAGCTACCCAACCCGTTAGCAGGCGCGAATGCCGAAACTGGCCTCGCCGCGGCGCTCACGATGGGTAGGGGCTATGGCCGGGTGTCACGCACCCGGTTTACGGATTATGCGACGGATTGAGCAGCCAGAGTGAGTAGCTCGGACAGCTCACACGGTTTCGCCAGATGCCGGAGCTGCGTGGCCTCGAAGAACTCCAGAAATTCGAGGCTGAGAACGTCACCGGTCATGAACAAGAAGCGGCGGCGTAGGTGCTCGTGACGGCGCACGACGGAGTGATATAGGTCAATCCCGTTCCGCTGCCCCAAATGCACGTCGCACAAGATCAGGTCGAAGGATTCGCCGTCGAGCGTGCGCAGGGCCGCCTCTGATTCGCCGGCCGTCACCGCATCCGCTCCCGCCCCGGCCAGAATCCGCTGTACGGCTGTGCGGACAGAGGGCTCATCGTCGACGATCAGTATTCGCTTGCCCGTCAAGGATGGTGTGCCGTCGGCCGGCTTCGTGGCTGCCCCCACCTTCGGCACGTCGCGCGCGGCGACGGGCAGGCGCAGCGTAAATGTGGCGCCATGGCCGAGCGTCGACTCGACGAGCAGGTCCCCGCCATGACTGTGGGCAACCCGTCGCGCGATGACCAGACCGAGTCCCGTCCCCACGCCCACCGGCTTGGTGGCGAAGAACGCGTCGAACAGGCGAGGCAGGTGATCGGGGCCGATCCCAGGGCCGTCGTCCGCTACGGAAACCTGGGCAGAGCCCTCGGCGTTCCGCGTCGCGAGGTGGAGCGTGCCGTGCCCGCGGGCCTCGTGGATCGCCTGCTCGGCGTTTGTGAGGAGGTTGCTCAGCACCTGCTCGATCTCGACCCTGACCGCCGACACGGGATGGAGCGCAGCCTCGGCGTCGAAATGGACCTCGATCCCGTGCGCCGCCAGGCTCGGCGCCCGTGCCTTGAGAGTACGGCTTGACACGAACATCGTGTAGCACTAGTCTCGTGTATGCGCAACGTTACCATCACCCTTGACGAAGAGGTCGCCCGATGGGCGCGGGTTCGTGCCGCCGAGCGCAATACCAGCATGTCGCGGCTCGTGGGCGAAATGTTGCGAGAAACGATGCATCGAGAAGAGGAATACGGGCTCGCCATGCAGCGATACCTAGGTCGCGCACCCACCGTCCTAAGTGAAACGGGCCGAGGCTACCCACGCCGCGAAGAGTTGCATGAGCGAACCGATCTTCGTTGATACCAATGTGCTGGTGTACGCTCGGGACCTAGCGGTGCCAGACAAGCAGCGCGCAGCAGCCCTGTGGTTGGAACACTTGTGGGAGGTGGGGGCCGGCCGGGTCAGCTTTCAAGTGCTTCACGAGTTTTACGTCACCGTGACGAGGAAGTTGAATCCTGGGCTGAGTCGAGCCGAAGCGCGGGACGACGTACGTACGCTCTTTGCGTGGCAGCCCGTCATGGCGGATAGGATCGTGATCGAAGCCGCGTGGACGCTCCAGGAACGATACGATCTGTCGTGGTGGGACGCGCTCATCGTCGCGGCTGCCAGCCGTGCGGGCTGTCGGCTTCTGCTCACCGAAGACTTCCAAGAGGGTCAGGAACTCGGCGGGGTCCGTATCACGAACCCCTTCACGGTGCGCCCGGCGGACCTTCAGGCGTAGCGTGCTGCTGAGGACGCCAGTACGCGCCCGTCGGTCGCCGCCAGCCGGAGCTGTTCGCGGTCGGACAGGCCGCGCCGGTCAAGCTCGTGGACGCTCGCTACGTCCAGCCCGAGGCGCCGGCCCATGACGGCGGCCTCGGGCTGGACATCTTGATGGAGGAGATAGCAACCGCGGCCTCTCCGCCACGCGTCAGGACGCGCTGTCCGGGGGGTGAAGGGAATCGAACCACGCGCTGTAGGTCGTGGGATCGAAGGTGATGTCTACAGCCACCCCCACATCACCTGCTTCTCGAACAGCACCTTGCCCGCATGCCAGTACCACGCGGGCCGCCGTATGCGGACCGCTGGCCGTGGCTCCGCGTAGAAGTCACCGCTCCCGAACCCGGCGTTGCCGTCGCCGGTCTCAATGAAGCACGCGCCGCGACCGTCGAACCGCACCAGTCGCTCCCTGCCGGCGACCGTCGCGGCAATACAGCGGGCGACCACCTCGGCCTGCGCATGGGCGAACACCCCGGCCCGCGGCAGCGGCTTCCCCATGGCCAGCGGGATGAGTGTCACATCGCCCACCGCGTAGACCCCGGGGAATTCCGTCTCGAGGGTGTGCCGGTCCACGCGCACCCAACCGTCTTCGTTCACGAGCCCCGAGCCAACCAGCGCGCGGGGGGGAGCGATCGGCGGCACGTGCACCATGAGGTCGAAATCCACGCTTGCCCCGTCACTGAAGGTCGCCCGACCGGAGTCGGCGCGCGTGATTTGGTGGTCTGGCCGGTAGGTGATCTTCTTGCCTTCGACCATCGCCCGCACCGCCGCGGAGGCCTCGGGGCCGGCCACACCCATGGGGGCCGGCTCCGCCGAGTGCAGCTCAATGGAAACCGCACCACGGACGCCCCGCTTCCGGAGCAGCGCGTCGATGAGCATCGCTCCCTCATAGGGCGCCGCGGGGCACTTGTAGGCTGGTGCGGCCGTGAGCAGAAGTACCCGTCCCGAGCGGAAGTCCTCAAGCACGCCCCGCAGGCGGGTGGCCCCGTCCAGGGTGCAGAACGTATGGCCCCACTCGACCAGGCCCGGCACGGCCTCCGGCGTGAACTGCGCGCCGAGGGCCACCACGAGGTGGTCGGCCTCGATGGTTTGCCCGTTCACGACCGCCTGCTTCCGAGCGGCGTCGATCCGCTCGACCTCGCCGCGGATCACTTCGATGCCCTTGCGCTCAAGCCGCGCCAGCGGCCGCGAGATCTGTTCCGGCTTCCGTGTGCCGTTCATGACCCAGAGGAACGAGGCGGCGAGGGTGAACCTGGGTTCCCGGTCCACCACGAGAATCCGGTGACGCCGGTGAAGCTGCTTGCGCAGGGCATTCGCCGCCACCACACCGCCGACGCCGCCTCCCAGGATGAGAACCGTCTGTGCCCGCATCGTGTCTCCTTCGTGCCTAGAATACCAGTACCTTGTCGGCCGACGCCGTCAGGGCGGCCAGCTCATCCATGCTGCTGCGCCGGGTGCCCTCGGCGATGTCGCTGTCGCGGATGCCGCGCGCGTCCATGCAACTGCCGCAGAGAAGCACCTCCCCGTTGCGGCCGAGAATACCGCGCAGCATCCGCTCGAGGTTGTAGTAGCCGTTCGGCGTCTGCTGTCCGTGCTTCGCCGCCGCCGCCGCGTCCGCCATCAGGAACACGGTGACCGACACGCCCTCGGCTTTATTCAGGAGATTGAGGGCGAGCCGGAGGCCGTTGTACGTGCGCTCGGTCCCGTAGGGCGGATCGTTCAGAATCATCAGGATGTGCATGGTCAGGACCGTGCGGCGCGACGGGGGGACTCCGGGCCGGCGGTGACCGGCAGCCCGGCATCGCGCCATTCCGGGTAGCCGTCTTTGAGACGCAGGGCGTGGAATCCGCGGCTGCGGAGCCGCCGCACGGCTTCCGCCGCGAGCACGCAATAGGGCCCACGACAGTATGCTACGATGCGCTTGTCCCTGGGCAGCTTGGCGAGACGTCGCTCGAGCTGGGCCAGCGGGACCGAGAGCGCGCCGGCGACGTGGCCGGCGGCGTACTCTTCGGGCGGGCGCACGTCGATCACTACCACGTCACGGCGCATACCGCGTCGCCGGAGCTCCATCGGATCGACGGGTTCGAGTCCGTCGACGTTCGAGAAGAAGTCCTCCACGAGGCGTCCGATCTCCGCGAGTCGCGCTTCGGCAAGCCGCTGCAGGGCGCGGTAGCCGTCGAGCACCAGGGGATCGGAGAGCCGATAGAAGACCTGGAGCCCGTCCTTGCGGGGGGTCACCAGGTGCGCCGCCTTGAGGACCTGGAGGTGGCGGGAGGTGTTGGCCATGGTGAGGCCGGCCTCCCGGGCGAGCGCCTCGACGGGGCGCTCGCCTTGAGCCAGGAGGTCGATCAGCTCAATGCGCTTCGGGCTCCCGAACGCCGCGGCGATCCGGGCGAACTGGTCGAAGACGGCGTCTTTGAAATCGCGTGCGTGCATGGGTGTCGGATGGCGATTAGTTCAATTAATCAATAGAATAGTTGACAGGCCGTGTCAAGGCCGTTCCGGCGGAGGGCTCAGGCCTTCCCCTCACCTAGACCACGAGTGCATGGTTGACGTAGTTAGCATATGTCACTATCGTAACTGACGCTACAGCGAACGCACGAGGTGCTTCATGCACACCTACGACTTGGCCGCCAGTTCCCCGCGCCCGATCCTCGTCGTCGAGGACGAGGAGGCCATTCGAGATCTGGTCCGCGATCTCCTTACGACCGAGGGCTTTGAGGTCACGGTAGTGGACAGTGGGCGGGCAGCACTCGACGCTATTTCGAGGCACAGTCCCCAACTCGTGATCACAGAGATCCAGATGCCGGACTTGGCTGGTATGAACGTTGTGGAGGCGTTAGACAGGCTCGATCCCGACACGCCGGTCATCCTAATGTCCACTGGCGAGGAGTCCGAGGCGTCGAGGGCGCGCATTGGCGGGGGCGCGCTGTATCACATCCGGAAGCCGGTCATCGCCGCCGAGCTGCTGGCCGCCTGCCGTATGGCTGTCGAAACCCGCCACCTGAAGTCGAAGCTTAGGCTGCTGAGGCACCAGCTCTCAACGGGAGCCGCGCCCGCTGTTGCGGAACCGCTGTTCCCAGTGGAGCCCGGCGTGTCGGGGGAGCGACGGCCGGAAAGAGCGGCGATCGAGCGCGCCGCGCGCGCGAGGGTAGGTCAGTTCATGAGCGAAGCGATCGCGAAGGCGCCGACCCGGCTTCTCGAGCGGGCGCTCTCCGAGCCGACGGGGCCCGAGGTGCTCGCAGACGTCGTGGCCGGCGTCCTGCTGGATGACTCCATCGAAGGACAGTGGGCCGCGGCGCTGTTGCGGGGCGCCCGGGTCCAGCGTGCGTTGCTGGACGAGGCCGGCGGCGCGCTCTCCGCCGCAGACGTCGGCGAACTCCTCGGCATTGGACGCGCG
>DASWII010000073.1:0-2712 GCA_036397755.1 Gemmatimonadales bacterium | reverse complement strand
AAGTCGCAGAGTTTGTTCACGCAGCTGCTGTTCTCCTACAAGCTCAATCCGCAAACGGTGGCGTTTCTCGGGTACTCGGACGATCGCGCGGGGCTTACGGATGTGGCGCTCACGCAGACGGGGCGGACGTTCTTTGCCAAGTTGGGGTATGCATTGAGGCCGTAGGGCGTTGGGCGTGGTGTACGGTACGCTGGAGGGGGAAGGGGGAAGGGGGATCGCATGTTGTACGTCCTATATCCTATGGAGATTGTATGACCGCGTCCACGCATCCTGAGGTCGACTGCGAGCAGCAGCACCCGGCGCTTGCCGTTCGCGACGTCCCGGCGGCCGTCGAGTTCTACACGACGAGGCTCGGCTTTCGGCTTGGTTTCACGTGGGGCGATCCCCCGACCATGGCGGGCGTCAACCTGGGCCGCGTCCAGATGTTCCTGGAACAGGGGACGCCCGGTGCCGGGGGTTGCTCACTGTATTTCGTGGTCGGCAACGCCGACGAGCTGTACGAGTTTCAGCGTGCGAAGGGGGTAGAGGTCGTGGAGGCGCCGGGTGACCGGCACTACGGTCTCCGAGATTACAGGGTACGAGACCTGGACGGGTATGTGTTGGGCTTCGGCCATCACCTGTACAACGTCGGGCCTCGGCTGGAGATCGAGCGCGTGGAGGTTCCGGTACGCATCGAGAAGCGTCTCGCCGCGCTGCTTCACGATCTTGCGGAGTACAAGCGGATGAGCCTGGGCAGCTGCCTCGAGGAGACCTTGCTGCACACGCTGGACGGTGTCGGTCCGCACACCGCGAGCGATCTGCGGCGCATTGCCCGGCTCAAGGAGACGCACGGGATCGACTACGACAGCCACGCAAGCTATCGGTTCGTCGAGCGCTCGGAGCCGGACGGGTGAGGGGCGGCCGTTACGGTCACTGACAGCACGCGGGGTCGGCTCACCTGGGATGAATCGTTTCGCGATCCGGTCTCCGACCGACTCGGTGTTTCGCTCAGGCGGGATCGATGGCCGCACGGTGCCACGGGACCCGCCGTACCCCATGGCGTCGTGTTCGGAGGTGGGCGGCCGGGATCTTGAGGACGGGTGACGCGGGCAGGGGACGGGTGATGACGCAGGGGTGACCGTGGGGCGAGAGGACGGCGCCCGTGCCGCGGGGGCGGAAGGGGTCAGACCGGTTACCGAGCCGACACCCTTGAGCGCGAGCGATGCCTACCTAACAGTTGCCTGCCGGATCCGTGGCGGTCGACTTGGCGACGTGGGTTTGTCTGCCGAGGAGCGACCGTGGACCGTTCGTCGAGTGACAGCGGAAGTCAGCCCCCGCCGAGGAGTTCCCGCTTCTCTGCTGCGGTGAGTCCCACATCGGCTACGTCCCGACTGCCGGGGAGCGATTCACGGTTCTCCGCCATCCTGGCGAGGGCCAGTGAACCGGAAGCAGCGATCGCACCCCCGATCGTGAAGGGACCGGCGAGCGCGAGCGTGAGTTGCCACAGCGGGACGTTGGGCGTCGCCAAGCCGAGGGCAACCATGGCCGCCGGGACCAGGCTCACCAACAGACCACCAACCGCGCCCCACACTGCGACTCCCGGAAGCGTCAACTCATCGAATCTGCGACGGCGCCCTGCGATCCCAAGCACGACGGAGAAGGCGACGCCCCCGAGGAAGCCGGGGTAGGCTAGCGCCGCCGGCCAGATATCCACGGCCGATCCGACCGGGTTCGGCCAGATGTTGTGAATCAGCTCGATGCCCATCCCCGCCACGAACCCTACGATCGCCCACGTCAGGCCCATGCCCAGAGCGCCGCGGATGCGTCTCAGCCAAGTATTCATCGCTGCCTGCCCATGGTCCGCGCGTTTCACCATCGAGGTTGCTGGCGGAGCAGCCTCAAAGTCACTTTGTATCGCAAAGTATACGAAGTATGAGCGAAACCCAAGCGGGCAGGCGTTGCTCCCTAAAGGGAAAGGGCTCATACTGCTTCCCGGGGTCGCCGCGATCTTCCTCGTCGTACGGGTGCTTGCGACGCTCGGACCCGCGCGGCGAGGCCTCGCCATTCAGTCGACGGACGCGCTGCGGGCAGAGTAAGGGAGGCACTTGCCAATACATCGGCTCGCGGCTGACACTCGCGAGTCACCACAGGGAGCGATTCTGGAGAAGCACGCGCTCTTCGATTGCCAGCCGGTTCTACGAGGTGAGTTGGTGGAGCTCCGGCCACTGCGCGTCGAAGACTGTGAGGAACTGTACGCGGTCGCCGCCGATCCGCTGATCTGGGAGCAACATCCGGTCAAGACTCGCCATGAACGACAGGGGTTTCTCACGTTCTTCCGCGAGTCCCTTGCGTCCGGCGGAGCGCTCGCGGTGGTCGATCTTGGGACGCGTCGGTTGATCGGATCGTCGCGGTTCCACGCGTCGAACCAGGAACGTCGGGAGGTCGAGATCGGCTGGACGTTCTTGGCACGGTCGCACTGGGGCGGCCGCTATAATGGCGAAATGAAGCAACTCATGCTCCAGCACGCCTTCCAATTCGTCGACCGTGTCGTGTTTCTCGTGGGCGTCGAGAACCGGCGCTCGCAGCGCGCCGTCGAGAAGCTCGGTGCCGCCCGAGTGGGGCAGCGGCGTGACGCGGGTGGGCGAGACAGCTACGTGTACGAGATCGCGGCCTCGACCTTCGCGCGGCGATGAGTTCGCTCGCCGAGGCGACTCGATCGATGCGCCAACCACT
>DASWII010000072.1:0-100736 GCA_036397755.1 Gemmatimonadales bacterium | reverse complement strand
CCGACCGGTGGCCGTCGGTCGAACCAGGGTCGTGCCTGTTCCAGTTGAGCGGCCAGGCGTAGCAGGGTGGCCTCGTCGCCAAAGCGCCCGACGAAGTGCATCCCGATGGGGAGGTTCCCCGCGTTCCAGGTGAGAGGAACGGACATGGCGGGCTGCCCCGAGATATTGAATACGGGTGTCCACGGCGTGAACCCGAACGCCTCACCGGCGACGCGATCGAGCGTGCCGAGCAGGTCCAGCGCCCAGCCCGCGCGCAGGCGGCCGAGCGCGCTGAGCACGAGACGTTCACCAGCGGGAGGCCGGAGCGCTCCCAACTTGATCGGCGGATCGGCCAGGGTCGGTGTCAACAGGATGTCATAGTTCTCGAAGAACATACCGATGGCGCGGCTCGCCCGGCGGAGGTATCTGACGGCCGACACGTGGTCACCGGCGGTGACGCGATCTCCTAGCAGGCCGAGCATCCAGGTCTCGACCTCCACGTCGCCGGGTCCCGGCTGGCGGCCCACCGCGGTCGCGGCGTCATGGAGGTCGGCGCGGAGCTCTCCCGTCAGCATCGTAACGAACGCTTTGGCGAAGGGCTCCCGCTCGACCGGCGGCGCCGCCGGCTCCACGCTGTGTCCGAGAGACTGCAGCAGTGTCACCGTCTCGTCGAACGCCCTGCGCACGTCGGGGTGTACGTGATCTCCGAGGAAGGGCTCGACGCTGCACGCGATCCGGAGGTTGCCCGGGGGAATCGTGATCTGATCGAGATATCGGCCTTCGAACGATGGGGCCACGTACGGCGCGCCGACGTCGGGTCCGGCCGTCGCGTCGAGGGCGGCGGCGCTGTCGCGCACCGACCGGGTGAGCACACCCTCGACGACACATCCTTGCCACACCTCCCCGTGATCGGGACCCAGCGGCGTCCTTCCGCGCGTCGGCTTCAGTCCGAACAAGCCGCAGCAGGACGCCGGAATGCGAATGGAACCACCGCCGTCGTTCCCGCCTGCCAGCGGGACCATCCCCGCGCTGACGGCCGCCGCCGATCCCCCGCTCGATCCGCCTGGCGTGCGCTCGAGGTCCCACGGGTTGCGACAGGGGCCATGCGCCTCGGGCTCCGTGTAGGGTGTAAGCCCGAACTCGGGCGTGTTGGTTTTGCCGAGGATGAGCAGCCCGGCGTGCTTGTACCGTCGAACGAGTTCGCTGTCGTGATTCGGAACGAAGTCCAGGAGGAACCGGCTGCCCACGGTCATCGGGGCACCGCCGTACGTCGTGAGCAGGTCCTTGATCAGGAACGGCACGCCGGAGAACGGGCCGTCGGGAACACCCGCGAGCACCGCGCGGCGCGCATCGTCGTACAGCTCGTGCACCACGGCATTGAGCTTCGGGTTAGTGCGCTCGATCTGTGCGATCGCCGCCTCGACCAACTCGCCCGGTGTGACTTCACCGGCGCGCACCAGTGCGGCCAGCCCCAGTCCGTCGTGCGCAACGTACGTGGCGGCATCCATCGCGATCAGCCTCCCCGTGGCGCGTTCACTGGAGCGCTTCGGCGACGATCCGATCCTGTTCCACCCGATGAGCAGCCGGGTATCCCTCCGCCGGGCTCGATCGCTCCGGGCGCGAAACGTATCGCACGGTCACGCCCGGCGGGGCGAGCTGCTGCACCTGCGGCACCATCCACTTCCGCGCGCCCATGTTGCTGGGCTCCTCCTGCACCCACACGATCTCGCGCAGTTGCGGGAACGGCTCGATGAGGCGCCGGATGCCGGGTTCCGGGAACGGGTAAAGCAGTTCCACGCGTCCCACGGCGACGTGGGCGGCCTGCACGCGGCGCTCGGCGCCGACAATGTCGTAGTACACCTTGCCCGAGCAGAGCACGAGGCGCGTCACGCCATCGCCCGGTCCCCGCAGGGCGGGATCCTCGATCACGTGGGCGAACGCGCCGGCCGACAGGTCGGCAGCCGCGGAGGTGGCCTGCGGGTGTCGCAGGAGACTCTTCGGTGTCATCACAATGAGTGGACGAGCCTCCCCGTGGAGCGCCTGCCGCCTCAGTAGATGGAAGTACTGCGCCGGAGTCGAGCAGTTCGCCACGCGGATGTTGCCCTCCGCGCCGAGGGCCAGATAGCGCTCGATGCGCGCGCTCGAATGTTCGGGCCCCTGTCCCTCGTACCCGTGCGGCAGGAGCATCGTGAGTCTTGCCAGCTGGCCCCACTTCGCGAGCCCGGCAATGATGAATTGATCGATGATGATCTCGGCGCCGTTCACGAAATCGCCGAACTGCGCCTCCCACACGACGAGCGCGTCGGGCACGGCGGTGCTGTAGCCGTACTCGAACCCGAGCGCCGCGTACTCGGACAGGGGAGTGTTGTGCAGCTCCAGCGGGACCGTTGCCCCCGGCAGCTGTTTGATCGGGGTGTGGGCGTCGCCCGTTTCGGCGTCGAACAGCGTGAGGTGCCGCTGGCTGAAGGTCCCCCGCGGGGTGTCCTGGCCGACGAGCCGAACCGGCACGCCTTGCGTGAGGAGGCTGCCCAGCGCCAGCGCCTCAGCGTGTGCCCAATCGATACCGGCTCCCGTACCGAAGGCTTCGGCGCGCCGTTCGAGGACGCGCCGCAACTTGCGGTTCACGTGGAAGCTCGCCGGCGTTGCGAGCAGCGCCTCGTTCAGTTCAGCGAGATGATCCGCGGGGACCGCCGTGACCGGCTCGGCCACCGAGGTCCACAGCCCGGATATCCGTACCGGTTCCTCGCCTTCGTCCTCGTGCGTCGCGACATGCGCCCGCAAGCGCGATTGGACGCGGGTGAGCTCCTCGTAGACGTCCGCGGTCTCCGCGCCGGCGGCGGCGGCGTCGACAACGCCTTGTGCCTGCAGTTTGTCGGCGTACAGCGTCCGCACCGTCGGGTGGCTGTCAATGCGTTGATACATCACGGGTTGCGTGTATCGCGGCTCGTCGCCTTCGTTGTGGCCGTGCCGTCGGTAGCCGACCAGGTTGATGACCACGTCCCCCCGGAACTTGGCTCGGTGCATCATCGCCAGCCGGACCGCCGCGAGGCATGCCTCGGGGTCGTCGGCATTGACGTGGACGATCGGCACATCGAACCCCTTGGCGAGGTCGCTCGCGAAGTCCGTTGACCTCGCCTCGCGTGGATCCGTGGTGAAGCCCACCTGATTGTTCGAGATGATGTGCAGCGTGCCGCCCGTGGCGTAGCCATCCAGTCGCGCCAGGTTCAGCGTTTCGGCGACGACGCCCTGCCCAGCGAACGCCGCGTCCCCGTGGATGAGGATCGGCAGCACCGTGGTCGGGTCATGCCTGAGCACGGCGGACGAACGATCGCTCTGCCGGGCGCGGGCGCTTCCCAGCACGACGGGGTCGACGGCCTCCAGGTGACTCGGATTAGGCATGAGGGTGACCCGGATCTCGCGCCCCGACCAGGACGTGAACATGCCCGCGGCCCCGTGGTGGTATTTCACGTCGCCCGTGCCCCCACGCGGGGCGAGGGTCTCTTCCACCTCTCGACCCCCTTCGAATTCAGCCAGCAGGGTGTCGTAGGGCACCGCAAGGATGTGCGTGAGGACGTTGAGCCGTCCACGGTGCGCCATGCCCATGACGGCCTGCTCCGCACCCTGGTCGGCCGCGAGGTCGAGCGCCAGGTGGAGCATCGGCACCAGCATATCGAGGCCCTCGATCCCGAAGCGCTTGTGTCCGAGGTAGTTCGTGTGCAGGAACTGCTCCAGCGTCTCGACACGCGACAGATCTCGGAGCAGATGCCGCTTCTCGTCGTCGGTGAGCGGATAGCGGTGCTCGCCCGACTCGATCACGCGCCGCAACCACACGCGCTCCTCATGCGGCGCGATATGCTCGATCTCGTAGGCGATCGTTCCGCAATAGGTTTCGCGGAGCCGCGGCAGCACGCCCTCCATCGTCTCGCCGCCCACGTACGTCCGCAGCACGCCCGCCGGAATCCGCCGCATGATCTCGGGGGTGAGTCCTACCGCCACAGGTTCGAGGGCCGGATCACCGCGCGGTGGCGCACCCAGGGGATCCAGATGCGCCGCGAGGTAGCCATGCGTGCGGTGATGCTTGACCACCGACATCGCGGCCGCCACGTGATATAGGAATCCCGCGTCGGATTCCGCGGGCAGCGCGGCGGCGATCGGCGTGGGAAGGGCGGGAACGGTCGCCGAGGAAGCCGCCGCTTCGATCGCCGGCCAGGCGAGCTCCAGCGCCCCGGCGATCTCGCGGAAAAAGTCGTGGTCGCCTTGCAGCAGTTGATCGACTTTCTGGAGGAACATCCCGGACTCGGCGCCCTGGATGATCCGATGGTCGTAGGTGCTGGTCATCGTCATGACTCGGCGCCCGGCGACATCCCGAATCGCGCCGGTGGCGATAATCGAGCCCTGGCCCTTCATCAAGCGCGGCACCGACGCCACGGTTCCAATCGTGCCGGGGTTGGTGAGCGTCATCGTCCCGCCGGTGTAGGCATCGGGCATGAGCTTATTGTCGCGGGCGCCAGTCACGAGACGTTCGTACTCATCGTAGAATTGCCCGAAGGCCATCGCCCCGGCGCCCTTGATGACCGGCACCAACAGGCGCCGGGTGCCGTCCTTGCCGACGGTGTCCACGGCGAGGCCGAGATGGACTCCCCGCGGATCGACGCGACGATAGCTCCCGCCCTCCGCGTGGACCGCGTGCGTCATCACAGGGAATCGGGCGGCCGCCTTGACCAGCGCCCATCCGATAACGTGTGTGAAGCTCAGTTTGGTGCCGGCCGCCTTGAGCTGCCGGTTGCATTCGAGGCGCACCGCCCACAGTCGGGAGACATCGATGTCACGGAACGACGTTGCCGTGGGGATGCCGAGCGAGTCCTCCATGTTCTTGAGGAGCCGCAGCGCTGGGCCCTTGATCTCCGTGGCATCGGGGGTGGCAGCATCCATGTCCACCTCGGCGACGTCCGCGCGAGCTGCGGAGGCGTCGGACGTCGACGGCGGTGCACCGGTTGGCGTTGGCTCCTCGCCCTTGAGCCCGCGCTCGAAGAGCGCCCGCCACTCGGGCGGTACAGACGAGGGATCGCGGCGAAAGTCCTCATAGAGGGCCTGCGCGAACCCCGAGTTCACCGTCTCGAATACACTGTCGAACACCGAGGGGATCGACTCCCGAACCGCGCTTCCGCGCCAGGTATCTTGGTAGTGACGGGACGGCCCCCCCGCATGGAGCCGCCCCGTGAAGTGGTCGAAAGCTACACGCTTTCGCCGGAGCCTCAACAGACCGACGAAAGGACGGAGCCGATGTTCACCGAGGTTCTGCATTTCGAGCGGACGTGGGCCCACGAGGCGGGCAGCACCGCCAAGGTGCTCGCGGCCCTCACCGAGGCATCGCTCGGCCAGCGGGTGGCGGAGGGCCACCGGACCCTGGGGGAGCTTGCCTGGCACGTGGTCGTCTCGCCCAAGGTGATCCTGGCGACAGTGGGGCTCGAGGTCGACGGCCCAACGAAGGAGGATCCGATGCCGGCGAGCCTCGAGGGGGTTCGCCGCACGCACGCCGCGTCATCCAGCGCGGTGGCGACGGCGGTGCGCACCACGTGGACCGACGACGGGCTGCGCGAGACAGTCGAGTTCTACGGTATGCGCGTGCCGCGGGGGGTGGTCCTCGCCGTCACGCTGTTTCACGAGATTCACCATCGCGGCCAGATGATCGTCTTGATGCGGCAGGCGGGATTGGCGGTGCCCAAGGTGTACGGATAGGGCTTCGCCTCTCACCTCACCCGTCGCGTCTTCCGCCGCATGAAATCCATCAGGATGTACTGCCCGAGCGTCATCGTGTTCGTGAAATAGGCCTTACCGCGGGAGATCTCGCACACCCGCTTCACGAACTCGACGAGCATCCGCTCGCGCGCCAGCATGAACGTGTTGATGACGATCCCGGCCCGGCGGCAGATCGCCACCTCCCGGTAGGTCTCCTGCAGGATGTGGGGGTCCAGCCCCATCGAGTTCACATAGATCTGCCCGTCCGGCAGCGTGAGGGCCGACGGCTTGCCGTCGGTGATCATGATGATCTGCCGCATGTCCTTCCGCTGCGAGAGCAGAATGCGGCGCGCGAGCTTGAGCCCCTGGGCGGTGTTGGTGTGGTACGGTCCCACCTGCGCCTCGGCGAGCTTCGCGAGCGGCAGCTCCTCGGCCGAGTCGTGGAACAGGACACAGCGGATCGTGTCACCGGCAAACTGGGTGCGGATCAGGTGTGAGAGGGCGAGCGCCACTTTCTTGGCCGGCGTGAACCGATCCTCGCCGTACAGGATCATCGAGTGCGAGCAGTCCAGCATCAGCACGGTGGCTGCACTCGATCGGTACTCGCTCTGGTGGACCATCAAGTCGGGGTAGTCGAGATCGAACGCGGGCTCCGGCGTGTAGTCGATGGCCGGGGTCGGATCGGCGGCACGCCTGAGCGCGTTTTTCAAGGTTTCCGGAACGTCGAGGTTGAGCGTGTCCCCGAACTCGTACGGCTTGGATCCCGCCTCGACTTCCACGCCGGTGGCTAGGTGCTCCGTTTCGTGCTCCCCGAAGCTGGACCGGCCCGTGCTGCCTAGGAGGTGCCGGAGGGCGCGGTGCCCGAGAAAATCGAGACCCTTCTCCGTGAGGTTGAAGCTCACCTGCTGCGCGGCGCTCCGCGCCTGGCCGTCGGGCCCGAACGCCTGCTCATGGCCGCCGGGCATTTGAGGGGCCTGCGGGGTGTTGAGGTATCCCTCCTCGACCAGTCGCTTGACGATCTCATCGATGAGGTCGGCGAGTTGCCGCTGGAGCTCCGCATCGCGCTGCTCGTCTCCGCTGGAGTCGCCTCGCAGCACCTTGAGCATTTCAGGTGTGAGCTTACCGGAGTCGGCCAGCGCCTGGATGATCGCCTGCTTGAGCGCCTCGAGAGACCGGTCGCCCTCGCTCTCGCCGAACTCGCCCCAATACGGATGATGGAACGGCCCGCCCGCGAAGCCTGACTGCAGCAGGAAATCGCTGAGTTGGTCGAGCAAGTCCTCGAGGTTGACCGCGTCGAGGAGTTGCGGGATATAGCGGGAGTAGGTGGCGTAGCGCATACCGGTGTGGAAAGCTGGGGGCGGAGTGAAGTTCCCGCAATAATCGCGCGCGAAGCATGCCGGAGGGATTGCGACGCGTGTTACCGTGTAACTCATGAACCCCGAGGGTCCAGCCGCGCCGAGCCCCCAAAGGAGCCACCCTGCTCCGCGTGTCGCGCCGCGGCGCCCGCGCGCGTTCCCGGCGATGGGACACCGCAATTTTCGGATCTTCTTCTCGGGGTACATCGTCTCGCTGGTCGGGATCTGGATGCACCGAGTCGGTCAGCAGTGGTTGGTGCTGGAGCTTACCGATTCAGCCTTGTGGGTGGGCGCGGTGGACGCGCTCGGTTCGATGCCGATCCTGTTCTTCTCGCTGTACGCAGGTGCATTGGCCGATCGGATCTCCCGCTACCGGATGGTGATTGCGACGCAGATCGCGGCCATGGCACTCTCGCTCATCCTCGCGGTACTCGTCCTCGCCGGTGTCGTGCAGTTGTGGCAGGTGGTCGGCGTCGCCACGCTGCTGGGTGTCGTCACGGCGTTCGATATCCCGGCCCGCCAAAGCTTCTTCGTGGAGCTGGTGGGCAAGGACGACCTCTTGAACGCGATCGCACTCAACTCGTCGGCGTTCAACGCGAGCCGCGTGGTGGGACCCGCCATCGGTGGCGTGGTGATCGTGGTGCTCGGGGTGGGCATGTGTTTTCTCATCAACGGCGTCACCTATCTGGCGGTGGTGGCGGCGCTCTTTGCCATGACGATTCCGTCGCGTGCCGCTCCGCTGCCGGGCCCCCCGGCCTGGGTCCGCATCCGCGAAGGGTTGGCCTACGTCGCCGAGGAACCGCGCGTCCGCGCGATCGTGCTGAACCTGGCCGGCGTCAGCATCTTCGGGTTCCCGAGCTTGGTGCTCCTTCCCGTCGTCGCCAGAAACGTGCTGGGGGGTGGGGCGCAGGCCTACGGGTGGATGGTATCCGCCGTCGGTGCGGGCGCGGTGGTGAGCGCGCTGGTGCTGGCCGCGTATGCGCGACGCATACCGAAGGGCCGCGTACTGGGGCTCGCGACGGCGACGTTCGGGATCCTCGCGGTTCTGCTGGGGCTGTCCCGCACGCTCGGCGTGATGCTGGTGCTGCTGGTGCTGGCGGGGCTCGCTATGATCGTGACCACGGCGACCACCAACTCGCTGTTGCAGACCATCGCGCCCGATGAACTGCGCGGGCGCGTGGTGTCGATCTTCACGGTGGCCTTCGGCGGGATGACGCCGTTCGGGGCGCTGCAGGCAGGGTTCATCGCGGAGCACCTCGGCGTCATGACCGCGTTTCTGACGGGCGGCACGGTGACGGTGCTGCTGGGGGTGCGAACGATGCTGCGGCGCGATCTCCGCCTGACCACCTGATCCTCGCCTACCTGGCTGTTTCCGCTCGGCGGAGGTCGGCAAACCGACCGTTGCGCTCTGCGCTCTGTACTGTGCGCTTTCTGTCCGCCCGCCTGCCCGCCTGCCCGCCTGCCCGCCTCTATCGGTACTCCGGATTCGGATAGTCGAACCGGCACCCCGCGTCCCACTCGGATCGTTGATTCCCGTGTGCGGGAATGCCGCCCGCGTCTTTGATCATGCGGGCCATGTGCAGCAGGTTCCACGTCATGAACGTCGTATTGCGGTTCGTGAAATCGTTCTCCGGTCCGCCCGACCCCGGATCGAGATAGCTTGGCCCGGGGCCTGCTTCGCCCAGCCATGCGGCGTCGGCCTGCGGCGGGATCACGTATCCCAGGTGCTGCAGCGAGTAGAGGATGTTCATCGAACAGTGTTTGGCGCCGTCCTCGTTCCCGGTGATGAGGCAGCCACCGACCCGCCCATAGTAGGCGTATTGACCGTGCTCGTTGAGGTCGCCTGACGTGGAGTAGAGCCGCTCGACCACCTGGGTGCAGACTGAAGACTTTTCTCCCAGCCAGATCGGCGATCCGATCACCAGAATGTCCGCGGCCCTGACCTTCGCATAGAGTTGCGGCCAGTCGTCGCGCTCCCAACCCCGCTCCGTCATGTCGGGGTAGACGCCGTGGGCCAAGTGGTGGTCAACGGGTCGCACGAGATCGACGGTCACCCCGTTCTTCTCCATGATCGCGCGGGAGATCGCGATGAGCCCCTCGGTATGCGACAGCTCAGGCGTCTTTTTGAGCGTGCAGTTCAGGAAGAGCGCCTTCAGGTCGCTGAAGTCCCATGTGCTCTGCGAGCACTGGTCGAGTTGCCGTTGGGTCAACGTCACGAGGAATCACTCCGGTAGGCGAGGTCCACGAGGGAAGGTCGTGTCGGGCAGCGACCGAAGGGACGCGCCGGGCCCTGTGATCTGCAAAGAACTACTGGGACAGGCCACCTAGCTCCGGTAGTTGCCGAACGTCAACTCGATGCCGTAATCCTGACCGCGCAGGAACTGCATCACCTCCTGCAAGGCATCTTTGGACGGACTGGACACGCGCAGCTCATCGCCCTGAATCGCGGCCTGCACCTTCTTGAATCCCTGCGCCTTGATGTCCTTGACGATGGCCTTGGCCGTTTCGGTCGGGATTCCCTGCGTGAGGGTGACCTCTCGGCGCACCTTGCTGCCCGCGGCCGGCTCGATGGCGCCGGCAACGACGTTCTTCGTGGGAACCTTGCGGCGCACCAGCTTGGTCTGAATCACGTCCCACAGCGCGTTCATGCGGAACTCATCGTCCGCCTCGAGCTTGATCACCGCCTTGGCTCGGTCGAACTCGATCTGGCAGTGACTGCCTTTGAAGTCATATCGCTGCTGCACTTCTTTGCGGGCTTGGTTGAGCGCGTTGTCGACCTCTTGCAGGTCGGCGCCCGTCGAAACGTCGAAGGATGCTTGTGAAGCCATGTGTGCGCGTCGATCTCAAAGGTGAGATGCCCATCCCCGCAGTCGGACGCCGGTCACGATGAGGTCGGCACATTGTTCGCAACTGAACACGCCCGTATTGAGCACCAAGTGATAGTTGTCCGCGTCTTCCCAGTGCCGGTCGTAGTACGTCTTCACGTAGCGCCGTCGCCCCTCATCCGCGCGGTCGACCGCCTCCGTCGCCTGGGCCTCGGTCATGCCGAGTCGCTCCATGGCCGCTCGAATGCGGTGCTCGCGGGGCCCGACGATGAATACGTGCAGTGCGTCGTCGCGCTCGGCCAGGTGCGCCTGCGCACCACGCCCGACAATGATCAGGTTGCCTTCCTGGGTCGCCTGCGTGATGACCGCCTCCGTCGCCCGCACCATCCGCTCCTCGTTGCCCAGGCGCGCGTCGAGGCCTTCGCCCGTCGAGACGAATACCTCGGGCGACGAGATGGCGAGCGCGCCGGCCAGGCGCTCCATCAGGGAGGGTACGCGTTCCTCCTGGGACTCCACTTCCTGCGTCGAGAGCCCGGCACGTTGGGCAACCCGGTCGACGAAGTCGTTGTCGATCACCGGCCAGGCCAGACGCTCCGAAACCAGCGCCGCGATGGCGGAACCACCCGAGGCGTATTGCCGAGAGACGGTGATGACGGGCACGCGGTCTCCTGACGTCTACAAGAGATGAGGGTGGGAAGCGCTCGGCCCGCCGTGCCCCGGCCGCTCGGGGCGAGACCGCACGTAGCCCAACTCCTCGTTGCGTGCAATCCGGCGGTGGGCCACCAGCCCCTCGAGCACCAACTCGCATGCGCTGACCAGCGTCGCCGGGTCCTTGCCCCGCGCGAGCCCGGCCTTGTCCACGATGTCCAGCAGCCCCGGCACGGCGCTGAACGCCTTGAGGCAGGCATCGGCGCGCTCGTGCAGGGGGACCTTCAGCGCGGCCCCTTCGTCGAACCACAGCACCGCCTCGTCGCAGTCGATACCGGCGACATGTGCTTCGAAAGTCTCGCCGATGGCGCGATGCACCAGGTCGAGCGCGACGCGTTCCGCTCCGTACAACTCCCCCTCGTATTCCAGTTCGATCTTGCCCGTCACGGCCGGCAACGCCGCATACACATCGGCGATGCGCGGCACGACGCGCTTCTCCTTCGTGGACACGGCTCGCTGCTCGGCGCTCGACAGCACGTTCTCCAGCATCGTGATGGGAAGCCGCTGGCTCACGCCCGAACGGCGATCCACGCGTTTCTCCTGCCGCGCGCAGAACGCCACCCGCTCGACGACCTCCCGGATGAACGTGGGAATCTTCACGGCGCGACCCCCACGGTCGGTCCACGCTTCCTGCGCGGTGATCGACATGCCGAGATCGAGCGACCGCGGGTAGTGCGTCATGACCTCACTGCCGATGCGGTCCTTGAGTGGCGTGATGATCTTGCCGCGCGCCGTGTAATCCTCGGGATTGGCGGAGAACACGAGCATCACGTCGAGCGCCAGGCGGATCGGGTAGCCGCGGATCTGTACGTCACCCTCTTGCATGATGTTGAACAGCCCAACCTGGATCTTGCCCGCGAGATCCGGCAGCTCGTTGATCGAGAAGATGCCGCGATTGCTGCGCGGGAGCAGTCCGTAATGGATCGTGAGTTCGTCCGACAGCAGGTGACCGCCACGGACGGCTTTGATGGGGTCCACGTCGCCGATGATGTCCGCGATGGTAACGTCCGGCGTCGCGAGCTTCTCGACGTAGCGGTGATCGCGCCCGACCCAGTCGATGGCGGTGGCGTCGCCACATTCCTCGATGCGCTGGCGCCCGAACTTGGAGATGGGTGCGAACGGGTTGTCGTTCACCTCACTCCCCGCGATGACCGGCAGTGCCTCGTCGAGCAACCCGACCAGGGCCCTGAGGATGCGGCTCTTCGCCTGCCCACGCAATCCCAGCAGAATGAAGTTGTGCCGCGACAGCACCGCGTTCACGATCTGCGGGATGACGGAATGCTCGTACCCGATCACGTCGTCGAAGACGTCCTGTCCGGACTCCAGGCGGGCGACCAGGTTGTTGCGAAGCTCGTCTTTGACCGAACGCTGGTACACGCGTGGGTCGGCCCACTCAGACTGTTTGAGATCGCCGAGCGTGCGGGGTTTGCGCATGCTGGAGATATACCCTTGCGGTCAGGGGCCGTTCAACCCTCAGCGAACCGTCAGTCCCGACAAGCGGAGAGCCGTGAAGCCGTGTCCCCGAATCGGGAAGGTAACCCCGTCGCGCACGCGTGATGCCGCGCCGGGGATGGTTCGATCCATGAAGTCCACGACTTCGCCCGAGCGAAACTGCAGCAGCTCGCCACCAAGGGACAACGTGCGGCCCGTGCCCGACAGCTCCTGGATGAACAGCGTAACCCCGTGCTCGTCCGAGTCGGTCACCCCCACGACGGCCGCGCCGGACTGGTCGAGTTGGAACAGGGACCCCCACCGAGGCAGCGGGCCGTCGCCCCCGCGTGCCGGAGCCGCGACGAGCGGCTCGGCACTCCATCCCACACGCGCGGCGTGAGCGGCCGTGGCCGGGAGCGTATCGCTGGCAAAGCGATAGCGGGACACGCCCGACGGCGCGTGGCTGATCAGCGCGCCGTCGTCACCGACCGAAAACCACGGTGCGTCGAGCGCTCGGAAGAACACGTTCTGGGCGCCCACGAAGTGCACCCAACGAAGGTGCTCCGCCGCCGGAACGGGAGCGGCCCGCGCCTCCACACCTCCCGGCACCTCCCACATGACCTGGGCCGGAGCAGCGCCGAAATGAAAACGGACCTCAGGCGCCGCGCCCGATACCACGTCGAAATCGTTGACGACATCCACCCACGGGCGGGCGTCGTACAGGGTGATGGTCGTGATGAACGCTCCCACCATCGGCGCGGTGCGGTGGAGAACGATCCGCACGCCAACCTGCGGGAGCTCCTGCCGCTGAACTCGCTCGAGATTCGACCCCCGCACCTCGTTGAGACCGGTCCCGACCCACTGCGTGCCCTCGGCGTCGAGGATGGACGCGATGGCGCCCGTGCCTGCATGGAGTTCGAGCGAGACGCCGGCCGTGTCGGCCACGAGCGCTGGGGTAACGTCCCGCAGCGGCGACGGACGAAGCACGTCGGGCGTATCCACGAGGTAGGCGTAGCCCAGGGGGGGAACATCCGTTGCCAGCACGTAGCTCCCGTCCGACCGCGGAAGGTGGTCCGTACGTGCGAACGGGGACGGGTTGAACACCACGGTTCCCGGCATCGCCGAACCGATGGCCGCGGCGATGGTGTCCAGGCCGCCGGCGGTGGAGCCGCCAAGCGCCTGCGCGAGGGGCGCAAAGACAGCCAGGACGTGCTGGAGCCGGCGCTCGGCGTCTGCTCGGGCGACGTCATTGCGCGTGGGGATGTCCGGGATGACCGGATCGGTGGTGTTGGGAACGGAGGCGACGGGCGCGCTGGGGAAGTGCCGCGGCTCCGGCGCGCCGATCACGAACCGGGGGTAGGCGTATCGGCGGTTCCACTCGTCGATGTTCGCGCGCGACTGCACGGCCGATTCCAGATCGTCGCTCACCAGCATCACCGTCCGGTCGACAGGCCCGTCCTCGACGGATCGCGCGGCGAGCCACCCTCCGATGCGTTGCTCCATCGCCGCGACGTTGGTCTGCATGCCCGTCTCGGCGCCCCATGCTTGCGGAGGGACGCCCACCACGAGCAACGCGGTGCCGTCGCGGAGTCGAATCGCCTCGACCGTCGCGTCCTGCGCCGGGTGCGCCAGCGCGGTGACTCCCGAGCCTGCGAGAGCGGCGAGCACGCGGACGGGCGGCACGCCCGTCGCCACCCAGGCCACGGGGCTCACTGGGATCCCAAGTGTGCGCTGGACACGAATGGCGTCCTGACCCTGTCGCAAGAAGCGCACATGATCGCGGGCGTCGTCGGCGGTCTTGACGCGGGGATTGACGACCAGTCCGGCGTTTCGCAGCACGCCGGACCGCACTGCCTGTGCGACCGGTGCCATCGCGCCCAGTTGCCGCTCCAGTTCCCGCGGGTCGACGACCGCCAGCCAGTACGCCGTCCACTTGGGGGGTGGCATGAGGCGGTGCGAGGTGCGGTGGATGCCTCGGATTCCGGGGGCCTCGAGCTCGGTGACGACGGCCGTACTTCGTGGGAGGGCCAGCCACAGCTCGCCCACGAGTTCCGTCCCCGTGTTGAGTACGCCCGCCGTTCCGAGCAGTCGCCGTCCGGTGTCGTAGACGCGGAGGCGACCGGCCGGCGCGGCCAGTTCGGTCACTCGGAATCGAATCAGGGTGGTGGCGCCCTCCGGGTGACCGTAGAATGGCATGGGTGTGGCCGTGACGCGCGGGGCGACCGGCACTCGGCCACCGGCCATCGCCGCGGCGATGCCCGCTGCTGACGTCCACACGAAGTCGCGGCGAGAAGGGTGGGGCATGAATCCTGGCGTTGTGAAAGCAAGCCGGAGAGTCTCGCAACCTATCCCCGCGTGCGAGCTTATGGGAGGGAGCCCGCCGCCGCCGGGATCAGACTAGCGGCGTGTAGGGGCCCAGCTCCTCTCCGTGGAGGTAGCACCATCCCCACGTCTCGCCTGGCTGGAACGACTGTATCACCGGGTGTCCGGTCTCGTGATAGTGGGCGGTGGCATGCTTCCCGGGCGAGTTGTCACAGCACCCGATGTGACCGCATGTCCGGCATAGTCGGAGTGTGACCCACGTACCTCCGCTCGCGAGACACACCACGCAGCCAGCGGCTGATGGCTCCGGTGCCGGCGTCGTCGTCGAGTGATCGCAAGGAATCACCGATGCGCGCTCCATTCCGAAGTTACGAGCGGTGAGACCAGTCGCGGGAGATCCGCGTCAAGCCAACCCATGCACGTGCGCGATTCACGCGCTCGCATATGCCCTTTTTGGGGCACGACCTACAGCATTTGGGACATTTGTCGGGAGATTGGCGAAATCTGCCCGGTTGCCTCTTGCCAGTTTTCCTCCAACTCACAACAATGGGGCCACGCCCCGTCGGAGGAAAGCGCGATGCAGATGCACACCCCGTTTCTCGAGCACGTCGTGGAGATCGACCAACGTCCTCAGGCCGACGCCGCGCTCGGCGGTTTTCTGCTCACTCGCTTGCTCACGAGACTGGCGCGACAGCCAAGCCCGAGTGCCGATGCGATTGCCTACCAGCAGCGGGGGCTCCTCGGCTACCTGCGAGAGGTGGGAGATTCCCTTCCCGAAACCACGCGGATCGCGGCAGTGGCGGAGGCGGTCGATCCGGCGAGTCCGGAACGATGCCGCGCCGCCGTCGTCCCGGCTGCGCTCGACTATGCATTCTGGCTGGAATGCGAACTGCGCCTGCCGGAGGCAGTGGACCTCGTTGAAACAGTTGAGCGTCTATCGGCGAACGAGACCGAGCTCCGTGTAGGCGTGCTCATGCAGCTGGCGCGCTTACGCCGCCTGGTCGGGGATCATGAGCGAGCGGGCGCGACGTACGCCGCCGCGGGGGCGCTCGCCTCGGAAGTCGGGGACGCGCACAATGAGCGGCTCAGTCGTATCGGTTGTGCTATCGTGCATCAGAAGCTTGGCAACCTTCCGGAGTCCGAGCGAGTTCTCAGAACGGTGCTCGCCGACGCGCGAATGGCGAGCGACGTGGATGCCGAGGCCCGGGCGTCTCACGATCTCGCGGTCGCCCTGGCTCTGCGTGAACGGTTTGTCGAGGCCATCCCATTGGCGTTCCGGGCGTCTGAGCTGCATGGAGAGGAGCCGCGAAGACTCCGCGCACTATCGGACCTCGGGACGATGCTCAGGCATTTGGGATACCACGCCGCGGCGGAAGACGCTTTTGCCGTGGTCCTTGCCGGCTCGATCGGCCTTGAGATGGAAGTGCCGACGATGCTCGAATTGCTCGACCTGGCGGCGGTGCGGGCCGACGAAGCGGCCTTCCGCCAATGGCGCTCGGCCATTGAAACCTGCCGGGATCGCCTGACGCCCGAGACGGCGGTGGAGTTCGAGATCGTGCTTGGGAATGGAATGGCGCTCGCGGGTCGACCCGACGAGGCGGAACAACACCTGACCGTTGCAATCGAGCAGGCCCAACATCATCGGCTGGGCGAATCCCTGTTCCGTGCTGAGTCGCTGCTCGAGCGCGTGCGGGCGGATGCGGTGGTAGGCAGGGAACCGGCGATGCGTTCACCCGAGGAGCCGGACGAGGTCCTGGAGGTCGCCCGGCTCCTGAGTGACTTACGAAGCCGGATCGATCAGCAGGTGCCGGAGCCCTGGTAGCTCCGTCCGCACTCGCCGAGATCGGGTGTGGGCATCGTGGTGTCGTCGTCAGCGAGCGTCGGACCGGTAACGGGCTGGCAGGCCGAGAGCGCCACTGCGCAGACGAACGCGACGGTGAGTTGGGATAGGCGGCGTGACATGGGATTCCTCCGCGACGGTGTTGGGGTTGATGTGGACCCCTCAAATCTCGCGGTGCAATGGCAGTGCGTTAGGCCCTTTTTGGGGCATCACCCTACGTATTTGGGACACTTGTGCTGATTCTTGCCGCAATACCGACCCCATGTGCCCGCCGCCTGGAGGCGGCGGTGGGACATCGGTTCGTCGTGGCTCAGTGTCACAGCTGGTCTGAGACCCTGGTGACCATTCGCACCCGGCCGGTGGAGGTGGCCGTGATCGACCCGGGGCTCGAGGGCGTTCCGCGCGCGCATGACATCGGGCAGATTCACGCGAGCTTTCCGTCCCTCCCGATCGTGCTGTACGCGCGGCTGCACTCCACGCTCGCCACGGTGTTGCTGGAGCTCGGCGCGCTCGGTGTGCGCGAGGTGATCGTCGCCGACCATGACGACGATCCCGAGCGCCTGCGTGAGGTGCTGCAAGCCGAATCGGCCCGGTCGGTCTCACAGCTGCTCTCGCAAGAAGTGCAGGACATGCTGGGCGACACACCCGCCGACCTGCGCTGGGCTGTCGAACGGGTGTTCCGCCAGCCGGCCGAAATTCGCACGGTTCAGGAATTGGCGCGTCACGCGCGAATGGACCGTCGCACGTGCGGGCGGTGGTTCGCGCGCTCGGGCCTGCCTCCGCCGAACGACGTCCTGACGCAGCTTCGGGCGCTGTACGCTCACCGCCTCTTGCTCGACCCGGGTTACCGCGTGGAGGACGTGTCGATGAAGCTCGGCTACGCCAAGAGCCGTTCGCTCTCGGCCGCCACCAAGAGGGTGTTTGGTCTCGCGCCGGCGGACCTGCGCATTGAGCTGTCACGGTCCGCGGCGGTGGCTGTGGTCCGGCGAAACCTGTTGGGTGGAGAGGGCGTCACCGGCGTTCGGCGGGTGCGGGTGCTGTGAGGACGGGCGCGGTGGTGGTTACGGGGGGCGCAACGCTGAATCGCGGGGGTATCGATGGCAGACAGCGAGAATCAGCAGCCAGGTCACATCTCGCCAGGCAGTGAGGGCCCGCGTCGGGACCGATTGCCTATGGGTGGACCAGGGAGTGGCGAGGAGCGGCTCACTGTCGCGGTGCTCGAGGCGCTTGTCCACGCGCTCGAAGCGAAGAGCGGGAGCCTCGCGGGCCACTCGTCCCGCGTCTCGGCATATGCGGCCACCATCGCTACGGAACTGGGCCTGGCGGATGCTGAGGTGGACTTGGTTCGTACCGCCGGGCGGCTGCACGACCTGGGGATGATCGGCATCCGAGAGTCGGTGCTGGATAAGGCGGGCCGGTTGACCCGAGATGAGTACGAGCACGTGAAGCGGCATGTCGAGATCGGGGTGCACATCCTCGCGCCGTTGACGCAGTTGAGCCCCGTCATCCAGGCGGTGAAGGGGCATCACGAACGTTGGGATGGTGCGGGGTATCCCGACGGGCTGGCGGGAGACGCCATTCCCGTCGGGGCTCGCGTGATTCACGTCGCCGAAGTCTACGATGCGCTCACGACCGAGCGACCCTACCAGAACACGTTCAGCGAGGCTGAAGCAATCGAACGGCTGGAGGAAATCGCGGGGAGCGTTCTCGACCCCGTTGCGGTTGACGCGTTCGCGGCATCCGTTCGCGGTCGGCGCACGCTCTCGTTCGTTTCCCTCGACCCGCCGCCGATGGAGGAGGACTCGTGAGATGGCACCCGTTGCGATGCGCACGGCGCCTCCAGCGGCACAATGAACACCTTGCCGTCCCGGGGTCGGCCGGTGCGCGCCACCTGCTCGATCCGGTGCGCGCGCGCGTCCCCGGCGGCATCGGATGCAGTGACGACGATGGCGTGGCGATCCACGAAATCGGTCACCTCGTCCAACGCTCGCAGCTCCTCCAACGTGTCCAGCTGTTTCGCGCGTCCTGCGGCCACGAGTTTCTCTCGGGCCGCCTCGCGCAACCAAGCCGCCAGCGACTTCCCCTCGCGCTCGGCCTACTGTCGGAATCGCTCTCTCTCCGGCTCGTCTATCGGGACTTGAATCCTGGCCACAGAGCCCCCCAGTAGTTACTGCAGGTGTATCACTGATGCACTGCACAACCGTGCACGTACGTTCAGAATGTCAACGGACGATGTCCAGGCCATGGTCCGCGCCGACGCCGATCGCTTCAGAGTAGTCTGCATCACGATCTGGAGAGGCGTGCGTTTCGATCGATCGGACGGTGCGGACGCCGAACCCGGGGTGATCATCACCGAACGCATGGTTCGCGCGATCTGCAGGGCGCACGTGTGCCGATCGTTTCGTGCCCTTCAGGGCCTGTGTTAAGGCCGAGCCCGGCCTTCAGGCCGGGACTCCAACCCGGCACTGCCGTCGGTACCGCGCGTGGTGGGCTAGACGCTCACGCTCGCCGACGACGAAGCGGGTTCCAACCGCACCGGACACACCTTCAATTCGGCCGTGTGAGTGACCGGGTCGTAGCCGCCACCGGTCAGGATGTTCACCGGCACGTCGTTGAAGCTGAAGCTCGCGAAGACGGTGCCCCGCGGACTCCGCCGGTTGGCCTGCACCTTGACCAGCACACAGCCCCGCGGGCTGTGCATCCTGGCCCACCCGCCATGGATGAGACCCCACCGTTCCACGTCGTCGGGGTGCACCTCGAGCACTTCTTCCGAGAGGAGGTAGTCGATTCCCTGTGCTCGGCCCGTTTGCGTCCTCGTGTGATACGACGCGAGTCGGCGACCGGTCGTGAGCCAGACCGGATACTCCTCGCTGATCGTCTCGGCCGGATCCCGATAGGTGATCAGCGAGAAAATCCCTCGCCCGTTGAGAAACTCTCCTTCGTGCAACCGCGGTGTGCCCGGATGCGTCTTGTCCGGCACCGGCCACTGATACTCGCCGAACTCGATGCGATCCCAGTCGAGCCCATGATAAATCGGGGAGAGTTCGCACAGCTCGTTGAAGATCTCCCTGGCGTGGCTGTAGTCGAAGCCCGCGACGCCGAGGCGCTTGGCGATCTGCGAGACGATCCACCAATCCGGCCGGGCGACACCCGGAGGCTCGACGGCCCGGCGCAGGCGCTGCACGCGGCGCTCGGTGTTGGTGCAGACGCCGTCGGTCTCCCCCCACGCGGTCGCCGGTAGGACGACGTCAGCGAGCTGTGCCGTTTCCGTCAGGAAGATGTCGATGACGACGAGGTGGTCGAGACTCTTGAGCGCATGCTCGCAGTGCGCGCGATCGGGATCGGACACGACGGTGTTCTCGCCGTCGATCAGCATGGCGCGGATCTGATCGCCGCACAGTTCCAGCGCAGTGACCTTCGTGATCCCCTTCTCGAGGTCCACCGTCTTGCCGTAATGCCGTCTGAACTTCTCCTGATGCTTCGGGTCCGTCACGGCCTGAAAGCCCGGATAGTTGTTCGGCAGCGCTCCGCAATCGCCGGCGCCCTGGATGTTGTTCTGCCCGCGCATGGGATTGATGCCGGTGCCCTCCCGCCCGATGTTGCCGGTCATGAGCGCGAGGTTGCACAGCCCCTGCACGTTCTCGACGCCGCAGATGTGCTCGGTGATGCCAAGGGTGTAGTAGATCGCGCCACGCTCGGCATTGCCGTACCACAGCGCGGCCTGTTCGATGTCCTTGGCCGGCACGCCGGTGATTTCCTCCGCCCACTCCGGCGGAAACTGCTGCACGTGCTCCAGAAAGCGTTGGGACTCCGCGGTGCGGTCCGCCACGAACGCGTCGTTGACCAGTCCTTCGCGCTGGATCACGTGCGCCATGGCGAGGAGAAGCGCGGAATCGGACCCGACACGAATCGGCAGGTAGAGGTCGGCGATGTCGACGAGGCCGATACGCCGGGGATCGGCGACGATGAGCTTTGCCCCCCGCGCCAGAGCACGCTTGAGCCGCGTGGCTGCCACCGGGTGGCACTCCGTCATGTTGGTGCCGATACAGAAGATGACGTCGGGCTTCTCCATGTCGGCCAGCGGGTTCGACATGGCGCCTCGTCCGATCGTGGCTGCCAGACCGGCAACCGTGGGAGCGTGTCAGGCACGGCTACAGTTGTCTATGTAGTTGGTGCCGAAGCCCGCCCGGATGAACTTCTGCATGCTGTATGCAGCCTCATGCGGGGCGCGACCCGAGGCCACTCCATAGACACTGTGGCGACCATGTTGCTCGAGCGCGGCGCGGAACCCGGCCGCCGCGCGGTCGAGCGCGGTATCCCAGTCGGTCACGTGCAGCTCGCCGTCGTCCCCGCGGGCGAGTGGGGCGCCGAGGCGGTCGGGATGCTGCACGAAGTCGTAGGCAAACTGTCCCTTCACACAGAGCGCACCGAGGTTCGCCGGCCCATCCATCGCCGGCTGGACTCCCACCATGGTGTCGCCCTTGGTCATGATGTCGACCGAGCAACCGACCCCGCAGTACGGGCAGGTCGTGCGCGTCTTCTCGATCGGCTGCTCGAGGTGCGTGTAGCGCATGGCCTTCTTGTCGGCCAACGCACCCGTCGGGCACGTCTGGACGCATTGGCCGCAAAACGTACAGGCGGAATCCTTGAGCAGGCCTTCGAACTCCACGGTGATCCTGGTGTCGAAGCCGCGGTTCATCACGGAGATCGCGTAGTCGCCTTCCCGTTCGGCGCACACCCGCACGCAGCGGTAACACGAGATACAGAGGTCGTAGTCCCGCAGGATGAACGGGTTCCCATCATCCGCTCGCGTCCTGCCGGACCGAGCGCCGGCGAAGCGATTGGTACGGGCTCCGTATCGGTCCACGAGCGCCGTCAGCTCCTGCGACGCATAGCCGCGCAGCGGATCGACGTCGACCTCGCGGTTTTCGGAGACCACCATCTCCAACAGCGTCTTGCGGAGCGCTTCGACCTCGTCCGTCGCGGTACGCACCGTCATCCCGGCTTCGGCCTTCATGGTGCAGGAGGCCACTGGCGTGCGCATCCCCTCGACGGCGACGACGCAGAGCCGGCACCCTCCGAAGGGCTCGAGGCGGGGGTCGTAGCAGAGCGTCGGGATCGCCTTGGCGTGACGCTGGGCGACCTCGTAGATGGTCTCACCCTCGGTGAAGGAGACTTCTTGGCCGTCCAGCGTCATCGTGGCGGTCGTGAGATCCGTGTCTCGTGCGATCATGCGGACTCCTTGCCGTTGCCCACGTGCGCCGCCACACGGGTCGGGAAGTAACGTATGAGACTTTCGGTGACGAGCGGCGCCGCGATACCGAGGCCGCACGCGCTGGCGGACTTCATGGCGTTGCCGATGTCCTGCATCTCCGTCAGCCACAGGGTGAGGTCCGCGGGCCCCGCCGTACCGGCGAGTCGTTCCGTCAGCCGCCTCGTGCCGATGCGGCACGGAAAACACTTGCCGCAGGACTCGTGCGCAAAGAACGACATCGCCTCGTGGGCCACCTGCATCATGTCACGGCGGTCATCGAATACCATGATACCACCGGCACCGAGAAAGGAGCCCTTGGCGCGGATACCGGGCTCGTCCAGGGTGATGTCGAGATCGTCGCCCGCCAGGAACCCGCCGGAGAGGCCCGCCATCGTCACGGCCTGAATCGTCTGCCCCGCATGCGGTCCCCCGGCCCACTCATAGAGAAGCGTGCTCAGTGGGAGCCCGAGTGGAACCTCATAATTCCCGGGTCGTTGAATGTCGCCAGAGAGGCTGATCAGCTTCGTGCCGGCGTGATCGCCGAGCCCGAGCGAGCGGTACCAGTCCGCACCCCGCCGCAGGATCGGCGGCACGGAAGCCAGGGTTTCGACGTTGTTCACCACCGTGGGCTTGTCTTCGTACCCGTGGGTCACCGGGTAGGGTGGCCGGTTGCGGGGAAACGGGTGCTTCCCCTCCAGGCTGTTGAGGAGTGATCCCTCCTCGCCGCAGATGTAAGCCCCGGCGCCGCGCCGAAGATAAAGATGGAAGGTGGCGCCCGAGCCGAGCACGTCCTCGCCGAGTACGCCCGCGTCGTAGGCCTGGGCGATGGCGCGTTCCAGAATGCCGTGCGTCGTCGGGTATTCGTATCGCAAGTAAATGAAACCCCGCGTCGCACCCGTCGCGTAGCCGGCCGTGGTCATCCCCTCGATGACGGCATGAGGGTCGTAGTCGAGAATCGCCCGATCCTTGAAGCAGCCTGGTTCTCCCTCGTCGGCGTTGCACACCACCGTCTTCGGGTCGCCGGGGGCGTCCGCCACGGCCTGCCATTTCCGACCGGTCGGGAACCCGGCGCCGCCTCGTCCAGCCAGCCCGCTGTCTCGCACCACGGCGAGAACGGCCGAACGCTCCATCCCCAGCGCGTTCGTGAGGCCTTCGTAGCCACCGGTCCTTCGGTAGCCAGTCAATGTCGCGCGATCGGGCTCGCGGATGTGGGCGAACACGCACTCCTGAGCCGACTCGCTTCCCGCGGCCGCCTTCCCGGCCGGCCGCTCCGGGGGAAGTGGGGACGGCGCCTCCCGCAATCCTGCGGCCGAGTCACCCACCAGTACCCGATCTCCCTCGAGCACGGGAACCGGCTGATCGCACCGCCCCGCACACGGCATGGCGGTGGCGCCCCGGTCGCGCATCGCCTCGAGGAGCGCGGGTCCGTTGCGCATCCAGCACACGGGGCCCGTGCATACGCGCGGGGCCGACTGGCCCAAGGGCTCGCGTGCGAGGTGATGGTAGAACGTCACCGTTCCGAACAGGTCGGCGAGCGGGACGCGCAGCCCTGTCGCCACGGCGCGCATCGCCTCGTCGGAGAGGAACCCGTCCCGTTCGTGGAACGCGTGCAGCGTCGGGAGGAGCGGGGCGGGCTCGTCCTTCCAGCGGGCGATGAGCTCGTCGTTCGTCGCGATGGACATGGCCATTCTAACGTATCAGCGCCCGCTACGGTCGAGAAGAGGTCGGCGTAATGAAAGAGCCGTTGCCGCACGGGCCGGCGGCGCCCGTGCGAATCACGTCACCCCCACGATCCGCTCGGCCCCCGCGTAGACGTTGAACGCCCCGTCCCGCGCGAACCCCACCAGAAGCATCGCATGCGACTCCGCGAGATCGACAGCCAAAGACGACGGAGCGGACACGCCGATCACGCCCGCGACACCGACGACGGCCGCCTTCTGAACGATCTCGAAGCTCTGCCGGCCCGAAACGACCAGCACACAGGGGTGAAGCGGCCACCGGTCACGACTGGCGTGTCCGATTGCCTTGTCCACGGCGTTGTGACGACCCACGTCCTCGCGCACGGCGAGCGGCGCTCCCTCCAGGGTGAACAGGCCCGCCGCATGAAGCCCGCCAGTCTCGTCGAACGTGGGCTGATGCTGGCGCAGCGCCTTGGTCAGCCGGGCGACGACACCACGATCGATTGTGAAGTCTTTCGCCGGCGGCGCAAAGAGCTCCACAGCCTCGATCGAGGCCTTGCCACATACGCCGCAGGAACTCGACATGAACAGGTTGCGCTGAAATCGCGTTGGGTCGACCTCGATACCTTCCGCGAGCGTCACCGTTGCACGCCCTTCGACACCGAGGTCGATCGCGGCCGCTTCGCCGGGCTCGAGCAGGATGCCTTCGGTGAGCAGAAAGCCGCGTACCAGGTCGTCGTCGTGTCCGGGCGTTCGCATGACGACGGCGAGCGCCGTGTCGCCGAGGCGAACCTCGAGCGGCTCCTCGGCGGCGACGCGGTCGGTCGCTTGCTCCAACCCATCCGCGCGCGATCGCGCGACCTGGACTGACCGGCTCAGCTCACTCAGGAATGCCCCCAGTTCTCCGAGGGTCTCCTGCCAACCTGCCATCTCCCCGTCCTGCCATCATTCTTGCCGTCCTACCATAGTCAAATAGTCCCAGATCACGTAACTCATCGCCTTGATGCCGACGGGAATCGCGGAGTCGTCGGCCCGAAATGTCGGTGAATGGTGGTCTCCCGTGGTCGTGCCCTCCTTGAGTGTGCCGAGCCGGAAGTAAAACCCCGGCACCTCGTTCGCGAAGTAGGCGAAGTCCTCACCGGCCATCCAGGGCTGGATCTCGGCGACGTTCGCGTCACCGATTGCGGTCCCGATACTGGGTACCATCTGCTCGGTGAGGGCGATGTCGTTGATGGTCACCGGCGTGATGCGGTCGTAGATCAGCTCGTAGGACGCTCCACCGGCCGCGGTGATGCCCGCCAGAATCTCGTGCATGCGGCGCTCGATCGCGTCCTGCACGTCCGGGTCGTACGTCCGAACCGTTCCCTCCATCTGCACTTCGCCCGGAATGATGTTGAAGCGTGTGCCGCCCCGCACCAAGCCCACCGTGATGACGCTCGGCGCGAGCGGCGAGAGGTTGCGCGAGCGTATGGTCTGGAGCGCGGTGATGGCCTGCGCCGCGATGACGATCGGGTCGACACTCAGGTGCGGAGCCGCTCCATGCGCCTGCCTGCCGTGAATCGTGATATAGAAGTGATCGACCGCCGCGAGGGCGCCGCCCGGCGTATAGCCGATCTTGCCGACGTCGAGCTGCGCGAGCGTGTGGAGCCCGAAGATGGCGGACGGTCGCGGATTCTCCAGGACCCCTTCGGCGACCATCAACGGCGCCCCGCCCTCTTCTCCCGGGGGAGGCCCCTCTTCGGCCGGTTGGAAGATGAACTTGACCGTGCCCGACAGCTCCTCTCGCATCGATGCGAGCACCGCAGCGACCCCGAGTTGCACGGCGACGTGGATGTCGTGCCCGCACGCGTGCGATACCCCCACATCCTGACCCAAGTAGGTGGAGCGCACGAGCGACCTGAACGGCAGATCGGTTGCTTCCGTGACCGGCAGGGCGTCCATGTCGGCACGGACGGCCACGACGGGCCCGGGGCGTCCGCCCCTGAGGATGCCGACCACGCCCGTCACCGCCACACCGGTCTGCACCACGTCGAAGTCGAGCGCGCGTAATCGCTCCGCTATCAGCCTCGCGGTCTCCACCTCCCGATTGCCGAGTTCCGGGTGCTCGTGCAGGTAATGGCGGATCTCCGTGACGTCAGCGGTCACCCGCGTGACCGCGCGGTCGATGGCGGGGTGCTGCGCGGTGAGAGGTGCTGCCAGGGCTAGCGTCGTGGTTGCGAGAAGGAACAGTCTGGGCATGGATGAGCTCGAGCATTGAGTGATTGGCTGCGTGATCTGGAATTGTAGGGTCCCAGACCCCAGACGCGCCATTGACCGGCCGCGGATCGGTCAATAAGCTCCACGTCCGTCCAACCGGCTTGATCGCGTACCTCTCGGCCCGCCAGGGGATCCATGATTATGCGAAATGTCGTTCGTGCCACGGCCGCCGCGCTCGCGGTGAGTTCCATCGCGTGCGTACAAGTGTACCCGCCAACCGCGCCCAGTCCTCAGCCCGCCGCCGGTGCGCCGCCTGGAGCGGCGGCTCCGTCGGTGCGGCCGGCGCCGTCCGGGGCTGCGGTCGATTCCTCGAAGTCCGCGACGAGCGAGCCGTTCAAGAAGTGGGATGAGGTCTTGAAGGACACACGCGCGATCGATGGGTACTTCAAGACCCATCTCAAGCGCGATAACACGCTGTTCCTCGAACTGGCGCCCAGCCAGCTGGACAAGGACTTCGGGCTCATGATGCACGTGAGTCGCGGGCTCGGAGAGTTTTTCCTCAATGACGGGCTTCCGCTCATCGAGAATACCAGACTCATGCGGTTCCGCCGCGTTGGCGACCAGATTCAGCTGGTGCACCGGAACACGCGATTCACGGCGGACGCCGGCTCGCCGATGCTGGCGTCGCTGGAGGAAAACGTCGGCAACTCCGTGGTCGCGGCGTTCAAGATCCAGAGTGAGGGGAAGGAGAACGGGCACCTGCTCATCGACTTGACGACGCTGGTCGTGTCGGACTACGGCGACCTCACCACCGCGTTGCGGTCCTACTACGGCACGCAGCCGATCCGCATGGATCGGGAACGCAGCAACGTCGACGCCGTGCACGGGTTCGAGCGGAACGTCGAGATCGACGTGGACATGACCATCCAGGCAAGCAGCGGCCCCCGGTTTGGCGGTCCCGCGCTGGCCGACGGGCGAACCGTGACATTGGGGGTCCGCTATTCCCTCTTCGCCCTACCCGACGACCCCATGCGGCCACGGTTGGCGGACGATCGCGTTGGGTTCTTTCTGGAAGCGATGCGCGACTATTCGCGTGACGTCGGTGAGGACTACATGGTTCGGTACGTCACACGGTGGCGGCTGGAGAAGAGCGACCACTCGAAGGCAGTCGCGGACGCTGTGGAGCCCATCGTCTACTACGTGGATCGTTCGATCCCCCTCGAGTACCGCCGGTTCGTGAAAGAGGGCATCGAAGCGTGGAACAAGGCCTTCGAGGCCGCGGGAATCTCCAATGCGATCGTGGCGCGGGACGCGCCCGACGACTCGCTGTGGAGTGCGGAGGACATGCGGTATTCGACGGTGCGCTGGTCCACGTCTCACGCCTTGGGTGGGGCCTGGGCGATCGGCCCGAGCCAGACCGACCCGCGGACGGGCGAGATCCTCAACGCGGACGTGATCGTTTCGTCCAACTGGACGCGGTTCCACGCGTATGACTACGACTATCTGGCGGGTCCGCAGGCCATGCGCGACCGCCTCGACCTGGAGTCGCGGCTGTCGCGGGAGCTGCCGTCCTATCTCTCTCAGCGTCTCTGCATGGCGGAGATGTCCATGGCGGACGAGTTGAGCTTCCAGTATTCGGTGCTCCTCGCCCTCGGAGAACTCGCTCCGGGTGAGCCGATGCCGACCGAGTTCCTGGGCGACGCGATTCGGGACTTGGTGATGCACGAGGTGGGGCACACCCTCGGATTGCGCCACAACTTCAAGGCATCGTCGGCCATTCCCAACGACCGCCTGCAGGACACGACCTTCACCCGGAAGAACGGGGTGACGTTGTCGGTAATGGACTACGGGATCGTCAACGTCGCGATGGATCGCACCGGCCAGGGCGACTACTACAACAAGGAGGTCGGCGCGTACGACGTTTGGGCGATCCAATACGGGTATTCCACCATCTACCAGCAGGCCGGCACCGGCCCGCTGGCCGCCACCGGCGCGGTGGCGGGCTCACCCGAGGCCGAACTGCCGGGTTTGCGAAAGATCGCGGCTCGGTCCACCGATCCGCTGCACGCCTACGGGACCGACGAGGACGCGGGCCTTGGAGTGTGGACGCTCGATCCTCGCTCAGCGGCGCGCGACATCGGCTCGGACCATGTGCGCTCGGCTCGAGATCGCATTGCGTTGGTGGATCGTGTGCTGCCGAAACTCGAGGGGTACCTGATCGACGAAGGCGAGGGCTACCAGCGCCTGCGGGGCGCGTTCGCGTCGATGATCAGCCAGCGGTTGCGCGCGTTGCAGCCGCTCGTGACGTACGTGGGAGGCGTCAGCGTCTCGCGCAGCCACAAGGGCGACCCGCAGGCGGAGTTGCCGTTCCGCACGATTCCCGCCGCAGAGCAGCGCGCGGCGGTTGCGACGCTGCTGCAGTACGCGTTCGCGGAGAACGCCCTCCAGTTCGATGGAGACATGCTCAACAAGCTCGCGCCACCACGGTGGTACGATTGGTCGGGGGGGTTCATCACCCCGCTCGATTTCCCGGTGCATGACTGGGTCTCGCTCGTCCACGAGGTGTTGTTGTACAACCTCATGAGCGGATACCGGTTCCAGCGCATGATCGACAACGAAGTGCGCACACCGCGCAACGAGGTCTACACGGTCGCCGAGTTGTTTGGCACGCTCACGGACGCGATCATGGCGGAGACCGGCTTCGCGGGAGGTGCTCCGCGCTCCGCACACTCTTTCAGACGCAACCTGCAGCGGATCTACCTCAATGTGCTCGCGGTGACGCTGAACGGACGCGACCCGTCCGTCCCGGAGGATGCCCGCTCGCTCGCGCGCTTCGAGCTGAAGCGTATCTCCGCGCAGCTCGGCACCGCGCTCGGCACCGCGCTCGGCACCACCGGCCTCGACACCGTGACGCGGGCGCATTTCGACGAGTCGAAGGAGCGAGTCGACCGCATGATCGAAGCGAGCTTCGTGCGGACGATCCCGTGAGTGACGGGACGCCGTGCGCGGCGCGCGGCACGTCGATGGTGCGAAGCGGCGTGGTCGTTCTCGCGTTGTGGTCCTGCGCACCGCAGCCAAATGCCGGTCCGAGCCTGCGCGCTCAAGGGGAACTCATGGAGGCCGACCGCGCCTTCGCGCGTGACGTGGCCATGCGTCGTGTCGACGCATGGGTCGATGCGTTCGCCGACAGTGGGGCGGTGTTCCAACCGGGCGGTGCCCTGCGCGGCCACGCGGCGATTCGCGAATTGATGACGCCGGAGTTTGCGGACACGACCTTTCATATCAGGTGGGAACCGGTGGAGGCTCACGCCTCACCCGATGGAATGCTCGGCTACACGATCGGCAGATACGTCTCCACGCGTCGCGCCGCCGCCGGGCAGGTGGTCGAGCGCACCGGTTCGTATCTGACGGTGTGGCGTCGCGGCGCCGACGGGGTGTGGAAGGTGGAAGCGGATATCGGGAATCCCGACGACTAGCGCGCCTCCCCAGCGTTGTGGATCGCGGTTAGGGGCGCTGATCGCCCTCGCCGGGTCGCCGGGACAGTCGCGATCCGGACAACGAATTCCCGGGGCGCGATATTAGAACGCTCCCACCACCGCGCGAAGACCCAACACGAGGGTCAATGCGGCGACGATGCCTCCGGCCAAGTTCCCTTTCCAGCCGTTCACTTGCGCACCAAGCCGCGACCGGTCGTTCATCGCGATCAACAACACCACGGTTACGCCCGGCAGGATGAGCCCGTTCACGACCTGGGCGAAGAGAATGAGCGGGATGGGCCGTACGGCCGTGAACGCGATCACCCCACCCAGCACCACGCAGGCAGCCCACACGACCCGGGCCTCCGCCCGTCGGATATCTCGACCGTGCCCCCGCGTGTCGAGCACCGTGTACGCGGCCGCGAGCGGGGCAGTGATTGCGGACGAGACCCCGGCGGCCGCGAGGCCCGTGGCGAACGCGACGCGAGCCCACGGTCCGAGGAGTGGCTCGAGCTGCCCCGCCATGTCGGCTGCCGATTCGACCGGCCCGCCGCCCAACCCCGCACTCGCGGTCACGACGATGGCCGCCGAAACGACGCCCCCGAGACCGATGGCCAAGACGAGATCCAGGCGGGCCACCGCGAGGTCCTGCGGGCCGCCGAACCGCTCCTGCACCGCCGCCGCATGCAGGAAGAGGTTGTACGGCACGATGGTCGTGCCCACCAGGCCCATGGCGGTCAGTTCCGCGCCAGCGGGCATGCGCGGAACGAAGAAGCCCGCGAAGATGTCTCCGAGATGGGGCGTCACCATCACGGCGGTCGCGAGGAAGACGATGCCCATGATCGCGACGCAGCCCGCCAGGACCCGCTCCAACCACCTGTACCTTCCGCTCCAGAGCAGCAGGCCGGCAACGACCGTGCCGATGCCGATCCACAGGCGCAACGGAACTCCGGTTGCGGATTCCAGTCCGAGTGAAGCCCCGGTGAGGTTGCCCGCCTCGTAGGCCGCGACGCCGCTCACGATCGCCATGGCCGCCAGCGCCGCCAGCGTGATGCCGAGCCAGCGAGGGCCGCGGACGGCGCGGAGCGCGTGACCCAACCCCGCGCCCGTCGTGAGCCCCAGCCGGGCGCTCATTTCCTGCAGGACGATGGTGGCGAGGGTGGCAAACAGGAGCGCCCAGAGCAGGGTCATGCCGTGGCGGGCGCCAGCCAACGTCGCCGTGGTCACGGTCCCCGGTCCAATGAACGCCGCCGCGACGATGGCCCCTGGCCCCACGCCACGCCACTTCATTGCTCCACGTGGTCGAGTGGCAGGGTCGTGACCACGGCGGCGACGCCGCCTGCGACGACGGTCGCACCCTCCTCCACCTCGCGGCGCACCATGCCAAGGCCGATGAAGCGGTCCAGCGTGTGCGACCAGATCACGCTCGTGATCCGGCCGACCTCTCGGTCATCCACGGTGATCGCTCCCGTCCCCGGGTCGGGAGTCGCGGCCCACTCGAGACCCGCGATGCGACGATTGGCATGGCCGCGGAAGTGGAGACGGGCAACCGTTTCCTGACCGGTGTAGCACCCTTTCGAGTAGGATACGGCGTCGATGTCGTCGAAACGCGCTTCCTGCGGGAGTGTCTTGTCTCCGATCTCGTGCCCAAGGGCCGGCCACCCAGCCAGCGCGCGCACGAGATCGAGTCCGGCCTGGGCCACCGCGACCGCCCCTGCCGCCGAGAGCGCCTGCTGTACGGGCGCCGGATCGGCCGTCGTGATCTGCAAGACGAACGGCGCGTCGAGGGGTGTCCGCGACAGGATGTAGTCCATGCCGTCCAGTTCACCCTGGACGCTGCGGCCCGGCTCCGGAACGGCGAGACCGGCGCGGCTGGCGGTGTCGGCAGCATGCGAGCCGACGAGACGCAGGACGACCATGGCGTCCGTCATCACCGTCGCGCGCGCCATCCTCGGAGGGACGTAACGACTCAGTACGCTCGTCAGCGCCGTCGCGCCTGCCAGGGGGGCGAACAGCGTCACGGCCGGTTCGAGACGCTCCACCCACAGATCGGTGAGGATCATCCCTTTTGGCGTCAGCACCGCTCCGTAAAGGAACCCCGCGGGGCCGGCCGCCTCGACGTCGTTCGTGAGCAACCCCTGTATGCACTGTACCGGAGCGGCTCCCTCCAGGCGCACCACGTGCACGGGCGCCTGCGCGAACGCCGCGCCGCGCCGGCAAGCGCGCTCGTCGTCCGGCGAGAGCGCGCGAGCGTCGAGGTACAGGGGTTCGGGAATGTCAGGCATGCATCGGCTCGTAGAATCCCGCTTCGGCGTACGCGCGGTCAAGCAGCTCCACAGGGTGCACCACCTCGATAGGGTCGCCGTTCGCGAGCAGCCCACCGCCAATCTGCATGATGCAACCGGGGTTCCCCGTCACCACGATGTCGGGCGCCGCGGATCGGATGCTGTCGAGCTTGCGATTCAATACGTCGCGGGACAGGTGCGGCTCCGCCAGGGTATAGCTCCCCGCGCTCCCGCAACACAGGTCGGCTTCGTGGTGCGGCACGAGCACGAGATCCGGAATGGCCTCGAGCACGCGGAGGGGCGCGTCCGCGACCCGCTGGGCGTGCACGAGATGGCACGGCGCGTCGTAGGCCACGCGAAGCGGCAGCGACCCCCCGGCTCGCGGTCCGACAGCCGCGAGGAGTTCGGTAACGTCTTGCACCCGGTCGGCCAACGCCGTTGCCTGCGCTTCCCGTGGATGCCCCCGCAGGACTCGCGGATACTCCCGCAACATGGCGCCGCACCCGGCGCTGTTGACCGCGATCACGACGTCCGCCGGCAGCGCGGCAAACGCCTCGACGTTGGCCGCCGCCAATTGGACCGCGCCGTCGTGGTCACCAGCATGCGCGTGCAGCGCGCCGCAACAGGCTTGGGAGCGCGGACGCAGCACCTCGTAGCCGTTCACCCGCAGCACCCGCTCCGTGGCCCGGTGCACATGCCCGAACAGATCGTCCATGATGCATCCGGTGAAGAGCGCGGCGGTCCGGAGTTGCTTCCCATGCGAACGCGTCATGTACGCGGAGGTTCGGTGCCGGAGGTTCGGCGATACCGTCGCTCCCAGCATGGCCATGAGGAATCCGGGGCGTGACGGACCGGCGAGCGTCCGGGCGATGGGCCGCACCGCTCGCGCCACGCCCAGGATCAGGCGACGCACCACGGGCCAGCGCATCACGGCGTTCACCGCGCGCACGGCGGGCGGTGCCGCTCGGTGCCGCACCAACTCCGCCCGCACCGATTCCAGCGCGTGTCCATACGCGACTCCCGACGGGCACGCGGTTTCGCAGGCCCGGCAGCCCAGGCAGCGGTCGAGATGCACCCGCAGCTGCGGGTCCCCGGGCGTGAGGGTACCGCGCGCGAACCCCTGCATGAGCACGATCCGGCCGCGGGGGCCGTCCGCCTCGTCGCTCGTCACCAGGTAGGTCGGACATTGCTGGAGACAGAACCCGCAATGGACACACGGATCCAGCTCCGGGAGCGCCGTCGTCACGCGGCCCGCAGCGGCGCGACCAAGATCGCACCCGGATCGAAGGTGACGCGCAGCCGGTCCACCAGCGGGCTCACGCCCGCCGCGAGCGCTCCCCAATGGCCGAGTTGCTCCAGCAACGACGGCGGACCGCGCTCGATCGTGAGCGGCATCGCCCGCTGTTCCGCGGCGGCACGCAACGCGTGCAGCGCCGCGGCGTCGGCGTCTCCGTTCCACCGCATCCAGCCCGCGACGGGGTTGATCGACGTCGTGGAGGGCCCGAGAGCGCGTTCGACCATCGCCGCCGCCTCCGCGATCTGGGTGGCAAGGGCGCCAACGCGGAGGGTCACGCTGCCAACCGTCATGGCACCCCCGTCGTTCCACAGTCGATCCGCGTGAGCGGCCGGGAGCACCTCCAGTCTGGGGAGCAGCGTCCGAACGGACGCACGGGCCGCTTCCACGCCGGCCGCCGTGTCGAGGAGGCGCACCAGGAGTATCCACTCGTTGCCACCATCCTCCCTCCGGATTTCGAGCGCCGGCGGAGTCAGGCCCGACCGCATCAGGTCGAGCGCGGCCGTCATCACGTCATCGATGACACCGGTGTGGCACAACGTGAGACCCTCCGAGGGCTTCGCCCTGAGGCGAAAGGTGACCGAGGTGATCACGCCGAACGCGCCCCAACTGCCGCACAGCAGGCGCGTGAGGTCGAAACCGGCGACGTTCTTCACGACGCGGCCACCCGGAGACACCGTCCGCCCGTCACCCGTGACGACGGTGAGACCGAGGAGCTGGTCCCGCACGGCGCCGAAGCCACTCTGGAGCGGCCCGGCGGTGGCGCTGGCGACGACCGATCCGACCGTTCGGCCCGCGCCCGGGGGGTCGAGCGCCACCCATGCGCCGTGTTGCAGGAGTGTCCGTTGAAAGGACTCCCAGTTGAGTCCCGCGTCCACCGTGGCCACGAGGTTCGCGGCGCTCAGGTCACGGATCGTGCTGAGGCCTGCCGTGCTGAGCACGAAGTCCGCCTGATCCGCTCCGGCGCCACACCACGTCCCGTTACCGCGTACGGCGATCCTCCATCCATGGGTCGAGGCGGCGTGGAGCAACGTGGCACATGTGGCCGCGTTGCTGGGAGTGACCCGCGGGACGGCGGAGTCACTGACCGATCCGGGGCCGGCGACGGACTCGAGGGTGGCCCGGAGGTCGTCCATCACGCCGAACCGGGTCCACGGCGGGCCGCCGCTCCCGCGGCCCGCCATTCACGACAGCTGTGGGTGGGCAGGACTTTGCCGGGGTTCGCGAGTTCTTGGGGGTCGAATGCGCGGCGCACCGCCCGCATGGCGCCCAGCGTGTCGGGACTGAAGATCGACGGCATGTAGCGCCGCTTGTCCAACCCGACGCCGTGCTCCCCGGTGATCGATCCACCGACCGCGATGCACGCTTGCATGATCTCGACCGACGCGTCCTCCACGCGGCGATGCTCGTCCGCGTCGCGGGCGTCGAACGCGATGTTCGGGTGGAGATTGCCGTCCCCAGCGTGGAACACATTGGCCACCCGAACCCGATAGCGCGCCGCGATCTCGTCGATGGCCGTCAGGACGTCGGGGAGGGTCGAACGAGGTACCACGGCGTCCTGGACAACGAGATCCGAACTGATCCGCCCCATGGCGCCAAACGCCTTCTTGCGGCCTTGCCAGAGACGGCTGCGTTCTCGCTCGTCCGAAGCCGTTCGCACGCTTCGGGCTCCTTGATCGTGCAACAGCGCCTCCACCGCCACGGCCTCCGCCGTCACGGCCTCCCAATCGCGGCCGTCGACCTCGACGAGGAGAACGGCCGCCGCGTCCACCGGATAGCCCGCGGCGTAGATCGATGCCTCGACCGCCGCGATGCAGTTTCGGTCCATCATTTCCAGCGCCGCGGGCACGATGCCCGAACGCACGATCGCCGACACGGCCTCTCCCGCCTGCCGCAGGTCATCGAAGTCCGCAAGCAGCGTCCGCACCACGCTCGGCACCGGGGTGAGGCGCACTGTGACCTCCGTCGCGATGCCGAACATGCCCTCACTCCCCACGAACAGGCCCACGAGATCCGGCCCGCAGGGGTCCCCGGTCGGCGAGCCCAGCTGCGCGGCCGTGCCGTCGGGCAACACAACTGTCAGTGCGACGATGTGGTTGGTCGTGACACCGTACTTGAGACAGTGCGGCCCCCCGGCGTTTTCCGCGACGTTGCCTCCGATCGTGCAGGCCGTCTGGCTGGAGGGGTCGGGCGCATAGTGGAGTCCGTAGGGCGCCGCCGCCTCCGACAACCGCACGTTCACGACCCCGGGCTCCACTGTGGCACGGCGGTTTGGACCGTCGATGGCCAGCACCCGGTTCAGGCGCGTGAGCACGATCAGCACCGCGTCCGGGCCCGCGAGCGCTCCTCCCGAGAGGCCGGTCCCGGCGCCCCGAGCGACGAAGGGAACTCCGTGGTGCGCCAGCGCGCGGACGCACCGCACCACTTCCTCATGGCTTCCAGGGAGGACCGCGAGCGCCGGCCGCGCGCGATACGTGGGCAGCCCATCTCGCGCATAGGTCTCGAGCGCCGTCGGGTTCTGCCGGATCCACCGCGGGCCGACGGCGGCTGTCAGTGCGCGTACGACCTGGTCTGCGTGGGTCGTCATCGGTGGAAAGTAGCGGACGAGGAAGTGCGGTCGATAGTCGCGCGGGATTCGATCGACCGCAGTCCACGGAGCGAACGTGCGCCGGCCGGCGCGGCGATCGCGATATGCAAAGAAGCCCGGTTCTCGACGAACCGGGCTTCCGAGGTCCTCACGGTGGCCGGCGCGGTGGTTAGGCGGCGCGCCAGAACCCCATGAGGGCCTTGCCGTCCGGGCTGTCGCGGAGCTTCTCGAACGCGCGCTCTCGAATCTGTCGAATCCGTTCACGCGTCACGCCCATGAGGTCGCCGATCTTCTCCAGGGTCATGCCCTCGGAGCCTTCTTCGAGTCCGTAGTACAGGTACAGGATCTTCTGCTCGCGCGGCGTGAGGTACTTCTCGAAAATGCGCTCGATGAACTCACGCTGCAGCTTCCCGTCGGTGTGCTCCTCGATATCGTTGCCCTCGTCAGCGACGAACCGTTCGCCCACGGTGGCCGCGTCCCGATCCGTGCGGTCGATGGGCGCGTCCAACGACATTTCCGCCGCCGTCATCCGCCGAGCCGCGCGCACGTTATCGACCGTGTCCTGCAGGGCCTTGGCGATCTCGGCATCGGTGGGTTCCCGCCCCAACTCCTGCGAGAGATACGTCTCCGTGCGGGACATCCGGATCAGATGGCTGTTCTGATTCAGCGGAATCCGGACACTGCGGGTCTGTTCCGCCAGCGCCTTCAATACCGCCTGGCGAACCCACCACACGGCGTACGAGATGAACTTGACGCCCTGGTCCGGGTCGAACTTCCTCACGGCCTTGAGCAGGCCCTCGTTGCCGATCGCGACCAGCTCGCCAAGATCGAGTCCGTGTCCTTGGTACTTCTTCACGTACGAAATGACGAACCGGAGGTTCGCCGTGACCAAGGCCTCCGCGGCGGACGCGTCACCGGCCCTGGCTAGGCGTGCGAGCCTGCGTTCTTCAGCCGGATCTTTGATGAGCGGGAGTTTTTGGATGTCGACGAGGTACTGATCAAATGCGCCGGAGGCAGGAGAGCGAAAGAAGCCCTTGGCCTTCGTCGTACGAACTGAGGTCATACACCGCCTCGATCTGAGGGATATGATCAGCGGGGAGGAGATTCCACCCAGAAGCCGCCCGCCAAAATGACCGTCCAAGGCGGGCCGAATATAGGGAACGACCGTCGATCAGTCAACAAAAAAATCGTTTTCCACATCACAAATCGTTCTGGAACAATCCGTTGTGCAGTTTGTCAACGCGGTGCGGATCGGTGTGGATTTCCTGATTGTTCGAAAAGTATGCTAACAGCTTGTGATATAATATTTTACATCAACAACAGACGTGACTAGTATGTGGAAAACGCCGTCGACGGCTAGGCCTGCGTCCACGCCGTGATGGTCGAGTCTATCACTGAACGATCGGCGGCGAACGTCCACTCCCCATCTGGGTGACGGGCCATCTCGCCGAGCCGTCTCGGGAGGGCGAACCTGACAGATCCGGAACGGTTCTTTTTGTCCACCATCATCGCGTCGAGGAGGGCATCGGGGCTGGCGGTGGTCGGTGGTTCGAGCGGCAGCATGAGTCGTTCACATGCCTCGACGAGTTGTGCGGGGACGTCTTCGTCCGTCACGCCAAGCTGGGCGCCGATGCGGGACTCCGCCAGCATGCCGAGGGCGACGGCTTCTCCGTGCAGGAGCGCGTAGCCGCTCACGGCCTCCAGTGCATGGGCCACGGTATGACCAAAGTTCAGGATGGCGCGACGCCCGTGCTCACGTTCGTCCGAGGCGACCACGTCGGCCTTGATCGACACGCTCCGGTAGACGCACTCCGCGGTGGATTCCGGCTCGCCGGCCAGGAGGTCCTGGGCATGGTGCAGCAGCCACTCGAAATAGTCCGCATCCATGATGGCCCCGTGCTTCAGCGCCTCGGCGGAACCCGCCGCGAGCTGTGGTCGCGGCAGCGTGGCGAGTGTCGCCGTATCCGCCAGCACCAAACGCGGTTGATGAAAAGCACCGATCAGGTTCTTGCCCGCCGGCGTGTCGACACCGGTCTTGCCGCCTACGGAGCTGTCGATCATCGCGAGGAGCGTCGTGGGGATTTGGACGACGGGCACGCCCCGGAGGTATGTCGCCGCCACGAACCCAGCGAGATCCCCGACCACCCCACCGCCGAGCGCAACGACGGCGGAATCGCGTCCCAGACCGGCCGCGAGCATCCGATCCGAGACTTCTCCCCAGGTCTCGCGGTTCTTGTTCCACTCGCCGGCCGGAAATGTGACGAGCGTCGTGGGGGCGACGGTGTCGAGCTGTCGGACGACCCGCTCGCCCAGGAGTGGAGCGACTCTGGAGTCGGAGATCACGGCGTAGGCGGAGGCGGGGCAGGCGGCTACCACGCGATCGCCCGCCTCGTCCAACAGTCCCGGACCGATCAGCACGTCGTACGACGCGGCGCCGAGTGCGACGCGAATCGCTCGCGGTTCTATAAGACGACCACTCCGGTCATGACGGTCACAGCGGCACCCCCGACCCGCACGACGCCTATCGCACCGCCGTCGCGCAGCTGCACGGCGACGTGGATCCGGCTCGGCCGTCCGATCTCCAGACCTTGCTCCACCACGATGGTGGCTTGTCCGTCGTACACGTCCACGAGGCCGTGGCGCACGAGGTATGCGCCGAGCGCCCCGGCGGCGCTCCCCGTCGCCGGATCCTCAGGCACGCCAAGTCCGGGCGCGAACATCCGGCAGTGCACCGTCGCGTCCTCGAAGACGGTCTCCATCGAGAAGCACATCGCGCAATTCGTGCCATGCGCCTGAAGCAGCGCCGCGAGATCACTGCCGCGACCGCCGACCGGCAACGCTTGCAGTTGCTCGAGCGACGGCACCGGAATCATCGCCTGGGGCAGCGCCGTCGACACGACCTGGGGAACTGGCTCACCGACCGTGTCGGCGGTCCCGCCCAGGGCGTCGCCGAGCGCGGCCCGATCTCGGATATGCTTCCCGAACGTCGGTGTCGCCTGCGTCATCACCACACGCTGCGGCCGGCCGTTCGCCATGACGATCTCCACGGGGAGGACGCCGGCGCCGGTTTCCTGTGTGACTTCGACGATACCCTGTGGCGGGAGCCCGAGCGCGCCGCTCTCGACCAAGTGCCACCATGTTCCAATGGTGGGGTGCCCGGCCAGCGGAATCTCGTCCGTCGGTGTGAAGAAGCGCACGCGGCGGGTGGCAGCGTCTGAGGGCAGCACGAAGGTCGTCTCCGAGAGGTTCATCTCGCGCGCGAGCGCCTGCATGCGCTTGGTCGAGAGGCCGGCGGGCTCCGGGAACACCGCGAGCGGGTTCCCTTGCAACGGCTGGTTGGTGAAGACGTCCAGTTGGACGACGGGGTAGGCCGCCATGGTCACCAGGTGCGATCGGGCTCGCCGGCATGGAGGTTCGCCAGCCGGGCCAGCACGAACAGCAGATCCGACAGCCGATTGAGATACTGGAGGATCAGGTACTCGACCGGCTCCGTCGAGTGCAGCGCCACGACCGCCCGCTCAGCCCGTCGGCAGCCTGCCCGCGCGACGTGGAGGTGTGCGGCCTTGAGCGATCCCCCCGGGATGACGAACGACGTGAGCGCAGGGAGTTCATCCTCGACTCGATCGATCGCGCGTTCGAGCGCCCCGACGTGATCTTGCGTGAGCTCGGCCTTCGCCAGGGCCTTGGCGACTCTGTCGGGCTCGGGGCTTGCCAGCAACGCACCGATGGTGAACAGATCGCGCTGGATGGCCGCGAGCACATCGCCCGCGAGGTCCACCGGTCTTGTGGCCAGAACCACGCCGATCTGGGAGTTGAGTTCGTCGACGGCGCCATACGCGTCCACGCGCAACTCGGACTTTGGCACCCGGCGCCCGCCGAAGAGGCTGGTTTCGCCTCCGTCGCCGGTCTTGGTGTAGATCTTCACGACGGGAAGGTACGAGCGGTGCGTCGCGGAGGAAAGCAGGCCCGAAGTTTCGACGGTTGGCCCGCGTTGTTATCATGTCCCGTCTGTTCCCCGCATCCTAAGGAGCGATCCGTGCCCCGACCCGGAAGCGCCGACCACCCGTTGCGGGTTGGGGTGATCGGATCGGGCCCCGCTGCCTTTTACGTCGTCGAGCACCTGTTCCGCGCAAAGGAGCTGTCGGTGCGCGTGGACATGTTCGAACGGTTGCCGATGCCGTTCGGGCTGGTGCGCTACGGCGTCGCGCCGGATCACGAGAAGATCAAGAGTGTGATCCGCGTGTACGAACGGCTTGCCGAGCGCCCGGAGTTCCGGTTCTTCGGCAATGTCGAGGTGGGCCGTCATGTCACGGTGGACGAGTTGGCTGCCCGCTACCACGCGCTGTGCTTCGCCACCGGTGCGCAGACGGACCGCGCCATGGGAATCCCCGGCGAGGAGTTGTCGGGAAGTCACGCGGCCACGGAGTTCGTTGCGTGGTACAATGGTCACCCGGATTTCGTCGACCGCACCTTCGATCTCTCGGCGGAGCGCGTGGCGGTGGTCGGCGTGGGCAACGTGGCCGTGGACGTCGCGCGCATTCTGTGCCGCACGTCCGAGGAGCTGGCGCGGACGGATATTGCCGAGTACGCCTTGGAGGCGTTGCGGCGGAGCGCCGTGCGCGAGGTGTACATCCTGGGGCGGCGCGGGCCGCTCCAGGCGGCGTTTACGAACGCCGAGGTCAAGGAGCTCGGGGAGCTCGAGGCAGCTGGTGTCCGGGTGCTCCCGAACGAGGTCGTGCTCGATCCATTGAGTCGGGAAGACTTGGAACGCAGTGACGATCGTGCGCAGCGCAAAAAGGTCGAGATCCTTCAGGGGTTTGCCGGGCGGAGGGTCGCCGACAAGCCGCGCACTTTGACGTTGCGGTTTCTCGCCTCGCCCACGGCGCTGGTGGGAGTGGACGGTCAGGTTCGTAGTATGCGCATCGTCCAAAACGAACTCTATCGAACCGGCGACGGTACGCTCCGGCCGCGCGCGACGGCACGCGTGGAGGAGTTGCCGGTGGACCTGGTGTTCCGGTCGGTTGGGTACCGCGGCGTGGCGATTCCCGGATTGCCGTTCGATGAGCGACACGGGATAGTGCCGAACGATGGCGGTAGGGTCATGGAGGCGGGCACGGCGGTGCCGGGTCTCTACGTGGCCGGGTGGATCAAGCGCGGCCCGTCCGGGGTCATCGGCACCAACAAACCCGATGCGGGTGAGACGGTCGCCGCGTTGCTCGAGGATATCGGCAGCGGACGGTCGCTATCGCTCGAGGGCGGTGCCTCCGACGACGCGGTGCTTGGGCTCCTCGCGCAACGGCAGGCGGCGTGGATCTCCTACCGGGACTGGAAGCGTTTGGACGCGGTTGAGCGTGAACGCGGGGAAGCCCAGGGCCGCTCGCGCGCCAAGCTGACCAGCGCCGCGGACGTCGCGGCCGTATTGGGGCGCGACACTAGAAGGGGTACGACTGCGCTGCCTCCCGCACGATAGCGTCGATGCGGTTCACCGCTGCTCTGAAACTCGCGGTATGATGGTTCAACATGATGGCGAACGTCAGATGCCGTCCGTTCGGCTGTTCCACGTAACCCGCCAACGTGTTCGCTTGGTCGATCGATCCGGTCTTGGCGACCACGCGACCCGGCATGGTGGCGTCGCGGAATCGACCGGAGAGGGTGCCCGACGCTCCGCCGACGGCGAGGCCGGTATGAAACGCCGCGCCGTTGGGGTGATCGCGCATGAACCGCAGCAGCTGCACGAGGGCTCGCGGGCTCAGCAGGTTCTGCCTGGCGAGTCCCGATCCGTCAGCGAGCGCGAAGTGGGTTGGGTCGATCCCCACCGAGTCGACCAGGAACGCGCGTTCGACTTCGAGTCCCGCCTCCCACGAACCCTCACCCCGTAACTCGCGCCCCAAGACCTTCAGGAGCATTTCCGAGAACCCGTTCTCGCTCGTGTTGAGGATCGCATACACCCAGTCCTCCACGGGCCGCGAGTCGAACTCCGCCAGCACCACGCAATCCGCACACACGCGCCCCGCGCCGGTCGCCGACTCGTCGGGCCCCGCGATACTGATGCCGCGCGCACGGAGCGCGGCACGGAGCGCCTGCACGAAATACAGGTTCGGATCGGGCAGCGCGAAATACTCCGTGCGTTCGCGCGCTCCGCGTGCCACGGTGCCCTCCGCCCACAGCTGCATGGTTCCCGGCTTCCGGTAGAAGTCGATCGTGGACTCGCCTCCGGCCTCGACGGTCGTGGTTCGGTTCTCGAACGTGAACGCGGCGAGATCGGGCTCGAAGCGGATTCGTGCCGGGGCGTCGGGGGAAGGGCCAGGACTCCAGATTACATTCACACTGTTGTCGTTGAAGCCGAGCGCCGAAACGGGCGCAGCGTAGTGCCAGTTCACATCGTACATCTGCCACGCGGGGTGGAGGAGTTGAGGCTCGAAATAGCTGCCATCTCCCACGATCGCTCCGGTGACGTGACGCAGCCCGCGCCGAGCCAGCGTTTCGGCCAGCGCACCCATGCGGGTCCAGAGCGAATCGCAGGCTCCCGCCGGTGGGGTGGCGGTGGCATAGCAATGCGCACTGAAGGTCGGGTCCCCTCGGCCATACACGATCAGGTCGCCCCGCAGGACGCCGGAGTCGAACGTCCCGCTGCCGTAGACGGTGGTCGTGACCGTGAAGCGCGGTCTCAGGAGGGCGCTTGCCGCGGCAGAGACGATCAACTTGCTGGTGGAGGCGGGCGTGAAGAGACGATCCGCGTTGCGCGCGAACACCACGTCGCCATGGTCATCCACGACGAGCACGCCCCACAAGGCGTGGTCAAAGGGGGCGCGATCGAGCAGTGCTGCGATGCGATCGTTCGCCTGGACCTGCGCGTTTGCGGAACCCGCTAGCATCCAGGCCAGTAGGAGAGAGATGCGCATGGAGCGGAAGATCCGATGAGGCGCCATCCGGTATGATCCCTCCCATCGCGACGGTCGAAGCGAACGCGCGACCTGTCGCCGGGGCGAAGCTACGCGCTCCGTGGCGGGCCGTCAAACATGTCGCGCTCGTGCTCGCGATCCTGAGCGGTGTGCTTCGCGCGCAGGATGCACCCCTCAATGAACCGCTCGAGGTTCGCCGGGTGCAGTTCGAGGGGAACGAATCCATCGACGAGTCGGTGTTGCGCAACGCCATTGCCACGTCGCAGTCGTTCGGCCTGCGGTTCATCGGCCTCGGGGAAAAGCGCTTCTTCAACGAGACCGAGTTGCGTCGCGACGTCATTCGGGTTCGAACCTTGTACCGACAAAGCGGTTTTCTCGACGCGCAAGTCGATGCGAGCGTGACGGAAGCGAACTCGGGCGTGTGGATTCGGTTCGAGATCGTCGAGGGTGCCCCGATTGTCGTCACCAGCCTGACGGTCGAGGGCCTGGAGGGGGCGCGGGTGCCCGGCAGGGTGGTGGATCGACTGCCGCTGCGGGAAGGCCGGCCCTTCGACCGGCTGCGGCTGCGCGCGTCGGGTGACACGCTGCGTGCGGCTCTGGCGGATGTGGGACATCCGTTCGCGGAGATCTATACGAATTTCGATGAGGACCGGGTCGCGCGGACCGCCCAGGTGCGGTTCGTGGTCGATCCCGGGCAGCGCTCTCGCATCGGCGAGGTGGTGGTGGTGGGCGCGGAGAAGATTCCGCCGGAGGCGGTGCGAAGGCGCCTGCTGGTCCAGCCCGGCCAGATTTATCGGGAGCGCGACATCTACGCGAGCCAGTTGGATCTGTATCGCTCAAACGTGTACAACAATGTCAACGTCGTCCTGTGGGATTCGATTCCACCGCCGGACTCGCTGGTGCGGCTCCGGGTTCGCGTGTCGGAAGCTCCTCTGCACCGGCTGCGCCTGGGGGCGGGGTATGGCACGACCGACTGTTTTCGGACCACCGGCCAGTGGGGGCTGAACAACTTCCTGGGTGGCGGGCGCCAGGCGTTGGTGAGCGGACGTCTGTCGCGCATTGGCGTCGGCGGCTCGGGCGGGCTGGAAAACAAGGTCATCTGCTCGGCTCTCGCTGACGACCTTCCCGAGTTGCTCACGTTGAACTACAACGTGAGCGTGAGTCTGACGCAGCCGTATTTCATCTGGCGCCGCACCAGCGCCACGGTGTCGGTGTTCGCGGAGCGCCAAAGCGAGTTTCAGGTCTACCGCCGTGACGCGATCGGTACCGACCTGTCGGTCACGCGTCAGCTGGGGCCGCAAACCGCGCTTACGCTCTCGTATGCGTTGGCCAAGGGCCGAACCTCCACCGATCCCGCCAAGCAATGCGCGTTCTTCAACGTATGTTCCGTGGGGGACACGGTGTTCAATGCGCCCCGCATTACTTCCCGCATCGCGCTGGCGTTCGTCCGCGATACGCGAAACTCGCTGTTCGACCCGACCCGGGGCATGGTGCTGCGGGCGCACGTCGCGTTTTCCGATAAGGGCATCGGGTCCGACTCCTTGAGCCAATTTCTCAAGGGGTCGGTCGAGTTCGCTCGATACCATCGCATTGCCCGCGGACACACCTTCTCGTGGCGCGTGCACGTCGGGGCGCAGACCGTGCCGTTTCTCACATTCTTCGGCGGTGGCGGGCGGATCGCGCCGCCCGAAGAGCGGTTCTATGCCGGGGGCGCCACGACGGTGCGGGGATTCGCGCAGAACGGCTTGGGACCAGTGGTGCATGTGCTCGAACGCGTTGACCTGGATCCGAACGGCACCGTGGACAGCATCGTTCGCACGTCCCCGGTCGGCGGCAATGGGGTGATGTACGTGAACGCTGAATACCGGTTTCCCATCGGCGGGCGGCTCTCGGGCGCGGTGTTCATCGATGCAGGACAGGTGTTCGCGAACGGCCGCAATGCGCTGTCGGTGGACAAGCTCCGCGTGACCCCGGGCGCGGGACTGCGGGTCGATTCACCGCTCGGACCCGTGCGCCTCGACGTGGCCTACAGCCGGTATGGCCCGACTCCGGGACGCCTGTTCCGGCAGTCCGGCAACGTCCTGGAGTTGGTTCCGCAACCCGGGGACGGTTTGTACACGCCGGCCGGCGGCGGTGTGTTCGGACACCTCCGCATTCACTTCTCCATTGGGCAGGCGTTCTGATGCGCGTGCGCTCCATTGTGGCGGCGGCCGCGCTGACGGTCGTTGGAGGTGGCAGCTCGCTGCTCGGGATCACGGGGGCCATGCTCGGCACCGAGGCCGGGCGCGCGGTGCTCGTGGGTTCGGCTTTGCGCGAACTCAACAGACGCATCCGTGGTGCGGTGACCCTGGCAGACGTCGACGGGTCCCCGTGGCAAGGGCTCACCGTCGCGGGTCTTGAGGTGCGGGATCCGGACGGCCAAGTGGTCCTCACGGTTGGGCACATGGAACTGCGCTACGGGCTCCGTGACATGCTGTCGGGTCGGCTGGTGTTGGGGAGACTCGCTCTGCGGGACGTGGACCTGAACCTCACGCAGACAGCGCCGGGCGAACCGTTCACGCTCGTGGTGACGCTCGGGTCACCCAGCCCGACACCCGGTACCTCGCCGGGTCGACCGCTGCTGCTCGCGTTTCGTCAGGTGACCCTCGCAAACGCCCGCGTGACGATCCGCACGCCGGCCGGACCGGCGGGCAGCACGGCGCGCGTCGAGCCGGGCCCGCTGGGTCCTCTCCGCGTGCGGACCATCGATGCGGTGGACGCGCGCCTGCCGTTCGTTCTGGTCAGCGCCCCGGCAGCGCCGGCCGGGCCGATGCGATTTGAGATAGCCTCGATGCGGGCGCACGTGTCGGACCCCGCGATAGCGCTGCATGATGCGACCGGCGACGTCGACCTGTGGCCCGATTCGGTCGTATTCGCACTGTCCCGAGTCGTGCTCCCGACGACCGAAGCGACGGTGCACGGTACCGTCACGTGGCCCCGCGACACTGTTATGTTGGCGCTCGACGGCCGGGCCACGAGGTTTGGCACGGACGATCTTCACGGACTCGTGGCAACGCTGCCGCGCGGGCTGGTCGGGGCTGGTGTGGTGCGCGTGGAATCGGTTGCGGGTGACGAACTCATCGTGGACGCGGATTCGTTGCAGTTGGAGGGAGTCGGTGGTGGTGGCTCGGTGAGCGGGCGATTGGGTCTGCACCTCGGTCCAGGGAGCCGGTGGGAACAGCGCGGCACCGACCTGCGGCTCAACCATTTCGATTTGGAGTACGTACGCCACTTGCTCGACACCCTCCCCATCGCGGGTCGCATCACCGGTCACGTGCGCGCCGCCGGCCCGCAAGATCGCCTGCGGCTCAGCATCGACGCGGCGTTCCGGGACTCGCTGGTTCCGGGCTGGCCGTGGAGCGAAGTCCGAGGAGCGGGTACAGTCTCCGTGGGCGTTCCCGGCGATTTCGTGTTCCACGACTTCCGGCTCGCGCAGGTGGACCTAAGTCTTGCCAGCGTGGCGCGCCTCGTCCCCGCCATTCTGCTCGTGGGCCGAGTGCAGGGCGAGGGCGTGCTCGACGGCCCGTGGCGGGAAGCGCGGTACGAGGGCTTCCTCCGCCACGCGGACCTCCCCCTCCCGGCCAGCGAGGCGACCGGCACTCTCGGTATCGACGCCACCGGTGAGCTGGTCGGACTCTGGGCGGCGCTGGATTTCGACTCGCTTCGACTGGAGGGATTGGCGTCGACGTTTCCCAAAGCTGCGCTGCGGAGCGCCGTCGCCGGCCGGGTGGCGGTAGCAGGGTTGTTGGACTCCCTTGAGCTTGACGCCGATGTGTCGGGAGCGGTAGGTCGTGTTCGCGCGACGGGACCACTGTTCTTCGGGGACGACGCACTGGGCGCTCATCGGCTCGACGTCGTGGTGGGCGACCTCGACCTGTCCGTGCTGCGGCTCGGCGCCGCGACGACCCGGATGACCGGAGCCGCCACGCTCGCAGGGTGGTGGCGTGATTCGACCGACCTCGAGTTGCGGGCGGCCGTGGGACTGGGTCCCTCCTCGCTCCGTGGCGCACCGGTGGATTCACTCGTTGCGGAGGTGGACCTGCACGCCGATCAACTCGTGGTGGATACGCTGCGCGTGGGCGGCTACCACTGGGCCATCCATGCAGCGGGTGTGCTCGGGCGCGGCGCGACGGCGGACACGAGGCTTCGGTTCGTGGCGGAGACCGACTCACTCGGCATCCTCGAGGAGTGGGTGGCGGGCGTTCTCGGGCCGCTGCAGGCGACCGACTCGCTGCCCCCATCCGGTCGCCTTCGTGTGGCGGGAACGCTCACCGGAGCCGTCACGGCACCGGGAATCATCGCGGACGTGACGGTTGCCCACGTGCGGCGGGCGGACCTGACCATCGCCGCCGCACGAGGCTCGCTGTCCTATGTGGGCGGCTCGAGGATGTTGGACATGCAGGCGATGGTGGGCTCCGCATTCGTGGGACGGATGACGGTGGATTCCCTCGAGTTCCGGGCGCATGGGCGAACCGACTCGCTCGGCTGGACCGGCACGGGTAGACTCTGGAAAGACGCGTACATCGCGGCTGGCGGGAGCTGGCAGCGGGTCGAGGACCGCACACGACTCATGGTGGATTCGGCGTCGGCTGCGCTCGTGGCGAGTACGTGGCGCATCGGTCCAGCCACCGCCACGTGGGACGAGACCGGACTGACGGTGCTCGGATTCGAAGCCGTGAACGACTCGGGCGTCGGGAGGATCGTCGCCGGCGGGCGGCTGCCTTTCCGAGGACCCGGCGACTTTTCGGCGTCCGTGGAGTCCGTTGCGATCGCGGACCTGTGGCTTCTGCTGGGGCGTGGCTACGGCTCCGTCGCGGGTTCGTTAGGTGGGACGTTCACGTTGCGGGGAACGGCGCGCGACCCGGTGATCGAGAGCATGGTGGGATTGCGCAACGCATCCTTTGGGATGGTCACGGCGCCGCAGATGACCGGTGTGCTGCATTACGAGGAGCGGCGGCTGACTGGTACCGTCGAAGCATTGCGACTGGGCGAGTCCATCTTGCGCGTTGAGGTGGCCCTCCCCATCGACCTGGCACTCGTTGGCGCTGTGCGGCGTCGGCTGCCGGGGCCAATCACCATGGTGACGCGGGCGGACAGCGTCGATCTCGCATTGCTGAACCTCGTCACGCCACAAGTGCGTCGCATGGCGGGGACCTTCGATGCGGACTTGGGGCTCACGGGCACGTGGGAGGATCCCCAACTGACCGGGGCGCTCGCCCTGCGGGACGCCTCAGCCGAGTTTCCAGCGCTCGGGGTGCGCTATGAGAACCTGAATGGCGAATTGCGGCTGGTGGGAGACACCATTCACGTGCGGTCGCTCAGTCTCCGGAGTGGCCGAGGGACCGCGCGTGTCCAGGGGTACGTGCGGCTCGAGGAACTGAGCCGTCCGGTGCTGGATCTTGCCGTCCACGCCGAGGAATTCCGCATCCTGGACCGGCCGGACTTCCTCACGCTGGCGGCTTCCGGCGATGTGACGCTGACCGGGCCGGCCATCGGCGCCACCTTGCGCGGACGCGCCACGGTCACGCGCGGGGTGCTGTACTTCGCGGATCTGCTCGACAAGGACGTCTTGGATCTCGACGATCCCCTGCTGCGCGACTTCGTGGACACGCTCGAAATCCAGCAGGGGGGCTTGGGCACGACGCTCGAGGTGCGGCTGCTGGAGAGCCTTCGCGTGACCGGCCTGGAGCTCGAGATGTCGCGGGAGACCTGGCTCCGATCGCGCGAGGCCAACATCCAGTTGGCTGGGCGGCTCACCGTGGACCGTGCGGGCGACCAGTTCGTGCTGAACGGGGAGCTCGAAACCCCACGAGGGTCGTACCGCCTCGAGTTGATGCCCGCGTTCAATCGCGAGTTCACGGTGACGCGCGGGCGGGTTCGCTACTTCGGCACCACGGACCTGAACGCCGGGCTCGACATCGAGGCGCAGCATGTCGTGCGGTCTCGCCGCGGCGATCCGGTGACGGTGTCCGTCCACATCGGCGGGACGGTGTATGAGCCCAAGCTGACGCTGACGAGCGACGTCACCCCCCCGCTCTCCGACACCGAGATCATCTCGTACTTGTTGTTTGGATCCCCGACCGTGCAGTCCCGCCAAGACTGGCTTACCGCGCAATCGGTGGCCGATGAGGTCGTGGGCACGCTGACCGGGGAGCTGGGCACGGCCCTCATCGCCGATTGGGGCATCCCCCTCGACTATGCGCAAATTCGACCGTCGGGGGGGGGCCAAGCCCTCGGGGTGGAAGGGGATTTTGGGAAGCAGTTCCTCATCTTTGGACGTCCGGCGTTTCTGAGCGCAACGCCGCTGATCTGCACCCGCCAGACGACGCAATTCGATATCGGAGCGAGTCTGGAGTACCGCCTGAGCGGTCGATGGATGCTCGCCGCGAGCATCGATCCGGCGCGGCGATGCCAGTCGTTCGCGAGCGAGACGACCCTCCGTTATCAATTTGGGTTGGACGTCTTCTGGGAGATCCGGTACTGAGCCGCGCAGTTGTGCCGGTCGCCTCTTCCTGGGTGGTGACGTATCCTTCAGACACGAAGCGAGACGGAGACCGCTATGTCAGAAGAAGTCGACATGATGGTGTGCCGCGCGTGCGGCAACGAAGAACGAGCGTCGGAAGGGTATCCGTGCAACAGTTGCGGCACGTTCATCTGTTTGGTGTGTGTCATGCGCGGGGTGACGCTTTGTCGGACGTGCCAGGAGACGCAGGACGCGAACGACGCCGCGGGCCGCTCTCCGACTTGACGGTCGCCGGTTACGCCACATCGCGGTGACCCCATCGATCACGGATGTCCCGGGCCTCCACGTCGGCCATTGGACCGATGTGGAAGCCGCGACGGGATGTACGGTGCTGCTGGCTCCCGCCGAGGGGATCGCCGCCGCCGCATGTGTGCGTGGCCGGGCGACCGGCACGCGCGAGCTGGATGCCGTGATGCCGGGGCACCTGGTGACGCGCATTCACGCTCTGCTGTTCACTGGTGGGTCGGCGTATGGGCTCGGCGCGGCCGACGGCGTGATGCGCTGGTTGGCGAGCCGCGGCCGCGGATTCGATGTGGGTGCCGGCGTGGTTCCCATTGTGCCCACCGCCGTCATCTTCGATCTGGCGGTCGGCGAGTTCACGTGGCCGGACGCGTCGGCCGGCTTTGCCGCCTGTGAGGCGGCCGGATCGACCGTTGAGGAAGGCTCGGTGGGGGCGGGAACGGGCGCGACGGTGGGGAAGGTATTGGGGGCGGGCGGCGCCATGAAGAGCGGTGTCGGGACGTGGTCGGTCCGGCGGGACAACCTGATCGTCGGTGCGCTCGCCGTGGTCAACGCGTTCGGAGACGTCCGCGACGCGCAGGGCAGCATCATTGCCGGAGCCCGGCGGGAGGGCGCGTTTGTGGACGCACGTCGCGTGCTTGCTGAGGACGTGGACGCGCATCGGTCGTTCGGTCCGCCACGCGGCAACACGACGTTGCTCGTGGCTGCGACCAACGCCGCCTGCGATCGCGCGGGGCTGGGCGAGGTCGCGAGCATGGTGGTGGATGCGCTTGGGCAACGCATCACGCCCGTCGGTACGCGGTTCGACGGCGACGTGGTCTTCGCGGTGTCGACCGGAACCCGCGAGCCGGCGTCGGCGATGGCGATCGAGATGTTGGCGCAGGACGCGGCAGCCATGGCCATCGAACGGGCGGTCCGTCTCGCGGCCGGACGGCCTGGGTTGCCCGGTCTTGCCGATCGCGCCTAGAGGCTGATCGTGACCCACCTCGTTCTCTTCGACATCGACGGGACACTGCTGTGGAGTCGCGGCGCGGGCCGCAATGCGATCCGAGCCGCGCTGCTCGCCGAGTTCGGCGTCACGGGCCCGGTCGACGAGTATCGGTTCGACGGCAAAACCGATCCGCAAATCGTGCGTGAACTGATGGCGTCGGCGGGTGTGAGCATCGACGGCCCGGGACGAGAGGAGGCGCTGTTTCGTCACTACGTCGAGCTGCTGGAGGCAGAACTGGCATCCCACCCGCGCGTGCGGGTCTTGCCGGGTGTGCCGGCGTTGCTCGATGCCGTGGAGGCGGTGGACGGCGCGGTGCTCGGGCTGCTGACGGGGAACGTCCGTGGTGGGGCCATCCTGAAGCTCCGGGCGGCCGGTCTGGAACCCCGCCGATTTCTGGTGGGGGCGTTTGGATCGGACTCGGCCGAGCGGACGGAATTGCCCGCGATCGCCGTCGCACGGGCCGCGGCGTTGCTGGGTCGGTCGCCAACGGGCTCCGAAGTGGTGATCGCGGGTGACACCCCCGCCGACATGACATGCGGGAAGGCGATTGGCGCCAGGGCCATCGGCGTTTGCACCGGCTCGTTCGACGCAGGGGCACTGACGCGGGCGGGCGCACACGCGGTGTTTGACGACCTCTCGAACACCGCCGGGGTGCTGGAGGCGATGTTGTCGTGACCGAGCCCACGACAGCCGCGCCGCTGCGCGTTCCGGAGTTGGGTCCCTACCTCGGCAGGATCGTCGCGGCCGGCGGGCGACCCGGCCGGATACCGCTCGACGCGATCCGCCTGCGGCTCGCCACTCGCGTGATGGAATGCGCTGGAGAAGCACGGCGGCTCGCCGGGGAGGACGAGCGCGAGGCCACGATTCACATGATCGGCCCCGAGCGGTGGGAAGGGGCGTGGCGTGAAGCTGCCGACGCCGTCGGTGCGCTCGTCCTGGACGCGATCGAGAGCCGACTGGGTCGCGAGGCCGAGGCGGTCCGCATGCCGCGTCGCCGCCTCGCGCGGTACGTGCCCAGCGAGTCCGACAAAACCGCACTGCGATCGCGACTGCTGCTGGCGGGACTCGACCTCACCGGTGCGCTCGAAGCGCTGCGCAGTCAGGGAGAGGCTCTCGCGGCGACGTCGCGGAGCACCGATGAATTGGTGGAGCGGTGGCAGCGGACCATCACACTGACTGCGCGCAAACTGGAATCTGCGTGGATCGAACTCGAGCGACGGGCGGAAGAGCAGCTCGATCGGTGGGAGCCCATCATGGACGACGTTGCCGCGTGGCGGCGACCGCTGTGGCCCGTGGCGACCGTCGCGGCATTCGGTATCGCGCTGGCCACTTGGTTCGGATTGGTCTTCGGTGGCTACGTCGACGCGCCGCCGTGGCTCGTGGACGCGTGGGGCGGGATCTTCGGGCGTTGACTCCCATTGGCCTGGGACTGGATCTCGTCGAGATCGACCGCGTGGCCGCCATGCTGAACCGCCACGGCGCGCGTGGGCTGCGGCGAGTGTTGACCGCGGCGGAGCTCGACTACTGCCTCGGTCGCGCGTCGCCTGAACGACACGCAGCCGCGCGGATCGCCGCCAAGGAAGCCGCCTTCAAGGCGCTCGGGGCGCTGGGCAACGCCGACTATGTCGGGTGGCAGGACATCGAGGTCGTGAAGACCGAGTCCGGGTCCCCTGAGCTCCGGTTCGTGGGCCGTGGACTTGCGGCGGTCGAGCGCCTGGGTGTCACGGCACACGTGCTGTCCATTACCCATACCAATCAGGATGCCGCCGCCGCCGTCGTGCTCACGACCCGTGGGAGTTGAGTAGATCCCACCACCCTTCTAGATTGCATCACCTCTTCGTTGAGAATCATTTTCATCTTGCAGCGATTCAATATCATTCTGGTCCTGGGCGGCCTGGCGGGCGCCGTTCTGCCGGCCGTGGCCCAAGAAGAAGCCACGGCGGGCCGTCGGGTTGCCGACGTTGCGTCCATCGCGGTCTCCGAGTATGCGGAGGGCGTCGTGGGGCGGCGCATCGTTCTCGAGCAGGAGTACGCTGAGGCCGGAATGTTCCTCGCGGAAGCGCGTCGCACGGCGGGGACGCTGCCGGCCGGGATCCGTGATGCCGCGCTCGCGCGCATCGAGAACCTGATATCACTCCACCAGCAGGTGGCTGAGGTTTCGGACCTCGCCGGCGAACTCGCCGGGCTCCGGACGGACCTCGAGCAGGCGCTGGGCGTGCCGCTGGATCCTCTTCCGGAGTCCCCGCCGTCGCTCGCGGTTGGTCAACGGGTGTTTGAACGGTCGTGTGCGCAGTGCCACGGTGAGGGTGGGAAAGGCGACGGTCCTGGTGCCGCCGGGCAGGATCCGCCGCCCGCGGACCTGACCGACCCTGCGGCGCTACGAGGCGTGACGCCGGTGGAGTGGTTCCGCAAGGTGAATGTCGGCGTTGCCGGTACGGCCATGCCCCCGTTTGGTTCGACGCTCACCCCGGACGAGCGCTGGTCGGTCGTCCTCCACGCCTCATCCCTGCGCCACTCGGCGGACCTGGTGCGGGGCAAGGCACTCATCGAGGAGCGGTGTACGGAGTGCGTCCTGAGCCTGGGTGATCTCGCCGTGACCGCACGGACCTCCGACGATTCGCTTCGCTCGGTGCTTGTTGGGATTGGTCCCGAGTGGGACGCGGACGCGCTCGCGGCGGCGGCGGCGTATGCGCGAGTGGCGGCCGCCGCGGAGTATTGGGGCGGAGATCGGGTGCTCGCGATCCGCCGCACGGTCGCTCGCGCCAAGGCCGGTGTCGAGCGCGCGGCCACCTTGGCGTTGCGGGGAGACAGGGAAGAGGCGCGGATCGCGGTGCTCGATGCTTACCTCGTGTTCGAGGGCATCGAGAGTGCGAGCCGCGCGCAGAATGCACGTGCGGTGAGCCGGGTCGAAGGCGCCTTTGCAGACCTGCGGCTGACGCTCACGTCGGCGGAGCCGGAAGAGATCGCGTCCGCGCGGGCAGGGGTGATTGGCGCGTTGGACGCCGTGAGCGTCGGAGCATCACAGGTGGCCGGGCCTCAGGCGTTCTTCTTCCAGTCGTTCGTCATCCTCGTGCGGGAGGGACTCGAGGCCATCCTGATCGTCGGAGCGTTGGTGGCGTTCCTCGTACGCTCGGGCGCTCCGGAACGACGGCGTGACATCGGGCAAGGGGTGTTGTGGGCCCTCCTGGCCAGCGCCGCCGTCGCTGTGGGGTTTGCCACGGTGTTCCGCGCGGCGGCGGCGCATAAGGAAGTCCTCGAAGCCGTGACCATGCTGCTCGCCGCGGGAGTGCTCTTCGTCGTTTCGTACTGGCTCGTGTCGAAGATCGAAGTCCAACGGTGGAACGCGTTTGTGCGCGCGCGCATGTCGAGCGCGCTGACGAGTGGCCGCGCCTGGGCCCTGGCGGGGGTGGCGTTCTTGGCCGTCTTCCGCGAAGGCTTCGAGACCGTCTTGTTCTACGCGGCACTGCTAGCCACCAGTGACGGGCACGCGTCGGCCGTCGTGGCGGTGACGGCCGGGTTCGTGACCGGTGCGGCGGTGCTCGGCATCGTGTATGTCGGTGTCCAGCGATATGGACTGCGGATTCCCTTGCGCCTGTTCTTCGGGGTCACGTCCGCGCTGCTGTATCTGATGGCGTTCAGCTTCGCCGGGCAGGGGATCGCCGAACTGCAGGCCGTTGGCTGGGTCGGGATGACGCCGCTGCGGTGGATTCCGGCTGTGCCCGCGTTGGGGATCTTCCCGACGATGCAGACGTTGTTGGGCCAGAGCTTCCTTGCTGCGGCCCTCGCCGTGGCGCTGATTTGGGTGTTCTGGGCGAGTCCCAAGACGGCAAAGGTGCGCGTCTCCGCCTGAATGCTGTGCTTGCCCGTCCGTCGGCCCCGTTGAAGATTGAACACTCCTCCGCATCTGGGAGCACCGTTGCGTCGAGAATTCCTGCCGCAAGTCCAGAAGGCCGTGGACGGGAAGTACGTGGTCGAGCGTGAAGTAGCGCGTGGTGGTGCGGCGAGGGTGTTCGTCGCCCGCGACCTCGAGGGACGGCAGGTTGCGCTCAAGGTGCTCCATCCACAGCTCGCGGTGTCGGTCACGGCGGACCGATTCCTCCGCGAGATCAGTCTGCTCTCCCAGATGGATCACCCACGCATGACCAGGCTGATCGACTACGGTGAAGGTGAGTATCTGGTGTACTACGTGATGGAGTTCGTGGAGGGCCCGTCACTGCGCACGCACTTGGACCGGGCGAAGCAGACCAGCCTCTCCGACACCATCCATATCGCGGACAATCTCCTTGACGCGCTCGACTACGCACATGGCAAGGGACTCGTGCATCGCGACGTGAAGCCCGAGAACATCCTGCTCGATCGCAAAGGCGCCGTCCTCGTGGACTTCGGGATCGCTCGGGCCGTCGTGGCGTCCGGCACGGACCGATTGACCCGATCGGGATTCGCGGTGGGGACGTCGGCCTACATGAGTCCCGAACAGGTCGAGGGCTCGCTCGATATCGATCACCGGAGCGATATCTACTCGCTGGGCTGCGTGCTCTTCGAGTGCCTTGCGGGGCGACCGCCGTTCATGGCGAATCGCGAGGAAGTGGTGTTGCGAATGCACCTCAAGGATCACGCGCCCGACGCGCGAGAGTTTCGCAAGGAGACCCCGGATGGTCTGGCCGAACTGATCCTCCGGGCGATGGCGAACCGGCCGGACGGCAGGTTCCAGACCGCCGCCGCCATGCGCGAGGCGTTGATGGCGGTGGTGGATTCCTGAGTTCCTCTTGATAGCGACGCCGCTGGCTGACCCTGCGCGAACTGCCGGAACACGTTCGCAGCTGCCGGCGCGTTCTATCCGATGTCAGGTTCCGGGCCCGCGGAGGATGTCAGCTTGGACCTTGACCGGTGCGGGACCGGGCTCGCGAAGCTTGACCAGCATCGTCAGACCGACGGACACCACGACGACGCTCATTGCTTGCGCGAGCGTGAATGGTCCCAGGAGTCGGTCGTCCTTCGCGCGCAGGAACTCTACGAGGAATCGCTCGAGGCCCGCGAACGCCAGGTACAGGCCGAAGAGCCATCCCGTGCCCCTCGGCCGGGCGCGCATCCGCCAGAGGACGGCAAAGACAAGGAGCATGGACGCGGTCTCATAGAGCTGCGTCGGATGGACGGCGAGGACGTCGAAGGGATTGGCGTCGGCCGGCACCGGCACCCCGGCGGCGGCGAGGTTCTGCGCGGTGCTGGGTGGCCATCCTTCGGGGAACTTGACCGCCCACGGGAGGTCGGTGGGCCGGCCGTAGTCGTCCTGGATCAAGAAGCAGCCGACCCGTCCAATGGCGTATCCGACGGCGAGTGCCGGCGCCACGAGGTCGGCGGTGAACCCGGTGGGGATCTTGTGGCGTAGACCAGTGATGATGACGGCCGCGACGCCTCCCAGGAATCCACCGTACCACACGAGGCCGCCACGCGAGAGCAGCGCGCTCCAACTCTGATGCAGGCCGAAGTACCAGAGCTTGGCGCCGAGAATGCCGCCGACCGCCCCCGCAACGACGATACTCCATGCGTAGTCCGGCGCGAGCTTGCGGCTCCGCAGATCGCGCTCCATGACCCATCCGGCGATGAGGAAGGCCGCCATCATCATGAGCCCGAAACCGGTGATCTGCAGGGGACCCAGGTTGAATTTCAGCGGATAGAGAGGCATACCGTCGCTTTCGTCCGTGGCGTCACGCCACAAGGGGCGCGGGTTCGAGACCGGGCCAGGCCAATCGGGGATCGGCATCGAGGTCCAGACCATGGCGTGTGCCCGCCTCGAGGTGGAACCAGCCGGCGCGGGCGATCATCGCCGCGTTGTCGGCGTTCAGACGTGGGGGCGCAACATGCACTTCGATGCCGGCGTGCATCGCGTCGCGCACGCGATGCGCCAGGGCCTGATTGCATGCGACACCGCCCCCGAGAACCACGCGCGGATATCCGGTGTGTTGGAGCGCGCGATCCACCTTGTCCACCAGCACGTCAAACACGGCCTCTTGAAACGATCGCGCGAGATCGGCACGGTCCGCTTCGAGATCCGTGGACGCGCGTGCGGCGTACAGCACCGCCGTTTTCAAGCCGCTGAACGAGAAGTCGAAACCGTCGGAGCGCATCGGGCGCGGGAACGCGAACCGGTCGACGCCGGTCGTGGCAAGACGCTCGATGACCGGTCCTCCGGGGTACCCGAGGTCGAGCATCGCCGCGACCTTGTCGAACGCCTCCCCGGCCGCGTCGTCACGCGTTCCTCCCAGCAGGCGATACCGCCCCCACGCGGGGACGTCCAGCAGCAGGGTGTGGCCCCCGGATACGATCAAGGCTACGAGCGGCGGGGCAAGTCGTGTGTCACTCAGCGTGGCCGCGAACACGTGTCCCTCGAGATGATGCACGCCGACCAGCGGCAGATCCCGCGCGGCCGCCACGCCCTTGGCATAGCACAGGCCGACCAGCAGCGAACCGATCAACCCGGGGCCGGCCGTCACCGCCACCGCGTCAACGTCGTCGAGTACAAGGTCGGCCTCGTCGAGAGCTTGCCGCACGACCGGCGTGATGGCCGTGAGGTGCGCGCGACTGGCGAGTTCGGGAACGACACCCCGGAAGATGGCATGGACGTCCTGGGAGAGGATCGTCAGTCCGGCGAGCCGCGGTCCCTCGTCACTCCGCACGAGCACGGCGGCCGACGTTTCGTCACACGAGGTTTCGATTCCCAGCACGACTTCAACCACCGGACCTCCGGCGCACCACCACCGAATCCGGGGTGGTCCACGCGGTGAGCCCCTCGGCGACCTCCACCGCCAGCGCCGCGGTCTCTTCGATGGTCGTGCCGCTGATCCGCGCGACGACCCGGACGCTATCGCGGGTGAGCCGGGCAACGCGCTGGTCGAGTCCTTGCACGGTGACGACGACCGCGGGCACTTCGCTGGCCCACGACCCCGCCCGATCCGATCGCACGAGAACGGGAACCCCGAGGAGCATCACCTCGCTGATCGCACCGACCTGAACGAACACCTCCACGTCCGGTGGCATGGGCCGCGCGCCACCGAGTGCGGCGGTGTCCAGGCTGACCCGCTGCCGCATCGGGGCGCGGAGGCCCCGCATGTCGAACGGGATCGTCCCCACGGCTTGCACCTGCGACACAAACACCGCCGGTCCCCGCACCAACACCGATCCCGGGGTCACGATGGGCGTTCCCACGACGATGAACCCCGAGTCGGCCTGCGGCGTGCCACGGAGGAACACCGGCACCGTGCGCTCGATCGCATCATCCAACACGATGGTCACCGTGCGAGGTTGGACCTCCTGCGCGTTGACATTGGCCCCGTCCGGCGTGACGAGGTCGCTCACGGCCAGTTCAAGCAGCACCGAGGATCCCATCACCGTGTCGGGGATGTGCTGAATGATGCGAGGCGGCTGGCCGAGCAGCTTCAGGAGTTCCCGCGCTGACCCCGAGTAGAGCGCCTGCACGGTCGGCGGTCGCTGGGCCAGCGTCCGGCCACGTGGAGGAGTGACGTGCAGCTCCACGGCCACGAGCTGCGTCGTCGGTTCCTCGGCTGTGACGACCGCCCACAGCACGGTCGAGAGCAGGATGGCTGTGAGCTTGATCGGCCAGTGGTCGATCAGAAGGGCGCGAAGCCTAGCCCCCAGCGGCGCGCGGATCTTCACTGACACGAAGCAGTTCGCGGATGAGCGTCTTCTGCGCCGGGTGGTCCCATTCCGTCGCACCGATGATCTTCTTCACGATGATGCCTTGCCGATCGATCAGGAACGTTTCCGGCACGCCCGTCGTCTGGTACATGCGCTCGATTCGTCCCGTCTGATCCTGCAGGATCTCGAAGGTGAGCGCGCGGCTGGTCACCCACTGCTTCACCTCTTCCCTTGGGCCGGCATCGACACTGACGGCCACGACCCGCAGCCCGGCCGGTCCGAGTTCCTGATACAGCCGTTGGATCGATGGCATCTCGGCTTCGCACGGGATGCACCAGGTCGCCCAGATGTTGAGGAGCACAACGTCACCCTCATAGCGCATGTCGACTGTGTCGCCGGTCGCGACGGAAACCGCCTCGAACCGGGGGGCTTTGCTCTCCACCCCGACCGGCGCCAGCGTGGGCGACAACGCCATGCCCCCGATGAGCGCCCCGCCGAGCAGGCCGACGATCACGAGAACGAGAATCCACTGAGCTTTCTGGGTCACTTGGCTACGCCTTGAATGCACACCGGTTTCGCAGTTCACGCACTTCGCTGGTGGGGTCGTCCGCCCCGAACAGGGCGGACCCCACCACAAACGTATCCGCTCCCGCCTGCCACGCGGCCCCGATCGTCTCGCGGCTGATGCCGCCGTCGACTTCGAGTCGCGCCCCGCTTTGGACCCGATCAAGCAGCGCCCGGGCCCGCACGATCTTTGCCGTGGACGCCGGCAAGTACCGCTGCCCCCCAAATCCTGGGTTCACGGACATGATCAGCAACAGATCGATATCACCGACGACCTCGTCGGCCAGCGCCAGCGGCGTGCCAGGGTTCAACGCCAGCCCCGCTCGCATGCCGGCCTCCCGCACTTGGTCGAGGTGCCGCTGCACATGCCGGGTGGCTTCGGGATGAAACGTGAACACGTTCGCGCCGGCCGCCGCGAACGTGGAAATATAGGTCTCCGGGCGCTCGACCATCAGATGGACATCGAGTGGCAGATCGGTCACGCGGCGCAACGCGCGCAGCAGCGGAACCCCGAACGTGAGATTGGGCACGAAGTGGCCGTCCATCACATCGACGTGAATCCACTCGGCGCCACCCTCGGTCACGGCGGTGACCTGGTCCGCCAGGCTGCCCAGATCCGCGGCCAGCACACTCGGGGCGATCACGACACTGCGGCTCATTCCGACGGTCTCCTTGCGATGCGTATGTTGACCACGGTGCCCGGCGCACTCAAGGTCCCGGGGGCCGGGTCTTGTTCGATCACGGTATCCGGCGCCCCACGCGTCGACGTGCGACGCAGTGAGGTACCCAGCGTGAGCCCCACTTCCTCCAGCACGGCACCGGCGGAATCCCTCGTCAGTCCGGTAAGGTCCGGCACGGTGATCGTGGGGGCTCCGACACTCACCATGAGTATCACCTCACCACCAGGAAGCAGTGTCGCGCCCGTCGGCGGCCGGGTGCTCACGACTACGCCCTGGGGCGCCGGCGCCTGAGTGGCGTCCACCCGGCCCACGGCGAGTCCGGCGGCCTCCACCAACGCCCGTGCCGCCTGGATGTCGTAGCCGACAAGGTCCGGCACGGCCACGCGCTGCGGCCCCCCGCTCACGGTGATGCGCACGACCGAGCCTTCGGGCACGCGCACGCCTGGCGGCGGACTCTGCCAGGTCACCCTCCCTCGCGGGCTGCTCGGGTGACTCTCAACGTCCGCCTGCCCGAGGACCAGGCCTGACTCCGTCAAACGACTCTCGGCCGTTTCGCGCTCCAGATCCAGCAGCCGTGGGACCATTCGTGTCTGCGCGAAGATCGGCGCCGGAAAGAGCACCAATGCCGCGATAAGGTATCCGAAGGCGAACATCAGCATGAAGCCCGCGCCGAGCAGCGCCGCAGGATGGCTGCGCATCCGGGACACGAACGGCCGCCACCGCTCCCCGAGTGGGCCGACGCGGCCGCTCAGCGCTGTGCGCGCACGGACCGCCTGCGCCCGCAGCGCCTGCATCCAGACGGCGCGTCGCTCGGCCTGCCGGGGTCGCCTCATGCCACGCGTTCCAGCCGGGCCCCGAATCCACCATCGGTTCCACGGTCGGGTGGAAACAGGAAGCGATCTTCGGTGGTTCGCCGGAAGTTCGGGTGCGTCGACAAGAAAGCCTCCACCTGCTCGTCGTTCTCCTCGGGTTCCAGCGAGCACGTCAGATACACGAGTACCCCGCGCCGCCGGACCGCTGGCGCCGCGCCGTCCAATATGGTGCGCTGCAACTCCGCCGCCCGCGTGATCATCCTCGCATCCAAACGCCACCGGGCGTCGGGATGACGACGCATCGTCCCGGTGGCCGTGCAGGGGGCATCGACCAACACAGCGTCGAACTGCTCGTCGCGGAATGGCGACCGGCGCGCATCAGCCACCGCCACGAGCATCTCGGCGCCGCACCGGCGCGACGACTCGCGCAGCCGAGTCACCCGAGCACTCCGCAGGTCGGTGGCCAGCACGACTCCGCTCCGGGCCAAACACAGCGCCTTTCCCCCGGGAGCGGCGCACGCATCCCAGATCATGCTGCTGCTCGGCAGCCGCGCGAACTCGAGCAACGCCGATTGGGCAGCGTCCTGCACGAGGAACGCGCCTTCCGCGAATCCCGGAAAGTCGGAGGCTCGACCCGTGGCCACGACAAATCCCGTTCCAAAGGCTGCCGGGCGGAACGGAATGTCGCGGTGGGTGAGAGCCTGCGCCAGCCGGTCGACGGTCCAGCGGTAAGGTACCAGGGTCATGTCGGGGCGTTCATCGTTGTGCTCGAGCAGCCTAGCGGTCGCCTCGACGCCGAACCGCGCGGTCCAGCGCGTGATCAGCCAGTCGGGGTGTGTGGCAAAACCGTTGGCGAAATCCGTGGTCACGGCGCCGCCCGTCGCCAGGCGGCGGAGAATGGCGTTGACGAACCGGCTTCCGCCCACCCCCACGGCATGTTTCGCGGCTTCTACGGTGGTTTGCACGGCCGCGTACGGCGGGACGCGATCGAGCACGAGTAACTGAAACGCCCCGATCCGTGCCAGATCCTTGAGGTCGTCAGAGGTCGTCTCCCACGCCGACGCAAGCGCGGAGAGGCGCTCGTCCAGGGGGCGGCGCATCCGCAACACGCCCGCGGCGATCTCGTGGGCCAGCCGCGCGTCGTCACCTTTGAGGGGAGCGATCGCCGCGGCGAGCACATCGTCCCAGCCGTCTCCAGCCCGCACGCCTTGGAGGATCGCGAGGGCCGCCTCGCGGGCCGCACGCCCCGCCTCCACGGTCAGTCCAGCAGACCCGTCGTAGGGCTCGACGGAACCGCGATCTCGCGGCGAGGCATCCGTCCGGCGAGGAACGCCTCCCGCCCCGCCTCGACGGCCAGCCGCATCGCGGTGGCCATACGCACTGGGTCCCGTGCTTCGGCGAGCGCGGTGTTCATGAGGATCCCATCCACACCCTGTTCCATGGTGATGCACGCGTCGGACGCGGTCCCGACACCCGCATCCACGATGACCGGGCACGCCAATCGCTGTTTGATCGTCCGAACTGTGTACGGATTCACGAGTCCCAACCCAGACCCGATCGGGGACGCGAGCGGCATCACGGCCGCACAGCCCAGGTCCTCGAGCCGCAGCGCCGTCACCAAGTCGTCGTTGGTGTACGCCATCACAGCGAACCCCTCCGCCACGAGCGCTTTGGCGGCCTGCAGCAGTCCTTCGGTGTCGGGGAGAAGCGTCGGTTGGTCGCCGATCACCTCGAGCTTGATGAACTCGTTGAACCCGGCTTCCCGAGCCAGTCTGGCATAGCGAATGGCGTCCTCGGCCGAGTAACAGCCCGCCGTATTCGCCAGCAGGAAGTACTTGGCCGTGTCGAGATGGTAGAGAATCCCTTCCTCTTTGGAACGATCGAGATCCACCCGCCGGACGGCCACGGTCACGATTTCGGCGCCGGATGCATCCAACGCGGCGCCCATGAGGCTGTTGCTCCGGTACTTTCCCGTCCCCACCATGAGTCGCGACCGAAAGGTCCGTCCCGCGATCGTGAGTGGCGTGTCGAGCTCCGTTGCCGCACTGGTGGCCATGACTATCCTCCCCCCACAAAATGCACCAGCTCGAGCTGATCGCCCGGCTGGACCCGCGTATCGGCGAGTTGGGGTCGCCGCACGATCTCGCGATTCAGCTCGACCACGACCGCCCGCGGATCCAGCGCCAACTGCTCGAGGAGGCGCAGGAGTGAGGTGGGTGCCTCCAGTGGCCGGGCACGCCCGTTCACGGTGATCATGCCTGCATCACTCATTGTGCTTCACTCTCCGTCCCATGGAGAAAAGATAGCAGGAGCTCACGGGCCGCCGCGCCGGGATCGGGGGTGTCCCAGATGGCGCTGATGGCGGCGATGCCGTGGGCGCCCGCGCGTCGGCAGTCCGGGGCGCGAGCCGCCGTCACGCCACCGATGGCGATGACGCGCGCGTCGGGGACCGCCGCTACCGCGGCGATCCCCAGGGGCGGCCGGAGTGGATGGGACGCGGTCGCCCATATGGGACCAAGGTAGACGTAGTCCGCTCCGGTTTTGGTGGCGGCGCGCGCTTCGTCCGGGGTGTGAGCGGAGCATCCGATCCACACGGCGGGACCGGCCAGCCGCCGTGCGCTCTCGGTGGGGAGGCCGTCGGCGGGCAGGTGGATACCGTCGGTCGCGGCGGCCAGCGCGAGGTCGACGCGGTCGTTGACCACCACCGTGAGCGCCAGTTCGCGACACCTGCGGATCACGGACATGAGTTCCGCGGCCGGGCGTGTTCTCGATCGCACGTGCACCGCCAGGTCATCCACCCCGCGGAGGGACGCGAGCCGGGCCGGGAAGTCGCGGTGAGCGAGCACGCGGTCGTCCGTCACCGCGTGCACGCGTGGCACAGGGGTCATCCGAAGCGCTGTGCTTTGGTCGCCCCGCGGCCCCGGAGCCATTCCACGGCGCTCATGCGAGCCTTTCCGGCAGGCTGCACGTCGAGAAACTGCAGCGCGCCATCCCCAGCCGTGACCACGAGCGCAGGGTCCGTCTCGATGATCTGCCCTGGGGCGTCATCCGTGACCCAATCGTCGGCCAGCCGTGGTCCGAACAGTTTGATATCACGCCGTCCAAGACTGGTCCACGCGCCTGGATCCGGATCGAACGCGCGTACCTGCCGTCCGATTCGTTCGGCCGGCTCCTCCCAGCGGATACGTGCCATCTCGCGTGAGATCTTCGGGGCGTAGCTGGCGTGATGATGGTCCTGCTGTACTCGCAGCGCGGAGTTGGTGGTGAGCAGGGCGAGCGCCTCGATCAGGGCGAGCGCGCCGAGTTCCGCCAGTCGCACCGTGAGTTCACCGCCCGTCTCGTCGGTCGCGATCGGCGTCGACACTTGATGGAGGATCGGCCCGGTATCCATGCCGGCGTCCATCTCCATGATGGACACGCCCGTCGTGTCGAGTCTCTCGAGGATCGCGTGCACGATGGGAGCCGCGCCGCGCAGCTTCGGGAGCAGGGACGCATGGACATTCACCATGCCGCGCGTGGGGACGGCCAGGATGTGGGGTTTGAGGATGTGGCCGTACGCCACCACGATGCCTATGTCCGGACGGAGCGCGCTCAGCTCCTCGAGGAACTGCGGGTCGTTGGGCTGTTCGGGTTGCAGCACGTCGATCCCTTCGTCCGTGGCGACTTGCTTCACGGGTGACGGAATCCGTGTCGAGCGCGATCGCCCCTGCGGGCGATCGGGTTGGGTGACGACCGCCGCGACGTCGAAGCCCTCGCCGACGAGGGCGCGGAGTGACGGCACCGCGAAGTCCGGAGTGCCGAAGAAGACTGATCGCACGTTACCGCCCGGCCATAGGCTCGTCCTGAGCCGTGACCTCCTTCAGGTATCCCGTCTTCCCCTTGCGGGCCTTCTTCCATTTGGCCAACAGCATACGTCGCTTGAGTGGGCTCAGATGATCGATGAACAGCACGCCATGTAGATGGTCGACTTCATGCTGAATCGCGCGGGCCTCGAGTCCCTCCGCCGATAACGTCACGCGCTCGTTGTTCAGCGTGGTGGTCTCGAAGGTGATGTGCCGGGCACGGTCAATGTCGCCGAACAGATCGGGAATCGAGAGACACCCTTCCTCGCCACGTTCCCGCCCCTCGCGCGCGGTCACCACCGGGTCGATCAGGACGATGGGCTCACTACCATCCTCAACCTCGACCACCGCCACCTGTGAGGCCACCCCTATCTGGTTGGCCGCGAGTCCGATGCCGCTGTCGGCATGCATCGTGTCGATCAGGTCTTGCACGAGGGTCCGTACCGTGGCGTCGACCGTGCCGACGGCGGCGGACACCTGCCGCAAGATGGGCGATCCGAGGAGGTGGATGGGGCGGAGGGCCACGATCACTCGTCTCCGACGACCTCGGCGACGCGTCCGCGTTGCACCACCACACGGGACTCGCCGGATTTCACGGTGAGCTCGTCGTCCTTGATGTGCACGACCTCGCCGATGATCCCGCCAACCGTCACGACGCGATCTCCCTTCTTGATCCGACTCAGCCGCTCGCGATGCCGCTTTTCCTTCTGTGCGTTCGGGCGAATGAAGAAGTAGTAGAAGATGGCGATGATCGCGGCCATCTGCCCGAAGAACAGCAGCGTGGTGCGGCCACCGGGCTGGCCGGTGGGCGCAAACAGACTGAGGGCCAACAGCATCGAGTTCACATTCGTCCCGTCGTGTATCGGTTGATCCATGCGCGGTGCCACGGGTCGAAGTCGCCCGCCGCGATCCGCTGTCGTGCTTCGCCGGCCAGGGCGATCAGAAAGCGCACGTTGTGGAGCGAGAGGAGTCGCAGTCCGAGCAACTCGTCGGCCACAAACAGATGCCTGAGGTACCCTCGAGAGTACGTGCGACACGTTTCACAGTCGCAGCGCGGATCGAGCGGACCGCCGTCGGTCCGGTACGAAGCGTTGCGAATGTTGATGGGGCCGTCAGGAGTGTATGCCGATCCGTTCCGCCCGTTCCGTGTCGGGGCCACGCAATCGAAGAGATCCATCCCTCGTGCGATCGCTTCCAGAAGGTCCACTGGGAACCCGACACCCATAAGATAACGCGGCTGCTTTCGGGGCAACCGCTCGTCGACGGCCTCCAGGACCTCGTACATCACGGGCTTGGGTTCACCGACCGCCAGTCCTCCGACGGCGACGCCCGTCCAGTCCCCCGTGTCGAGAACGTCCCTTGCGGCACGATCGCGCAGGTCCCGGTGTCCGGCGCCTTGCACGATAGGCCAGAGCGTTTGCCGATCGGGCGCGTCGCTCGCGAGCGCCTGATGGCGCCGGCGGCAGCGCTCCAGCCACCGGCGCGTGCGGTCGAGAGCGTCCCGCGCGATCGCGGCGTCGGCTCCCCCGGGGACCAGGTGGTCGAACGCCATCGCCACGTCGCTTCCGAGCGTCCACTGGATCTCGACGGCCCGCTCGGGCGTCAGGTGGCGGCGCCCCCCGTCGACGTGCGAACGGAATTCGACCCCCTCCTCCGTGACCCGCCTGCTGCCCTCCAGCGAGAAGATCTGGAACCCTCCCGAGTCAGTGAGCACCGGTTTGGACCAAGCCATGAAGCGGTGCAGGCCGCCGAGCCCGGCGACCGTGGATTCCCCCGGACGGACGTGGAGGTGATACGTGTTGGCCAGGATCATCGTGGCCCCGACGGCCTCCAAGTCGGCCGTCGAGAGCGCACGGACCGTCCCTTGCGTACCGACCGGCATGAAACATGGCGTTTCCACGGCCCCGTGGGGCAGCGCGAGCACCCCGGCGCGGGCCCGCGCCGTCGTCGCCTGAATCTCGTACTCAAACACGATCGGCGATCGCCATCGCGTCCCCGTAGCTGAACAGGCGATACCCGCGCTCCACGGCTTCGCGGTAGGCTTGCATCGTGTGGTCGTACCCGGCAAACGCCGCGACTAGCATGAGCAACGTCGATCGAGGCAGGTGGAAATTCGTCAGCACGCCCTGCACGACGCGAAACGCATGCGGGGGATAGATGAAGAGGTCGGTCCATCCTCGGCCGGAAGCGACCGGCGTGGACGGATCGTCAGTGGCCGCGGCTTCGAGGGTGCGTACCGTCGTCGTGCCAACGGCCCAGATGCGGCCGCCACGAGCCCGCGCATCGGCCACGGCACGCGCGGTCGCTTCGGGAACGTCGTACCACTCGGCGTGCATCACGTGGTCCGTGAGGACGTCGACCTCCACCGGCTTGAACGTTCCCGGCCCGACGTGGAGTACGACATCCGCCAAGGTGGCGCCGCGGTCCCGCAGCCGGTCGAGGATCGCGTGCGTGAAGTGCAAGCCGGCCGTTGGCGCGGCGATGCTTCCATCCGTCTTGGCGTACACAGTCTGATACCGGTGGACGTCGGCCTCTTCGTCGGAGCGATCGATGTAGGGGGGCAACGGAACGTGGCCGTACCGCTCCATCACCCGTTCCACGGCAATTCCGTCGAAGGTCACTCGTCGCAGCCCACCGCCGAGCACCGCCGCGATCGTGACCCGCGCCTCGATGCCGAACGAGACCCGGCGTCCCTGCTTGAGTTTCCCCCCGGGATGCACCATCGCGATCCAGCCGCCGGCGGGGTCGGGGCGCACCAGGAGCACCTCGGCCGGGCGCCCGTTGTCACGGGTGCCGATCAGTCGGGCGCGAATGACGCGACTCACGTTGCGGACCACCAGATCGCCCGGCGCGATTAGGTCCGGCACGTCGGTGAAGTGCCGGTGACGCATGGCACCCGACGATCGGTCGAGGACGAGGAGACGGCTGGCACTGCGGTCTGTGAGGGGATGCTGGGCGACCGCGGCTGGAGGGTAAGGGTAGTCGAAGTCGGCCGGCGAGTACTCAGGCACCGTCGTCGCCGAACATCGAAGGTTGCTCCGTTCGGCCGAGCGGCGGCGTGAAGCCGAAGTGTCGGTAGGCGGCCGGGCTCGCCATCCGACCCTGCGGCGTTCGCTGCAGGAATCCCTGCTGAATCAGGAACGGCTCGTACACTTCTTCGAGGGTCTCCGCATCCTCCCCGACGGCGACAGCGATGGTCTTCAACCCCACCGGTCCGCCGTCGTATTTCTCGATGATGATGCGGAGAATGCGCCCATCCATGTCGTCGAGCCCGTACTCGTCGACGTTGAGGCGGGCGAGGGCCGCCTGCGCCACGTCCACGGAGATCGTGCCGTCGGCGCGGACCTGGGCATAGTCGCGCACGCGTCGGAGCAATCGGTTCGCGACGCGGGGCGTGCCCCGACTGCGCCGGGCGATCTCCCCGGCTCCCTCGCGTGCGATCTCGACCTCCAGAATCCCGGCGGATCGCACCACGATCTTCTCGAGGTCCTCGGGAGGGTAGTAGCCCAGGCGCTCGACGAGGCCGAACCGAGCCCGCATGGGCGGCGTCAGCATGCCATAACGGGTGGACGCGCCGACGAGGGTGAACGGTTCGACCGTCATGGGGATGGTCTGCGCGTTGGGGCCCTCGGCGATGCGCACGTCGATGCGGTAATCCTCCATCGCGGGATAGAGGAACTCTTCCAGTTGCGGGCGCAGGCGGTGCACCTCGTCGATGAACAGGATGTCACCGTGCCGGAGCGTCGTGAGCATGCCGACGAGATCGCCGGCCCGTTCGAGCACGGGGCCGCTGGAGGTCCGGATGTTGACGCCCATTTCCCGCGCGATCAGCATGGCGAGCGTGGTCTTGCCCAGCCCAGGCGGCCCGAAGAAGAGCACGTGATCGAGCGGCTCCCCGCGTCCCTTCGCCGCTTCGATCGCGATCTGGAGGCTCTCCTTGACGTTGTCCTGTCCCACGAACTCCCCGAGATGCGACGGGCGCAACGAGGCGTCGGCCGACCGCTCGTCCGGCAGCACCTCCGGGGTCGTGATCTCGGGGCGGTTCACTTGCTCACGGTCGCTTCCCAGCGCACCGGCCGCCGGCCGGGGCGCACGACGTGCCGGGTGCGGCAGGAAACGCACCGATCCTCGAGTTGAGGCGGCGTTCCCACCACCAGCTTGCGGTTCGTCGCACCGCACTTCGTGCACAGCCACTCGGCGGTCGTCATGGGCTACGGCGTCACCTCGTCTTGGTTAACAGTTGCAGCGCTCCGCGAATCAGGTCAACCGCCTCCGCACCATCATGCTGTGCGAGGAACTGTCGAACGGCGCGATCGGCGTCGGCCGCATTGTACCCCAGATTCGTGAGGGCCTGCACGGCCTGCTCGGCCGGTGCCTGCGCGGCCACGACCGCACCCTCCACCGCGAGTTCCTTGAAGCGGTCCTTCAACTCCACGACCATGCGCTCCGCCGTCTTCTTGCCGACCCCGGGCACGGTACACAAGGCCGCGAGGTCGTTGTCCTTGATCGATCGCACGACCCGCGCTCCGCCCAACGTGGACATGAGCGCCAGCGCCAGCCTCGGGCCGACGCCCGTCGCACCCAACAGCCGCTGAAACACGGTGCGCTCCACCTCCTCGTCGAAGCCGTAGAGCGCCCAGCCGTCCTCGCGCACCACGAGCACGGTGCGCAGCCCCACCGCGAGGCCCTCGGCCGGCATCCGCTCGAGGACGCCTAGCGGCACCGCGATCTCGTAGCACACACCACCCGCGGTCTCGACGACCACGCGATCGCCGCTCTTGCGCAGGAGCGTCCCATGGACCGCGGCGATCACGGGCGGTCCCTCCGTGTGAGCAGATACGTCAGCGCGACGGCGACGCCGTCGGCGGCGTCCGCGGGCTTCGGTGCTTCCCGCAGGTTGAGGAGATGCTTCACCATGTATCCGACCTGCGCCTTCGCGGCCCCACCAGTGCCGACCACGTTTTTCTTGATCGTGGCCGGCGGGAACTCCGCTATGTCCAGACCCGCCTGCGCGGCGGCCAGCAGCACCACGCCCCGCGCGTGGCCCAGGGTGACGGTCGTCCGCACGTTCTTGTCGTAAAATACGGTTTCCAAGGCGAGCGCCGTGGGCTCATGATGCTCGATGAGCGCGCGCACCCCCTGGTACAGGGCGTCGAGCCGGTGCCACAGCGGTTGCCGAGGGTTGGTACGGATGACCCCGCACTCCACGAGATGCCCCGGCCGCTCGTGAGCGGGCTCGACGATCCCGTATCCCGTCACCGCGGTGCCGGGGTCGATGCCGAGCACGCGAACGGTCACCCGTTCACCGCTGCCAGTGTCTCCGCGTCGACGTCGAAGTTGCTGAACACCTTGGCCACGTCGTCGTGGTCGTCCAGGGTATTGACCAATTTCACGAGCCGAACGGCGTCCTCGCCGGATACCTGCACGGTCACGTTCGGCAGCAAGGCGAGCTCGGCTTCCAGCGGCTGGAGACCGCGCGCGGTGAGAGCCTCCCGCACCGCATGCAATTGCTCCGGCTTGGTCGTGATGAGGTGGCGATCGTCCTCGGAGGTCATGTCGTCCGCGCCGCACTCGAGCGCCGCCTCCAGCGCCTGTTCCTCGGAGATGACCGTCGCATCGAGCTCGATCTGCCCGCGCTTGGTGAACTGCCACGCGACCGCATTCGGCTCGCTCAAGCTGCCCCCGTGCTTTGAGAACGCGTGTCTGAGCTCGGCCACGGTTCGATTGAGATTGTCGGTGGTCACCAGCACGATGATGGCGGCGCCGCCCGGTCCGTACCCTTCGTACGTCGCCTCCTCGTAACTCACGCCCGCCAGTTCGCCGGTGCCTTTCTTGATCGCACGCTCGATGTTCTCGGACGGCATGTTGGCCGAACGCGCCGCGTCGACGGCCGTGCGTAGTCGTGCGTTGGCGGCCGGGTCGCCTCCGCCCTGTCGCGCGGCGACCGTGATCTCCTTGATGAGCTTGGTGAACGCCGCGCCGCGCTTGGCATCGGTGGCGGCCTTCTTGTGCTTGATCTGCTTCCACTTGCTATGACCGGCCATACACCCATCCGACGGAACCCAAGTGATGGAACCCAAACAAGAAATATACGCGCGGGTTGAAGGCTCAACTATGTTTGTGCCAACGTGCCGGCGCCCGTCATCCTTGCCTACGTGATCGTGAGCCTCGTGTGGGGCTCCACCTATCTCGCCATTCGCATCGGCGTTCAGCATTTGCCGCCGGCGCTGTTCGGCGGCACCCGGTTTCTGACCGCCGGGTTGCTCCTACTGGTCGTGGCACTGCTCCTCAGGAAGCCGTTCCCGCGGCGTCCGCGCGATTGGCGCACGGCGGCCGTGGTCGGGGTGATGTTGCTCAGCGTCGGCAACGGGTTGGTGATCTGGTCGGAGCAGTACATCGAGTCCGGCCTGGCAGCAGTGCTGGTGATGACGGGCGCCTTGTGGATGGCGCTGCTCGACGCCGTCATACCGGGCAGTGAGCGGCGGCCCACCCCGCAGCAGTTTGTTGGGTTGGGCGTCGGTTTCGCGGGGGCCGTGTGGCTCGCGTTGGGAGACGGGACGACCCTGCAGGCCGCGGGCGTCTGGCCGGCGCTCGCCCTGCTCGCGGCCACGTTTTCCTGGGCGGCCGGGTCGATCTACTCGAAACGCCACCCGGTGGAGACGGGCCCGTACGTGCACGCGGCGCTGCAAATGTGCGTCGGCGGCGCCGTGCTGGCGGTGACGGGTGTCGTCACCGGCGAGGCGGCGCGCTTCGAGTTCTCTCGCGCCGGGCTGCTGGCGGTGGCGTACCTCATCCTGTTCGGATCCATCGTCGCCTACACCAGCTACGTCTACTTGCTCAAGCACGCGCAGCCGACGTTCCTGGGGACGCACGTGTACGTGAACACGTGTGTCGCGGTCCTGCTGGGGTGGCTGGTGCTCGACGAGCGTCTGTCCGTGGACCGCGTCGCGGCGATGGCGGTGGTGATCGGGTCGGTGATCTGGGTGCGACAGGCCGAACGATCGGCGGCGCGGCGCTTGGCGCGATCCGGAGGTGGGCGCCATGCGTGAGACGTTTCAGTCCGGCACCCCGTGGGAATCCATCGTCGGCTACGCGCGGGTGGTGCGCGTGGGCCAGGCGCTGTTCGTGTCAGGCACCACCGCCACGGATGCGGAGGGGCGCGTGGTGGGCGCCGGCGACCCGTACCGGCAGGCGACCCAGGCGCTCGCCAACATCCGCGTCGCGCTCGAGCGCGCCGGTGCCTCGCTCGCCGACGTGGTGCGCACGCGCATGTACGTCACCAACATCGAGCATTGGGAGGCCGTCGGCCGAGCCCACCGGGAAGCGTTTGGCGACGTGCGACCCGCGACCACCATGGTCGAAGTCTCGGCCCTGATCGATCCGGCGATGCTGGTGGAGATCGAGGCGGAGGCGGTGGTGCCCTAGGACCTACGCCTCCGGATCCAGCATGTCCTCGAAGCGCATGCAGTGCTGGTAAAAGTAGAGATCGATGTAACCGGTCGGGCCGTTCCGGTTCTTGGCGACGATGAGCTCGGTCGCCCCTTCGACGCCCCCTTCGGCGTTGTACATCTCCTCGCGATAGAGGCCCAGGGCCACGTCCGCGTGCTGTTTGACCGCTCCGAGCGTCCCGAAGTCGTCGAGGGTGGGCCGAGGATCCTCCCGGTCGGATGCATGACGCGGGAGCTGGGCGACGGCGAGGCAGGCGATGTGGCGATCCAGGGCCAGAGCCTTCAGGGCCCGGATCGTGGCAGCCGCGTCCTCCTCCTGCGTCATCCGGCTGGTCGGTGGAGGGAGCAATTGGACGTAGTCGACCACGATGAGCGCGGGTGCATCGTCCCACGCCGGGGCGAGCACCTCGTCGAACTGGCGCCCAACCATCGGGAAGATCCTGAGAGGAATGTCGCGGAGTCTGAGAGCGGCGGCACCCAGCGCAGAGCGCGCCTGGTCGCTGAGCTTGGCTTGGCGCATGTCGTCGATCGTGACCCGTGACTCGATGGCGACGGCGCGTTCGAGCAGCCGGTCTTCGTCCATTTCACCGGAGAAATACCCGACTCGATACCCGGCTGCGGCCACGCGTACGCCGATGGCCAACGCCAGCGCGGACTTGCCGACGCCCACGTCGCCGCCCATCACCACGAGATCCCGCTGGCGGAATCCGCCGCCGAGCAACTTGTCGAGCGAGGGAAATCCCGACGGGACCGTGTCCGGTGCCACATCACCACGGGGGAGCGAGTCCACCTGGCGCACGAGGTGGGTGAGCGAATCGCGGGGTACGCGGTCGGCGGGTTTCACGGGGTGGTTCGTGCGTGGGGGTCGGGGTCTCGGGCCAAGCGAGCGGCCTGAGCCACGACGGTCCCGACCGCCGTACCGAGAGCCTCCCGTGACGGCGCGACGAGCTGACGCAGAGCGAGTGCGATGGCGTCGGCCTGTGAGTCGCGCAATTCACGGAACGCGCCGCTGACGCCGCGACGGAGCGCTGCGGGCATGGACAGGCTGCTCAACCGGCGCTCCAGTTGCTCCAGTCTCCGCCGCGCGATCCGGTCGGAGAGCGGGGCCGGCGGCAGGAGCCCGTCGCAGTAGCGGAACAGCAGCCACACGGCGAAGGTCCCGTCCTGTCGGGGGCCCCGTGGCGCGCCGGCGAGTTGCGCGAGCAGTTCGGTTTCGGCTTCAAGGAGACGGCCAGTCACGCGGTCTTCCAGATGAGGCATCGGGCCGAAACTACGGGTTCAGTGGGTGATCGGCCAGGTCGACCGTTCGCGGGTGTGTGGGGCCGCGTGGTAGCTTTACCGCAGTGGCTCCGGCCACGAGATGTTCCCGGACGTGCCTCAGCCTCGAGAGTGTATGCCGCGCCCCAAGACCGTCCTGTGGGTGGACGACGAAGTCGAATCCCTGGCCGCGCACGTGCTGTTCCTCCAGGAGCACGGGTATGAGGTAGAACAAGCGGCGCAAGGGGACGACGCGCTGGCCTTGCTCCAGCGCCGGGCGTACGGCGTGATCCTCCTGGACGAACAAATGCCGGGCCGGCAAGGACTCGAGCTCGTGGCGAGCATCCGGGCCGTCGACTCGGCGGTCCCGATTGTGATGGTGACGAAGAGCGAGGAAGCCGGTACCATGCAGGAGGCCATCGGGATCGAGCTGGACGATTATCTGGTCAAGCCGGTCAACCCGCGGCAGGTCCTCTCGGTCGTGACGAAACTGCTGGAAGGGGATCGGATCCGGCAGCAGCGGCTGGCGCGCGATTTCGTCATTCGGTTTCGGGAGCTGGAGCAGCGGCGTGGCGACCGGCTCGGATGGCGCGAGTGGATCGACCTGGTGGTCGAGATGTATCACTGGGACGCCAGATTGGGGCCGAGCGACGAGAGTGGGCTCAAGGATGCTCTGCACGCGTTCGAGCGGAGCTTGCATGCGGATTTCGCCGAGTTTTTCGCGGCGCAATATCCCAACTGGCTCGCGAACCCCGGTGGCGACCGCCCCCCGTTGTCGGTCGACGTGTGCTCCGAGTTTCTCGTGCCGCTCCTGCGGGCGCATCGGCGGGTGATGTTCGTCGTGGTGGATTGTCTGCGGCTCGATCAATGGGAGTTGATGAAGCCGGCCGTGACGCAGCTGTTCGACCTCGAGGAGTCGCACTACTACAGCATCGTGCCCAGCGCCACGCCGTTCTCACGGAACGCCATCTTCAGCGGGCTCTACCCGCTTGAGATTCAGGCGCGTCATCCCGAATGGTGGGGTGAGCACGACGACGAGAGCCTGAACGCGCATGAGGCCGAGCTCTTCGCCGAGCAGATGCGCGACCTCATGGGCGGCACGGTGCCGACGCAGTACGAGAAGGTCGCGTCGGCGTCGGAAGCCGAGAGCTTGTTGCGTCGGATTCCCGGTTACTTGTCCCGGGACGGCGCCACCGCCCTTGTGTTCAACTTCATTGATCAGCTTACCCACGGCCGAGCCGAGAACCCGGTGCTGTACGAGGTGGCGAGGAACTCCGCGGCGTTGCGCGCGATCACCAAGACGTGGTTCCAGGACTCCGCGCTGTACGGTGCACTCAAGGAAGCCGAACGCCGCGGCGTGCCGGTGCTGCTCACCACCGATCACGGCTCGATCCACTGTCGCACGCCGGCCACGGTGTTCGCCAAGCGCGACGCGACGGCCAACCTCCGCTACAAGTTCGGGGAGGATCTCCGCGCGGAGAACCGGTCGGCGGCCATCGAGGTGCAGGACCTGCGCGCGTGGGGCCTGCCGAAGATGCGGTTGGGGGTGCGGCTGCTCCTCGCGGCGGGCGATCACTTCTTCGTGTATCCGACGAAGCTGCGCGAGTATCAGGCGCGTTACCGTGGATCGTTCTTGCATGGCGGCATTTCTCCCGAGGAGGTCATCTTGCCCGTGGCGCTGCTCACGCCCCGTGCGTGACGTGACGCCGCTCCGCCACCTCGGCGCTCTCGTCGCGCCCCATCGGACCCTGCTCGTGGCCGCGACGGCTGCCGCGGCGATCGCCGCGGTGCTCGACGGCTTCGTGCTCACGCTCCTCATTCCCTTCCTGCGCGTACTGTTCGGCGCCGCCGCGGTGGGGGCGGACGTCCCCACGGCCGTCGAGCAGGTGCTCGCCTGGGTCACGCGGGGCTTTCTCGACACCGCCGATCCGGGGCGCTCGCTCCTCAATGTCGCGATCCTGATCCTGGGTGGAGTGGCGATCAAGAACGCGGCGCAGGTCGGCGGCGAGTACCTCGGCCGAGTCGTGCAGGAGGGCGTCGCGAGCAATCTACGAGAAGGCGTGTTCGACCGACTGCAAATTGCGCAACTGGGTGTGGTCATCGGGGCGCGTCGGGGTGGTGTGATCGCCACCGTCACCGCCGATGTCGAGCACGTGAGCGGTGTGGTTGGGAGTTCGGCGGTGACGGCGGTACGGCAGCTGGGGTTGCTCGTGGTGTATGTGGCGATACTCGCCGCGCTCTCGCTCCGGCTCACCGTGGTGACGATGGCGCTCGTACCGGTCGTCGTGCTGCTGCTCAGTCCCGTGCTGCGCAACGTCCGGCGGAGCTCCCGGGCCGCGTTCGCCGAGCGAGGGGAACTCAGTGCGCTGCTGGTGGAGACACTGGACGGGGCGCGGGTAGTCCGGGCGCATTCCGGCGCCGACTACGAGTCACAACGGTTCCGCGCGGCGCTGGGGCGCTACCGGGCTCGCACACTCGACGCACAGCGATTCGCGATGTTGTCCGGCCCCGTCAGTGAAACCCTCGGAGCGGCGGCGATTCTCCTGCTCCTCGCGGCCGGCACGTCGTGGGTCGGTGGCGGAGCGCTTCGGCCGGAGGTCCTCGTCGCCTTCGTGGTCGTGTCCCTGCGCGTACTCTCACCGGTGAAGAAGCTCGCGCAGTACCCGGCGCTCGTGGCCCAGGCGGCGGCGGCGGCGGAACGGATCTTCGCGTTGATGCATCTCCCGGCCCCGGAACGGGACGATCCAGCGGCGACCGAGTTCCCGGGGCTGCGACGCACCCTCGCGGTGCGGGGTGCATGGTTTGCATACGAGGGGGAGGACTGGGTGCTGCGCGACGTAACCGTGCGCATCGGGCGCGGGGAGGTCGTGGCGCTCGTTGGTCCCTCCGGAGCTGGAAAGTCGACGCTCGCGGACCTCCTCCCACGATTCATCGAGCCACAGCGGGGGGTGGTGCTGGTCGACGACGTCCCGGTCTCGCACTTCACCCGGGACTCCCTGCGCAGGGCGATCGGGGTCGTGAGCCAGGAAACAGTCGTGTTCAACGATACGGTGGAAGCCAACATCGCCTACGGGGAGTGGCGGTCGGCCTCGCGTGCTCAGGTGGTGGCGGCGGCCAGGCTCGCCAACGCCCACGCGTTCATCGCGCAACTCCCTCAGGGGTACGATACGAGACTCGGGGAGCGCGGCCATCGGCTGTCGGGGGGCGAGCGGCAACGCATCGCGATTGCGCGAGCGCTGTTGCGCGACCCGCCGATTCTGATTCTGGACGAAGCCACCGCGCATCTCGATGCGGCATCCGAGCAGCTGGTGCAGGAGGCGCTCGCTCGCTTGTTCGTCGATCGCACGGTGCTGGTGATTGCTCATCGACTCTCCACCGTGCGCCGGGCCGATCGCATCATTGTGCTGGAACGGGGGCGCATCGTGGAGGAGGGTCCGCACGACGCGCTGGTCGCGGCGGACGGACGTTACCGCGAGCTGTACCGATTGCAGCTGGCGGTGACCTGAGCGCCTTACGCGAGCGCGGCGGTCACGCCGTCCGGGAGGCGATAACGAATCACCCCTGACGCGTCGGGGTGGGGCAGGGCTTCCGGGGTGGCGAAGGCGCCCTCGGCCACCAGGCGTCCTTCACGAATCAGGTAGGCGTTGTGATCGAACGAGAACAGTCCCAGATGCTCGATACGAGGGCTGAGGAGCAGCAACGGCGGGCGCGACCAGTGGCGCAGTGAGACATCCCGCCTCGTCCCCATCGCGATCTCGATCGCGCGGGCGTAGAGGGCGGCGAATCCGACGCGTGCCATGTCTTCCTTGTGCGGGATGAACTGCCCCACGTCCACGGCGACGATGAGGTCGCGGTCCCAGTGCGTCGCGCACTCGATGGGGAGATTGGAGATCGACGCCCCGTCGGCGAAATGGTGCTGCCGAAGCGGCTGCGGGGGCAGGTATCCCGGTAGCGCGCAGGAGGCGTACACCGCGTCCGCCACCGGCACGTCGTCGAACCCCGCAGATCCCCACAGCACCTGTTCGCCGGTGTTGAGGTCCACCGTGTTGACCCGAAGCGGAACCCGGAGTTCGGCGAACGTGACGTCCCCCAGCAGTCCGCCGATGAATTCGCGCAGCGGCTCCCGGCGATACAGTCCGGGTGCACGCATGCGTTGGGTCGCCATCGTGCGATGGGCGACGCGGAAGAGGTCTCGGCGGGTGACCTGCAGGGCCAGCTCGTCCATCTCGGGGGCCGAAATGCCGGCGCACCACGCCGCGCCCACCAGGGCGCCGATGCTGGACCCGACGATCTCCTGCGGCGCGGCCCCGACGTCCTCGATGGCCCGGAGCACGCCGATGTGGGCGAGCCCCTTGATGCCGCCACCGCCCAACACCAGGGTGTATCGACGATCGCGCAACATGTGAGTTCCCTTCACGGAGTCCCCCCGCACAAATTATGCTGGGGGAGACGGGGAGGAAGCGGCCTGGCGCGTGAGGAGGTGTCGTGGACGAGTGCGCGTTCTGTGAGATCGTCGCGGGGGCGGCGGCCAGCCGAGTGTTTGAGGATGAACGGGCCGTGGCGTTCCTCGATCTCTTCCCGGTGCATCCCGGTCATGTCCTGCTGGTGCCGCGGCAGCACGTGCGTGACCTCGCGACCTGTCCGGCCGAACTCGCCGGGTACCTCTTTGCACTGGCGGGCCGCGTGGGGCCGGGCGCGGTCCGAGCCGTCGCGGGAGACGGGTTCAATGTGTGGACGGCGAGCGGCGCCGCAGCGGGACAGGAGGTGTTTCACCTTCATCTGCACGTGCTGCCGCGATTCGCGGGCGACGCGTTCGGACTGCGATTCCCCAAATCCTACCCGCGCAAGGCGTCGCGCACGGAACTGGACGAGATGGCGGCGCGGATCAGGCGCGAGCTGTAGGGCTATCCGTCCACCGTAAGGAGCGCGTCGGTCTTCTTGCCGCGACGTAACCAGACATAACGACCCGCGAGCAGGTGGCTGCGGTCGGTGAGGTCGGCGGCATCCAGCGCCACACCGTTGCGGGCAATCCCCCGCTGCGCCAGGAGCCGCCGCGCTTCGCCGTTGGAGGACGCCAGCTCCGCCCGCACCACGAGATCCACCGCGCTCAGCGGGGCCGAAAGGTCGAGTCGACGGCACGGGATCTCGCCTGCCAGCAACTCCCACGTGGCCGCATCCGCGCCAGTAGGATCCAGTTCGCCAAAGAGCACCCGCGAGGCTTGCTCCGCGCTCCGTGCGGCGCCAGCGCCGTGCACGCGCTCGGTCACATCGAGCGCGAGCGCGCGATGAGGCAAGCGCGCGCCCCTGTCGCCCTCGTGTCGGGCAAGCAGGTCGTCGATCGTATCCCGCGACTTGAACGTGAACATGCGGAGAAACGCCGCGACGTCCCCGTCGTCCTGGTTGATCCAGAACTGGTAAAACTGGTAGGGTGATGTTCGGTCGGGGTCGAGCCACACCGTGCCCTGTTCGGTCTTGCCGAACTTCGTGCCCGTCGCGGTCGTGACGAGCGGCGCCGACAGGCCATGCACCTCGGCGGCGGCCACCCGGCGGATCAGGTCGATCCCGGCGGTGATATTCCCCCACTGATCGGACCCCCCGACCTGCAGCTCGCATCCGCGCGCGCGATACAAGTGGAGGAAGTCGTACGCCTGGAGGAGCAGGTAGGAGAACTCGGTGTACGAGATCCCTTCGTCCATCCGGCGTTTGATGGACTCCTTCTGGAGCATCAGCGAGATCGTAAAGTGCTTGCCGATGTCGCGCATGAACCCCACGAGGTCCACCGGCAACAGCCACGACGCGTTGTCGAGCATCTCGGCGTCATGGCGCCCCGAGCCGAACTCCAGAAACCGCTCGAATTGCCCGCGTTGCCGACCGACATTCTCTTCCACGGTGGCGGGATCCAGCAGCAGGCGCTCGCCGCGTTTGCCGCTCGGATCGCCGATCAGGCCGGTGCCGCCCCCGAGCACCACCAACGGTTTGCCACCCGCGCGCTGCAGATGCGCCAGCAACATGATCGGCACGACGTTACCCAGCTGGAGGCTCGGCGCCGTGGGATCGAACCCAGCGTATCCGGTCAGCGGGCCCGCCCGCAGCCGCTCGGCGAGCTGCGGCGTCTGATCCTGGATCAATCCGCGCCAGTGGAGTTCGGTCAGGTAGGTGTCGGTCATGTTCAGGGTGAGTTCCCGCGGTGGTCGGGCGCGTGTTCGCGCGCGAACGTTACCGGAGACGTTGGATAGTGGCAAGCGTTCCGGGGCACCACTACGTTTCGACCATGATCGGAGGAGAGACCGCACGACGGCGGCGGCGCGCCCAATGGGAGTTCGGCCCACTCTGGCGCGCCGCGTGGAATGCGAAATGGGGTCGCCGCGCCATCGTCGCCCTGATCGGGGGCGTGGGACTGGCCGCTGGCGGCGCCATCGGCTCATGGACCCGCGCGTGCGCCGGGGCCGCGTGCCCGTCGATCGGCGTCCTCGAGTCGTATCGTCCGACCCAAGCGCTGAAGGTCTATGCCGCGGACGGGCGGCTCATCCGCGAGGTCGGCGTCGAACATCGCACCGTGCTGCGCTTCGACGAGATCGACCCGACCGTGCGGGCGGCCTTCGTGGCCGTCGAGGACAAGCGGTTTTACCAGCACTCGGGCATCGACTTCGTCCGTGCCTTGGGAGCTGCAAAGGCCGTCTTGCTCGCGCTGGACTACGTCGAGGGCTTCTCGACCATCACCATGCAGTTGGCGCGCAACGTGTTCCCCGACAAGCTCCCCACCACGAAGACCCCTCGGCGAAAGCTGCGGGAAATCCAGGTCGCGTTGGAGATCGAACGGACCTATGGCAAGGACAAAATCCTCGAGCTCTACTTGAACCAGATCTATCTCGGCGGCAGCGCGTACGGGGTGGATGCTGGCGCCCAGCGATACTTCGGGAAGTCAGCGCGAGCGCTCAACGTGGCCGAAGCCGCCTTGCTGGCGGCGATCGCGAACGTTCCTGGCACCTACGACCCACGGCGGTATCCCGACAATGCCCTTCGGCGTCGCAACCTCGTACTGAACTTGATGCGCAATCAAGGCTACCTCACCCCCGACGAGGCGGAGATCTGGAAGGCGTATCCGGTGGAGCTCAGCACGCGCGAGAGCTTCAGTGATGTTGCACCCTACTTCGTGGAGTGGGTGCGCCAGCAGCTCTATGCGCGTTTCGGCAACGCGCTGTATGAACGTGGCTATCGGGTGTACACCACGCTGGACATCGATATGCAGCTCGCGGCCGAGCGGGCGCTGGCCGAACAGCTCGAGCGCATCGAGAACGGAGAGTTCGGCCGGTATCGCCACCGGAGCTACGACGAGTACCTGAAGAGCGCCGGGAGTGAAGGGGCCAAGCTCACGCAAACGCCGTATCTCCAGGGTGCGGTGATCACCCTAGACGCGGATTCCGGCTACGTCCGGGCCATGGTGGGCGGGCGCGATTTCCGCCATTCGGAGTTCAATCGCGCGACTCAGGCCGAGCGCCAGTCAGGCTCCACGTTCAAGCCGTTCGTATTCACCGCCGCCATCCGCGCTGGACGGACTCCCGGCTACATGATCGACGACGCCCCCATCAGCATCATGCAGAACGACACGATGCCGTGGGAGCCGCAGAACTTCGACGATCGGTTCTACGGGCCGATGACCATGCGCCGGGGGCTCGCGCTGTCCCGCAACCTCGTGGCGATTCGTCTGGGGCTCGAGATCGGTGTCCAGGCGGTGGTGGGTGAGGCGGCACGCTTCGGTTTCTCGACCCCACTGCCGCGGTTCCCTTCGCTGTTTATCGGCGCCGCATCCGTCATCCCCATGGAAATGGCGTCGGCCTACACGGCATTCGCGACGGTGGGTTGGCAGGCGGCGCCGATCGGCATTCTCCGCGTCGAGGATGCCCGGGGCAACATCGTGTGGGAGCCGCAAGTCCGCCGGACGCAGATCATGGACCCGGAACACATGTGGTTCGTGACGTCGATGTTGCAGAACGTGATCGATGGGGGGACCGCGACCGCGGCCGTGCGCGTGCGCGGGGGGTTTCGGCCGCCGGCCGGGGGTAAGACCGGCACGACCAACGATGGCACCGATGTGTGGTTCTTAGGATTCACCCCCGAAATGGTGACCGCTGTGTGGATTGGGCTCGATCAGCCGCGCAAAATCAAAGCCAATGCTCAGGGCGGACTGCTCGCCGCACCGGCGTGGTCGGCGTACATGCGCGAGGTGTACGAACACCGCGCGTCTCCCGCGCCATGGCCACGTCCGGACCGCCTCATCGCGCGCGAGATCGACAACACCACGGGCTATCTGGCCCACCCGCTCTGCCCCCGGGATGTTCGTTACTGGGAGTGGTTCCTGCCCGGCTCGGAACCCACGGAGGTGTGTCCCATCCACGACCGTTTCGGCCGCGGCGTGTCGGACGCGTCGGGCACGCCCGCGCCCGGCGGTCATGGCGGTCACTAGCGTCGACGACACCGGCGAGATTGGGCGACCGCTCCGTCTGAGCGCCGATGTCGTGTGGCCGGCACGGAGCGCGGTGGTCCGGGACGGTGCCGTGCTCATCGACTCGTGGGGACGCATAACCGCGGTGGGGCGCGAATCCGACGTGCCGGCGCCGCCGGGCGCGCGCGTGGTCCACGTTCCCGATGCCGTGCTCCTGCCCGGATTCGTGAACGCCCACACCCACCTCGAGCTGCATGGGTTGCGCGGGCAGATCGGGGAGGACGACTTCTTCGCATGGATCCAGCATGTGCGTCGTGCCAAGGAGGCGGTCGACGCCGCTGGCTTTGTGGGGGCGGCACGCGCCGGGCTCACCGAGGCGTGGCGTTGCGGTGCCACGTATGTCATGGATACGGGGACCTCGGGTGGCTCGCTCCGAGCCCTCGAGGAGCTGGGAGGGGCGGGCGTCTACTTTCATGAGGTGATCGCGCCGGGCGCGGACGCCGCCGCCGCTGCGACTGAGGATCTCGCCCGCGCCGTGGCAGCGGCCGCGCCCGGCGCGCCCCGCATCCGGGTCGGCGTGTCACCGCACGCGCCCTACTCGGTGAGTCCGGATCTCTACCGCCGCGCGGTTCGCTGGGCGCGCGGGCGCGGCCTGCGGCTCGCCGGGCATGTGGCCGAGTCGCGGGCGGAATGGGAGTTCGTCGTGGAGGGCATCGGGCCCTTCGCCGAGCTGTGGCGGCGGCGGGGGCTGCCGATCCCGCCGCGGGCGGCGTCGCCCGTGGCGCAACTGCACCGCCTCGGGGTCCTCGGACCCGACTTCTGGGCGATTCACGCCGTACAGTTGACGGCGCGGGACGTGACCGTCCTGCGTGAGACCGGCACCCACGTGGTCGCGTGCCCGCGATCCAACGCGCGACACAACCATGGGGTCGCGCCGTTGGGTGATCTCCTGCGCGCTGGAGTGCCGGTGGCGCTTGGCACGGATTCGGTTGCCAGCGTGGAAACGATGGACATCCTGGCCGAGGCACGAGCGGCGGCGGAGCTCGCCGGCTTGTCCCCGGTCGAGGCACTCGATCTCGTGGCGTGGGGCGGTGGCGCGCTCATGGGCGACCGGATTGGACTCCTGAATCCGGGGTTTTGGGGGGACGTCGTCGCGTGCGCGATCGGGTCAGAGACCTCAGCGGCGGGGCTCGCCGACCGGATCCTGGAGGGTGGCGAGCGCGGTGTGCTCGCCACGTTTGTGGCCGGTCGCTGTGTGTATTCGGCGCAGGGTGACTATCCTTGAGCAGGGCCCGCACCAAGGGGTTGGCACGCATGAAGACGCGTCGGCAAGCCGCGGTTCTCGACATCGTACAGACGCAGCGGATCGCGAGTCAGGAGGAACTGCGCGCGATGCTGGCACGCCGTGGGCTCACGGTGACCCAGGCGACGTTGTCCCGGGACATCCGCCAACTCGGTCTCGTGAAGGTGAGCGATCCAGAGGGCGGATCGTCCTACCGCCCGGCGGCGCCCGGCGCCACCCTGTCGCCGGCGTTGGCTCAACTGCTGCCGGCGCTCGCGCTGAGCATTGAGGGGGTGGGCAACCTCGTCGTCATCCGCACGACGCCCGGAAGCGCCAATACGGTGGGCATGGCGCTCGACCGGCAGCGGTTTCCGGAGGTGATGGGCACGATCGCCGGTGACGACACGATCCTGCTCGTGGTGCGCTCCGATCGCGCGCGCCGGGCGGTGATGCGCCACCTGCGCGCGGCGGCGGGACAGGACTGATCCCGCCGCTTGACGTCCCGGTGGGACGGTGTATGATTATGCACCCACACGCATAATCATTAGTCTAGAGAGCTCGCCATGCCCCCACTCATCGCGCTGGCCTACTCGGGCGGACTGGATACGTCCGCCATCGTTCCGTGGCTCCGGGAGCGGTACGACGCTCGCGTGGTGTGCTATGTCGCCGACGTCGGTCAAGGGAGCCGCGAGCTCCAGGGCATCGAGGCCAAGGCGGAGGCTTCCGGCGCGGTGGGCTGCGTCGTCGAGGACCTCCGGGAAGAGTTCGTCACGGGGTATGTGTTTCCCACGCTCAAGGCCGGTGCGGTGTACGCCCGGACATACCTCTTGGGAACGGCGATGGCCCGCCCGCCGGTGGCCGCCGGGCAGGTGCGGGCCGCGCGGGCGGCGGGCGCGACGGCGCTGGCACACGGCTGCACGGGTAAAGGGAACGACCAGATCCGTTTCGAGTTGACGTACCGGGCGCTCGCGCCCGACCTGGACGTGATCGCGCCCTGGCGGGAGTGGCAGTACCGCGGTCGCGAGGATCTGTTGGCGTACGTCGAGCGCAAGGGGATCCAGGTGGCGGCCACCGCCGAGCAGCCGTATTCCCGGGACCGCAACCTGTGGCATTGCTCGCACGAAGGTGGGATTCTCGAAGACCCGGCCCTCGCGCCGCCCAGCGACCTGTTTCTCCTGACCGTCGATCCGCGCGAAGCCCCGGACGACCCCGACGACGTGGTGATCGGGTTCGAGCAGGGTGTGCCGGTGTCGCTCGACGGCACGCCGTTCACACCAGTCCTGTTGGTGGAACGCCTGAACGAGTTGGCCGGTGCGCACGGGGTCGGGCGCGCGGACATTGTGGAGGATCGGGTCGTGGGCATGAAGTCGCGCGGCGTCTACGAAACGCCGGGTGGCACGGTGCTCCGCGCCGCGCACCAGGCACTCGAGCAGCTGACCCTCGACCGCCGCACGCTCGCGCTCAAGGATGCGATCGCGTTGCGCTACGCGGACCTCGTGTACGAGGGGCGCTGGTGGACGACGGAACGGGAAGCGATCGACGCGTTGGTCGACGTGACCCAACGGCCGGTGACCGGCGCGGTCACGGTGCGGCTGCTCAAGGGCACCGTGGCGGTGATCGGTCGCGCGAGCCCGTATTCGCTCTACGACGGTGCGCGCGTGTCGTTCGGCGCTGGCGGGGACTACGACCAGCACGATGCGGCAGGTTTCATCAAGCTGTTCGGCCTGTCGCTCCAAGGGCCCCAACCGCCACGCCGGGCAACCACCCTCGAGGACGTGGCGTGAGCGCTGCGGCGGGCGACGGGCCGCCGAACACGCATAGTCTCTGGGGTGGGCGCTTCGCCGCATCGCCGGCGGGCGCCGCCGCGCGACTGAATTGGAGTCTCCCGGTGGACATCCGCCTGTGGCCGCAGGATGTGCGCGCCGCACGCGCGTGGGTGGCCGCGTTGGGGGGCGCGACGGTGCTCACCGCGCACGAGGCCCACGCTCTCGAGCAGGGGCTGGATCGCGTGGCGGCGCGCTTGGCCGTGGGCGCGGCCGACGCGGCGGCGGACGAGGACGTCCACACGCTGGTGGAGCGCCTGTTGTACGAGGAGGTCGGGGCCGTCGCCGGCAAGCTCAACACCGGTCGGTCGCGCAACGATCAGGTCGCGACCGATCTTCGTTTGTGGGTCATGGAGGCGGTGGACGCGCTGACCGCCGACGTCGCGGCGCTCGGCCGCGCGTTGCTCGAGCAGGCGCGCGCGGGCATCGATCTGGTGCTCCCGGGCTACACCCACGGGCAGCCTGCGCAGCCCGTGCGGTGGGGCTACGTGCTGCTGGCGCACGCGTGGCCGCTCGCCAGAGACCGCGACCGCCTGGCGGACGTTCGCCACCGCGCTGCCGAGCTGCCGCTCGGGTCCGGCGCGGTGGCGGGGACGGCCTTCGCCATCGATCGCACGAGCTTGATGGAGCAGCTGGGGTTCGACCGGCTGGCCCCCAACGCGCTCGATGCGACCGGCGATCGCGATTTCGTGGCGGACCTTCTCTTTGCCGGCGCCATGGTCGCGACGCATCTGTCCCGTCTCGCGGCAGAGCTGCTGACCTACTCCACCAGCGAGTTCGGGTTCATCCGTCTGAGCGACGAGTACTGTACCGGGTCGAGCCTCCTACCGCAGAAGCGCAATCCCGACGTCCTGGAGCTGGCTCGGGGTGGGGTCGCGGGGATCGCCGCCGACTTGAGCGGAGTGCTCGCGCTGCTCAAGGGCCTGCCGGCGGGGTACAGCAAGGATTTGCAGGACGACAAGCGCATGCTGTTCGGCGCGATGGACCGTCTGACCCTGCTGCTCCCGGCGCTCCGGGGGGCGGTCGAGGGCATGACCCCGGACGGTGACCGCATGGCGGCGGCGCTGAATCCTGCGCTGTTCGCGACGGATCTCGCCGACGCGCTGGTCGCGGTGGGTGTCCCGTTCAGGGAAGCGCACGGCATCGTGGGCGCGGCGGTACAGGCGGCGGAAGATGTCGGTGTGGCGGTGACCGAGCTTCCGGCGGATCGGCTGACCACATTCCATCCGGTGTTACCGGACGCGGTGGCGGGTCTGGGGAGTTGGGAAGCCTCCATCGAACGGCGCGCGTCGACTGGCGGTTCGTCGCGCGCATCCGTGGTGGATCAAATCGAGCGGCTGGCCACGGAGTTCGCGGCGCGCACCTGAGTCTGCCGCGCCGTCGTGCCCGCAAAAGAAACGAGCCGTTCCGCGCATGCGGTCCGGCTCGCTCTCGGGCGTCAACGCGCCGCGCGGGTTTGTGATCCCTGTCGTCGTCCCCCTCAAGACGACTCCCCTACCTGGCGGTAAGGTGCGACGCGCCGGGCCCATACTCTCTTGATCCCAACGCAGGAAGTGGTCGGCGAGTTTCACCGCCCACTACCCATAAGACGCCCAAGTCCCCCGAAACGTTGCATCACCGGCGGGGCTGAACCGCTAACTCCTCCCATTGTCATGAGTTACGACGCTGGATAGCTTATGCAGGCGCCATCGGTGACTGCATTGGGAGGATCATGGTGCGCTGTCTTACGCTCAACGCCTCATTCGAGCCGCTCACACTGGTTCCCGTCCGCCGCGCGCTCCGCCTCGTGATCGACGGCAAGGCGGAGATCGTGGAGGCCGACCGGCATCGCATGATCCACAGCGTCCGCGTCGCCGTGCCGCGACCGTCGGTGATCCGGCTCGTGCGCTTCGTTCACGTGCCGAGAAAATTCCGTCGCCAGGTGACCAACACGTTCCTGTTCGCGCGGGACGGGTATCGGTGTCAGTTCTGCGGTCGGTCCGAACCGGAGCTCGGGTTCCGGGAGTGTCTGACACGCGATCACCTGGTGCCTCTGTCGCGGGGCGGCACGAACGAATGGACCAACGTGATCACGGCCTGCTCGCCCTGTAATACCCGCAAGGGCAACCAGCTGCTGCGCGAGTGCGGGCTGCGACTGCGCTCGGTGCCGACCGAGCCGCACTTCGTGCACCTCACGTGGGCGGTCCGCCGGCTCACGCCCGTTCAGACGAAGTACATCCGTCTCTTCTACGGTGAGGACACGCTGCAGCAACTTGCCGGCTTGTGAGCCCACCACTGGTGGGATCGGCGTGAAGACCCACACCGACTATTTGTGGTTTTCCACGAAGAAGCGCCAAGAGATCATCGACATCACTGATGAGGTGTTGGCGCGCGTCGAAACCGCTGGGATCCGCGAAGGCTTCGTCCTCGTGTCCGCCATGCACATCACTGCCTCCGTGTTTGTGAACGACCACGAGTCGGGACTGTGGCACGACATTCTCCACTGGCTGGAGCACTCGGTGGCTCCCTGGGACCCGACGCGGTATCGGCACAACGAGACGGGGGAAGACAACGCCGCCGCGCATTTGCGGAGCCTGACGGTCGGCCATGAGGTGCTGGTGCCAGTCACGGCCGGCGCCCTCGATCTGGGTCCCTGGCAACGAGTGTTCTACGGGGAGTGGGACGGACAGCGCCGCAAGCGCGTGATCGTCAAGGTGATGGGTGAGTAGTGCCGGGGATTCTCGGCTGGGGCTCGGGCGTGTACCTTGTACGCTTAGGTTGTGTGAGGAGTGGTAGCCAGGCTGAACCTCGCTGAACTCGTAGAGCGACGGGCGGAGGAACAACCGGACCGAGAGTGTCTCGTGTTCGGGTCGCGCCGGCTCTCCTATGCTCAGGTGGTTCGCGATGCCGCCGCGTTGGCGGCGGCCGGTCGGGAGCTGGGGATCGAGCGGGGGGACCACGTTGCCGTGGACCTTCCGAATTGGCCCGAGTGGGTTGTGGCGATGCTCGCCACGGCAAGACTCGGTGCCGTCCTTGTCCCCTTGCATCCCACGTTGGGGTACCACGAGCTGACGTATCAGCTGCGGCACACGGATGCGCGGCTGGCAATCGCGTCAGACGCCATCGGCGACGTGGAGTATTCCGAGTTCGTCGAAGAAGCGATGCCCGACCTCCCGAGCCTGGGTCACGTCGTGACCGTGGGTGTGGAGGACGCGTGGCCCGATGCGCGGGTCCGCCGGTTTCGGGATCTCGTGGTCCGTGGCCGCAGTCGTGCGCCGGTGTTCGAACCGATCGGTGACGACGCCGCGCTGGCTCTCCTCTACACATCGGGCGCCACCGGCAAGCCCAAGGGCGTCGTGCTGTCGCACCGCAGCGTGCTGCACGCCGCCCGTGAAGTGGCCGGAGCGCTCGGTCTGTCTTCCGAGGATCGTGTCCTCGCGGCGGTGCCGCTGTTCACGATTTTCGGGCTGCAGATTGTCGTGTCGTCACTCGTCGAGGGGGCCACGCTGGTTCTCCTCGAGCAGTTCGCGCCGGGAGCGGCACTCGACCTGCTGGAAGGCGAGCGCGTGACGGTGTGTCATGGGGTCCCGACGATGTTCGAACTCATGATGCGTCACCCGTCCTTTGCCCGCCGGGACCTCACGAGGATCCGGACGGGTGTCGTGGCGGGGAGTCCGGTGTCGGTGGATCTGGTGCGGAGGATCCGGGAGTGGAACGACGTGCAGATCGCGTATGGGCTGACCGAAACGGGGCCGACGGTGTCCGTCACACGGTTCGAGGACGCGCTCGACCGGCGCGAGCGGACGGTGGGACGGCCTGTCGCGGACGTCGAGGTCCGTGTGCGTGATGCGACGACGGGGATGCTGCACGGACCCGGAGCTGTCGGCGAGCTCGCGGTGCGGGGGCCGAACGTGATGATCGGTTATCACCGCATGCCCGCGGCGACGGACCGTGTCATGGACAAGGACGGGTTTTTCGTCACGGGAGACCTCGCGTACGTGGATGCGGAGGGCTACGTGACGATCGTGGGGCGGCAAACGGACGAGATCATTCGTGGCGGGTACAACGTCTTCCCGCGAGAGGTGGAGGACGTGCTGCGCACACATCCCGGGGTGGACGACGCCTGTGTGGTCGGCGTGCCCAACCCGATCCTGGGGGAGCTGACTTGTGCGTGTGTCGTCACGGTAGAGGGGGCAGCGGTCGACGGCGACGCGCTGCGAGAGTTTTGCGGAGAGCAACTTGCTGACTACAAAGTTCCGGACGTGGTCCGCTTCTTCGACACCTTCCCGACAACCGGGAACGGGAAGGTGATCCGACGGGAGCTGGCGCGCGTGGTGGAACGAGAAATGGAAACGACGTGAGAGATTTCAACCCGGGACGGTCCGGACGGACCGCCCACGAAACGATGGTCCACGCACCCAATGCGGCGTTGTTGATCGACTTCGACAACGTGACCATGGGGATCCGTTCGGATCTCCAGAACCAGCTCCGGCGCCTGATGAATTCCGAGATGATCAAAGGGAAGGTCGCGGTGCAGCGGGCGTACGCGGACTGGCGGCGCTATCCGCAGTACATCGTACCGTTATCGGAGGCCTCGATCGATCTCATCTTCGCCCCCGCGTTCGGCTCGAACAAGAAGAACGCCACCGATATCCGGTTGGCCATCGATGCGCTCGAGCTCGTGTTCACCAGGCCGGAGATCGGGACCTATATCCTCCTGTCGGGAGACTCGGACTTCTCGAGCCTCGTGCTCAAGCTGAAGGAGTACGGGAAGTACGTGATCGGTGTGGGCATCCGCGAATCCTCGAGCGACCTGTTGATCCAGAATTGCGACGAGTACTACAGCTACAACGAGCTCACGGGGTTCACCAAGGAGCACGAGACGGAGCTCGTGACCAAGGACCCGTGGGAATTGGTCGTGGAGGCCGTGGTGCAAATGCGCCAGAACGAAGATGTGATGCGGTCGGACCGGTTGAAGCAGGTGATGCAGTCCATTGACCCCACGTTCAACGAGAAGGATGCGGGCTTCAGTCGGTTCAGCAAGTTCATGACCGAAGCGCAAAAGCGCGGTCTCGTTTCGCTGATCAAGCTGGAGAACGGGCAGTCCGCGGTGGACCTTGGCCGGCACGCCAATGTATCGCCCGAGGAAGAGCAGGAGCTGAAGGAGCAGGTGCGTGCCGAAGCGAAGGAGCCTCGAGGACGCAGCCGTCGCGGGCGGCGGGGCGGGGCGAAGAGCCGGCCGGCCGGCGGCTTGACGCTCGCCGAAGCGTTCGAACTCATGCGCCAGTCCTTGCTGGTGCTCGGTGCCGTTGGTGACGAATCCGTGACGGGCGATGGTGCGCGGGCCAAGATGATGGAGTTGTTCGGTGCCGATGGCGATCCGCTGTTCGACCGCCCGCGATTCCAGCGGCTCTTGCGGCAGGCGCACGATGCTGACCTCATCGAGTTGGTCAAGCAGGACGACGACTATGTCATGAAGCTCAACCCCGGCGCAGTAACCGAGGCACCGGACCTCGCGACGGTGGAGCCCGCGGCCGAGGCGGCGCCCGCGGCGGAGCGGAAGGATACGCGCGGGGTCGAGACGGACGATGTGGCCGCCGGCCAACCGAGCCCGCGCGCGGCTGGAGCGCGCCGCTCGCGGGGACCGCGCTCCCGAGGGGGCGACGCGACCCGAAAGGACGCGTCCACGGATCAGCCACGGGCCGGTAATGGGTCGGCCGGCGCCACGGTGACGGCGGCAAGGGACGAACGTGCCGGCGGTGGGCGCCAACGAAGCCCCCGGCATCGGCGCGGCGCGAAGGGTGGTGAGGGGGGTGCGGGAGCGGGAGGCCCCGGTGTTCGGGGTGGCGCGGAGCGCTCCATGGAGCCGTCGGCCAAGCAGACGGTGGAGCCGCCGCCCAAGCCCTCGCCGTCCGGAGCGCGAGCCGTCGGCCCGCGGCGCGGGGGACGGGCGCGGCCGGTACGACCGGCGATCGCCTCTGACGTGGGCAAGGTGGCTCCGGCCACGATGGCACAAGCGCGGCAACCGCAGGAGTCACGTTCGCCGGAACCGCCGCGCCCGCCCAGCCCGCCCCGCCCGCCGGCCCCCGAGCCGCGGGTCGAGCCGCCTCCCGTGTCGTCCCCACCGTCGACGCCCGCGGATACCGGTGGCGATGACGCTGGTGGCGGATTGCTCAAGCGCATGGGTGCGGCGTTTCAGAAGGCCATGCGCGGAATGGAGGACAGCGGGAAGGACTGATGCTGCTGGGACGGGCCCTCGGACGGAAGTTCTACGCGCGCGACACCGAAAGGGTCGCGCGCGAACTTCTGGGGTGCTACCTGGTTTCGACGGTCGATAATCGGCGTACCGCCGGTCGCATCATCGAGGTGGAAGCGTATGTGGGCCCGCACGATCCTGCCGCGCACGGGTTCGGCAACCGCCGCACGCCGCGCAACACCTCGATGTTCGGTGCTCCCGGTACGGCGTACGTCTACCGGAGCTACGGCCTGCACTGGTGCTTCAACGTTGTCACGGAGCATGAAGGTTACCCGGCCGCGGTGTTGGTTCGCGCGCTCGACCCCGTCGCGGGACTGGCCACCATGGCCCGGCGACGTGGGACCGGCACGCGTCGCCTCTTGTGTGCCGGTCCGGGTCGGGTGTGCCAAGCCCTCGGCATCACCAGGGCCACCGACGGCGCCTCGCTGGCCCGCGGACCCGTCCGGATCACGAGGCCCAGCAGACACGAGATCGCTCCGTGCCTGGTGACCGGCCGGATCGGGATCTCCAAGGCCGCCGACTGGCCGCTCCGGTTTGTGGCTCACCGTGATCATGGATCCCGGTGACCAGGATCACGGTCTCGCGTCATTCCCTGGCGCATACTTGCAAGATGAAATCGCTCGACTGGTCTTGACGCGACCGGCTGTCCATCTTGGACGCTGTGAACGTTTCGATTGGAGTGTCCCGATGATGCGGGTCGCCCTCATAGTGATGGCGGCGGTTGGCGGCGGCGTGTCCTGGGCGGCGGCGCAGGACTACGCCCCTCCGGAGTGGACGATCCGTCTCTCGACGCAACTCGAGGTACAGGGCCAGCCGGTGCTCGTCCGCGCCTTGCACAGCAATCGAGCGGTGGGACCGCGCGCGGATTGGGTGCAGTTGCGCGTAGGGGACGTGGGCTCGCACTTCAGCCTGCTGATCACCCCCGTCACCGCGCTCGAACTCCACGAGCTGCTCTGGCTCCAGGTGCACGGGGTGGTGGTCGCCGCCGACGAGATCGTCGCGACCACGCTCACCGCTCGGGTGCACGTGGACAAGCGGCGCACGCTCACCTTCGTGTGCGAACTCGACTGCGGTGACGAAACGCCCAAGGTGGTGATGCTCGAGCTGTCGGATCCCGAGGCCGATCGGTTGAACGTGACGTTGCAGGCAATGGCGTCGGAGTTGGGTGTGCGCCGAGAGGTGGCCGCCGCGCCGGTCGCGGCGGCGACCGTGGTGGCGCCCGACGTATCGGAAGGGCGGCTCACCATCGACGCGCAACCGCGAGCGACGCTCCGCATCGATGGGGAGCCGATTGGGGAAACTCCCATTGCGGACTTGCAGGTGGCGATCAGAGAGCACGAGCTCCTGCTCGAGCGCGAAGGGTATGAATCGGTGACCGACGTGGTCACGGTGCGTCCGACCGGGACGCTGCGACGATCGTACGTGCTCCAGAAGACGGCGGCGCAGACGATACTCGACCGGGGGGGCGGCCTGCTCATGGTCACGTCGCGGCCCTACGCATCCGTGTATGTGGATGACGATCTGGTGGGCGAGACGCCGCTGCGGGATGTCGCGCTGACGAGCGGGGTGCACATACTGCGGGTCGAGCGCGCCGGGTTCCTTCCTGTCACCGACACGATCCTCATCCTCGGCGGGACGACGTTGCGGCGCACGTACGAACTACAAGAAGGTGGCCCGCCACCGATGCCGGAGCCGGGACCGCGGCCGGCTGCCACAGCGCCGCCGGCGCCGTCACCCACGGCCGCTGAGGTGGGGGGCGACGACGCGAGGGTCACCATCACGTCCACACCGGTGGCGAGCGTGTGGGTTGATGGGCGGCATGTCGGGGAGACCCCCATCGTGGGGTTTCGACTCTCCAGTGGCACGCACATTCTGGAGTTGGTCAAGGACGGGTATCGCTCCGTGTCTGACACGCTTGACGTCGAGCCCGGCGTGCGTCTGCGGAAGAGCTATCGATTGGAGGGGAAGCGCTAGCGACGGACTGCGGTGCTTCGAGGCGTCGTCGTCCCCGCAGCGCGGCATCCCCAATCTGCTATCTTTGAGGACATGTCCGCTCCCAATGCGGATTCCGGCCCGGGTGGGTTGGCGTGAGGGAGTTTCTCCATAGCGAGCGATAACATGGCCGATTCCGTTCACACCTCAGCACAACAGGAACTGCGCGCGCGCGCGCGCGAACTCGCCGAGACCGTCATGCGTCCGGTCGCCGCGAAATACGACGAGGAGCAAGCCTATCCCTGGGAGGTGCAGCACGCGATCCGTGACGCGGGACTGTCCGGCGTGTGGATTCCCGAGGAGTACGGCGGCATGGGGATGGGCGTCCTGGAGCTTTGCCTGGTCGTCGAGGAGTTCTCTCGCGCGTGCGGCGGGATGGGCGTCGCCTACGCGGTCAACGCGCTGGGCTCGTTCCCCATCATTGTGGGTGGCACGGACGAACAGAAGGAGCGGTGGCTCCCATCTATCGCCGCCGGCGAGAAGCTCATCGCGTTCGGTCTGTCGGAGAAAGAGTCGGGGTCCGACGCGGGGTCGATGATCACGCGCGCGGCGAGGGACGGTGACGGCTACGTCCTGAACGGTGAGAAGAAGTGGAACACCAACGGGGCCGTGGCGTCGTTCAACACGATCTTTGCCGTGACGAACCCCGATCGCGGCGCGCGTGGCATCTCGGCCTTCGTGGTGGACAAGGATGCGCCGGGGTACCGTGTGGGCAAGCACGAGGACAAGATGGGCATCCGCTGCGTGCCCGTCGTCGAGATCCACCTCGACAACTGCCGCGTGCCCGCGACCAATCTGTTGGGTGGGGACGAGGGGCGCGGGTTCAAGCACGCGATGATCACGCTCGATCGCGCCCGTCCGGGTGTGGCGGCACAGGCGGTGGGGTTGGCGCAAGGAGCGCTCGACCTGGCCATGGGCTACGTGCGTCAGCGCCAGCAGTTCGGCCAGTCGGTCAGCGCGTTCCAGGGCATCCAGTGGATGCTTGCGGACATGGCGACGCAGATCGAAGCGGCGCGCCAACTCGTCCATCACGCCGCGCGCCTCATCGACTCGGGGGCCAAGAGCATCACCAAGGTCTCGGCGATGTGCAAGCTGATGGCGACGGACGTGGCGATGCGCGTCACGACCGACTGCGTGCAGCTGTTCGGCGGCTACGGGTACTGCAAGGACTACCCGATCGAGAAGTACATGCGCGACGCGAAGATCACGCAGATCTACGAGGGGACCAACCAGATCCAGCGGTTGGTGATCGCGCGGAACCTGCTGAAAGAGGCAGCGTCGTAGGGCGTCGGACGGTCGGGCGAGTCAGGCGGTCAGGCGGTAAGGCGGTCGGGCGAGTCAGTCCTCTCGAGGCCCCGCTGCTTTGAGTTCGGCGAGCAGTCCCTCCGCCCACGCCTGTTCCGGGGTATCGGGGAACTTGTCCACGATCCGCGCGAGTTCCGGGATGGCGCGCTCGCGATTGTCGGACGCAAGGATGAGCTCGACGAGCTCGCGGCTGATGGCAAGGTCTTGGCGTGTCGCGAGGTGAGCCTCCCGACGCACCTTGCGGTACCAGTAGGCGGCGTCCTCCGGTTTCCTCAGCTCTTTGCGGTAGATGCGGGCGATGCGGAGGTAAGGCTCTGGAACACTGGGCGTGGCCCCAATGACGGCCTGATACGCCTCGATGGCGGCATCGTACTGTCCCTGCTGCACAAGGGTCTCTGCCCTGGAGAAGCCCGCCTTGTAGGGGGTCGAACTCCCGGATGGGCCGAACGTCGCGTCGCCCAGCAGCCGCGCGGAGCGATTCGAGATCCCCGTCACGACGAAGGAGACTGCGGCGAGCACGACGCCCGCAACCACGTAGTATTTCAACCAAGACCACGGGAAGATTCCCACCAGCGGCAGGGCGGTTCCGGCCAGGATCACGCTGCCACCCAACATCGCGGGGAGCCAGCGTAGGGCACGCTCGGTCGCGGTTCGCGAGTCGCTACTCGATGAGCGCTCGCTGTAGCGCCGTCGCGGTGGAGGTGCGTGCGCTTGCACTGGTTCGAATCAGGCGCTGCTCGCGCGCAATTCCGTGAGCAGTCCTTCGGCCCATGCACGCTCGGACGTATCGGGGAACTTCTCGATGATCCTCGCCAACTCCGGGACCGCGCGGTTCCTGTCTTCCGAACCCAGGTACAGTTCGATCAACTCGCGGCTCGCGGCGAGATCGCGTGCCGAAGGCAAGGATGCTTCGCGCCGCACCTTGCGGAACCAATAGGCGGCGTCATCGAGTCGGGACAGCTCGTTGCAATACAGCCTCGCGATCCGCAAGTAGGGTTCGGGGTCGCTCGGCGCCTCGGCAACGATCGCCTCGTAGGCCGTGATCGCGTCCTCGTAGCGACCCTGTGCCGCGTGAGCTTCGGCTTGCGAGTAGCCCCCCTTGTACGGCGTACCGCTACCCGACGAACCGAACACACCCTCGGAAAAAAGCCATCCCGCCGCACCGGTCACCAGATGGACGATCACGGCGGCCGCCACGGCCATGATGGGGATGATGACTGGGTGCATTCCGGTCCAAACAAACCAGACGAGTCCAACCATGCCCCCGAGGATGGCCGGTGCCCACACACGCGCGCGCGCATCGGCGCTCGGCAAGGATTTGCTGAACTGCCTCTCGGCGTAGCGACGCTTGGGAGGTGGCGCGGCGTGCATGGATCAATTTTCAGTGAAAAGCAGGTAAAGAACAAGAGACGGTAGAAGACGGCAGGGGATCAAGATGGTTTCCCTCTTCCCGTCTCTTGCCGTCCCCGACCGTGTCCCCCATCCTTTACCGGCCTTGTCCGTCCTTAACCGTCCTTCACCGTCACTTCCGTTCCTTAGCCATGACGACTGCCCGACAACTGAGCACCGCCCTCACCGATCGTTCGACGGCTCAAGCCGTCGCTCGGCGCATGGCGACGCGTCCTGAAGGACTCCGACTCCCTGCCCTTCAGGGCAGGCCGCCGCGTAGCGGCGCCGAGCCGACGCTTCAGCGTCAGGACCTGCGCCATCGCTTGATCGTCAATCGCCAATCTGCAATCGCCAATCGCCACTCTGACAGCTGAGAGCCCATGACCATCACCTCCCAACTCTCGACGGCGCTGGCTGACTATTCGACGGCTCAAGCCGTCGCTCGGCGCATGGCGACGCGTCCTGAAGGACGCAGGCTCCTTGCCCTTCAGGGCACGCTGCCGCGAAGCGGCGCCGAGCCGACGCTTCAGCGTCGGGACCTGCGCTATCGCTTGATCGTCAATCGCCAATCTGCAAAGGCCAATCGCCACTCTGACAGCTGAGAGCCCATGACCATCACCTCCCAACTCTCGACGGCGCTGGCGGACCGTTCGACGGCTCAAGCCGTCGCTCGGCGCATGGCGACGCGTCCTGAAGGACGTAGGCTCCTTGCCCTTCAGGGCAGGCCGCCGCGAAGCGGCGCCGAGCCGACGCTTCAGCGTCGGGACCTGCGCCCATGACCATCACCTCCCAACTCTCGACGGCGCTGGCCGACCGTTCGACGGCTCAAGCCGTCGCTCGGCGCATGGCGACGCGTCCTGAAGGACGGCGCCTCCTTGCCCTTCATGGCACGCTGCCGCGAAGCGGCGCCGAGCCGACGCTTCAGCGTCGGGACCTGCGCCCATGACGATTACCCAACAATTGAGTACCGCGCTCGCCGACCGCTACCAGATCCTCTCGCACCTGGGCGAAGGCGGCATGGCCACGGTCTACCTGGCGCAGGACGTGAAACACGACCGCAAGGTGGCGCTGAAGGTCCTGCGCCCGGAGTTGGCGGCGGTGATCGGGGCGGAGCGGTTTCTCCAGGAGATCAAGGTCACGGCCAACCTCCAGCATCCGCACATCCTGCCGCTGCATGACAGTGGGGAAGCGGGCTCGTTCCTGTTCTACGTCATGCCCTACGTGGAAGGGGACACGCTGCGGGACAAGCTGAACCGCGAGAAACAGCTGGACATCACGGAGGCGATCGAGATCACGCGGTCCGTCGCTTCAGCCCTGGATTACGCGCACCGGCAGGGGGTGATTCATCGCGACATCAAGCCGGAGAACGTGCTGTTGCACGACGGGCAGGCGCTGATCGCGGATTTTGGGATCGCGCTGGCGGTGAGTCATGCGAGTGGGACCAGGCTCACGGAGACGGGGCTGTCGATTGGGACGCCGCACTACATGAGTCCGGAACAGGCGATGGGGGATCGCGAGTTGGATGCGCGGAGCGACATCTACTCGTTGGGGGCGATGTTGTACGAGATGTTGGCGGGGGAGCCGCCGTACACGGGGAGCAGTGCGCAGGCGATCGTGGCGAAGGTGATCACGGAGAAGGCGGCGCCGGTGACGGCGGTGCGGGACACGGTGCCGGGGCATGTGGCGGCGGCAGTGGGGAAGGCGTTGGCGAAGATGCCGGCGGATCGGTTCAAGACGGCGGCCGCGTTCGCCGACGCCCTCACCAACCCGGCGTTTACGCTACCGGCGACCACCGCGACCGGGGCCGAGGAAGCGAAGCCTGCAAGGAGCCGCAAGCGCCTGCTCATCGGCGTATCGATGGTCGCGGTGGTGGCGGTCGTCATGGCAGCCGTCGGTTGGATGCGATCTCCGAACGCACCAACGATCACGCGGCTCGATTTGAGTCTGGGGAGCATCGTGCCGAGTTCTCAAGCGGACGTGGTCATATCCCCCGATGGATCGATGCTTGCCGTGTCCGCCACCGTGGGAAGCGAGCAAGCCATCTACCTGCGGCGGATCGGTGAAGCCGATTTCCGGAAAGTCCCCGATACCGACAACGGCCGATTTCCGTCGTTCTCACCCGACGGTCAGTGGCTGGTGTTTCGCGACAACAGCGAGAACACGCTGGTCAAGGTTGCCGTCGCGGGCGGTGGGGCCCTGACGCTGGTGGATGACGACGCCATCAGCCCGTTCGACCCCCATTGGGGTGAGAACGATGTGATCGTCTTTACCGGTCCACAGGGCATCTTCACCGTCTCGGCCACCGGTGGGGTTCCACGGCAACACACGATCTCGGCGAGCGGGCGCAACCCGCATCTTCTTCCCGACGGGCGCGGTGCACTCATCGTTCCTGGCGGGGCCGGCGGCAGCTCCATCGAATACCTCGACCTGGAGTCGGATTCGTCCTGGGTGATCGTGCCCGAGGGGCGACATGCAACGTACGTGGCCACCGGCCATGTCCTGTATGCGCCGCCCAGCGGTGGCCTGTTCGCCGTCCCGTTCGATCTGGACGCGCGGGAAGTCACCGGCCCACCACGACGCGTACTCAACCGCGTGGCCTTCAGCAACGTCCGCCGCGGTTACTCGGTGTCCCGTCGCGGGATCCTCGTGCACCTGGAGGGTGAAGGGGTGGCGTTTGGCACCGGAGGTCTCCAGACTCGTTTCCTCATTGTCGACCGTGCGGGGGCAATCGATACGATACGGCATCCGTCCGGTGTGAACTTCGATCCGCGATTCTCGCCCGACGGTCGCAAGATCGCGTACGAGTTCGCCGGCCGCGGTGGTGAATCGCATATCTACACCTACGATCTCTTAACCGGCACCAACCCACAGATCACGTTCGAGGGAGACAACGACGATCCGGAGTGGTCGCCTGACGGGACTCGGCTGATGTTCAACTCCGACCGTGGAGAGTCGGGCGACGACATCTACGTCAAGGCGGCGGACAACAGCGGCGAGGCCGAGTTGGTGCTGTCTCGTCCCGGTGGCCTGTTCGTGAGCCACTGGTTCCGTGAGGATACCATTCTGGTAGAGGCTTTGGACGAGCAGCTCGACCTACTCGTTCACTCGGGTCTCGCCGACGACACCGCGCGACCGTTTCTCCAAGCGCCGTGGGATGAGTTCGTGGCCCGCGTGTCACCCGACGGCAAACTGGTTGCCTATTCGTCTGAAGAGACGGGCGAAGAGGAAATCTGGCTGCAGGATTTCCCGGTCCCGGCGGGCAAACGCCGTGTGTCCTTCGGGGGCGACGCGGCCGGCGCACGATGGTCGCCTGACGGGTCGTTGCTGTATTTCTGGCGGGCCGGCGGCGGGAGGACGATCGATTCACTCTTCAGCGTGCGGATCGAGCGCACGCCGAGCGTGGTGGTGCACCAGCCCGAGTACGTGTTCGGAACCGACATCACCGGCGGCTCCAACAGTTGGGATCTCCATCCCGATGGTGAGCGGTTCGTCATCACCGTGGCCGAGGGCTCGCCCGAGCCGGCGGCCGCGGCGGCGAGCGGCGTCCCGGCGACGCGCTACCTCGTGGTGCTCAACTGGTTCGAGGAGTTGAAGGAGAGACTGGGGAACCGATGATTGCAGATTGCAGAGTGCCGATTGCGGAATCCGGATTGGACGTAGCGGACAGGCACGCTGCACTTTGCACTTTGCACTCTGCACTCTCATGACCGAGTTCACCTCCCAACTCTCGACGGCGCTGGCCGACCGTTCGACGGCTCAAGCCGTCGCTCGGCGCATGGCGACGCGTCCTGAAGGACGGCGCCTCCTTGCCCTTCAGGGCAGGACGGTGTCAAATGGGGGTGACCCGCTTAACCCCATGCGACCGTGGGGTCATGCGAAAGACAACATTGTGCCGTGTTTGCGAGGAATTCTGGGCGTCGGGTGCCGTACTTTCACGACACGCCTGCCGTAACTTTGCGCGAGCTTCGAGCTTATCGCCACAAAAGAGACGGAAAGGGACGGAAAAGGGACGGAAAGGGGGATGGTAAGGCGTCCTTCTCCGTCCGACGGTCCCGGCTCAAGCCGCGGGCCGCCAATGCCTTGACGGTATTCCCGAATGCCGGCAGATACGCTTCGCCTTGTGGTCACACTCGTCAGGCACGTCGAGCTGAGGCAGCGTCACGATCCCGCCGTGCTCAGTACTTATCCTGCCATGGCCCGCCGGGGGTCCACTGTGCTGAGAACCCCTCTGTCACGGCCGGAAGGAGGAAACCCTTGATGGCGCTCCCCGCCTCAACGAACGATGGTGCCTCACGTCCCTCAGTGGACCGCTCCACAAAGGCCTCCCATTGCCGGACACGCCCGACATCGCCCAGGTAGGCGGCACCGAGACCGGCGGGCGCGGCTTTCGGGAGGGCCGTCTCCCTACGCTCGAACGTCGTGCGCAGCGCCCGATGCAGGTCGGTTCCATCGAACGCATAGTGCCGGCCGAGGTGCCAGAGATCGAAGTAGTCCTTCACGCGCGTATTGGCGGTGCTCAAAGACACGATGGCCTGGAACTTCTCAGCGACGACGGTCTCCCTCGGGTACATGCGGATGGTAGGTGTTGGGAAATCCAAGAGGCCCGGATACGCGGCGGGGGTCGCATCGGGAGTCACTGCGTCACCAAACCCAACATCCACCTGCACCGGGATCCGCGCCGAGTCCAGATGGGCGTGCATCCGGACGCGGACGCCGCGGTACTCCGTGTGATCGCGGATGGGTTCCGAGCGGACGGATGAGGCATCGAAGATGACGCCGTCGTCCGGCGTGATGTGCGTTCCCGCGACCTCAGTGAAGAGAGTGGCCATCTCGTCCGGTTCACCCTGCCCCAGCAGGTCGAGATCGCGGGTCTGGCGGGGGGTTCGTCCCTCCCAGACACGGAACAGCATGGCACCCTTCAGGATGAACCGCCCCGCGTGCCTCGACGCCTGCAGCCGGTACAGGAGCCTTTCGATGGCAAAGTGCTCGAGCAGGAGTTGGAACTGCACTCCCTCCCGTCTGGCCCGGTCGTGCAGTCGCTGGCGGACCGACGCCGCAACGTTGACGGGAGTGCGCCGAGTCATCCGATCGCCTCGAGGTAGGGCCGCATCACGCGCTGCACGCGACAGATCTCCGCGAATCGCCACAGGTCATCGGTTGCGCACGTCCGCCGCCGCCGGCAGTCCTCCAGCGCTTCGATTGCCACGTCGAGTCCGATTTTGTTCCGGTACTTGAAGCAATCAGCCACCGTCCTGGCGACCGAGAAGACCTTCAGCGTCACACCCTCGATCCGGTGCCTTTCTACTCCCTCCGTCAGGGCCTTCCCCGAAAAGCGCACGAAGCGGGTAGGAATGCTCTCGATCCGTGGTTTCCATGCCTTGCGGTCGATCGCGATCCAGATCCGCTCTGGCAGCTGTGTCCCAACGTCGTGGAACAGGAGTGCGGACAGCAGGCAGATGACCCCATTGGGGACTTGTCGCGCGACCTCGACGAGGGACGCGTGTTCCGTGGTGGGGTAGTTGCGCAGCCGGTACGTTCCCCGCCCTACGCGCTCCATCATCCCCTCGTCTACGAGCCGCCGGAGATAGGTGCGGGGAATGCCCAGTGAGGCGATGTCCCTGGCGCGGAGCACTCCTTTCCGCTTGGCCAGACCGATAACTGTTTGTCTCTTAGTGCGTTGTGCTTTTCTCATGTTACGTTTCCTCGGCACTTATGTATATAAGCCGAGGTTTCGTAACACAACCTCGATGACGAGCAGGGGAGGCCGCCCAGGTACACGTGCCACCGAGGTTTCTCGCTCCAATTCGCCTTCGCGCCGGTGAAGATCAGTGACGGCTGGCGAAGATGCCGGCGGATCGGTTCAAGACGGCGGCCGCCTTCGCCGACGCCCTCACCAACCCGGCGTTTACGCTGCCGGCGGCCGCCGCGACTCCGGACGAGGAAGCGATGCCTGCAAGGAGCCGCAAGCGCCTGCTCACCGGCGTATCGATGGTCGCGGCACGCCGTGCCTAGGCACTGGGCGAACAGAACGCCACGGGCGCCCGGAAGGAGCGTCGGGAGACGGGGCCGTACGTCCTCCTCGGCCGTGTGGGATCGGGTGCGACATTTTCACCCGCCGAATCTGGGAAATTTTCACCCGCCGCTAACCGCAGAGTCTATTGCCGTCCCCGGCCATGTCCCCCATTCTTTACCATCCTCAACCGTCCTCAACCGTCCTTAACCGTCCTTCACCGTCACTTCCGTTCCTTAGCCATGACGACTGCCCGACAACTGAGCACCGCCCTCACCGATCGTTCGACGGCTCAAGCCGTCGCTCGGCGCTGCGCGACCCGTCCTCAAGGACGCC
>DASWII010000071.1:0-17810 GCA_036397755.1 Gemmatimonadales bacterium | reverse complement strand
GCTCCAAGTATTGGAGATCCACGTCGTCTTTTCGCACGAGGTAGACCGACGTGCGGCCGAAGCCCGCGAGCCGCCGCCCGGCCGGCAGCCGGATGCGCCGGACGAGTTGCCCACGCTCGTCCACGACATCGACGAGCGGCACGTCATGCGCGCCTACCGCACGCTCGATCCACAGGCGGCCGTCCGGCGCAAAGCGCACCGGCTCGGGGTGCGTTAGCACATGATAGACGAACGGCGGCAGGTACCTCGGCCAGGATACGTTGGCCGGCGGCGCTACCGGCCGTCGGACTCGAGCCACACCGGTCGGTCCGCTGACGATGGCTTCGGCGGAGGTCGGTCGCTCGGCGAGCCACTGCCGTTTTAGGTCGTCCGAGACCTCGACCCGATCGTAGGGTATGTCGGGGCCGATCGAGACGTGTCCCGGAGAATCCACATAATCGACGTGGTACGGCTCCGGATACACGATCGCCACCCGCCCGTCCGGCGACACGGCCCATTGTTGGCTCGTGCGGAAGGCGGCGATGGGTGCAGCTCGCCCAGGGTGGGGCGCGAAGAGAGTCCCGGCGATGACCCGCAAGGCAGGATTCGTCACAGCATCCAGGAATGCCACCGTATCCCGCGTGGCGGATCCGCCACGCCATCGCTCGATCGCCGCCGAGTCCGCGGGTACCAGTTCGCCGGCGGGCGTCCGTACGATGGGTTGCGCAAGCGCATAGAAGTAACCGCGGCCGTCCGTGACCGCTGGCGGGATGAGCACAATGCCGACTGAACTGACCGAACACTGAGCGCAGCCGCCGCTGTACAGAAAGCGCACGAATTCGGCCTTCGGGCCCAGGAGCATCAGTCGCCCGCGCAACCCGTCCAGAATCGCCGAACTGTCGCCGGGGAGCGCGAAGATCTTCGCCGGACCTCGGTACTCGCCCGGCCCGTCACCCGCCCGCCCCAGCTGCTCCACCGACGTCCCAGACGCATCGATCAGATACACCATGCTTACCCCGGCATCCACGACGATGACGCGGCCATCGTGCAACTCGCGGATGCCCGTCACGTTGGTGAATCCATACTCAAGAGCGGTCCCCGGAACCGTGATGGTGTCTTCCGGGATCTCCTGCGCGTGAGCCGGGGTCCACAGCAACACCGCGGCGAGAGCGAGGGCCAGGCCTTGCGCCACCAAGGTCATGGTTCCACAACGCGCGTCACGGATTGATGGCGCTCGGAGGTGCACAAGGCCGCTGGCCGATCTGGACCTGCACCACCACAGGGACTGCTCACCTACAGCTCCGAGGAGACATACAACGAGGCATCGCGTTAATTCGGCTGAATACAGTTTATTACGTCAGATCGCGAGCGGGACAGACCCCGATTGGGGCGCCACCCTACCGATTTGGGACACTTCGCCGCCTTCCGAGTTTCAGGAAGGCACTAATCCCTGGTGAGGATGTTCGGCGGGCCGCCGAGGTTACATCTCGACAGAGCGCTGCAACCGCGCGGGGAGTCAGTCGCGAGCTGAGGAGCCCGCGCTCGGCCGTGGCGCCAAGCCCTCAAAGGGCTGGGGAAAGCCGTCACGCTCGGTGCCCTTCAGGGCGTGGGTTGTGGCCGAGCCTGGCTTTCAAACCGGGACTTGACGCTCGAGCTTAGCCCGACGACGTCCTCAACACTCCGCGAACGACGGTCTCGAGGTCGCGAGATATCCGCCCGCTGGCCTCCAGCACCTCGTGGTGGGAAAGCCGGGCTTCGGTCAGGCCCGACCCGAGGTTGGTGATCGACGAGATACCCAGCACACGAAGACCTCGCGCCCGAGCCGCGATAACCTCCGGCACGGTAGACATGCCGACGGCGTCCGCGCCCAGGCGCTGGAGCATGCGGATTTCGGCGGGCGTCTCGTAGCTCGGCCCGAGGACACCGCAATACACGCCCTCGTCCAGCACGATCCCGTGCTCGCGGGCCACGGACCTGGTTGCCTCGCGGAGGGCCGCGTCGTACGGTGAGGACATGTCGGGAAACCGTTCTTCGCCGCCCAGCACCGCGCCCATCAGTGAGTTGTTCCACATCAGATTGACGTGGTCGGCGATCAGCATGAGGAACGGCGGTTGCATCGTCGGCCGCAGGCCACCGGCGGCGTTGGTTGCGATCAGGGTGTCCACGCCAAGTTGCGCGAACGCCCGAACCGGCAAGGCCACGGTATCGGCCGAGTGTCCTTCGTACAGATGGAAACGGCCTTGTTGGAGGAGCACTTCGACCCCCTCGAGCGTGCCGGCGACCAGTTGACCAGCGTGGCCGGTCACCGCCGCCTGTGGGAACCCCGGGATCTCGTGGTACGGGATACTCGTCCGATCGTCGACGTCATCCGCCAGGCCACCCAATCCCGATCCCAACACGATCCCGACCCGTGGATCCCGACCGTCCAGCCACGCTCGCATCGCCTCCGCGGCGAGGTCGACCTGACGCTGCCGGTCCGTCACAGCAGCATCCCGGCCAAGCTCGCGCTGAGAAACGCCGCGAGGTTTCCGCCGATCATCGCCCGCAGGCCGAGGCGCGACAGATCGCCGCGCCGCTCCGGAGCGATCCCGCCGATCCCACCGATTTGGATGGCGATGGAGGGAAAGTTCGCGAAGCCGAGCAACGCATAGATCGCGATGACGGAGGCCCTGGGCGACAGCGCGCCCGGTTCGGCCAAGATGCCCGCGAGCTGCAGGTACGCGATGAACTCGGTGAGCACGGCCTTCACCCCGATGAGGGATCCGACAATCCCCGCTTCGGCCCAGGGCACGCCCATGAGGAACGCCGGCACCCGGAGGATCAGGCCCAACACGTACTCCATGGAAAGCCGGGGCAGGCCGATCAGCCCTCCGGCCCACGCGAGGACCGCATTGATCAGGGCAATCAGCGCGACGAACGCCAGGAGCATGGCGGCGACGTTGAGCGCGAGCTTGAGCCCCTGTGCGGCGCCGCCCGCCGCGGCATCGATCACGTTGGCGGCATCCCGCTCCACACGCACCGCCATCGCGTCGCTGGTCACCGGCTGCTCGATCTCGGGCACCAAGATCTTGGAGATCAGGAGCGCCGCCGGCGCATTCATGACGCTCGCCGTGAGGAGATGTCCGGCAATGTCCGCGAAGTACGGTGTGAGCATGGCGACGTACGCCGCCATGACGCCGCCGGCGATCGTGGCGAAGCCACCCACCATCACCGTGTGCAGCTCGGACGACGTCATGCGGCCGATGAACGGCTTCACCAGGAGCGGCGCTTCGGTCTGTCCCACGAAGATGTTGCCGGCCACCGAAAGGGTCTCGGCGCCCGAGGTCCCCATAACGCGTTGCATCGCCCAGGCGATGCCGCGCACGACCCATTGCATCACGCCGAGGTGATACAGCACCGATGTCAAGGACGCGAAGAAGATGATGGTCGGCAACACGCTGAACGCGAAGAACGCGCCGGTGTTGGCCCACAGTGCTCCCGTCGTCAGTACGGAGCCGTCGGCGGGCGCTCCTTGGGCGATACCGACCGGAACGTTGTTGGCGACGAGATTCCCGAAGATGAACCGCGCGCCTTGCTCCGAGAATCCCAACAACTGCGTGAACGCCGCATTGGCGCCCCGGAAGAGCGTGCGCCCGACACCGGTCTTGAGTACGAGGAATCCGAACAGCGCCTGGAGACCCAGTCCCAGGCCCACCAGGCGCCAGGGCACCTTGCGGCGATTGACCGACAAGCCCCATGCGGCGGCGAGGATCGCCCCCATGCCGACCAGGCCCATGAGACGCGGCACGAGCGGTGTGTCCAGTGACTGGCGAACGTCCGCGAGATTCTGACCGACCTGCAGCAGGTACAGCGTATTCATGCGACGTCCGCAAACTCGCGCTGGAATCGTCGGCTAAGCTCCTCGCGCTCCCCCGTGGGAAGGAATGAGTGTTCAACCGCGTTGATGATCACACGTTGGATTTCCGCGCGCGTGAACCGCAGCTCGGTGTGCGCCAGCCACAACTCGTCGGTGAGCGACGTGGCATCCATCAATCGGCTGTCCGTATTGAGGGTGACGACGCCACCGCGATCCATGTATCGCCGGACCGGATGGGCCGCCACCGACCCGACCGTGCGCGTGTGCAGGTTGGAGGTGAGACACACCTCCAGCGGAATCCGTCGCTCGATCAGCTCGGCTTCCAGCGCCGGGTCCTCGAGCAGCCGGGTGCCATGCCCGATGCGTTGCGCCCCGCACACGTGCACGGCCTGGCGGATCGACTCAGGGCCGTCACCCTCCCCCGCGTGGCACGTGCGGGCCAGCCCGTGCGCCGCCGCGTACTCGAACGCCCGCGCGTGATCGGCGGCCGGGTGGCCTCGTTCCGAGCCGGCCAGGTCGAACGCCACGACCCCATCGTGCCGGTAGTCCACGGCCGCGCGTGCCAGGTCCTCCGACACGGACGGCGGCAACGTTCGGAGCCCGCAGATGATGACCCGTGCCACGGTCCCCGTCTCGTCCTGCGCCCGCCGCAGGCCGGCGAGCGCGGCCTCGATGGCCTGCGATACCCGCATCGCGCGATGGAGGGCCGGGCAAAACCGCACCTCGACGTACCGCACGTGCTCCGCGGCCGCATCGACCACGAACTCGTACGCGATCCGCTCGAGCGCGTCGGGCGTTTGCATCACCGCCAGGGTGAAGTCGTAGCGCCGGAGGTATTCCTCGAGGCTGTGCGCGTGCCGCACGAGCATCGCGTCGGCGAGCCCGCCCGGCGTATCGGCCGGCACCGCGATACCTGCCTCGCGGGCGAGGTCCAACATCGTGTCCGGGCGCAGACTGCCATCGAGATGGACGTGCAGCTCGGCCTTGGGAAGCCCGTGGACTTCGGCGCGGGTCAGCGTCACGCCGGTCCGGCTCCGGGCCGACGGGCCGATCGCACCAGCCGATAGATGGCTCCCGGATACACGACCGCGTCGGGTGCGATAGCTCGGCCCACGCCGTCCGTGACATAGGCGGCGCCTGTCTCGAGCAGGGCGTCGAGCGCCCGATCGACACCGCGCACGAGGTCGCGAACCGTCTGTCCGGACCCGACCGCGCGCGGCTCCCCGTCGAGAAACACCCGCACGTCTCCCGGAGATTCAGCGGAGGGAACCATGAGGGGCGCAATCTGCGCGGCGTGGCCACCGGACGCAATGCGACTCGGCTAGATATCCGGCTGCTCCGAACCCCGGTGGCGCACGACCTCGCCTTCGACCATGAACACCGCGTCCTCCGCGATGTTCGTCGCGAGATCGGCGATCCGTTCGAGCTCCTTCGATGCGGACAGGTATGCCACGGCACGTTCGACGGTCGCCGGATCTTCCTGCATGCGTTGCTGCAGAGTGTCGAACATGGCGCGGTGGATATCGTCCACCTCGTCGTCCATACGACCCACCGAACGCGCCAGGCCCGTATCGAGATTCACGTGAGCGTCCAGGGCGCTGCTCACCATCTTCTGCACCGCATCCATCATACGGTGGAAGTCGGGGGGGAAGCCCAGCGGCTCGCGTTCCGCCAGAAAGATCGCGCGCTCGGCGATGTTGACCGCCTGGTCGCCCATGCGCTCGAGATCGTTGTTCACTTTCATGACCCCGATCACGAACCGCAGATCGCTCGCCACCGGCTGATGCAGCGCGAGCACCTTCAGGCATTCTTCCTCCAGGAGCACCTCCATCCGGTCGATCTCGTTGTCTCGACCGATCACCGCTTCCGCCAAGTCCGCGCGACGTTCCGACAACGCGCGAATCGAGGTTTGGGCCGCTGCTTCGACTTTCGTCCCCACCTCGAGCAACGACTTCCTCAGCAGGTCCAGATCCCGCTCCAAGTGCTTGGACATTCCGTAGCTCCCTCTATCCGAACCGGCCGGATACGTAGTCTTCCGTGCGCTTCTCCTTCGGGCGGGTGAACACCTGATCGGTCTCGCCGAACTCCACCAGCTTGCCCGTGTCGAGAAAGGCCGTGTAGTCCGACACACGGGCGGCCTGCTGCATATTGTGCGTGACGATCACGATCGTATAGCGCTCGCGGAGCTCGAACAGCAAGTCCTCGATCCGTGACGTCGACACCGGATCCAACGCCGATGCCGGCTCGTCCATGAGCACGATCTCGGGCTGCAGCGCGAGCGCACGCGCGATGCACAGGCGTTGCTGCTGCCCGCCCGAAAGCGACAGCGCCGACTCGTTCAGCCGGTCTTTGACCTCATCCCAGAGCGCGGCCTTTCGCAACGCCGACTCGACCAGCTCGTGCAAGTCGCCCTTGAACCCGTTGATCTGCGGCCCCCACGCGACATTGCGAAGGATGCTCTTTGGGAACGGGTTGGGCTTTTGAAACACCATACCAATCCGGCGGCGTACCTCGACGGCATCGACACGCGGTCCGTACAGGTCCACCCCGCGATACAGGATTTGGCCTTCGAGCCGTGCCGAGAGTATGAAGTCGTTCATCCTGTTGAACTGACGGATCAGCGTGGACTTGCCGCAGCCCGACGGTCCGATGATCGCCGTGATCCGCCGCTCCGGAATCCGGACGTTGACCTCTCGGATGGCGGGCTTGTCCCCGTAGCTAATCGTGACGTTCCGCGCCTCGAGGATCGGCACGTCGTTCGCCGTATCCGCGGTCAGGGCCGGCTCGGTCACGCGCGGTTCCTCTGCGATCTCTGCCGAATGAACACCGCGGCGGCATTCATCGCGAGCAGGGCGGCAAGCAGCACCAGGATGCCCGCCGCCGCCAACTGATGGAATTCGGGTTGTGGCCGCGATACCCAGTTGAAAATCTGGATAGGCAACGCCGTGAAGGCGTCCATCGGCCCCTCCGGCACAAACGCCACATAGGTGAGCGCGCCGATCATGACGAGTGGCGCCGTCTCACCGATGGCCCGGGACAACCCCAGAATGGTGCCCGTCAGAATCCCGGGAAGCGCGGCCGGGATCACATGGTGTCGAATCGTCTGCCACTGCGTGGCGCCGAGCGCATATGATCCCCGGCGGATCGAGCCGGGGACCGCCCGCAGCGCCTCGCGGGCTGCAATGATCATCGTCGGCAGGATGAGCAAGGTCATCGTGAGCGCACCGGCGATGACGGACCTGCCCAGGGCCAGCCAGCGGACGAACAGGACAAGCCCCAGCATTCCATACACGATCGACGGCACACCCGCCAGGTTCGCGATGCTCACTTCGATGATGGTGTTGACGGGACGCTTGCGCGCGTATTCCTCGAGATACACGGCGGCGGCCACACCGAGAGGCACCGAAATCGCGGCCGTGAACGAAATGACCCAGAGGGTGCCCACCAGCGCCGACTTGATCCCGGCCCGCTCGGCGAACCGGGATGGGAAATCCGTGAGGAACTGCACGTCCAGCCACGGGAGGCCCTCACGAGTGGCATGCACCAGAAGCACCACCAACACGAAAAGCGAGAACCAGGTGGTCGCCAGGCACAGCAGCCGAAAGAGCCGCGAGCGACGACGACGACGCAGCAAGGTCGGGGGCGGCTCGAGCATGCCGCTCACTCGTACACCTCCCGGAACCGTTTGAGGATGCGATGGGCCCCGACGTTGGCAGCAAGCGTGATGAGAAAGAGGAGGGCTCCAACCGCGAAGATGGTCTGGTATTCGACCGTCCCCGCCGGCGTGTCACCCAGGCTCACCTGCACGATATAGGCGGTCATGGTCTGGACGCTTTCGAGTGGATTGAGCGTCAGATTCGGGGTGGCACCAGCGGCGATTGTCACGGCCATGGTCTCACCCACAGCGCGTGACATGGCGAGGACGAACGACGCCATGATGCCGGACAGCGCGCCGGGGATCACGATGCGCGTGGACACCTCGAACGGCGTGGCGCCGACCGCGTACGCGCCCTGGCGCAACGCGTCGGGGACGGCTCGCAGGGCATCGTCACACAGCGACGCCACCATGGGCAGGATCATGATGCCCACCACGATCGACGCGCTTGCCGCATTGAACACGCCCGTGCTCGGCACGACCCCGCGCAGCAGCGGCGTAATGAACGTCAGAGCGAAGTAGCCGTACACGACCGTGGGGATACCGGCCAGGATCTCGAGCACCGGCTTGATGATGCTTCGGGCCCGCGCGGACGCATACTCAGACAGGTGAACCGCGCTGGCCAACCCTATCGGCACCCCGATCAGCCCGGCGCCCGCCACGATCAGCATCGTCCCGCCCACGAGCGGCAGAACGCCGAATGACCGCGGTTCGAGCAACGGGGTCCAGCGGCGACCGAAGAGAAAATCCCACACGGGGACGTGCGCGAAGAACCGGGCCGTCTCCGTGGCCAGCACGATGACGATGCTGAGCGTGACGACGACGGAGAGCAGGGCACAGAGAAACAGCACCCCCTTGATGCCCTCCTCATGCCATCGCCGGCGCGACCCCCGCAAAAGGGCGGCGACACTCGGCACGGGCGCCAGCGCCCGTCCCTTCACCACGATCGATTACGCTCCTGCACAGGCCCCGGCGACGCCACGCTAGAAGTGCAGGTAGGTCTGCAGCTTCACCGAATACTCCGTGGCACCTGTCGCGGGAGACCAAACATCCAGGTTGGCCGCAATCTTGTTGCGGCCCGTGAAATACACCACGATCCCGGGGGTGAAGAGCCATCCGTGATCGCCGCCCGCGTCCGTGTTCGGGTCCGCGTAACTCACACGGCCCACGGGTTCCACGGCGGACACGAACGGATTGCCTGCGACCGGGATCTTGTGGGTCAGGATGCCTTGGGTCGTCACGAACGTGCTCGGCTCGCCCGGGGCGAGATTCCTCCAGTTGTCGCCGGCGGCGAATCCAACCTGCGCATGGAGACCTTGGGAGTAGTTGCCGTACTCCACGTCGCCACCGAACGCCGCCGCTGTTTCCGTGCCGCCACCGCCATTCAGGTAGTCGTGCAGCGCCACGTTGGCCCCGAAGCGCAAACCCGTCAATGGACTCACGGTGAGGCGGCCGCTGTACGACTTCGGCCCGTTCTCATCGGAGACGTTCGCTCCTGTCCCGTTCGTCACGCTGGCGGCATACCCGAAGGGACCCGCGGTTCCGCTCACCTCGAGCCCGATGTCACGGTCGGAGTATTGCAGCTTTTCGGTGAGCCTGCTGAAGGAGCAGGTCCCACCCGGTCCCGCGCAGGCATCGATACCACGCACCCCGCCCGCGCGCTCAATCACGAGAATCTCGGTCGAGCTGGTCAGCTCGAACAGATCGAACGGCCGCTTGAACTGTCCGACCGTGGCCCGCACGTAGGGGCTGAAGTTCAGCCGCACATAGGCGTCCTTGAGCGCCAGCTTTCCCTCCCCGTAGTCGGGTTGGATGCGCCCGCTCACCAGGTCGTTGACCTTGACGTCGGCGGTAAACCGCACTCGGCGCATCAAGAAATCGATGGACCGTTCTCCCGCCACCGACGTATGATCGGATTGGGCGTGCACGCGACCGGTCAACGTGATCTCCATGGCGCGCGACTTGACCTGCACCTGCCCTGCTGCGGGGCCGACGCCAACCGACACCGCGCCGAGCATCAGCGCGGCCATCGTCCGCCACCTCGTGTAGCCATTCATGCTCGATTCCCCCAGGGATTTGCGTTGAAGGCCCATTCAGCCTCCGAGAATCTCCACCAACGTCTTGCCCTTTGTGGCCCCCCCAAACACGGAGCCGGTGACCCGATCCTCGAAACGCCGTAAGGCCATGGCGTACACCTCGTCGGGCAGCGGTACGTAGCCGACCTCGCTCACCAACTGCGGGGCGTTCTCCAGGTAGAACCGCACGAACGCCTGGATCTCCGGTCGCTCGGAGGCCGTGGCGCTGACGTAGATGAAGATCGGACGTGACAACGGCGCGTACGTTCCGTTGTTGATGGTCACGTCGCTCGGGAGCACGGGGCCGTCGCCGCCGTCGATGGGTATCAGCTTGAGCCGGTCCCGGTTCTCGGCGTAATACGCATACCCGAAAAACGCGAGCGCGTTGTCGTCGCCGGCCACTCCCTGCACCAGGACGTTGTCATCTTCACTGGCCGTGAAATCGGCTCGTGACGCGCCGGACGTTCCATTGATTGTCTCGGTGAAGTAGTCGAACGTCCCCGAGTCCGTGCCCGGACCATACAGATTCACCGCCGCGTCCGGCCACGACGCTCGCACATCGCGCCACGTGCGAACGGTGCTCTGTGGATTCCAGATCGCGTTAAGCTCGGCGACCGTGAGGTAATCGACCCAGGTGTTGTCTGGGTTGACCACCACGGAGAGTCCGTCGAACGCGACCGGAATCTCGATGTACCCGACGTCGCCTTCCACGGCCTGGGTGGCCTCGGAAGCCTTGATTGGGCGCGACGCATCGTTCATGTCGGTCTCGCCAAGCACGAACTTCTTGAAGCCGCCGCCCGTCCCGGAGATGCCGACCGTGACACGGACATCGGGGTGCAGCCGCTGAAATTCCTCAGCCACCGCCTCGGTGATCGGGAACACGGTGCTCGAACCATCGATGCGAACCGTGGCGGGGCCGGCGGAGCCGGTTTCGCCCCCGCCACCGCACCCGGCGACGGCCGTCAACAGGACCGTCGCGAGAATCTTGTCGTACTGCATGTTTCGCTCCCCCTGCTATTCACCAGGTCGTATGCCAGCACGCCTGAGCAATCAGACGTGCAGGCGAAGCTAAAGCGATAGTGTGAAGACGATGTAAAGAGCCCGTAAGGTTTTCGGTCTATACCGGCACGACCGCCGTGGGCAGGCTGACCGTGAAGACGCTCCCGGATCCGGGCGCACTGTCCAGGTAGACGGACCCACCGTGGGTTCTGCATACGTGCTTGACGATCGACAGACCGAGTCCTGTACCACCCAGCTCGCGTGAGCGCGCCTTATCCACACGATAGAAGCGCTCGAACACCCGATCATGATGCTCGCGTGCGATGCCCACGCCGGTGTCTCGCACCGCGATCTCCGCGGACCCTTCCACCAGGCGGAGGACGACGGACACGCTCCCACCCGCCGCGGTGTACTTGAGCGCGTTGTCGATGAGGTTGTTCACGACCAGGCCCAGAGCCTCCGGATCGCCGTCCACGGGCACGGGGTCGGCCGGCACCTCGACGCTCAGCGTGACACCTCGCTCCGCCGCGTCGAGCCGATAAGGTTCGACCGACTGCCCGACGGTGGCTCGGAGGTCCAGGGGCTCGAACTCCGGCCGTCCTCCGACGGACTCGAGCCGCGCCAACGTCAGGAGATCCGACACGAGGAGTGAAAGTCGGAGCGCCTGATTCTGGATCCTCCCCAGGAATCTGCGGCGGGTATCCTCCGGCATCTCCACGTCGCCCACGACCGTCTCGATGAGTCCGCGGATGGCCGTGATCGGTGTCTTGATTTCGTGCGACACGTTGGCGACGAAATCGCGGCGCACGGTCTCCAGTCGCCGGAGGTCGGTGAGATCGTGCAGCACGGCAACCGCGCCGACCGTCTCCCCCCGCGCACCTCGCAGAGGTGACCCGAGCACTTCGATGGTACGGCGCTGGCCATTCGCCTCCAGTTCCACCTCCCGCCGCACCTTGGCGTCCTCGTCTATCGTGGTCTCGATCGCCTCGCTCACCCCCTGCGCCCGGGAGACCTGCCACAGGAACTTGCCGGTCCCCGCGGCCGCCTCCGCGCCAAGAAGGTCGCCGGCTGTGGCATTCAGGTGGAGGATTCGCTGCTGCGCGTCAACGGCGACGACGCCCTCGGCCATGCCGCCGAGGATCGCGCGGAGCTTGCGGCGATCCTCCTCGATCATCGCCAGCCGCTCGTCGAGGGCACGGGCCATGGTACTGAACGAGCCGGCGAGCCGCCCAAGCTCGTCCCGCTCGGTGGGACCGGTTGGCACACGGACGCCCTCCTCGCCCCGCGCGATGCGTTCCGCCGCGCGCGTGAGCGTGGCCAGGCGGTTCGTGACCCGAGTCGCGATCCAGAATCCGGCCCCCAGCGCCAGGAACGTGGCGGCGACACCTGCCATGATGATGATGTCACGCAGTCCGTCGAGGCGCGAAGCGAAAACCGCCAGGGACAGACCGGCCCGTGCATAGCCCAACCGCTGGCCTTCGTCGTCAACCGCTACGGCGACATACATCATGTTGGCCGCGATCGTCCGGCTGAATCGCACCGCCGAACCGCGGCCCGTCCGGCGTGCTCCGACGACTTCGGGCCGCGTTGCATGGTTGTCCATCGTGGCGGGATCCTCCTCGGACTCCGCCAACACAAGCCCGTCGTCGCGAATCACCGTGAGCCGCGTGTCCGTGCCGGGAGCGATCCGGTCAAGCTGGGCCTGGAGCGCGGACGCATCTCCCGATCGCAACGCCGGGAGCGCCAGCTCGCGGATCAGGAGCGCCTGGCGCGTGAGCTCGTCGCGCGTTGCCGCCTCGAAATCCGCCCTCAACCATCGCGACGTGAGGCGGCCCGTGACGACCGCGCCGAGGAGCACCACGACCATGAAACCGCCGAAGAGCTTCCAGAAGAACAGGGACCGCGGCATGTCAGAGACCTTCCGCATTGAAGCGGTATCCCACGCCGCGCACGGTCTCGATCGCGTCGCGGTACTTGGCAAGCTTCTTCCGAACCGAGCGAACGTGCACGTCGATATTGCGGTCGATCACGTACGCGGCGTCACCGATCACCCGCGTCAACAGCTGACCCCGCGTGAACGCCCGACCCGGCTGCGAGGCCAGCAGATGAAGAAGGCGCAGTTCGGTCGGCGTGAATTCGATGCGGGTCCCGTCCAGCAGCACCTCGTGCCGCACGGCGTCGATCACCACGTGCTCGAACACCACGCGCTCGTCGCCGCCGTCGACTCGCCTCCTCGCTCTCCGCAACACGGTTCGGACGCGCGCCACCAGCTCCTTCTGCCCGAACGGCTTCGTCACGTAGTCGTCGGCTCCCACCCCCAAGCCCAGCACGACGTCGGACTCCTCACCCTTGGCCGTTACCATGATGATCGGGATGTCCCGCGTGACCGGATCGCTCTTCAACACCCTGCACACCTCGACTCCGTCCCTGCCGGGCAACATCACGTCCAGCAAGATCAAGTGCGGGGCCTGTTCGCGGGCCAATCGAATACCCTCGTCACCGTCCCGCGTACTAAGGACCTTATACCCCTCGCGCGACAGCCCGTAGTCCAGCACGTCGAGGATGTCGGCCTCGTCTTCGACGATCAGGATCTTGATGAGGGGCATAAGCACTTCCAGCCAGCACAGACCAGGTGATCAGCGCGCGCCGCTCCCATGCTTTGCGTCCTCGGTACCAAGCCGCGAGTCATCGCAAATGTACGCGCCGCGGGGCCGCCGCAGTATCTCGTCACTAACGGCCCTCGAACGTCCCCACGATGACCCGTGCCGCGCGACGATGCGCCGCCAGCAGTTCCGGCTTGGCAAACAGCCTGATCAGGACTACCCCGGCGACGAACCCGCCGACATGCGCCATGAACGCCACCCCTCCACCAGAGGCACCCCCACCCATCGCAGGCAGCGAGCCGAGGAGCTGAAGAAACGCCCAGTACAGCAGCATGAGATAGGCGGGCACGACCGCCGTCGTCACGAAGAATCCCAAGAAGATGAGCATGTGCACGCGCGCCCTCGGGTACAGCACCAGGTACGCCCCCATGACGCCACTGATGGCCCCCGATGCTCCCACCATCGGGATCGCGGCACCGGGGTCCATCATCATCTGCGCCCCCGCTGCCAGCAGCCCGCACACGATGTAAAACGCCACGAACCGCCCGTGTCCCATCGCGTCCTCGATGTTGTTCCCGAACACCCACAGGAACCACATGTTGCCGATCAGGTGGAACCAGCCGCCGTGCAGAAACATGGACGAAATCGGCGTGATCCAGTGGGCACTCCCGAGCCGGCAGCCCAGTTGTGGTCCAAGCGGGACCACGGTGCCATCGGCGACGCGGCCGAGAAGCTCCCCGGCAACGAGGCCCCATCGGCACACGGACCGAGCCAGCGCGGGTTGCGACCCCGCCCCCTGCACCAGCACCCATACAAGGCTCGTCGCGACAATCAGTCCGACTGTCACGACTGGCGTGAGGATGGTCGGGTTCTCGTCCTTATAGGGGAACACTAAGCGTCGCCTCAGAACCGTTTAACACGTTGATGTACAACATTTTACACGCCAGCCGACCATGTGATGACACCTGTCATTGTGGCATGTTTCGGTGGTACATGGCTTGCTCCGCGACCTAGGTAGGTCTTCATGCATCATCTCATGTTGCCACCAAGGAGACGGCGATGGCTAAGGTAATCGGGATCGACCTGGGAACCACCAATTCGGTGGTGGCGGTCATGGAAGCAGGCGATCCGGTCGTAATCCCCAACTCGGAGGGTGGGCGGACCACGCCGTCAGTGGTGGCGTTCACGAAGGATGGCGAACGACTGGTCGGGCAGGTTGCCAAGCGGCAAGCCGTGACCAATCCCCAGAACACGGTATTCTCAATCAAGCGCTTCATGGGGCGCCGCATCGACGAGATCAAGGAGGAGGCGAGCAGGGTTCCCTACCCGGTGGTGTCCGGGTCCGGCAACTTGGCCTCGGTCGAGGTTGGAGACAAGCGGTATACCCCGCCTGAGATCTCAGCCATGGTGCTCCAGAAGATGAAGCAGACGGCGGAGGATTATCTCGGGCACGCCGTGGAGAAGGCCGTCGTGACCGTCCCAGCCTACTTCAACGACGCGCAGCGGCAGGCCACCAAGGACGCGGGCAAGATCGCGGGCCTGGAGGTGCTCCGAATCATCAACGAGCCGACCGCCGCCGCGCTGGCGTACGGCCTCGAGAAGAAGAAGGAAGAGAAGATCGCGGTCTTCGACCTCGGCGGCGGTACCTACGATATCTCGATCCTGGAGCTGGCCGAAGGGGTCTTCGAGGTCAAGGCGACCAACGGAGACACGCACCTCGGTGGCGACGATTTCGATGACCGGGTCATCAAGTGGCTCGTGGACGAGTTCCGCAAGGATCAGGGCATCGACCTTTCGAAAGACCCCATGGCCTTGCAGCGGCTCAAAGAGGCTGCCGAGAAAGCCAAGATGGAGCTGTCGAGCCGAACCCAGACCGAGATCAATCTCCCGTTCATCACGGCGGACCAGTCCGGGCCCAAGCACCTGAATACGACCCTGTCGCGTGCCAAGTTCGAGCAGCTGGTGGACGACCTGATTCAGCGCACGATGCCCCCAATGGAGCGGGCCCTCAAGGACGCCGGGCTCACCACGGACAACATCGACGAGGTCATCCTGGTCGGTGGCTCGACCCGGATCCCGAAGATCCAGGAGATCGTGACCAACTTCTTCGGAAAGGAGCCGCACAAAGGGGTGAACCCGGACGAGGTCGTGGCGATTGGCGCCGCGATTCAGGGCGGCGTGCTGGCCGGCGAGGTCAAGGACGTGCTGTTGCTGGATGTGACACCGTTGTCGCTCGGCATCGAGACGCTCGGTGGCGTGACGACGATCCTCATCCCGCGCAACACGACCATCCCGACCAAGAAGTCCGAGGTGTTCTCCACCGCCGAGGACAATCAGACGACGGTCGAGATCCACGTACTACAGGGCGAGCGGGAGATGGCCATCAACAACAGGACGATTGGCCGGTTCCAGCTCACGGGGATTCCGCCGGCGCCCCGGGGAATGCCGCAGGTCGAGGTGACGTTCGACATCGACGCCAACGGGATTCTCCACGTCTCGGCCAAGGACAAGACCACGGGCAAGGAACAGAAGATCCGAATCGAGGCGTCCAGTGGCCTCTCCGACGCCGAGATCGATCGCATGGTGACCGAAGCCGAGCAGCATGCGGCTGAAGACCAGGCCCGCCGGGAGGAGATCGACACGCGCAACCGGCTTGACGCCATGGTCTACGACGTCGAGAAGAACATGAAGGAGTGGGAGGACCGATTGGACGAGTCTCATCGGTCGGCCTTGACCACGGCGCTCGATGCGGCGAAGGAGGCGTTGCGCTCCGGGGACAAGGCGCGGATCCGAACGGCCTCCGAAGGCCTCCAGCAGGCCTATTCCGCCGCCGGGGCGTCGCTTTATCAGGCGGCGCCAAGTCAGGAGGCGGACGCAGCGGCGGCGCCGGGCGCGGACGCCGGCCAGGCCGCAACACAGGAAGACGTGGTCGAGGCGGACTACGAGATCGTCGACGACACGAAGTAGGTAGGTGAACTCCGATCGCGATTTGGGTTACCATAGCAGTACAGAAAGTTGGAGGAGATCAGTCACAATGTCCCGTACACGCGCATGGATGAAGGTGGCATCGTTTGGCGGCCTTGCGGTCGTCCTCGGTGCCGCCTTGCTGTCACTCGCCGATCTTCCCCGGTCCGGGCTGGCGCAACAGCGGCCGACGGTCTTGAGCAGCGCACCCGCGCTGGAGACGTCAGCAGCGCCGGTGCGTCCGGCCCAGCCCGTCGTGGATCTCGGCAATTCGTTCGTTGAAGTCGCCGCGGCCGTGAAGCCGGCCGTGGTCTACATTCAGGCCGAAACGCGCGCGCAAGAGCGCGACACGCCGGGAGGCGAGTCGCCGTTCGAGCGGTTCTTCGGGTTCCCGCCAAACGAGCAGCAGCGCCCGCGGATGGGATCGGGGAGCGGGTTCATCCTCTCGGCCGACGGCTATATCATGACCAACAACCACGTCGTCGAGGGGTTCGATCGACTGGACGTGACGCTGCCGGACAAGCGGCAGTTCAAGGCGCGGGTCATCGGGACGGACCCCAACACCGACGTGGCCGTCATCAAGATCGACGCCACCGGTCTCACCGCCGTTTCCTTGGGTGATTCCGACGATCTTCAGGTCGGTGAGTGGGTGTTGGCCATCGGCAACCCCCTGGGACTGCAGTTCACCGTCACGGCGGGAATCGTGAGCGCCCGGGGCCGTCCACTCAACGACCTTTTGGGATCGGAGTGGTCGATCGCCGACTTCATCCAGACCGACGCGGCGATCAACCCCGGGAACTCCGGCGGACCGCTCGTGAACGTGAACGGCCAAGTGGTGGGAATCAACTCCGCCATCGCCAGTCGCACGGGCACGTATGTGGGCTATGGATTCGCGATCCCGATGAACCTCGCGCGCACGATCGGCGATCAGCTGATACGCGACGGGAAGGTGACTCGGGCGGCGCTCCAAGTGCAGATCCGCCCGGTCACTCCCGAGGACGCGGAATACGTCGGGCTCGAGGAGATCCGCGGCGTGGTGCTCCAAGGCTTCTCGAACGACGACAGCCCGGCGAAGGCGGCGGGGATGCTACCGGGTGACGTGATCATCGAGGTGGATGGGCGGCTGGTCGACTATATCGCGCAACTTCAGCAGCTCGTCGGATTCCGCCGCCCCGGCGAGCGCGTTCCCATCACTGTGATGCGGGCCGGAGGCGAGCGGAAGACGTTCAACGTGCGACTCGCGGAAGCCGCGACGACGCCCGACCAGACCCGCGTCGCGAGCGCGCGTCCCGAGCATGAGGACGCCTCCACGGCGGGGCAGAAGCTGGGCATCGCCGTCGAGCCGCTGAACGATCGCTGGGCGGCGCGGTTCACCGACGATGCGACCGGGGTCGTCGTGACCGATGTCGATCCCGACGGGCCCAGCCGCGGTAGGCTGTTCCCGGTCGATCAGGCTTCCGGCATGCTCACGCTCATCACGCACGTTGAGGGCACGAGAGTGAAAACGCCGGCTGACCTGAACGAGGCGCTCAAGTCCGTGCGAGCCGGCAGTGTGGTGTCCTTGCGTGTCGTGCGCGCCGCACCGGATCAAACGGGACGCCTCGTGACGCTGCCAGGGGTCGTGCGCGTCCGCGTCAACTAGCTTCGCGCGCCATGGTCGCTGGCCGATCGACGATCGG
>DASWII010000070.1:0-9394 GCA_036397755.1 Gemmatimonadales bacterium | reverse complement strand
AACGGCAAGGCGTGCCCCAGTGCGTCATACGTCGCCGTGGCCCACAGGGGCGCGATGACTCGGGCCGCGCCTCCGAACGCCTGGGCGACACCGAGGATCTGTCCCCGCATCTCATCCGGCGCACGGTGCGTGATCAGGGCCGTCGTCGCAGGGAACAGGCATGCCGTGCCAACCGGCGTGAACGTGATGACCACCGCCAGCGGCACGATCGAATCCGGGAAGGGCAGCATAAAGAGACCGGCCGCCAATACGGCGGCCCCCACGCGCATCAATCGCGCTTCACCCAGCCAATCCACGAGGCGGCCCAGGAGGACGGCCCGCATCACGACCGACAGCGCACCGACATACACGAAGAAGATGCCGATGGTGCTCTCCGTCACCCCAAACTCGTCTTGCAGATAGAGCGCCAGCACCGCGGTCATTGACATGAACCCGAGCATCCCAACGGCATAGATCCACACGAGGCGGGCCACCTGGGCCCGCGGGGCGAGCACGATCTCCACGACCATCGACCGCACCGAGCGTCGTGTACGAGTTTCGTCCCGCTCCGGCCGCGACTCGGGCAGCCAGCGGGCGGCAAATCCGATGTTGCACAGGCACAGCGCCGAAGCGAAGAGACCGGGCGCCGCATACCCCAGGCCGAAGGCGAGAGACCCGATCGCGGGGCCGAGCATGACGCCGGCTCCGGTCGCCGCCGACAACCAGCCGAGCGCCTTGGCGCGGTCTTTCGGATCCGTGACGTCCGCCACGTACGCCTGGAGTACCCCGGTCGTGCCCCCGCCAATCCCCTGCACCAGTCGAGAGACGAACAGCCACCACATCGACGTCGCGAGCCCAAACACCACGTACGCGATCGCCGACGTGGTCAGGCCCATGAGGATAACGCCCCGGCGCCCGTACCGGTCCGACAATCGACCCCAGAGGGGCGCCGCGGCCAGTTGCGCGATCGAGAAGATCGCGATCATCCACCCGATGGTCCAATCGGCGGCTTCCAACCGACGCGCATAGTAGGGCAGCAACGGGAACACCATGGCAAACCCGATCATGTCCACGAACGCCGTGGCCATGAGAACGGACAGCCGTTTTACCGTGTCGTTCATCGATCGCGACCGGGAAGACCTTCGCCGTGTCCGCCGCCCACTACCACCCCGGCTGCAACATGTTCAGGAACAGCCGGTAGGCGCCTGGAGTGCCCGCGGGCAGCCCGCGGAAGAAGGCGATCCCCGTGTAGATGTACGTGCCCCGTCCGTAATGCGCTGCCAGGACCGAGCCGCGCAGCGGCTCCTCGCCGGGATCCGCCATCTCCAAGAGGGGGTGATAGGCATCATCCCAAGTCCGCGCAAAGTAGAGGCCGCGCTCCTGCGGCCACCCCTCCCAGTCTTCCCCTCCGATGCGGTTCGGCCGGGTGAGGATCGGATGCGCCGAATCGAGGATCCGCACGGGCGCCGTTTCGTCGGCCACGCGATCGTGAGGGCGCGCGATCGTCAGCGGGAACGGCGCGTACCCGCCACGCACGAACTGGTACTGCTGGTACTGCACGACCAAGTGACCGCCGTCGCGGACGTACTCGAGCAGCCGACCGTTGTGCCGGACGAGATCGCCATTGGTCTCGTACGCGCGGCTGCCGATCACGATCACGTCATAGTCGGACAGCGCGCCACGCTCGAGCGCTTCACGGTCAAGCAGTTCCACTGCAAGCCCCACCTCGGACAGGGCTTCCGGGACGCGATCCGAGGCTCCCCGGACGTACCCGATGCGGCGCACCGCCGGCAGCGCGATTTCCGCCAGGGTGATCTGCGCTTCGGCCGGCCGGGTCCACGCCACCCGCCGCACGTGGGGATACACGATCTCCTCCACGCCGAAATCGATCGCCTCCCCATCATCCAACCGCGCCACCGCTCGCATCGTCGACCGCGCGGTCCCGGTCAGCCGCGGTCGGGGTACGAGGAACTCGAAGGACCGCTGCTCCCCGCGCGCCTGGAGCGTGAACGGGATGCCCCCTGGTAGGTCCCATCCCTCGGCCTCGAGCGCGATCACCCCCCGCACCGATTCCTCGGAGTTGGAGCGGAGCACGGCGCGGAAGGTCTTCCTTGCCGAGTCGGCCGACTCAACCCAGACGAGCGCACCCGGCTCGAGCCGCACGTCCACGAGGGGCACGACGCGCACCGCGCGCCGCTGTTCGCCGACCGCCTGGTCATTGAACCGGTGGGTGACCGGGCCGCTCAACTCCACGGGAACGCCGGACGCGTCGAGCCGCACGTTCACCTTCAGGAGCTCCGGCTGGAACGGCAGCCCTCGCACCGGCGCCGGCACCGTCGTCCAATCGTACAGCGCGCCCGCCAAAGGACGTTCGAGAAAATAGGGCGCGGTGACCCGAGCGTCGTCCGCCACCCGCACCGAGATGGCGATCTCGATCGCCTCCCCACCGCCTACCGATCGCTCGGTATCCACGGCGTCGCTGTTCCACCGCGGTGGACTCCGAAGCTCGACCCGCCGGATCACGATTGGTGTGGCGCCTGCGTTGGCGACGCGCACGGTCACGTCGAGCGACCCACCCGCCGGCACCGTCTCCTCGCTCGCCACGGCATCCACCACGAGGCTGCTGGCAATGCTCCACGCCTCGGACAGCATCGCGATACGATCCGGACGGACGCCCTCACGGTGCGCGCGCCCGAGCGCGCGCGCCAACGGAACCGCCGCGGCCGCCATGGTCGTCGGGGACAACGTCGCTCTCAGGGAGTCCGCCAACGCGCCCAGCCATGGGTGCCCGATCGGCACACCGGCCAGCAGCCCGGCGTCACCGCCACGGGTGCGATCCTCCACCAGCCCCAAACCGCGCGGGTGCGGTCCGATCTCCTGCAACGCACCCATGTCCTGCGAGCGATGGCGGCTCCGACTGGCCATGGCGATTTGATGAAACGAGTGTCCGTTGCGCGGATCGAGCGCGCCGGCCTCAAACGTCAGGGTCGCCGCGGCAAGGTCGAAGCGGGCGCTCCGATAGAGCTTGACGGGCGTCCAGGGTTCGAGCTGCTCCTCCGAACGCAATTCGGGAAACCGCTCGGGATCGCCTGCCGCGGTGAACGCCTGCGCGGCAACGACGCCGGCCATCTGGTGTTGGCCGTGTCCGTCGCGGCTCGTTCCACTCCACACGGACACGATCGCATGCGGCTGGAAGCGCCGGATGATCCGGACGACATCCTTGAGAATCGAATCCGGAGTCCACAAGCGCATGGCTTCGTCGAGCGACTTCGAGTACCCGAAGTCGTAGGCCCTCGTGAAGAACTGCCGCCCTCCGTCGACCGACCGGGCCGCCTCGAGTTCCCCGGTGCGGATCAGCCCCAGTCCGACGCCGAGTTCCGGTCCGATCAGGTTCTGGCCCCCCTCCCCCCGCGAGAGGGACAGATAGCCGACCTCCGCTCCCACGCCTCGCGTGATCACGGTCAGGAGGTCGGTATCCTCATCATCCGGATGCGCCCCGATCATCAGGACGCGTCTCGGCTCTCCCAGACGCTGCAGCAGCTCGTCGAGTCGGACGATGCCCCCCGTGGTCGGGGGCACATACTGCGCGCACAGTTGGGCAGGCGCCGCGCCAGCCCAGACCAGCAACGCGACGAGGAAGGCTCGCCTACGCGGCTTCACGCGCGACGACGATCGACCGGAGGCGTTCGGCGGACGGATCACCGGGGTCCCCGAACGGCCTGGGGTGTCCCCCCGGATCCATGACGACCGACGGGCACACGAAATCCACGCGCCGGGCCTGCATCCGTTCCTGAACCGTTCTGGTCCCGACCGGAGCCGCGACCAGCAGGTGTGCGGGTTCTCCCGGTGCGACCGCGGCGGCCGCGGCCAAGACCTTCCACGGCGACGTGAGGTGCCCGTCAACGATGACGACCGTCTTCCCCGTCACCGACCGCAGCGGGCGTTGGCCCCGAAACAGCAGCCGCTCCCGCTTCACAGCCCGCCGTGCCCGATCGATCGACTCCTCCATCGCGTCCAGCATCGAGAACCGCGGCTCGAACTCCGGGTCGATCACCGCATCCCCGTCCTCCGCCAATGCACCCACGATTCCCAGGCCCTCGAGTCTGATGTGGGCCGCGACGAGCACGTCGAACTCGCACCCGATGGCCTTGGAGGCGCTTGCCGCCACCTCCACCCCGGTCGGGGTGACGCCGATCATGAGAATCGGCTGGCGCGTTCGCCCGTACAGGTGATGGCCCAGGGTCGCACCGGCTCCGGAGCGGGAGGGGTACAGGGCTCGGGGCTGCTCGTTGGCCGGCGACATGGGTGCGAGAATTATAGACCGGTCCGCGGGAGAAGGGGCAGAGGCGGCGCCCGGGAGGCGCCGGCAGGGCGCCAGCTCCCGAACTTATCGCCCCGCACCAAGATACTCACCAAGCCATCGGTGCACTTCGGTCCACCACCGAATCTGGTTGAACGGTCGTCCGATCCAGTGACCCTCATCCGGGAAGTAGACGAGGCGCGCGGGGACGTTCTGACGCCGCAATGCCGTGAACATCTCGAGCCCCTGCGTATCGGGCACCCGGTAGTCGAGCGCGCCGTGCAGCACCAGCGTGGGCGTTCGGAAATTCTGCGCGAACCGATGGGGAGACCATTGCTCGTAAAACGTCCGGTTGGCCCACGGTGGCGCCGAGAACTCCCACTCTGGAAGCCACAGCTCCTCGGTCGCCCCGTAGAAAGACTCGAGATTGTAGACGCCCGCGTGGGTGATCAGCGCGTCGAAGCGGTCGGAATGCCCGTTGATCCAGTTGACCATGTACCCGCCGAACGACCCGCCCGCCGCCGCGATGCGCGAGGAATCCACGAAGGCGAACCGCGCGGCGTGTTCCACTCCGGCCATGAGATCGATGTAGACCCGACCGCCCCAGTCGTTGGAGACCTGGTCGACGAATCGTTGGCCGAATCCGGTGGAGCCCCGGGGATTGAGCAGCACGGTGACATATCCCGGCGCCGCAAACAGCTGCGCGTTCCACCGAGAGTGAAACGCATCCAGCCACGCACCCTGCGGCCCGCCGTGAATGAGCACGACCAGGGGATATCGTTCCCCACGCCGATACTGTGGCGGTCGCATCAGCAAACCGTACACCGACTGCCCATCGGCGCCGACCCAGCTGATCTCCTGCGCCGAAGACAGCACGACGTCGGCCAGGCGATCGGCGTTGTAGGTCGTCAGTGCTCGGGGAGTGGCGCCCCCCTCGAGCGGCATGACATGCACCTGCGCGGGTCGGTCGATCGCGTCGTTGAGGAACGCCAGTGTCCGTTGCGCGTTCGCGGCGGTGGAGATGCTCGTGGAGTTGCCCCACTGCGACACCGGGCTCACGCGGGCCTCCAGGTCCACGCGGAACAGCGCCGTGCGCTGGCGCTGCTGAGCCGTAAACACCAGTCCACTCCCGTCCGGCAGCCAGCGGAACTCGCCCACCGAGAGGGAAACCCGCCGGGTCACATCCTGCGTGCGCCCGGTGGCCAGATCTCGCACCATCAGGCGCCACCGGTCCGACTCGAAGCCGGCGCGCTGCTGGGAGAGGAACGCCAGCCGGCCGCCATCGGGCGAAGGCGCCGGAGCCCGCTCGGCCCCCGGCATGTCGGGGGTGATGTTCCGTGGCTCGCCGCCCGCGATCGGCACCTGGAACAGGTCGTCGTTGGTGTGCCACGCCTGGTCCGTCCCCATCTTCGAGGCGAACAGGATCATCGTGCCGTCGGCGCTGAACGCGTAATCCGCCGCGCTGCCATTCGGCGGTACCGGCACGTCCCATGCCCAGCCCGCGTTCACATCGACCGGCGCTCCGCCGTCCAACGGCACGACGAACACGTGACTCCGGCGCCCGTCCTCCCAGCGATTCCAATGGCGGTACAAGAGCTCGTCGTACACGCGTGGGATCGTGGGAGACTCCTGCGCGGCACGCAGCCGCGCGGCGTTGCAGGCATCGTCGGCGCAGTCCGGATCGACGTCGGAAACGAACGCGAGATGGGTTCCCGTGGGTGACCACACCACGCCCCCCACACCTGTACTCAACCCGGCCACCCGTCTCGAGGTGCGGCGCGCCACTGAGTACACGCGGACGTGTGCGGGCCCGCCCCGGGTCGTCACGTATGCGATCGAGCCGCCATCGGGCGACCACCGCGCCTCGGCCCCACCCATCCGGAGGTCGCTCACGCGCACCGGCGCGCCGCCGACGATCGCGACCATCCACACGTCGCGCGTTCGGGCGTCGGCAGCGAGGTCCGTCGACACGAGCGTGTAGGTCACCCACGCCCCGTCGGGCGATACCTGCGGGTCGACCACACGATCGAGGGAAACGAAGGTTGCGATGTCCAGCGGTCGAAGCGAGTCGGTGACTTGCGCCGCGGCGCCGGCCGGGCCAAGCGCGATCGCGACGCTCAGCCACGACCATCGCACCCGCCGGACGGAAGCCACGGCCTCGGGCAACCGTAGCCGCGAGATCGCCGCGTACCCATATTGCATGGAACGCTGGTCCCTCCCGCTAGGTCTATTCACTGACGGCATCCCGGATCGCAGGCATCTCGAACGCTCAACCGACAGATGGTATGCCAATGACTACCGTTGCTCCCGACGCTCGGCAAGCTTCTCAGGAACCCGGCGCGCAGGGCGTCTCATACGGCGAGGCTCGGCAGGTTGCCGAAGCCGCCCGCCAAACCGAGTGGACCGCACCGAGCTTCGTGCGCGAGCTGTTCGCCGGCAGGCTTCGCCTCGACGCCGTTCACCCCTTCCCCCGCGTGCCCGACGAGGAACTCGATCGCGCCGGTCCGTGGCTCGAGAAACTGGATCGCTTCCTGACCGAGCACGTCGATGCGGAGGAGATCGACCGAAGTTTCAAGATCCCCGATGGCATCATCGATGGGCTGAAAGAACTCGGCTGCTTCGGCATCAAGATCCCTCAAGAGTACGGCGGGTTGGGCTTCTCGCAAGCCGTGTACAACCGAGCGATCTCCGTGTGCGCGGCCCATGAATCGTCGATTGGCGTGCTGCTGTCCGCCCACCAGTCGATTGGCGTACCCCAACCGCTTAAGATCTTCGGTACCCCCGAGCAGAAGAAGGAATATCTGCCGCGGCTCGCGAAGGGCGAGATCAGCGCGTTCGCGCTGACCGAGCCCGATGTGGGCAGTGACCCCGCGCGGATGACGACCACCGCGGTGCCCACGGAGGACGGCGAGGCCTTCCTGCTCAACGGCGAGAAGCTCTGGTGCACGAACGGCACGATTGCCGACCTCCTGGTGGTAATGGCCAAGACGCCCGACAAGCGCATCTCGGCCTTCATCGTCGAATCGGCGTGGGATGGCGTGGAGGTCATCCAGCGCTGCCACTTCATGGGTCTGCATGGAATCGAGAACGCGTGGATGCGGTTCACCAACGTCCGCGTGCCCAAGAAAAACCTGCTCTGGGAGCAAGGAAAAGGGCTCAAGCTCGCGCTGGTCACGTTGAACACCGGACGGCTGACGGTACCAAGCGTCTCCGCCGCCGCCGTTCGTGGCTGCCTGGCCATCGCGCGCCGGTTCAGCCAGGAACGCGTCCAGTGGGGCCACCCGGTCGGCAAACACGACGCGGTGGCCCAGATGTTGGGCAACATGGCCGCGACGGCGTTCGCCATGGACGCCGTTGCCGAGCTCGCGGCGATCATGGCCGACCAGAACAGGTTCGACATCCGGCTCGAAGCGGCCATGGCCAAGATGTGGAACACGGAGCGCGGGTGGGAGCTGATCGACGACACCATGCAAATCCGTGGCGGGCGTGGCTACGAAACGGCCTCGAGCCTTCGGGCTCGGGGCGACCGGCCGGAGCCGGTCGAACGCCTCATGCGCGATTTCCGCATCAACCTGATCTTCGAAGGATCGAGCGAGATCATGCGATTGTTCATCGCGCGCGAAGTCGTGGATACCCACTTGAAGGTCGGCGGCGCGCTCGTGGATCCCAAGGCATCCATCGGGAAGAAGATCGCGGCGCTCTTCAAGGCCGGGTTCTTCTATGCGTGGTGGTACCCGACCCGCTGGCTCGGCTGGGGCCGCTGGCCCAGGTACGGCGAATTCGGAACGTTGGCCAAGCACGTGCGGTATGCCGAACGCACCTCGCGAAGGCTCGCCCGCACGCTGTTCTACGCCATCGCGCGGCTGGGCGCGACCCTGGAGAAACGCCAGTCGGTGCTGGCGCGGCTGGTGGAGATCGGCGCCGAGCTGCTCGCCATCACGGCCACGTGCTCGCGGGCACAGATGCTGCGGACCAGCAAGTCGCCTGAAGAGAGAGCGCAGGCCGGGACCGCGGCCCAACTGGCGGACACGTTCTGCCGGATCGCGCGCCGGCGCATCGAGCAGCGATTCGACGACGTGTTCGACAACGACGACGTGGTCGTGTACAAGACCGCGCAGCGCGTGATGGCCGACGAGATGCGGTGGCTGGAGTTCGAGGTTCCGGTGGTTTCGGCGAAATAGCCCTTTCGGCGGCAACCCCGGACCAGCGAGGCCCCGATGGACGTAGCCGTTGGGGCCTCGTTTGGTTTCCCGGAGCCTGCTTGCCAGGGCCGCACACGCGGCGCACCTTTTGCGGGGAGAACCCTGCACCACGGACCCGCACCCGGACCGCGCATGCGCAAGATGTCCTCACATCGGTACGCCGTCGGACTGGCGCTCGCCGGAACGCTGCTCGCCGTGGGCTGTCTGGACGACGTGGGGGGACCGGGACCCGGGATCCGGGGCTACTTCTCGATAACGCCGAGCTTCCAGAGTTCCGCGGCGAGCATCGTGCCGTTGGGCTCGGCCCGCCTGGTGATCCGGCGGGCGAGCGACCAGGTCGTGGTGACCGACGTCACGCTCCCGATCAACCCGGCGGACTCGACGATCGATTTCTCCGTCGAGGTCGTGATGCTGTCGTCGGGCGAGAATTTCATTCTCACCGTCCAACTGTTCACTCCCTCCAATCAGCTGGTATGGACCTCGGGACCGGTGACGGTGACCCCCAGCACCGATCCGAACGCGGCGCCCGTCGTCTCGGTCGATTTCTCCTATGCCGGCACCGGGAGCAACGCCGCCAGTGTCGTCATTCTGCACGCGGATACCGGCGGGGTTGTCGGCGATTCGCTCGATCTCGCGGCCGAGGCCCGCGACTCCGCCGGACAGGCGATTCCGGGTACGCCCATCGGGTGGCTGTCGCTGGATCCGAGCGTGGCGACCACGGTGGACGACAGCTCGGGCAAGGTGAAGGCCGTGGGGCCCGGCACGGCCCGGATTGTGGCGGAGTTGCTGACGGGCCAGCGCGACACGTTGCGCTGGAGCATCCAGGGCGCGCCGGCCCGGATCGTCGTGCTGGCTGGGGATGCGCAGACCGCGGTGGCGGGCACCGCGCTGCCCGACACGGTTGTCGTGCAGG
>DASWII010000069.1:0-1880 GCA_036397755.1 Gemmatimonadales bacterium | reverse complement strand
CTCGCGCTCGGAATCGGCGCGAGCACCGCCATCTTCAGCGTCATCAACTCCGTGCTCATTCGACCGTTGCCGTTCGAGGAACCCGAGCGGCTGGTCCAGATTTGGGATACCAACCCGGAGGTCGTTGCCCAGCGAAACCTGGGGTACCGCGACTTTGGCGTGAATGCGCTGAACTATGACGAGTATCGAGCCCAAAGCTCGGCACTGAGCGAGATGGGCTTTGTCGCGCAATACGCCGACAACGGCAAGATCCAGATTGGTGGCGGCGCCGGCGCCCCCGAGCAGGTGTTTGCGTGGAGCGTATCCAGCAGCTTGTTCTCGGTCCTCGGGGTCCAGCCGATGATGGGGCGGGTCTTTTTGGACGACGAGCGTGCCCCCCCAGGCGTGATGCGCTGGACCGAAGTCGCGATCCTCAGTCACAGTATCTGGCAGCGGCGCTTCGGCGCCGATCCGGACATCGTCGGCAAGAGCATCGTGCTCGATGCCGCCGCGGCCACCGTCGTGGGGGTGATGCCGCCAGGCTTCGACCTGCCACCGATCGCTCGCGCCGGGACGATCGTCCACCGGCACGCCGACGTCTACATCCCGCTCTTCTATCAAGCCTACCAACAACCCCGGCGCTTCCGGCAGTTCCAGGTCCTCGGCCGCCTCGCGCCCGACGTCACCCTCGCGACGGCGCAGGCAGACATGACGCGACTCGCACGGGGACTCGAGGAGTCGTACCCGGACGCCATGGCGGGATGGACCGTCGTCGTTACGCCACTGCACGCGCAGTTGGCGGAACACTTCGGGGGCGGGCTCTACATCTTGATGGGCGCGGTCGGCCTCGTGTTGCTCGTGGCCTGCGGTAACGTGGCAAACCTCATGACCGTGCGGGGCGCCGCTCGCACAACCGAGCTCGCCGTGCGCGTCGCCATCGGGAGTGGTCGCATCCGGCTGCTGCGCCTTCTCTTGACCGAGACCATGGTCGTGTTCCTGCTGGGCGGAGCCGCGAGCCTGCTCCTCACCGCGTGGGGAACGAAGCTGCTGGTCAGCCTGATACCCGACAACGTTCCGCGTGCGTCGGAGAGTGGCATCGATCTCCGCGTGCTCGTATTCGCGCTGGGGATTTCCCTGTTCACCGGAATCCTTTTTGGGCTCCTCCCCGCCCTCCGGGCATCGAACGCCAGCCCACTCGACAGCCTCAAGGTGGGGATGGCGGGAGGCTCGGCTGGGCGGGAAAGAGGGCTGGGCTCGAAGCTGTTGGTCGGCGGTCAGGTGGGCCTCGCGATGATGTTGTTGATCGGGGCCGGGTTGTTGATGAAGAGCTTCCTCCGCCTACAAGGCGCGGATCCCGGTTTCAATGCCCACAACATCCTGGTCACCGAGGTGACCTTCGGGGCCCATGACCCACTCGAGCCGGACTACGGGCCATCGACGCCTGAAGAGCGGGCCCAGCGCACCCGACGTCAGTTCCACTTCACGTATCAGGTACTCCAGGGAATCGAACGCCTGCCGGGCGTCGAAGCGGTCGCGCTCGGATCGCCACCACCAATGAGCGGCGACCGGGGGTTCTGGCCCCTCAAAGTCGAGGAACGGCCCAACGAAGAGCTCTGGGCATTAGGCACGCATGCATCGCCCGACTACTTCCGCACGATGCAAGTACCGCTGGTGCGGGGTCAGGACCTACCGGCGTGGGATGGCGTGAACGATGCGGAGCGGTATCACTGGGCCGGTGGCTGTATCGCCTCCGAACAGTACTGTGTCGTGATCGTGAGCGAGACACTGGCCCGCACCGTGTGGCCCGGCGAGGACCCGATCGGGAGGCGGATCGGGATCTACGACTGTTGCATGACGGTGATTGGCGTGGCGGCCGATGTGACCTACCGCGGCGTCGATGA
>DASWII010000068.1:0-3358 GCA_036397755.1 Gemmatimonadales bacterium | reverse complement strand
GTCGCCGGGCTCACCCTCGGCGGCGGCGTCGGCTGGCTGATGCGCAAGCACGGCCTCACGGTCGACAACCTTCTCGCCGTCGACGTCGTGACGGCCGACGGCGAGCTGCTGCGCGCGTCCGAGGATAAGCACCCCGATCTGTTCTGGGCGTTGCGAGGCGGCGGCGGCAACTTCGGCGTGGTCACCGCGTTCGAGTTCCGCCTCCACTCCATCGGGCCCACCGTCCTGGCCGGGCCCATTCTCTGGGACGCGAGCGACGCCGGGGCGGTTCTCCGCCTCTACCGCGACTTCGTCCGCGACGCTCCCGACGAGCTCGGCACGGTCGTGAGGTTCGGCGCCGCGCCACCGCTACCGGTCATCCCCGAGAATCTGCACTGGCGCCCGGTGGTGATGGTCGGTACCTGCTACGCCGGGCCGATCGAGGAGGGTGAGCAAAGGCTCCGCCCGCTCCGCGCATCCCGGACTCCCCTCCTCGACCTGGTCGGGCCCGCGCCGTACGTGGGATTCCAGAGCGCGCTCGACTCGACCGTCGTCCACGGTTGGAACTACTACTGGAAGTCCACCCACCTCCCGGAACTGCGCGACGATCTCATCGACGTGATCGTCGAGCACGCGTTCTCCTGCTCGTCGCCACGGTCGTACGTGGCGATGTTCCATCTGAAGGGGGCGGTGAGCCGAGTGGCCGAGGGCGGGACGGCGTTCGGGAACCGGCAGGCGTCGCATGCGATCACCCTCGATGGTGTGTGGCGGCCCGGCGAGGACTTCGGCGATCGGGACACCGCTTGGGCGAGGGGGTTCTTCGCCGCTCTCGGCCGCTTCCGCAAAGGCGTGTACGTCAACTTCCTGGGCGGCGACGAAGACCCCGACCGGGTCCGCGAGGCGTACGGCGACTCCGTCCACGACCGGTTGGTAGACGTGAAGACCAGGTATGACCCCGACAACGTCTTCCACCACAACCAGAACATCCGCCCGAGGTTGAGGTGATGGAGTGAGTGGTTCCGATCGCGCGGGCGACGATTGATCGGTGTGGGGTGAGGCTTTGATACGGAGAGCGGTTCAGGACCTGTCGTCGCTGATGGCGACAAAAGGAGCGGCAGCGAAGGCTCAGCCCACCACCAAGGCGGCGTGCTGGCTCTGCCCCTCGGTCATGCCCCGGGCCTTCATCCAGTCATAGGCCCGGTCGAAGAGCGCGGGATCGTAGTAATCCACGTGCTTGTAGTGGACGAACACGCGCAGCAGCTCGTGCGGCTTCAACGCGCCCTTGGCATGCGCCGCCACATGGCGGGCGTACTTGTAGAAATCCGCGTTGATGAGATCCACGGCCTGGTTCTCGGCGTCGTAGTACGCCTTGCGCTGCTCCGGCGTCAGCTCGGGCGCCACCACTTCCCCGCCCCGGTAGAACGAGCAGGCGATGATATGAGCGCCTTCCTTGAGGCCGAGACTGATGAACGGCTCCATGACCGTCACCGCCCGATAGGTGCCGTTCTTGAGCCCCGCCCAGCGTATTTGCGGCAGGCCCCCATTCACGATGTTGACGTGCTCGCGGCCGACGGCGCTCTCCAGCATCTGCAGCGTCGTGTAGTGCGAGCCGGTCAACTCCTGCACCACGACGGGGACATCGGACATGTCGCGCGGCGTCTGCAAAGCGTCGTCAAACGTCAAGATCCCCTGTGCGGCGACCGCGGCGCGCAAGGCCGCGATGTTGCCGCCGCGCTTGCCGCGCTCGAGCCGGTCGATGCTCGCCCACTCGCACACGTTGTAGCTGTCGGCCGAGCCGCACTCGAAGAGCTGCTCTTTCAACCGCGACAAAACCGGCTTTTCCGCGCTGTCCCGCTCGCGATCCGCGTAGGTCGCCGAGAAGCTGACATCGAGCCCCGCCCGCTCGAACAGGCGCTCCTCGATGCCGACGATCACCGGCAGATCGAACACCGGGTTATTGGGGGCAATCCTCACCACCGGCCTGGTTGCAGACGTCATGTCCATCTCCTTAGCGCTCAACCGGGAACTTGCGGTCGTTCCAGTCCACCATCCCGTCCTTGAGATTATAGACCCGCTCGAAGCCGAGGCCGTAGAGGATGGCGGCGGCGGTCGTGCTGCGCACGCCCGAGCGGCAGACCGCGACGATCGGCCGCTCGCGGTGCACCTCCAGCTCGGAGGCACGGGCCGCCAGCTCGCGCAGCGGGACGAGAAGGCTCCCGGGAATGTGGCCGAGGGGGCCGTGATACTCGGTCGGCTCGCGCACGTCGAGCACGAGCGGCGGATCGGTGGCGCCGAGCAGGGTGCTCACCTCGTCGGCAGCCAACTGCCGCACCCGGTTCAGCTCGGCAAGGTCCGGGAACTTCGTCTTGTCGTCGTCGATCGCGCTCTGGTTGGGCTGCAGCACTTCCTGGATCTTCTCGGGCATCGGGAACTTGAGGCTCGCCATCAGCTCGACGTACTGCGCCCGGCTGCGGCCGGCGATGCGTGGATTGTGCTGCTTCTCCTGCCCGATGGTGGAGCTCACGTTGCCGCGATAGTCGTGCGCGGGAAACACCAGCGTCGGGTCCGGTAATGAAAATAGCTTCTTGGTGATGGAGTCGTACTGGGCACCCGCGTCGCCGCCGGCGAAATCGGCCCGACCCGTGCCTCCGATCAGCAGCACGTCGCCGGTGAGAACGCGACCGTCCGTGTAGAGACTGATGCTGTCCGGCGTGTGCCCGGGAGTGTAGAGCACGCCGATGCGCGCGTCGCCGACCTCGATCGCATCGCCGTCCTCCACATGATGCGTCACCCCGGGCGCGGGCGCGCGCCGGTGCATGATGAGGCGCGCGTCCACCAGGTCGCGCAGCTGGAACGAGGCGGTCGGGTGGTCGGCGTGGGTATGGGTGTCGACGACCGCGTCGAGCGTCAACTGGTGGTAGGCGAGGAACGCCAGGTAGCGGCTGATGTTCTCGCGCACCGGGTCGACGAGGAGCGCCTTGCGTGTGCGCGCGCAGGCGACGAGGTAGGTCTTGCACTTGCCTCGGTTGAGTTCCCGGAATAGCAGCATGGCGCCCTCTCCTGCGCACGTCGCTCCCACCACCCCGCCCGCTCACGCGGGCACCCCTCCTCGGGCAGGAGGGGATTGACCTTATGGGGCGCCCTAGCGCGCTAGGCCGCTGCGCGCTGGCCTTTGACGTCCTCCGCGATCTTGCGGAACTCCATTTCGGTCAGCAGCCGCTTGTTCTTCAGCGAGTATGCCTTCACCGCGGCCGTCATCTTGAGGGCGTCTTCATCGCTCGCCTCGATGCCCATATCCGCGAGCCAGGCCTTGATCGAATCGATGCCGCTGCCCTTGCCCATCACGATCTCGGCGGGGGGTTGCCCGACAAACTTCGCG
>DASWII010000067.1:0-33834 GCA_036397755.1 Gemmatimonadales bacterium | reverse complement strand
TCCATGGAGGCGCGGGGAATCGAACCCCGGTCCGAGCATCGATCCGCAACCGCTTCTACGTGCGTAGGTCGCGCTTGTTGGTCTTCCCTACGCCGCGCCCGACCGGCCGCGCAGGAAACAAGCCCCCATCAGATCTCACCTGCGGCGCAGAAGGCGCTCACCGCCGGCCAGCCCGATGCGATGCCCAGCGGCGGCCTCGGGCCCAGCCGCCCTCTGGGTGGTGCGCACAGCCGAAGCGTTACGCAGCCAAAGCCAAGTCAGTATTGGCAATTGTGTGTTTTCCCAGCTTTTATCCAGGATCCGGGAACCTGGGCACGCCGCGAAAGCCTCACAAAACCCGTCGAAGCCTGTCGCCCCCGTACGTTTCCGTCGATTGTCAAAGAGCGTTGCACTAAAGATAGCCACCCAGCGGCCGCGGCAAACCCACGGGTAGCCTTATTGCGCCGCAGCGCCGCCCCGATGCCGCCCCTCCCCTCCGCGCAGAATCCTGGTGGCGGCTGCCGCCGCACCGAACCCATTATCGATGTTCACGACCGTGACTCCCGCCGCGCAGGAGTTGAGCATCGCGAGCATTGCCGCAACCCCACCGAAGGCGGTCCCGTACCCCACACTGGTGGGCACCGCGATCACGGGCACCCGCACCATCCCGCCCACGACACTCGCGAGTGCGCCATCCATCCCGGCGACCACAATGATGACGTCCGCGTCCCGCAGTGTGCCGGAACGCGCGAGCAATCGGTGGATGCCCGCGACCCCCACGTCATATAGCGTTTCGACTGCGCCCACGCCTAGCGCTGCTGCGACCACCGCCGCCTCCTCGGCCGCCGGCAGATCGCTGGTGCCCGCACAGACTACGAGCACCCGGCCTGGCAGCACATCATGCGCCCGCTCAGCGCGCTTCCAGACGGTTCGGGCCGTATCGTTAACCAGCGCGCCCGGGAACCGGCCACGCAGCGCCGCTCGCACCTCCGCATCCGCCCGAGTGGCGAGGAACCCTCCTTCCTGACGGTCGAGGGCGCCGCAAATCTCGACAATCTGCTCAACGGTCTTCCCGGGACAGAACACGACCTCCGCGTGGCCCTGCGTGACCCCGCGAAGATGGTCCACGCGCGCGAACTCGAGATCTTCGCTGGGAAACGCCGCCAACCGCTCCAGAGCCTGCTCAGGCGACAGTCGGCCCAGGGAGACCTCATTCAGCACCTCATGCAGCCAGCTTTCGGTCACGTGGCGGCAAAGACGGCGGATCGCTGAAGTGCGAAGATCTCGGCGATCTGACTCATGGAATCGATCCCGTGGAGTTCACGCCTGAGTGAGGCGGCGCCCGGGATTCCCTTGACGTACCACCCGAGGTGCTTCCGGAACTCGACCGCCGTCCGACGGTCGTCTCCCTGGATCGCACACTGAAGCTCGGCGTGGCGCAGCGCGACCTCGAGGCGCTCCTCCGGGGTCGGATCGGCGACGGCGTCCTCACCTTCGAGCAGCGCCCTGGCCTGCTGAAAGATCCAGGGATTCCCGAACGAACCACGGGCAATCATGACGCCGTCGCAGCCCGTGTGGACGTGCATCCGCACCACGTCGGCAGCCGCCCGGATGTCTCCATTGCCGATGACCGGAATGTCGAGCGCCGCCTTCACGGCTGCGATCTCATCCCACTGCGCCGGGCCGGTGTACAGCTGCGCCCGCGTGCGCGGGTGAAGCGCGAGCGCCCGGGCGCCGGCGTCCTGGCACCGGAGGCTGATTTCAACCGGCTCCCGCGAGCGCTCGTCCCACCCACTGCGCACCTTCACCGTGACGGGGAGATGGGTTGCCCGCACGACCGCGCGGATGATCCCCCGCACCAGCTCCATGTCCTTGAGACAACCGGATCCACCGTTGCGCTTGACGACCTTCTTCACCGGACAGCCGAAGTTCACATCGATGAAATCCGGCGCATAGTGCTCGGTCACGAGTCGCGCGGCTTCCGCCATGGCCGCGGGATCGGCCCCGTAGATCTGAATGCCGATGGGACGCTCTCCCGCCGTAAAGTACGCGCCATCATGAACGCTGCTGATCCCCCGTCGCAGCCCCTCACTGGAGAGAAACTCCGACACGACGACGTCCGCGCCGAAGTCCCGGCACAGTCGCCGAAACGGCGGCTCGGAAACCCCGGCCATGGGAGCCAAGAACAGTGGAACGTCGTACGCGACGGGATACGGAAACGGTGACATTGCGCGAACGGTAATGCCCGTGGGAAGGTCAGGCAACGACTGGTCTTTGCGCTCGCTCCCGCCGCGGATTAGCTTCGTCCGCAGCGCCTCTTAGGGTTGTGACATGCGACTGCGCGAATTCTTTTCGGAGGAAGCGATCTCGCTCGGACTACAGGGCGAGACGAAAGACGAGATTCTTCAGGAACTGATCGGGCTCGTCGGACTCGACGACAAGTCCGTCGGGCTGCTGTTCAAGATGCTCAAGCGGCGGGAGAATCTCGGCTCCACCGGAATCGGGCACGGCATCGCGATTCCGCATTGTCGATCCCTGGTGGTCAGTCGCCTCAGGGTGGCGTTCGGACGACGGCCAAACGGCGTGGACTTCCGAGCGATCGACGACCGGCCCGTATACTACTTCTTCCTCATCGTGGCGCCGCCGCTCGAGGTATCCAATCAATACTTGCCGGTCCTCGGTAAGATCGCCCAGTTCGCCAAGGAGCCAGACGTCCCGGCGCGTCTCGGCAGGTTGGCGTCGCCTTCGGAGTTTCTGGCGCTGCTGGAGGAGAAGCAGCTCTAGCGCCTACTCCCACTCGATGGTGGCCGGCGGCTTGGAACTCACGTCGTACACGACACGGTTCACGCCGTTCACCTCGTTGATGATCCGACCGGCGATAGCGCCGATCACCGCGGGGGGAAACGGAAACCAGTCGGCCGTCATGCCGTCCGTGCTCGTGACCGCCCGCAGCGCCACGACGTTCTCGTAGGTGCGCGCATCACCCATGACCCCGACGGCGCTGACCGGCAGGAGCACGGCAAAGGCCTGCCAAATCTCGTCGTAGAGCCCAGCGTTGCGGATCTCGTCGAGGTAGATCGCGTCGGCCCGCCGCAGCACTTCCAGGCGCCCGGGGGTGACCGGACCGAGGATCCGTATCGCGAGTCCCGGACCGGGAAACGGGTGGCGACCCACAATCTCCTCGGACACGCCGAGTTCCCTGCCGACCTGCCGGACTTCATCTTTGAACAACTCGCGGAGGGGCTCGATCAGCTCGAACGGCAGCTCCGGCCGCAGCCCGCCGACGTTGTGGTGCGTCTTGATGGTCGCCGACGGTCCTCCCTTGGGCGAGACGGATTCGATCACATCCGGATACAGCGTCCCTTGGACGAGGAATCCCACGTTGTCCCCCACGTCGGCCGCGGCCTCCTCGAACACGTCAATGAAGGTGTGTCCGATGAGACGGCGCTTCTCCTCCGGATCCTCCACGCCCTGAAGCCGAGCGAGGAAGCGGTCTCCTGCATCCACCACGCGCAGGTCGATCCCGAGATGCGAGCGAAACACATGTTCGACCTGCTCGCGCTCGTGCAGGCGGAGCAACCCGTGATCGACGAAGATGCACGTGAGCCGATCACCCAGCGCTCGGTGCACCAGCACGGCCGCAACCGCCGAGTCAACGCCTCCGGACAACCCGCAGATGGCGCGGCGCTCGGACCCAACCAATGCTGAGATGGCCCCGACTCGCTCGTCGATGAAGTGGCCCGCCGTCCAATCGGGACGGCAGCCACAGATATCGAACAAGAAGTTGGCGATGATCTCTGTTCCCCGTGGCGTGTGATGCACCTCCGGATGGAATTGCACACCGTAGAGATGCCGGGCTGGCAGAGCAAAGGCGGCGACCGGCGCGTTGTCGGTTGACGCGAGTGGCATGGCATCGTCGGGGAGGCCGCTCACACGGTCCCCATGGCTCATCCACACCTGGGTCCGTTCACCGCGCGAGAACCCCCTAAGGAGATCTCCGGGTTCGTGCACGGTGATCTCTGCGCGCCCGTACTCCCGCTCACCAGCGGCCTCCACCGTCCCGCCAGCCAGGAGCGCGGTGAGGTACATGCCGTAGCAGACGCCGAGCACCGGCACGCCGAGGTTCGCGACCTCCGCATCGAGCGTCGGAGCCCCCTCCTCGTACACGGAGCGCGGCCCCCCGGAGAGGATGATCCCCTTGGGGACCCGGTCCCGTATTTCCGCGGCCGTCATGGGCGCCACGTGGATTTCGCAGTACACGTGGGCCTCGCGTACGCGGCGGGCAATCAACTGCGTGTATTGCGACCCGTAGTCAAGGATGAGCACGCCACCGCGCAGGGTGGTCATGCGCTCAGTACGCCTTTGCCCATACGGCCTCAGCGATCGACGCCTGGCCGCACCATATGCATGTGGTGGGCACGTCGGCAGATTGGAATTCCTGATCCGGAAGCACGCGCACCGTGGCTTGCGTGTGCTCTTGGATGGCGTGCTCACATTCGTCGTTCCCGCAGTACCCGGCGTAGGCAAACCCGCCGTCGCCTTCCATGAACGCGAGGAACTCCGTGCGGTCGATGCCCCGGCGCGACCGCGCTTCGCGCCGCTCCACGGCAGCGCGCCGCAGCTCGTCCTGCATGGACTGGAGGGCAACCGGTAATCGCGCGACCGCATCGGCGAGAGGGAGTGGACTCTTGCCGCCCGTACGCCGGGCCAGCACGGCCTGCTGCTGCTCCACATCCCGCGGACCAATCTCGAGTCGAATCGGGATTCCCCTACCCTCCCACTCGTAGTACTTGGCGCCCGGCGTCATGCCTTCGCGATCGTCCAAGACGACGCGGACCGAGGCCCCGCGCAGGTCGCGCGCCAGGCGATCACCGACCTCGCACACGGCCGATCGCTGCTCGTCGTTCTTCCAGATGGGCACGATCACGACTTGTGTGGGGGCCAGGCGCGGAGGGCAGACCAAGCCCACATCGTCACTATGGGTCATGATCAGGCCACCGACCAGCCGGGTGGAGACGCCCCACGAAGTGCTCCACACGTGCTCCAACCCTCCGGCCGCGGTCTGGAACTGCACCCCGAACGCCTTCGCGAAATTCTGCCCGAGAAAGTGCGAGGTCCCGGCCTGCAGCGCGCGATTATCCTGCATCAATGCCTCGCACGCATAGGTGCGTTCCGCACCGGCAAACCGCTCGGCGGCGGTCTTCTCGCCCGTGATCGGCGGCATCGCCATCCAGTCCTCCATGAACCGGCGATAGACGTCGAGCATGAGACGCGCTTCCGCCTCGGCCTCGTCGGCCGTCGCATGAGCGGTATGGCCTTCCTGCCAGAGGAACTCGGTCGTTCGGAGAAACAACCGCGTGCGCATCTCCCACCGCACGACGTTGGCCCACTGATTCAGCAGTACCGGAAGATCGCGATAGCTCTGCACCCACTTGGCCAGCATGGCGTAGATGATCGTTTCGGACGTGGGCCGCAGAACGAGGGGCTCCTCAAGCTCCTTCCCGCCCGCGTGAGTCACCACCGCGGTCTGCGGATTGAACCCTTCGACGTGCTCCGCCTCTTTGGCGAGAAACCGCTGGGGGATAAGCAGCGGGAAGTACGCGTTCTCGTGGCCGGTTTCCTTGAACATGGCGTCGAGCGCACCCTGCATGAGCTCCCAAATGCCGTACCCGCGCGGACGGATTACCATACAGCCCCGGACGGGCGAGTAGTCCGCCAGTTCGGCGCGCATGATCACATCGTTGTACCACGCCGCGAAGTCCTCGCCCCGCGGCGTGATTTTGTTCAGCTCAGCCATGACCCATCCCAGTGTTCATCGTCATGCATCGACCCCGTCCTGAAGCCGAGCGCCTAGCATTCCGAACGGCACGCGCACTTCGCTGCCGTCGCGCAACGTCCGCACGATCACCTCTCCGCTCTCGCGTTCGGCTGGCCCGATGACGATTGCGCAGCGGGCGCCTCTCGCCGCGGCCAGCTTCATTTGCTTGGCGACCGACTGTTCACGCAGAGCATACTCGATACGACAGCCGGCATCTCGCAACGCGTGGGCCTGTTCCAGAACCACCGCGCGATCTTCACCTCCGACCGCCACGAGGAACGCGTCGATCGCCGCTCCTTGGTTCCCGGGTTGACGGGTCCGGAGCAGTTCGCCGAGTACGACGTCTCCCATCCCGAACCCGACGGCCGGCAGGTCGGCACCGCCAACGGCTTGCAACAGGCCGTCGTATCGCCCGCCGCCACAGATCGCCCGCAGGGTCCCCTGGGCATCGAACAACTCGAACACGATGCCGGTGTAGTAGGCCAACCCCCTCACTATCGACAGATCGACCTCGACGAACGCGCCCAATCCCATGTCCTGGAGGGCCGCCACACACATGGCCAGCGGCTCGTCGAGCGCGTCGGCGCGTGCCGCGCCGCGCAGTGCCGCGCGAACGGCATCAAGCCCCCGCATTTCACCGTAGGCCAGCACCTGATCCGCCTGCCGGGCCGAGAGCCCAGCGCCCTGAATCCGGTCCTTCAGGACATCCGTCGGCTCGCGACCGAGCTTGTCGATCTGGGCGTACACGACCGCGGTGCTCCCCTCATCGATAATCCCCGCCGCCTCCAACAACGCGTGCATAATGCGTCGGTCGGAGACGCGCACGCGCACATCGTCGGGCCCCAGGTCGAGCGCGCGCATGACATCCACTGCCGCGGCGATCACCTCCGCGTCCGCGAGCGGGCCGGACTCGCCAATCAGGTCCATGTTGAGTTGGAAGTGCTCCCGCAAACGCCCGCGCTGCTTCCGCTCGTACCGAAAGAGCTGCGGCATGGAATACCACCGAATCGGCTTTTTCAGCGCCGCGGCCCGCGCGGCCACCATGCGCGCAAGCGTCGGGGTCATTTCCGGGCGCAACGCGACGGCCCGCCCACCCTTGTCTTCAAAAGAGTAGAGCTGGTCGACGATTTCGTCCCCGCTCTTCTGCGTGTACAGCTCCAGCGGCTCGAGCGGCGGCCCGTCATACTCGACGAAACCGTACCGAGCGGCAACCTCACGCCACGCGGCGAAGATCCTGTTGCGAGCTGCGGTGTCTTCGGGGTAGAAATCGCGGAATCCAGGCAGCGCCTGTGAACCCATCGGGAGAATCTACCCGAGCGGCGCGAATCCCGGCAACCGGGCCATGGCATCTCCCACGGTATGGAACGACCCGGTCACGAGCACCGTCTCGGCATCTAGTGACACTCTCGCGAGCGCGCGGTCGAAGTCCGGCTCGACGATGATGGCGCACGGCCCGACCGCCGCCTCGACCGTCGCCGGCTCCCACCGACGCTCGACTGGCGCCGACGCCGGAGTCGTCAGATAGAGCCGGTCCACGACCGGACACAGGCGGCGCAGCATGCCACCATGGTCCTTGTCACTGAGGATTCCGACGAGGGCGTGCACTGGCCGTCGAGGGCCGAGCGCGTGGAGTGCCTCCGCCAGCACCTCCATCCCCTCGGGATTGTGCGCGACGTCGAAGATCATGGACCCACGCACGTCGAATCGCCCCGGCAGCGTGGTCGCGGCAAAGGCCTTCCGCATCGCGTCCGGATGCACCCGCCACGGGCCCGGGAGTCTTTCGAGCGCTCGTTGCGCCAAGGCCGCGTTCCGGCGTTGGTGCTGGCCGCGCAGCGCCAACGGGCCGGAATACACGATGTCGGCCGGCACGAGGTCCACGGGCGCGCCGACGTCCCGGCCGTGCTCCGCCACGACCCTGCGTGCCGCCGCATCCAGCGCGCCCACCACGAGGGGGACGCCAGCCTTGGCAATCCCGGCCTTCTCCCACGCGATATCCTGGATCGTTTCACCGAGGTACTGCGTATGTTCCAGGCCGACCGTCGTGACCACGGCAACGATCGGCGTGATGACGTTCGTGGCGTCGAGTCGGCCACCGAGTCCAACTTCGACGACCGCGATATCGACCCCGCGCGCCGCGAAGTCCGCGAACGCGATCGCCGTGGTCGCCTCGAAGAAACTCGCCTCTGCGCGCTCGATTTCTGGCCGCAATCGATCCGTCCACATCGCGAACGCGCCCGGAGGGATTGGGCGTCCATCGACCAGCATGCGCTCGCACACCGAGACCAGATGCGGGGACGTGTACAGCCCGACGCGCCAGCCGCTCCCACGGAGGGCCGCGGCGATCAGCGTGGCAACGGAGCCCTTTCCGTTCGTGCCACCCACGTGAATCGCAACGAACTCTCGCTCGGGGTGACCGACCTGGGCCAACAACGCGCTCGTGGGACCGAGAGACCACTTGATCTTGCCGGCCGGCCGGGCTGTGAGGTACGCAACCGCGTCGGTGTAGCCGTCCGTCAGCGAGCAGCCTCCGAAACCTCGCCACCGGTCAGGAGCCGCAGCAACCGCCCGAGCATCGCGCGCAGCTTTGGGCGCGGCACCACCAAATCCACCATCCCGTGCGCCACCAGGAACTCCGACGTTTGAAATCCTTCGGGAAGGTCCTGACCGATCGTCTGCTTGATGACCCTTGGTCCGGCAAAACCGATCACGGCGCCGGGTTCCGCGATATTGACGTCCCCCTGCATGGCGTAGGATGCCGAGACGCCCCCCGTCGTCGGATTTGTCATCACCGAGATATACGGGACCCCCGCCGATCGCAGCCGGGCCATTTGCGCGGAGGTCTTGGCCATCTGCATGAGCGAGAGCACGCCTTCCTGCATTCTGGCGCCACCCGATGCCGAGACGATCACAAGGGGGATCTCAAGCTCGACCGAGCGTTCCGTGAGCCGAGCGACTTTCTCGCCCACGACCGCCCCCATCGACCCCCCCATATAGGCGAAGTTCATGACGCCGAGGTTGGTCTCCGTCCCCACGACGCGCGTGTGTCCCGCGATCAGCGCATCGCGCGCGCCTGCCTTGCGCCCGGCTGCGTTCAGCCGATCGGGATAACCCTCAAAGTGCAGCGGGTCGGTCGATCGCAGTTTCTCATATAGTTCGACGAACGTTCCTGGATCACACAGCAACTCGATGTAGCCCTCCGCCGACAAGCGCCGGTGGTCGCCGCACTCCGGACAGACCTGGAGCGCCCGCTCGAACTTCTCCGTGATGTCCACGTGACCGCAGGCATCGCACTTGTCCCAGGCATCCGGAGGAATCTCGAGTCGCTCGCGTTGAGACGTACGCGGCCGGCGATCCTTGCGAAACCACGCCATGCTCAGCGCGGCAATGTGGTGGGAAGCATCGGGTGAATCTCGCGGTCCACCGCGGGAAACGCTACCCCTCGGTCACCCCCGCGTCACAGCCCGGCGTACCCCGAACGGCGTCCCTCCCACGAAACCCGCGCCACGATTCCCAGCGCTACCAAGCAGGTGACGAGAAACGAGCCGCCGTACGAAAAGAACGGGAGTGGGATCCCCATGATTGGCATGAGACCGACCGTCATGCCGACGTTGACCAGAAGGTGCGTCAACAACAGCCCGGCCACCCCGATCGTCACGAGCGAACCGAACCAATCCGTGGCCCGGCGGGCGATGCTGATCAAGACGAGAATCAGCAACGCAAACAGCGCGAGACACGCCAACACGCCGACGAAGCCGAACTCCTCTCCGACCACCGAGAAGATGAAATCCGTGTGCTGTTCAGGCAGAAACGCCAGGCGTTTCTGCGTGCCGGCAGTGAAGCCCTTCCCCAGAAGGCCGCCGGATCCGATGGCCACCTTGGACTGAATGATGTGCCACCCAGTCGCCCGCGGATCGAGCTCCGGGTTCAGGAACGACAGCAACCGGTGCTGCTGGTAGGGTGCCAAGCCCTTCCAGAGCTCCAGGGCCAGCACGCCCATCGCCACGTTCGTGAGCCACACCATCAGTCCATCCATCACAAAGGGGCGCACCCAGAGGATGAACAGCGTGAGGAGCACGATCCACGTGCCCCATGCCACCGTGGAGAAGGTCAGCAGGAGGCTGATCAAGGGCGACGCCAGCAACACCAGGAGGCTCGGCGCGACACCGGACCAGAACAGCATCGCGAACATAATGCCGATGAAGACGAGCGCACTTCCCAAATCGGGTTGCAGCCCGACGAGCACGAACGGGATCGCCACGATCACGCCGACGGGCACCGCATCCTTCAACCCGGCCGGCGCGTCGCGTCGTCCCGCAAGATGGCGCGCCAGCATCACAATCAGCGCGAGCTTGGCGAACTCCGCCGGCTGGCCGATCCTGACACCACCGATCGCAAGCCAGGACTTGGTCCCCGCCGCCGTACCGGCACCGGTCCCAACGATCAGCGTGACCGCGAGCAGGAGCATTCCCAGCCCGAACAGCAACGGCGCCATCCATTCAAGCATCCGCGGGGAAAGCCGGAAAGCGATCAAAGCCAGGAGGCTGCCAGTACCCAGCCACACCAGCTGCCGCTTCCACACCTCGGCTGCAATGGTCGGCACGTCAGTCCTGCCGGCCGAGAAGAGAATGGTCAACCCAACCGCCAGGAGCGCGGTCAGGCCGATCAGCAGACGGCTATCGATCCCGCGCGTCACGACCGGTCGAGTCCCGCGTGAGACGCAAGTCGGGGAGAATCGGGAGCGGCCCAGGGGCGCTGTCCGCGGGCAACTGGACACCCACGTCACCTTCGGGCGCCTCGGTTCCCAACAAGTAGCGCGCGATGATCCGCGTGACGAGCCGTGCCACCGCGGATCCATGCTCGGCGAACTCCACAATCGCGCCGACCACGATTTGGGGGTCCTCGGCAGGTGCGAACGCGACGAACCACCCATGATCCTCACCATGCGGGTTCTGCGCGGTGCCCGTTTTCCCGGCAATGTGCAGATCGGCGACGCGCGCTGCGGCAGCGGTGCCGCGGTCCACGACGGCCAGCAGGGCACCGCGCAGCTCCTGCAGCGAATTGATCGACAGGCCAAGCGTCGGATAATCGGCCGTTCCCGCGCCCTCCACGAGGTGCGGTGCCGGCAGGACCCCGTCCGGATTCGAGAGCCCCGCATACAGCCGTACCATATTCACCAAGGTCTGATCGTTCTCCCCTTGGCCGATGGCGAGGTTGAGGGTCACGGCGTTCGTCCACCCCCGTGGACCGTACCGCCGATTGTAGTACTCCGTGGACGGCGGGAAGACAGGCGCCGCTTCACTCGGCAAGTCGATCCCGGTCGGGGCGGCGAGACCGAGCTCGGCGGCGTCGTGCAGCAAGTTCGGCAACGTCAGTTTGAGGCCGAGTTGATAGAAGTACACGTCGCACGAGTATTGGATCGCCTCCCGCAACGTCAGGTCGCCGTGTCCGTCGAGCTTCCAGCAGCGAAAGTAGCGGTTGTAGTACTGCATGCCGCCGGTGCACGGAATCGACATCCGCGAGTCGATCGACACCAGACCGCGGCGCAGTGCCAGCGCCGCCACCGCGAGTTTCCATGGGGAAGCCGGGGGATACCGCGCCTGGATCGCCCGGTTGAACAGCGGCTGATCCGGATCGGCCACGATCGCCGCCCAGGCAGTCGGGTCCATGCCGCCGACGAACGGGTTCGGGTCATAGCTCGGCGCGGAGTACAGCGCCAACACTCCACCCGTGCGCGGATCGAGCGCGACGACCGCTCCACGCTGGTTCGCGGGGAACGTCTCGGCGACGTACTGTTGCAACGGCGCATCCAGGGTCGTGCGGATATTCTCCCCCGGTTCGGGAGGCAGCATCGTTTCTTCGCTCGCCAAACGGAGCGTCCGCCCCATGGCGTCCACTTCGACGAACTGCACCCCGTCGTTGCCACGGAGCCGCCGATCATACTGTTCCTCGAGACCTCCCCGCCCAACCTGCAGACCGGGTCGCGCGCCGGGAATTGCTCCGTTCTGCAATTCCGCTTCGGAGACTTCCGACACGTATCCGACGACGTGCGAGGTCGCCCGCCCCAGCGGATACCGCCGCCGCGGCTGCGCACTCACGACCAAACCCGGATTCCACACCCGCTGCTCCTCCAGCGCGGACACGAGGTCGAAGGATGCGTTGGACCGGAGCGTCACGGGTTCGCTTGGCCGCTGGCGATAGCGGCGCTGTACGCCGGCCCGTGCGGCGGCGTCGAGGGGCAGCACGGGATGCAGGCGGTCCAACGTGACGAGGAGGGACTCCTCGGACATGGCGTGCAGCGCCACCGAGTATCCGGGAACGTTCTCGGCGATCACGATTCCGTTACGGTCCACGATGTCGCCACGTGGCGACGGCAGTGTTACCGGTCGCAGACGGTTCTCCACAGACTGTACCTGAAAGCGCTCCCAGCCCAAGACTTGCACCCGGAAGAACGCGATCGCGAGAACACCGAACAAGGCGAAGACCACCCAGCGCGCGATCTCCGCCCGACCGCGCAGTTCCTCGAGGTTGCGCCACGTCACCCGGCGACCCGCCCGCGCAAGGACCGGCGGACCAGCGCGAGCACCAGGACACCGGCCACCAACGTCGTGAGCGCCTTGAGGGGAGACCACAGTCCCAGCTGCCACAGCAGCGCCGCGTCGTTCGGCGGACGTCCGGCAGCCAACACGATCAGGTCACGAACCCACACGCCCAGGAAGATGATCCCGGCCGTGACCGCGACGTTCTCCGCGAAGAACACCGCCTTGCCCCATGCCGTGAGGTACCCGACCAGCGTGTACGCGAGCGCGCCCGCACCAAAGGCGGCCGGCGTCAGAGAATCGGCAACGATGCCGACCACGAACCCGGCGATGGCCGCGCTGCCGGGCCGCGCCTGCACCGCGTAGAGAATCAGCGCCAACAGGAGGAAATCCGGCGCAACACGTTGCTCGCCGACGAGTTCGGGCACCGTGAAATGCAGCACCACGAGCGACCCAAGCATCGCGGCGTAGCGCCCCGGCACCACCTGCCTACTCACGCGTCGCCTCGACCGCCTCGCCCGTCGCCGCTCGCCGCGTCAGGACCAGCACCTGAGATACCGAGGCCGGGTGCACCAGCGCCCGGACCCGGTAGGTCCGCGACCAACCGAGGCGCTCATCCGCCACGTCCAGCACCGTGCCGATGGGAATGCCCCTGGGATACACGCCCCCCTCACCACCAAGCCCGGACGTCACGACTACCGTTCCCGGGCGCACCACGTCGCCATAGGGCACCCCCCGCAATTCGAGGAGAATCGTGTTGGGCCCTTCAGTGCCGAGCGCGGCGATGATCCCAAACACCGTCCCGTCTGCCGTCTGTGCACTGACCCGGAAGTCGGGGTGAGGCCACGCGACGGCCACCGACGTGGACGCATCGACGTTGCGAATCACGCCCAGCAACCCGCGGGGAGCCACGACGGGATCACCCGGCGCCACCCCGTGCTTCCGGCCGACGGTCAACAAGAAGGTCCGCCCTTGCATCTGCCCAGCCTGATGCAGGATCTCGGCGGACACGTGCTGGATCTGCGTGCGTCTGCTCAAGTCGAGGAGTTGGCGGAGTTCGTCGTTTTCCTCGCGCAACGCGTACACCGCCATCGCCTCCGTCACGGCCGAATCCCGCTCCGCGACGACGTGACGCAAGCGCAACCGCGACGTCTTGAGGAGGATGATCTGGGATTCCAGCGAGAGCAACGGGGCCAAGACCGTTGCGCGCACGACGGCGCTCACGGAATCCTGCACCTCGAGCGGGGCAACGCGCGCGACCACGGCAAGTGCCAGACACACGAGGAACGCCACCGTGTCCCGCCGCGACGCCGTTCGTTCGGCCACGCTACCTCACCCGGTCACGTGCTGAGCACGTTGCGGTACTTCTCGGGGTCCTCCAAGATCCGACCGGTTCCGCGCACGACGCACGTGAGCGGGTCTTCGTCCACCCGCACCGGCAGTGACGTTTCCTGCGAGAGGGCAATATCCAGCCCGCGAATCAAGGAGCCTCCACCCGCCATCACGATCCCGCGATCCACGATGTCACTCGCCAGTTCGGGCGGCGTAATTTCCAACGCGCGCCGAACGGCGTCGATGATTTGCTGGATCGGCTCCTGCATCGCCTCGCGGATCTCGCTCGCATGCACACGTACAACCTTGGGTATACCCGAAACCAGATCCCGGCCCTTCGCCTCGATGTCCTGCTCATCCGGTATCGGCACGGCGCTGCCGATCTGCATCTTGATCGTTTCGGCCGTGGGCTCGCCGATCAGCAGGTTGTAATTCTTCCTCATGAACTGGACGATCGACGTATCCATCTCGTCCCCACCGGTGCGGATCGAGGTATCACTCACGATGCCGGACAATGCGATGACGGCGATCTCGGTGGTTCCCCCACCGATATCGATGACCATGTTGCCCGTCGGCGTCTCCACTGGGAGCCCCACACCGATGGCCGCCGCCATCGGCTCGGCGACCATATACACCTCCTTGGCACCGGCCGAGTGCGCGCTGTCCCGCACCGCACGCTTCTCCACCTCCGTGATCCCGCTCGGCACGCAGACGATCACGCGCGGCTTCACTCGGAAAAAATGCCGCTGGATGATCGAGGACAAAAAGTAGCGGAGCATCTTCTCCGTCACGTCGAAGTCCGCGATCACCCCATCCTTCAACGGACGCACCGCTTGAATCGCTTCGGGCGTGCGTCCCAACATGCGCTTCGCTTCGAGGCCGATCCCCCTCACCTTGCCCGTCGCCTTTTCCACCGCGACCACGCTTGGCTCGTTGAGCACGATGCCGGCACCACGCACATAGATGAGCGTGTTGGACGTGCCGAGATCGACTGCGATCTCATTGGCAGGTAGCAGATTCCCGAGGCTCAGCTTGGGCCAGCGCATGGACAATTCGGTGTGTGAACGGACGGAAGACACCGTACCGGCGCGCCACAACCACCGGAGGCGACCCAAGATACTCGTCGAGCTAAGTTACGGCAACCCGGAGACTTACCGGCTCGGCCTACACCAGCGTCTGAGGATCGACGAGTTCGAGGTCGAATGCTTCCGCCACTCCGGGGTACACCACGTTCCCCTCGATCACGTTGAGTCCCAGGAAGAGCGATCGGTCGGCCAAGCACGCTTCACGCCACCCCATCCTGGCGAGTTTCCGGGCATACGGGAATGTGGCGTTGGTGAGCGCCAGCGTCGACGTTCGCGGGACGCCACCCGGCATGTTCGCCACCGCGTAGTGCACCACGCCGTCGACGACATAGGTGGGGTCGTCATGCGTCGTGGGCTTCACGGTCTCCACGCACCCACCCTGGTCCACCGCCACATCCACGATGACCGCACCGGGTTTCATCCGCGCGAGATCGGCACGCGTCACCAGCTTGGGCGCCTTGGCACCGGGCAGCAGGACGGCCCCCACGAGGAGATCGGCGACTTCGAGCAGCTCGCGGAGGTTGTGCCGGTTTGAGTACACGAGATCGACGTTCGCGGGCATCACGTCGGACAGGTACCGCAGACGATCCAGCGACGTGTCCAACACGGTGACATGGGCGCCGAGCCCCGCCGCCATTTTGGCGGCGTTCGTGCCGACGACACCGCCGCCGATGATCACGACTTCCGCCGGGCGCACACCCGGGACGCCACCCAGGAGAATCCCCCGACCACCGTGAAACTTCTCCAGGTACTTCGCGCCTTCCTGCACCGCCATCCGCCCGGCCACCTCGCTCATCGGCGTCAGCAGCGGCAATTCGCCTGAACTGAGCTGTACGGTCTCGTAGGCAAGCGCCACGATGCCGCTGTCCATCACGGCGCGCGTCAGCACCTCACTGGCGGCAAAGTGAAAGTAGGTGAACACGACCTGTCCGCTCCGCATCCCTGGCCATTCCGCCTCGATCGGCTCCTTGACCTTGAGAATCATGTCCGCCTGCGCCCACACGTCCGCTGACGACGCGACGAGCGTCGCGCCCGCATCGGCGAACATCTCGTCGGAGAATCCGCTGCCGACGCCCGCACCCTGCTGCACCAGCACCTGGTGCCCGTCGTGAACGAGCGCTTCCGCTCCAGCCGGCACCATCGCAATGCGGTTCTCGGCGGTCTTGATCTCCGTCGGCACGCCAATGATCATCGCGGGTATCTCACGCTGTTGAAGATTCGTTGGGACCCAACCAGACCTCCGTCTGCCGCTCGGGGTCGAAAAACTCGGCAGCGACCTCCGCAACCTGTCCGCGGTCCACTCGGTCGACCTCTTCCAAGATCTCGTCCACTGTGCGGTGTGGCTCGTCGTAGACCGCGTTCGTCGCGAGCCTCGACATCCGCGCGACCGGGCTTTCCAGGGACAGGGTAATCTGTCCTTTCAACTGCTGTTGCGCATCCGCCAGTTCGCCCACGCCGAGACCGTCGCTCGCGAGTTTGCGAAGCTCGTCCCGCACGACCTCCGTGGCCTGCTCCGCCGTGCTGGGGTGCGTGCCGACATAGATGCCGGCATGGCCGGCTGCTCGGTACAGCGACTGATACGAGTACACCGCGTAGGCAAGACCGAGTTCCTCGCGCACCCGCTGGAAGAGGCGGCTGGACATGCCATGCCCGAGCACCGTGTTCAGAAGCAGCAGCGCGTACCGCCGGGGGTCTCGGTGGGGGAAGGTGTCCGTTCCGAACACCACGTGGGTCTGTGCCGAATCCCGACTCACTCTGCGGGTCGCCCGCGCAGCGGGTGGCACCGTGCCGATATCGATGGGGCCGCTTCCGTTCTGCTCGGCGAACCAGCCGTACTTGGCTACGAGCTTGACGAACGCATCGTGCTGCACGTTCCCCGCGGCGGCAATGACCGCGTGGTGGGGCTGGTAGGCATGACGATGCAGCGCCTCCAAATCGTCCGGGCTCAACGCCGACACCGTGTCACGCGTCCCGAGAATCGAGAACCCGTAGGGGTGCTCCGGCCAGAGGGTCTCCGCATGGAGTTCGAACACGAGGTCGTCGGGTGTGTCCTCGACGGTGCTGATCTCCTCGAGCACCACCCGGCGCTCGAGATCCAGGTCGGTCCCGCGCAGCGTGGGGTGGCGCACGATGTCCGTGAGTACATCGAGCGCGCGTGGCAAGTCCTCGTCGAGGACTCGGGCCTGGAAGCATGTGTAGTCGCGCGCCGTGAAGGCGTCGAGCGACCCACCGCGCGACTCGAGGGCGAGGGCGATCTCGCGGGCGGACCGCCGCTCCGTGCCCTTGAAAACCATGTGCTCCAGCAGATGCGACACGCCCATCTTCGCGCGGTCTTCGTGGACAGACGCCGCCTTGACCCACACCCCGACGGCCACCGACCGAATGCCCCCGATCGCCTCGGAAAGCACGGTGACACCGCTCGGCGCCTGCGTACGGTGCAGTCCGTCCTCGAGCCGAACCGTCTCCATTGAGCCTCCGGTGAAGGAGCTAGGAGGGGGACTCGAGGAGCGCCTTCCGCGAGAGACGCATCTTGCCGCGGCCGTCGATCTCCAGGAGCTTGACGCGGACGCGGTCGCCCTTCTTGACCACGTCCTCGGTGTTCGCGGTCCGCTCGTGCGCGAGCTCGGAAATGTGCAGCAGACCCTCGCGACCAGGCAGGATCTCAACGAATGCCCCGAACGCCGTCGTGGTCTTGACCACACCCTCGTACACGGCGCCGACCTCGGGTTCCTCGACCAGGGCCTCGATCATCTGACGCGCGCGCTCGCCGGCGAGCCCGTCCACGGCCGAGATCGTGACCTGGCCGGAATCGTCCACATTGACCTGCGCGCCCGTCTCGTCCTGAATGCCGCGGATCGTCTTGCCCTTGGGGCCGATGATCTCCCCTATCCGCTCCGGGTTGATCTGAATCGTGATAATTCGCGGCGCATACTTCGATAACGAACTCCGCGGTCCGTCCAGCGTACGCGCCATCGCGTCAAGTATGTGCATCCGGGCGTCGCGCGCTTGCGCCAGCGCCTGCCGCATGATTGCCAAATCCAGTCCCTGAATCTTGATGTCCATCTGAATCGACGTGACCCCGTCGCGGGTGCCGGCCACCTTGAAGTCCATGTCGCCCAGGTAGTCCTCGGCGCCAAGGATGTCCGTCAGCACCGCAATCCGATCGCCCTCCTTGATGAGGCCCATCGCGACCCCAGCGCACGGGGCCTTCATCGGCACGCCGGCATCCATCAGCGCCAGCGACCCACCGCACACGGTCGCCATCGACGACGAGCCGTTCGACTCGAGGATGTCCGACACCACGCGGATCGTATACGGGAACTCGTCATACGGGGGCAGCACCGCTTGCAGCGCCCGCTCCGCCAAGTTGCCGTGTCCGATTTCCCGCCGCGACGTACCCCGCATTGGCCGCACCTCCCCGACTGAAAACGGCGGGAAGTTGTAGTGCAACATGAAGCTCTTCGTCGTCTCCCGGGGCATGTCGATGTTGTCGATCCGCTGTTCGTCCGACACGGTCCCGAGCGTCGTGCTCACCAGCGCCTGCGTCTGTCCGCGCGTGAAGACCGCCGACCCGTGCGTCCGGGGAAGGACCCCGACCTCACAGCTGATCGGCCGCACCGTCGTCAGGTCACGCCCATCGACGCGCTCGCCCCGCTCCAACACTTGTTCCCGCATCGTCTGCGACTCGATCTCGCCCAATACCCGCTTGATGCTGGCCAGATCATCGGGGAACGTGCCGGCGAGCTGGTCCACCACATCGCTCCGCACGGATCCCAGCGCCTGAATGCGTTCGGACTTCTCGGCGAGGTTGAGGGCCTCGCGTATCCGTTCGGCCGCCAGCGCTCGCACTTGCTCGCTGACCTCGGCGGGGATCTGCGGCGCCGCCCACTCCAGCTTCGGCTGGCCAACTTTCGCGACGATCTCCCGCTGCATGTCCACCAGTTCACGGATGCCGTCGTGGGCAAACGCGAGCGCATCCGCGATCACCTCCTCCGTCAGTTCGACGGCGCCGCCTTCGACCATGACGATCGAATCGGCCATGCCCGACACCACCATGTCGAGGTCGCTCTGTTCCAGCTGCTCGAAGGTCGGGTTGAGCACGTATTGCTCGTCGACGCGACCCGTGCGCACCGCCGCGACCGGGCCGTTCCACGGAACCGGCGAGAGCGAGAGCGCCAGCGACGCGGCGGTGAGGCCGAGGACATCTGCGTCATTGACCTGATCGGCCGACAGCACATAGACGTAGACCTGCACTTCACGCTTGAAGCCCTTGGGAAAAAGGGGTCGGATCGAGCGGTCGATGATGCGCGCGGCGAGGATCTCTTCCTCTGACGGCCGTCCCTCGCGCTTGAAGAACCCTCCCGGAATCCGGCCGGCGGCGTAACTCTTTTCTCGATATTCGACCAGGAGGGGAAAGAACGGGAGATGGGTTTCGTCATCGGCAACCGTCACGGCTGCCAGCACCATCGTTTCACCATACTGCACCACCGCACTGCCCGCCGCCTGCTTCGCGAACCGCCCCGTCTCCATGCGATAGGGCCGGCCGGCGATCGACCGTTCTACATGCTGCACGTCATATCATCCTTGTTGGAAGCTGAAACAAAACACCCCGAGACCAGGCTGGCCGCGGGGGTGGACCGCTAGTGCCGGAGACCGAGATCTTCGATCAGTTGCCGGTACCCAACCACGTCGGTCCGTCTGAGGTATTCGAGCAGGCGACGGCGCTTGCTCACGAGCAGCAGCAGCCCGCGGCGACCATGATGGTCCTTCGCGTGGGTGCGGAAGTGCTCCGTGAGGCCGTTGATTCGTTCCGTCAGAAGTGCGATCTGCACCCGGGTCGCGCCGGTGTCGTTTTGATGGGCCCCGTACTTCTCAACCACTGCCTGCTTGTCAACGCTCATGAAACGTGTATCCTCCCCGATGATGCGGGCCCACCGTTGCTCAATGTCTGCATTTTATCTGAACACGGTAATTTAGCCCCACCCCAATCCAGTGTAAAGACTGCGCGTGACCAACGATCCGAACGACCTGCTCGGCCGCCAACTGGGCCCCTATTCGATCGAACGCCTCGTCGGGCAGGGGGGCTTCGCCTGGGTGTTCGCCGGCACCCGAACCACGGACGGGCTTCCCGTCGCCCTCAAGGTCCTCAAACCCCGCTTCGGGGGGGACGAGCAGTTCGAGGGCCGCTTCCGGAACGAGTCGCAGATCGCCTCGCAACTTCACCACCCTCACATCGTCCGAATCCTCGAAGTGGGCAGCACCGGCGGGTTCACGTTCTTCTCGATGGACTACTACCCAGACTCCCTGACCACCCTCCTCCGGCGCGGCGTACTGGACCCGGACGCACTCACGAGGATTGCGATCCAGGTCGCCGACGGGCTGGCGTTCGCGCACGAGGCCGGCGTGATCCACCGCGATATCAAGGTCGACAACATCCTGCTGACCGCCGACGGGAGCGCGGTGATATCCGATTTCGGGATCGCCAGGGCCGTGTCCGGATACGCGACGGCCACCGGCGTGGACATGACGATCGGCACCCCGCAGTACATCTCCCCCGAGCAAGCGCAGGGCCGCACGCTCGACGGTCGCACCGATCTCTACTCCCTGGGGGTGACCCTGTACCGGGCCGCCACGGGGCAGCCGCCGTTCCAGTCGGCCGACTGGTTCGAGCTGGCCCGCATGCACGTCGAGGACCGACCGACTCCGCCCACGACGCACCGCCCCGATCTGAATCCCCGACTCGAGCGCGTTATTCTCAAGTGCCTCGCCAAACACCCGGACGATCGATACCCGTCGGCCGCAGCCTTGGTGGACGAGCTGCGTGCCATCGCGGACCGCGACCGCCGAACCTCGAGCTTCGGTATGCCAGCCCGAACCAGCCGCGTGGCGCAACCGGCCGCACCTTCGCGGGGCCGCAGACACAGCTGGCTCGCCTTGTTGGCGGCCATCCTGCTGGTCGCCCTCATTGCGGCGGCCGTCGTCTTGCTCGGCGGGTAGGCCTCAGCCGATCAGGCGCAGGATGTCGTTGGCAAACACGAACACCATCAGCACCGTCAGCGCCAGCATGCCGAGCTGGGTGAGCCGCAGCCGCATGGCCAGCGGCAGGGGCTTCCCCAGCATGCCTTCGACCGCAAGGAAGACAAGGTGCCCGCCGTCCAGCACCGGGATCGGCAGGAGGTTGAGGATAGCGAGGTTGACCGACAGCAGGGCCATAAACGCCAGCAGGGCGGTCCCGCCGAGTCGCGCGAGTCGCCCGGACGCCTGCCCAATCAGGATGGGCCCCCCCAATTCCCGGGGCGAGATCTCCCCAAAGAGCATGCCCCGCAGCGTGTAGAGGACCAAGGTGGCCTGATCCCAGGTGCGTTCGGCACCGCTGACCACTGCTTGGGGAAGCGTGTACTGCACCGTGGTGGTCGGTGGATCGGCGTCGATGCCGATCCTCCCCACCGTACGCTGTTCGCCGGTCACCGGATCCCGAACGACTGTCTCGACCGGCGTCACGAGGCTCGGGCGGGTCTCGCTCCCACGCAGGACCGTCAGCGCGAGCGGGACGCCGGGGCTGGCATCGATCGTCTGCTGGAGGTCCCACCACGAGCGGACGGTGTCCCCGTCGATCCCCACGACGATGTCCCCCGCCTCCAGGCCTGCCTCCTCAGCGGGCATACCAGCGCGCACCCCGCCCACCCGCGGAGCCCAGTTTGGTCGCAGGGCATCCGCAATCTTGATGCGGTCCTCGAGGGCGGAGCGCGGGATATCCACGATTACCGGGTCCACGCCGCCCGCGAAATCGAACCGCAGGCGGTCGGCACCACGGTTGATCACAGCATCTTGGATCTGCGACCATCGCGTGATCGTATCGCCGTTGACCGCGGCCACCGTCGTTCCGTTCGGCACGGTTGCCAGGCGCGCCGCCTGAGGCGGGAGGTCGCCGGCCTCGACCGCCGCCAGCGCCGTGGTGGCATCCTCGAATCGCCCGACAAATGCATCGAGCCCGGAGTTAACGAGCCACGCGAATGCGACGTTCATCAATACGCCCGCCGAGATCACGACCATGCGGGCGGCGAGCGGCCGATTCTCGAAGAGCTTCTCCGGCGGGTACTCCTCCTCGACCGCACCACCTTCCAGGGCGGCCATCGCTTCCTGCTCCTCGCGGCTCGCCATCTTCACATAACCACCGAGCGGGAACCAGGACACCACGTACTCCGTCCCCCCTCGGCGGAACTTCAGCGGCGTGGCGGGACCGAAACCGATGGAGAAGCGCGGGACGCCGATGCCGGCCCACTTCGCGGCCAGGAAATGGCCGAGTTCGTGCACGAAGATCAGCACGCCCAGCACCAAGACGAACGCCGCTAGCGAGACGAGCACCGTTTCGCTCCCTCCTCGCGCGCCCAGCGATCGACGGACAGCACATCGTCGAGCTCTCGGGCCGCGCGCGGCACATGCAGTGACAGCACACCCTCGATGACATCCGCGATTTCCCCGAACCGAATCCGCCCCGCCAGGAACGCCTCCACCGCCACCTCGTTGGCCGCGTTGAAGGCTGCCGGCGCCGTACCACCGGCGGCACCGGCCTCGACGCCGAGCGTGAAGGCCCGGAAATCGTCGCGCCGCACCGGCTCGAACGTCAGAGGGCCGGCTTCCACCGGATCGAACGTCGGCGCGGAGCGATCGGGCAACCGATTCGGATGGGTGAGGGCGTACAAGATGGGCAGCTCCATTGTCGGATATCCCATTTGGGCCAACACGGACCCATCGACGAATTCGGCAAAGGCGTGCACGATCGACTGCGGATGCACGACCACATCGAGGTCTTCGTACCCCAACCCAAACAGATGGTGCGCCTCGATCACCTCGAGCGCCTTATTGGCCAACGTGGCGCTATCCACGGTGATCTTAGGACCCATCTCCCAGGTGGGATGGCGCATGGCCTCCTCGACCTGCGCATCGCGCAACCGTTCGGCCGGCCAGACCCGGAACGGGCCACCGGAGGCCGTGAGGATCAGGCGACGCAATTCCGTGTCCGGACGTCCGGTCACGCATTGCAGCACCGCGCTGTGCTCGGAGTCGACTGGGACGATTTCCCCACCGCCGTCCGCGGCGGCGCGGCACACCAACTCTCCGGCCATGACCAACGTTTCCTTGTTGGCCAACGCCACCCTCTTGCCCTCGCGCAGCGCCGCAAGCGTGGCTTCCAATCCCGCCGCGCCCACGATGGCGTTCAGCACGATGTCCACCCCATTCATGGTCGCGGCCGTCACGAGGCTCTCGGGGCCGGTCGCGGTCACGCCCCCGGCGTGAGCCGTCCCCTGGCCGTTGACGAGCCCAGTAAACGACGCGCCGACTGCTGCCGCCTGTTCCCGTAGTCGCTCCGCCGAGCCATACGCGGTGAGGGCGACCACGTGAAAGTGCTCACGTTGCCGCTCCAGCACCCGCAGCGCGCTCCGTCCGATCGAGCCGGTGGAGCCGAGAATCGCGACGCCTCTGGTCATACGACATCCACGGCGCTGAAAAGCATCACCGCGGTGGGGAGGGCCCAGTACAACGCATCCAGTCGATCCAGCACGCCGCCGTGCCCTGAGAAGAACGACCCCGAGTCCTTGACACCGGCCTCCCGCTTGAGGAGCGACTCCGCCACGTCGCCCGCCTGACCCGCGACGGAGATCAGGGCCCCCAGCACCACGAGCCCGCCAACGGACACCGTCACGCCGGCCGGCTGCAGCGCCACGGTTCCGTAGAGGGGCGCCACGACGACCGCACTGGCGATCGACGCCACGGCCCCGGCCCACGTCTTCCTGGGAGACAGGACCGGTGCGAGCCGCCTCCCGCCAAACGCCGCGCCAGCCGCCATCGCGCAGATATCGCCGATCCACACCAGCACGATCGGCAGAAACACCACGGCCGTACCCGTCCAGCTCGCCCAGGACGGGTCGGCGTGCCGCAGGTACAGCGCGAAGCTCGGGAGCCCACCCGCGAACGCCGCCCCAAACACGGTGACGGCAATCGCGGCGAGTGGCCGTTGGGTCGGGCTCCGCAGGCGCATCACAGCGGCCATGACGAGCATCAGGCCTCCGGCCGCCCCCAACACCACCCATCGGGACCCGAGCCCACCGCTCAGCACCGACATCGCCGCGAGGGGGATTCCCGCGCTGATGATCACCCCGAGCCAGACAAGTGGCTGCAGGCCGGAGGACGCCGCGAGACGATAGAGCTCCCAGGCCCCGACCCCAGCGAGCACGCTTACGGCGCCCGCGAGCGGCCAGCCGCCCAGGTACACCAATCCCAGGGCCGCCGGAATACCAACCACGGCGACGGCGATCCGACGGAGCAGGTTGGAAGACACGAAACGGGACGCGGGGCGAGCGAGATCGAAGGGGAGCCCAACCGGGCTACACCTCCATGATCTCCTGCTCCTTGGCGGCGATCAACGCCTCGATCTGTCCGATGGCGTCGTCGTGGAGCGCCTGGACCTGGTCCTCGGTCCGATGCTTCTCGTCATCGGGGACATGCTCCACTTTCTTGATGGCCTGCAGCGCCTCGTGGCGGGCATGCCGGATGGCGATGCGGCCTTCTTCAGCCAGCTTGTGAACGATCTTGACCAGTTCGCGCCGCCGCTCTTCGGTGAGGAGTGGGAGCGGAATACGCACGATCGAGCCGTCGTTGGACGGATTGAGTCCCAAGTCGGCGGTGAGAATCGCCTTCTCCACCGCCGCGAGGATGGACTTGTCCCACGGCTGCACCGTCAGCAGCCGCGGCTCCGGAGCCGCGACGGACGCGACCTGATTCAGGGGCGTCTGCTGCCCGTACGCCTCGACGCGCACCGTGTCCAGCAGACTGGTCGTGGCCTTCCCGCTCCGAATCGTCGCGAACTCCCTCTTGGTGTTCTCGACGGCATTGTGCATGTGCTGGCTGGCATTGCGCTTAATCGTTGCTAGGTCGCTCATTGGACAATGGTCCCGACGCGCTCGCCCTTGAGGACACGAGCGACCGCACCTGGCTGGTTGATGTTGAGCACGACGATGGGCAGACCGTTCTCCTGGCATAAGCCAAACGCATTGGCATCCATGACGCGCAGGTTCCGCACCATCGCCTCCCGATAGCTCAGCTCGGGGAGGAACTCGGCGTTCTCGTCGCGCTTCGGATCGGCAGTGAACACGCCATCAACATTCGTGGCCTTGATCAGCACATCCGCCTCGATCTCGAGGGCTCGGAGAACCGCCGCCGTATCGGTTGAAAAGTAGGGGTTGCCGGTTCCGGCCGCGAACAGGACAACGCGGCCCTTCTCCAGGTGCCGCAACGCACGGCGCCGAATATACGGTTCGGCCAACTCCTCCATTCGGATCGCGGACATGACCCGGGTGTCCACACTCTTCCGCTCCAGGATGTCCTGTACGGCCAGCGCGTTGATGACGGTCGCCAGCATGCCCATGTAGTCCGCGGAGACCCGATCGATGCCCTGTTGGCTCGCCACGGTGCCGCGCATGATGTTGCCGCCTCCGATGACGAGCCCCAAGCCGACGCCCAAGGCCGCGACGTCGCGGATCTCCCCGGCAAGCCGGTCCACCACCCCGAAATCGATCCCGAACGTGGCCGTCCCTGCCAGAGCTTCACCCGACAGCTTCAGAAGCGCGCGGTGGTAGGCGGCCGTTTCGCTCATTCCGCGCCGATCTCGAAGCGCGCGAACCGGCGGACGACGATGTTCTCTCCGAGCCTGCCCGAGGCTTCCTGGACCAACTCCCCGACCGTCTTGCTATCGTCCTTCACGTACGGCTGCTCCAGCAGCACGGTCTCGCTGAAGTACTTCTTCATGCGCCCGTCGACGATCTTGTCCCAGATCTTCTCCGGCTTGCCGCTTTCGGCAGCCTGCGCCCGGAAGATGTCCCGTTCCCGGGCCACGACATTCTCCGGCAGCTCCTCGACGCGCACCGCCAGGGGCTTGGCCGACGCCACGTGTAAGGCGATGTCCTTCGCCAATGCCAGGAAATCGTCGGTGCGGGCCACGAAGTCCGTTTCGCAGTTGATTTCCACCAGGACCGCCACCCGTCCATTAAAGTGGACGTAGCTCCCGATGGCACCTTCTTGCGCCGCGCGACCGGCCCGTTTCTCGGCGCTCGCCATTCCCTTCTTGCGGAGGAACTCGATGGCTTTGTCGAGATCCCCGTCCGTGTGTTCCAGAGCCTTCTTGCAGTCCATCATGCCCGCGCCCGTCCGAGCGCGCAGCGCACTGACGTCCTTCGCAGCAATCTTCGTCGCCATATTCACAGATCCTGTCGGTCCTCTGTTTGCGTTTCGTTGATGTGAAAACCGCCGCCTCGGGGCCCGAGAGCCCGACCGGCGGCGGTGGTCACGTCGACTCCAGACTCTCCTTGGTCGGCCGCAGCTACGCTTCGCTCCCCTCGGCGCCGGAGGCATCGTCACCCGCGGCACCCGCGGCCGCCGGCTCGGTCTTCAGACGGGCCGCGATCGCTTCGGGCTTCGGACGCCGCTTCCGGCGCGGGCGACGACGGCGCGTGTCTTCCTCGTCCGCCTCCGCACCGTCCGTGCTATACGTGGAGTAGGATTCGGCATCGGTTGTCCCTTCCCGCACCGGCACCTGCCGCCGGGCCTCAGCGATCACGTCGACCAACGCCCCCGTGATCACCGACACGCTCCGGATGGCGTCGTCGTTCCCGGGGATCGGTACGGTGATGATATCGGGATCGGCATTGGTATCGACGATCGCGATCACCGGAATCCCCAGCTTGTTGGCCTCGGCGATCGCGATGCGTTCCTTCTTCGAATCCACCACGAACAGCGCGCCCGGCAGCCTGCCGAGATTCTTGATCCCTTCGAGGTTCCGGTTGAGCTTCTCGCGCTCGCGCCCGAGGTGCAACTGTTCTTTCTTTGTGAAGAACTCGAAGGCCCCTTCGTCAATCCCTTGCTCCAACTCCTTCAGCCGTCGAATCTGCTTCTTGATGGTCTGGAAGTTGGTGAGTGTCCCGCCCAACCAACGCTCGCTCACCCAATGGGCACCGCACCGCTCGGCTTCGGCACGCACGGTCTGGCTGAGCTGTTTCTTGGTACATACGAAGAGGACGTTGTCACCCTTCAGCACCACCGACCGCGCCACTTCCTGCGCGGCTCGAAGCTGGGTCAGTGTCTTCTGGAGATCGATCAGGTAGATCCCGGAGCGCTCGGCAAAGATGAACCGGCGCATCTTCGGGTTCCAACGACGCGTCTGGTGTCCGAAATGGACACCAGCCTCCAACAAATCCTGCAACTGCGGTTCGATCATCGTGTCGCTTTCCTGGGTTGTTCGTCCATCGCCGTCGCGCTCCGTGCCGATCCGCCGTCCGGCGGACACCCACCACGAAATCGAGCGATGTGAGTAGTCAGTACCTGCAACCGCCGCCTAGCGCTTGGAGAACTGGAATCGCTTCCGGGCGCCCGGCTGTCCCGGCTTTTTCCGCTCTACCGCGCGGGGATCCCGGGTCAGCAACCCGTGATCCCGCAGCTTGCGACGGTGCGTCTCGTCGGCATGAACGAGCGCCCGCGCAATCCCGAGACGCAGCGCGCCCGCCTGGCCCGTCATCCCCCCACCGTTCAGGCGCGCTTTCACGTCATACGCACCCAGCGTGTCCGTCGCGGCAAACGGCTGCTGGATGTGCTGCACCAACGACCGGCGAGGGAAGTAATCCCCGAGCGTCCGGCCGTCGACGTCCCACTTGCCCGAACCCGGTTTGAGATACACTCTCGCGACCGAGGTCTTCCGACGCCCGATCGCGTGCCACCGCAGTTCCGGATCCGCTGCCTTCGTCATCGCGTGCTATCGCTCACTTCAGGTCAATGGTTTTGGGCCGCTGACCATGGTGGGGGTGGTCCGGCCCCGCGTACACCTTGAGTTTCTTGCGCAACACCTGCTTGCCAAGCGTCGTCTTCGGGAGCATCCCAAACACCGCTTGTTCGACGACCCGCTCCGGGTGCGTCTCCAGCATCTCGGCCACCGGCGTGAACTTCTCGTGTCCCATGTATCCCGAGTGCCGGAAGTACCGCTTTTGGGTCAGCTTACGACCGGTGAGCCGCACCTTCTCCGCGTTCACCACGACGACGAAATCCCCGCCGTCCATGTGCGGGGCAAACGACGGCTTGTGCTTACCGCGGATGATCTGCGCGATCTTCGTGGCCAAACGACCAAGCACGATCCCGTCCGCGTCCACCACGAACCAGTCGTGCGCGAGATCGGCGGCTTTCGGCGAATAGGTTTTCATCACGTTCTGTCGAGTTCCGTAAGTGCCTGTACTTTCACGAATTAAGGCAGACATGTAGGCTAGTCGGACCCCGCTTGTGAGTCAAGATGGGCTCCGATCTCGACAAGAACCACTCCTTTCTCCACCGCTTGCCCCGCCACGACCCGGACGGCCGTGACGATGCCAGGACCCGTCGCGCGAATCTCGTTTTCCATCTTCATCGCCTCCAGCACCACGAGCCCCGTCCCCACATCCACGGGCTGCCCCACTTCCACCTCGAGCCGGAGCACCAACCCGGGCATGGGCGCGCGGACGAGGCTCCCCTGGCTGCCACCAGCGCGTTGAGACGTCAGCGCTTCGAGTTGCCGGGTGCGCTCATCCACGACCCGAACCAACCAACGCTCACCTCCGCACTGCACCATCCAACCACCCGGTTCACGCACCAGCGCCAAGGTGCGCGCGCGCCCGTTCATCACGAGGCGCCTCAGCGGCGTCCCGGGAATGGCGTCGATCAAGGCCTCCAGCTGGCGGCCGTCCAGCATGAGGCGCTCGCCCACGACCTCCACCTCGAAGGCTCGATCTCCAACCGTGACGCCATACTTCATCGGTCCCTCCGCCGTCCGTCCCGGGACACTGTCGTCGGGCGGCCGGTTCGTCGCCGGCTCATCGCAAGGACTCGCGGCGGCCGGCCAACAGCCAGGGTCCGTCGCCAGGCCCATCGGAGCGCTCCACCAACGGGACCACTCCACCCCGACGCTCGTCCTCAGCCAGCACCGCCGCAATGACCGCGGCCTCGAGGAGCCGCTCATCCGGAGGCGCCCGGAGCACCTGCTGGCCGATGCGCTCGACAAACTCGATATCGTACCGGCCGGACGCGAAGCTGGGATCGTTCATGACGCGGCGATGGAAGGCCTGGCTCGTCGGCATCCCCACGACCATCAGCTCGTCCAGCGCGCGACCCATCCGGCGAATCGCCCGCTCGCGATGTTCCCCCCATACGATCAGCTTGCCGAGCAGCGAGTCATAGAAACGCGACACCTCGCTACCCGACTCGACGCCCGCGTCCCATCGTACTCCCGGTCCGGTGGGCGCCTGCAGGTACGAGATGTGGCCCGTGACAGGCAAGAAGCCGCCGAACGGATCTTCCGCGGTGATCCGACACTCGATCGCATGCCCACGCGGCGTGAGTGGGCGGTCGGGACACGTCATCCGCTGCCCGGCCGCAATCCGCAGCTGTTCGCGGACCAGGTCGACGCCGTACACCAACTCGGTGATGGGATGCTCGACCTGGAGCCGCGTGTTCATTTCCAGGAAGTAGAACTCGCCGGAGGGAGCCAACAGGAACTCGACCGTCCCCGCACTGAGGTAGCCAACGCTCTCCGCCGCACGCACGGCGGTCGCACCCATGCGCCGTCGAAGCTCTCGGTCCACGGCGGGTGACGGCGTCTCCTCGATTAGTTTCTGGTGCCGACGTTGCACCGAACACTCGCGCTCCCCCAAATGAATCGTGCGCGCGGCATCGGCCAAGATCTGAATCTCCACGTGCCTCGGCCGCTCGATGAAGCGCTCGAGATACACGGCCCCATCTCCGAACGCCTTCGCCGCTTCGGACCGCGCCTGCTCGAACCCTCGCCGCACCTCCTCCAACGTGCGGGCCACGCGCATGCCCTTCCCGCCCCCGCCGGCGGCCGCCTTGAGCAGGACGGGGAGGCCGACGTCCTGCGCCTGGGCGGCGGCCTCATCCGGGCCGCCAGCCGGGCGGTCCGTTCCCGGCACGATCGGGACGCCCGCCGCCGCCATGGCGCGCCGGGCCGCGGTCTTCTCCCCCATCGCCCGGATTGCCGCCGGCGGTGGACCCACGAACACGAGACCGGCGTCCGCCACCGCGTCCGCGAAGTCCGCTCGTTCCGCCAGAAAACCGTACCCGGGGTGGATCGCGTCGGCCCCCGTCTGCCGCGCCGCCGCGAGTAGCCGCTCCACATTCAGGTAGGATTCGGAGGCGTCCGGGCCGCCCAACTCCACCGCGACGTCCGCCGCTCGCACATGCGGGCTCGCGTGATCGATATCCGAATGGACCGCGACCGCCTCGAGACCTTCCTCGTGGCATGCCCGGATCACGCGCAACGCGATCTCGCCGCGGTTGGCCACCAGCACACGACGCACCGTCACGCCAACCCCGTCGCCATCAAAGCGGAATGTTTCCGTGTCGCCTGGGCGGCGTGGGCACCCGCTTGGTCAGGAGGGTCTGCAGCGCGGAGATGAGGCGCGGTCGCGTTTCCCGCGGATCGATCACGTCGTCGAGAAACCCCCGTGCCGCCGCCAGATAGGGGTGGGCAAAGGTGTCGCGATAATCGGTCACCAGCTCGTCGAGCATGCGCTCGGGGTCTTCCGCATCGCGCAACTCACGCCAGAACAGGATCTCCGCTGCCCCCTTGGGACCCATCACCGCGATCTCGGCGGCGGGCCAGCCGACGTTGAAGTCGGCACCCACGTGCTTCGAACTCATGACGTCGTAGGCGCCACCGTAGGCCTTGCGCGTGATGACCGTGAGCTTGGGCACCGTGGCTTCCGCATACGCGTACAGCAGCTTGGCCCCTTGCCGGATGATGCCACCGTGTTCCTGATCCGTCCCGGGCAGGAACCCCGGCACGTCAACGAAGGTGATCAACGGGATGTTGAACGCGTCGCAGAATCGTACGAACCTCGCGCCCTTGGTCGACGCGTTGATGTCGAGTACGCCGGCCAGTACGGCCGGTTGGTTTGCGACGATCCCCACCGCCCGCCCCGCGAGCCGCGCGAACCCGACGATGAGGTTGGGGCCGAAATCGCGATGCACCTCGAGCAACTCGCCGTGGTCGACCACGTGGCGCAGCACCTCGTGCATGTCGTACGGCTTGTTCGGGTTGTCGGGAACGATCGTGAGCAGTGCCTCGTCACGCCGGTCGGGAGGATCGTCGCTCGGCACGGTCGGGGGAGTCTCGAGGTTGTTCGCCGGCAGGAACCCCAGGAGCCGGCGAATCTTCGCGAGGCATTCCACCTCGGAGTCGCTCACGAAATGCGCCACGCCGGTGGTGGCTCCGTGCACGTCCGCTCCCCCGAGCTGCTCCGTGCTGACGTCTTCGTGGGTGACGGTCTTCACGACGTTCGGGCCGGTCACGAACATGTAGGACAACCCGCGGACCATGAATACGAAGTCGGTAATGGCGGGGCTGTACACGGCGCCGCCCGCGCAGGGACCGAGGATCGCACTGATTTGCGGAACGACACCGGACGTGCGGGTATTCCGCCAGAAAATGTCGGCATACCCCCCCAGCGACACCACGCCCTCCTGGATGCGCGCGCCCCCCGAGTCGTTCAGACCGATGACCGGCGCTCCATTCTGCACCGCGAGATCCATGATCCTGCAGATCTTCTCCGCATGCGCCTCGGCGAGCGAGCCACCGAAGACGGTGAAGTCTTGGGCGAATACGTACACCAAGCGCCCATCGACCCCACCGTATCCCGTCACGACGCCGTCCCCGAGCACCTTCTTGTCGGCCATCCCGAAGTCCGTCGATCGGTGCGTCACGAATCGTCCGATCTCCACGAACGACCCGGGGTCCAGGAGGAGGTCGAGACGTTCACGCGCGGTGAGCTTCCCCTTGGCATGTTGCTGCGCGACGCGCTCCGCACCGCCCCCCTGCTCGGATTCCGCGCGGAGCCGGTGCAGCGTGTCCAACCGGCCGTGATCGGTCATCGGGCGATCCCGGTGACGCCGCGGCGCGCGGCAACCCCACAGGGGATTGGCCCACGCGCGTCTAGACGGGTATTGAGCACGCTCGCCGCCTCTCGACTCGGACAATGATCACCGCGGCATCCACGCGACGCGGTGCGGGGCAATGTGGCCGCGGCACTTCGGGCCGTCAACAGCGGTGCCGCGCCCGTCTCTCGGCTCGGGAGGCTGCGCGAAAAAGCCCCGAGCATCGCTGACGCCCGGGGCTCGCCAACACCTCGCGGAAGGAAACCGGCGCCGGCGCCGGCTCAGTCCGCCTCGTCCTCCGCGGTCGGCACACTGGCATCGGCGGAGGCGGCGGCGGCCGCGGGCTCGTCTTGCGAGCCTGCTTCATCATCGTCCGGAATCACCAGGGGCTCGATCGGATGTTCCGGCGGAGCGAGAAAGTCCGTCGCCGCCAGGACGATCCGGTGATGGATGGGGTCGACCTCCAGGACTTTCATCGCGACCCCCTGGCCGAGCTGCAACTCCTCCTCGGCGTTCTTCCCCTCGGCGAGGGGCAATTGCGACTGGGGGACGAAGCCCTCGAGGTCATTCCCCAGATCGACCACCAACCCTGAGTCTTGAAAGCGCGCGATCTTGCCCTCGATCTCCATGTTGACCGGGTGATCTTCGGCGATCTTGAGCCACGGATCTTCCTGCAGCTGCCGCAGGCCCAGCGAAATGCGCTTGTTCTCGGGGTCGATGTTGAGGATCATGACGTCGAGGGCGTCGCCCTTCTTCACGACCTCCGACGGATGCTGGACGCGCTTGGTCCATGACATGTCGGACACGTGGATCAGTCCGTCGATCCCGGGCTCGATCTCCACGAACGCCCCGAACGACGTCAAGTTGCGCACCTTGCCCGACACGGTCGTCCCAACCGGGTACTTCATGGGGAACATCATCCACGGGTCCTGCTCCGTTTGCTTCATCCCGAGGGAGATCTTCTCGTCACCCGGATCGACCTTCAGCACGACGGCCTCGATCGTCTCGCCAATCGACACGACCTTGGAGGGGTGCCGCACGTTGCGTGTCCAGCTCATCTCGCTGATGTGGACCAGGCCCTCGATACCGGGCTCGAGCTCGACAAACGCCCCGTAGTTGGTGATGCTCACCACCTTGCCTTGCACCCGTGCGCCAACCGGGTACTTGGCCGCGACGTTCTCCCACGGATACGGCGTCAGCTGCTTGAGCCCGAGCGAGATGCGCTCACGGTCCCAATCGATGTCGAGGATCTTGATGTCCAGCTCCTGCCCCAACCGCACCATCTCGGACGGGTGAGACACTCGACCCCAACTCATGTCGGTGATGTGCAACAGGCCGTCCACGCCTCCGAGGTCGATGAACGCCCCGAAGTCCGTAATGTTCTTGACCACACCTTTGCGGACCTGAGTGACCTCCAGCTCCTTCATCAGGTGCTCGCGCTTGTGCGCCCGTTCCGACTCGAGAATCACGCGGCGCGAGACGACGATGTTGCGACGCCGCTTGTTCAGTTTGATGATCTTGAACTGATAGGTCGAGCCCAACAACTCGTCGATATTGGGAACACGCCGGAGCGCGATCTGACTGCCGGGCAGGAATGCGTCCACGCCCATCAGGTCGACCACCACACCACCCTTGATCTTCTTCTGAAGCGTGCCCTCGACGGGCTGGTCGGCCTCGTAGGCTTCACGGATCTTCTCCCAGACCCGCATGAAATCAGCCTTCTTCTTCGAGAGGACGACGGACCCGTCCTCGTCCTCCAGGTTCTCGAGCAGCACGTCGACTTCTTCGCCCGGCTGGATCGAGCTCGGATCTTTGAACTCGTCGATCGCGACCGCGCCTTCGGACTTGAACCCGACATCGAGAATGACGTGGCTCTCGGTGACGCGCAGGACGCGAGACTTGACGATCTGGCCTTCCTGGATGCTCTGCAGCGTTCCCTCGTACAACGCGAGCATCTGCTCGTAATCGGCGTCAGAATAATCTTCGTCGTAGAGATCGTGCCGGACGGGATACGCGGTGAGACTCGAATCTAGGGAGGATGGGGACGTCGGAGACGTCGTCGTGGAGTCGTCTGACGACTCGACCATGAAACACCTGCACTGCGGTTGACGTGAACGTTGGC
>DASWII010000066.1:0-111414 GCA_036397755.1 Gemmatimonadales bacterium | reverse complement strand
CAAGCAGGACGGTGGGCCGTGGGAGGAAGTCGGTATGTCCACCGAAACGCAGCACATGCTCGGCAACCAGCCTCGCGGCGTGGAATTCAGCTACCGCGTGTACGCCGTGAACAAGGCCGGCACCGGACAGCCGAGCGGCATCGTCACGGCGGTGCTGTAGTCGCGGGCAAAGCGTGGAGGGGTCGCCGGCAACATGCGGCGGCCCCTCCCGGGCGTGGCGGATGCCACGCAAGGTCCTCACAAGGTGGACGTAATGTGGGTTTGACCGAACGCCGAGTCATGACTGCGCTGAGCATTGCCGCCGGCCGGCTGGCGAACCTCGTGAAGCCGGCGGACCCGGGTCTGCGCCAGTCGCGACGACGCACATCACGCACGGCGGAGAAGGAGCGCAAGCGCCCGTCGATTCGTGTCACGACCGTACCGCAGCCCCGGACCGGGGCGTACATTCTCGCGGAACATCGACTACCACTCCAGGGGATCGTACCATGTCTCTCGGCGGCGTCTTTCTCTCCGTGAAGGATCTGGCGCGACGCATCATGCAGTACATCCGCCTGTACAACAAGGACCCGCGGCCCATCCGGTGGCAGTATTCTGATCCCACGCACCGCATTCGTGTCGCTTAACAATCAGCTGTTACAGTCAACTAGTCCGCGAGAACCTCAAAGCGCTGCTACAGCCCAACGACCCCGAATCAATTGGTGCCAAACAAGCCTGGTGCGCGCTGAGGCACCACGAACGGTCCGCCGGACCGCTGCGATTGCGCGTCGGAGAAGCCCCCGAGGCGGAGGGGGGTTTCTCACCTCGTCGTCTTCCTTCGCTCGCAAGAGATGCACCGTGAGCTTTGCGATGAAGAAGTAGTGGCCGAGCACGCTGAAGCTGCTCACTCGGGTCATGTTTCCTTGGTCAAGCCGGTCACGTACGATGGCGGTGGGTATCGTCTGTACGGTGGCAAGATCAACAATGATATCACCTCTAGATGGCACATCCGCGAGGTACATCAACTCATAGAATCTGTTTCTACGGATCTGCCCCCATGAACGGTGCCCTTCGAAGTGATTTGCTGGATAGCACGCGGCAAAGATCACCTTGTCGTCCTGCGCCATATCGCAACTGTGCGACACGAGTATACCGGTGATCGAACTCTCGACGTAATCGCCTCCGGGGCCGTAGCCCAAGAAATCGACCGGATCAAGTACGTCGCCCTGGAAAACGTCGTCTGGTAGGTTGAGCGCGAACAGTTCTAGCGGTTCAGGAGGGTCGTTTACGAGCTGGTCAATGCACTTCCTGGCGGTATCCGGGTTCACGCCCGGAAAGAGAGACTCCACAAATTCCGCAAAGGACGCATTCAGCATCCGTCACGGCGCCGGGGGGAGTTTTTTGGGGGGGCGGCGAAGCGGCCTCTGCCACTGTTGAGCGATTGCATCAAACTCCGTACGCTCTTCCGCGGTCATGCTCCGAGAGTGGGGGAACAAGCGTGCCGCTAGCTGCGTCCAAGTGGCTGCGGGTTCCGAAGCTCGGTCAATCTCCTCGAAGGCCGCTTCGGTCTCGGCGTCGAGCCACAACGGGACGTCGGCCCGGTGCAGAGCGATCAGGTCCGACAACCGGTCGACGCGAGCAGACGGAACCAGAATCGTCACGAACTTGCCAGAAGGGTCCTCACCGCACGTGGCTAACAACCCAGGGGCAAACGGTCGAACAAATGCCGCGGACGTAGAGAATCGAACGTTGGGCAACTTGACGCAGAACGGTGCCCGCACGTCGTATACCGACCACTCGCCGGTCGTAGCATCCAACGTCGTCACCTTCGGCTCCTCGCCGACATTTCTGACGAACGCATCGTCATGAAAGAACTGCATCACGGACGCAGCAGTAGTCATCCTGTCCTCTTCCAAACCGTTTCTTGCACTTCGCTCGAAGTTAGATCTGCGAACCCTCGGACGATCCACTCTCGGGCAACTGAATACCAATTCCATGCATCCAAGCTGGCACTGGCCTCTGGCTTTCCCTTCGCGGTCAGCTCCATGATCAGCACCGGAACATCATCTGCGCGTCGCCTGGCCGTCTTTACCGACACCCGAAGACGCCCCATCCCTTTCGGAAGTGAAAACCCCCAGACACAGTTCAAAGTTTCGTGCCCGCTGAAAAAACGAACGGGTTCCTTCCGCCATGAGAGGTCCGGAAGTACGCGACCTATATCCCCGAGATCGTTCCACCCGTCGCCCTGTGGGATGTGATTCACGTAGGTCATTTCATAGTGGACCGGTTCAATCTCGGGCAGCGATTGGGACTCCAGGAATGCGCTGAAACGCCCCAACCTGTCGCGATACTGCTCCATCACTCGGTGGTAACGTGGGTACGCATCGTCCGCCTTCACCCTGCGCCAGTTCGCTAGGAAATAGCTGTTTTGTACTTGGATGACGCCCGTCTCATCCCGGGACAGAAACCAAACGCGAGGCATCGGAAAGTCCGGCGTGTCCGATTGTTCGATGGTCGTAATGAGCGGTGGTGCTTCTTCAAATCGAGGATAGTCGTGCTGGAACTGCTTCCACAGCAGGCCGAAGTGCGGGAGCTGGAGGGGGATTTTTCTGAAATACACCCCCGTCACCACTTCGGCGACAGGCGGATTCTCGTATTCAGGCAGCCTGTCTTCTGGCGTCAAGTCCAGAAACGCCTCGCTCTCACGGGTGATGAGCAGGTAAAGGGGGGGCGCCGTGCCCACGCAGTATTTCTAATGGATATACACCGTCCGTGCTAGCCTGTCTGAAGTCCTGCAAGCACGGCCTCAAGTAGGGTCCGGCAAGTTCACACCTTCCCACCGACCTTCCCAGAACGGGCCGGCCAGCCGGAAGGTAAGCCGGAGAGCAAGCAAGATCCAAGAGGCGCCGGGCGGATTTGAACCGCCGAATGGAGGTTTTGCAGACCTCTGCCTTACCACTTGGCTACGGCGCCGGAAGCGCATGCAACTTGGCGAGGCCCCCCCCACTCCTCAAGGCCCCCTACCAACGTACCTTGCGAATACTACCGACATGTGTGGACGCTTCAGCCAGGCCGACATTGCCGAACTCGACCGGGAGGTGCTCTGGATCCTGGACGGGCTCCAAACCACGACGCCACGCTACAACGTGGCGCCGAGTCAGGAGGCCGCGGTTATCCGGCACGGGGGCCTCGGCAATCGCATCGACCAACTCCGATGGGGCCTCATCCCATCCTGGGCTCACGACCCCAAGATCGGCTATCGGACCATCAACGCCCGCGCCGAAAGCCTGACTCAGAAGCCCGCGTTCCGAGACTCCTTCGCGACCCGGCGCTGCGCCATTCCGGTCGCTGGGTTCTATGAGTGGCGGAAGACGCCGCACGGCAAGCACCCCCATTTCATCAGGCGCCGCGACCGTCGAGCAATGCTGCTTGCCGGCCTATGGGACCGCTGGATCGACCGGGTTACCGGCCCGCTCGAAACGTTCACCATCATCACAACCACCCCCAACGCAGTCGTGCGTCCCCTCCACGATCGCATGCCGGTGGTACTGCCCGAAAGCGGCCTGCTCGCCTGGCTCGACCCGCGGACCACCGATCCCACAACGCTGGGTGAGTTCCTGGTTCCGTGCACCGATCAGGAACTCGAGGCGTACCGAGTAAGCACGCATGTGAACAGCCCGGCGAACGAAGACCCAAGGTGCGTCGAGCCGGTGGAACCGTGAGAACGATGCAGGTGAAATCGATTGTCGCAGCGTTCGACCCCGCCGGTGAGGTCGCCGCGACACGCAGCCGTGAGGCAACGCTGGCCCTGCTCGACACGGTGCCGGACGCCTTGGCGCGCACGACATTTGAGCCCGGACACGTGACGGGCAGCGCGGTCGTATTCGACCCCAAGGGCGCCGACATCGTGTTGGTGCGACACGAACGAGTGGGACGGTGGATACAGCCAGGCGGTCACGTCGAGCGGCACGACGCCGACGTGGAGGCAACCGCCCGCCGAGAAGTATTGGAGGAAACAGGGCTCGAGCTGACGGCCGCCGTTGCACCGCTCGTCCGCATCGACATCCACGCGATTCCTCCCGCCAAGGGGGAACCAGCCCACCTGCATCATGACCTGACGTTTGCGATGGTGGCCACCGCCCGCGAGCCGCATCACCGCGGAGAGGGGAGCTGGGTGTGGTGCGGCATCCGTGATCTCGACCGCTTCCGCGTGGACGACGCGCTCCGCCGCAGTGTCGCTCGGGCGGCGGCATGGTTCCGTTCGCGTCGGCTCTAGTATCGTGTCCCAGGAGTCCCATGCAGAGGACGAGGCCCGGGGGAACCGACGCTCCACCAACCCGGGAATCGAAGCCCGCTGGCCAGCGGCCCGCACGGCTCATCAAACCGAATCCACAGATCCCGAACGGGGAGGTACACATGCTGTTGTCCACTACGCCGCGCATCGAAGGGGCCGAGACGGTGGAGTACTTCGGTATCGTCACCGGTGAAGCCATTCTCGGCGCCAACCTCTTCAAGGATCTGTTCGCCAGCATCACCGACATTGTCGGAGGACGATCGGCCGCGTACGAGAAGGAGCTGCAATCCGCTCGTGACATCGCCATGGATGAGATGGCGATGAAGGCGGAAGAACTCGGCGCGAATGCCGTGATCGCGGTCGACCTCGACTACGAGACGATCCAGGTCGGTCGCGGAGGGTCGATGCTCATGGTGAGTGCGGCGGGCACGGCGGTGCGTATCAGCTGGTGAGCCGCGGCGCGGACCGCCGGACCACGCCGATGCCGCCTAGAAGGCGAACCCCCGGCCAAAGCTCATCGCCCAAGGTCTACCGGTGAGGCCCTCACCGAACCGGTACACCACGTCGAAACGACCCACACTTGGGCCGGCTGATCGTGTGGCGCCGATGCGCAACCCGAACCCGACGTTGCCGCCCAACCGCACGGCCTGGTCAGAGTACCACGCGCCGCCGTAGTCGAGGAACGCAGCAAATCCGACCCCGAAGAGTCCAATCACTTCGTCGATCGGGAACACCCGTTGCTCGATGGAACCCCACACGGTGCGGTTCCCCGTGAAGGCGTGCGACGCGAAACCGCGCGGCCCGATCCCGTGTCCAAGATCGTATTCCTGACCGGGTGCTTGGCCACGACGAGCGGCGGCCTGGAGGTGCAGGACCGTGGGCGCGCGCGGAATCCCACGGATCGCCACGGTCACCGCTCCCTTCACCTGCCCGGAATCGAGGCCCGCGGCGGTGAACAGCCCGTTGGCGTGCGCCAGCACCCAGCCGAACACAGGACCGGCGTCGAACCCGGTCACGACCGTCAGGCTGGGCCCAATCCCCGAGCGCTCATATCCGAATCCCGATGGAGCCGCCCACCCGATGAGGGTGATCTTGGTACTGAGATCGAGGTCCCGCTCCCGAGCAAACCCGTTGTAATGCGTTACCACCTTGAAGCGCGCCGACATCCATTCGCCGAACAACCCGACCGCCCCGCGAACCGTATCGGGAATGGCGAGCGCGGAATCGGCCAGGGCTCGGTAGTCCTCGCGCCGAATCTCCCCGGTCATCCCGACCCGCAGGTAGCCATTCGCGCCAGCCATCGGCGCCACCGCAACGTCGACACGCTGGCTGAGCACGCGGCGCTGGAACTCGGCCAGCTGTGCGCTGTTGCGAAACCGCAGGGTTCGCTGGCGTCCCGCTTCCCCGGTGAAATAGACACCGTGGCGGTCACTCAACGCTCGAAACGGTACGCCGAACCCCCACGTGCCGATGTTGCCGTCGCTGAGGTCCTCGTAGCTCACGTCGAAGCCCGCCCGCGTGCCGCCGATGCGATCGTGTCCGGCCCGGAAGGTCATCGAATTACGATCGACTTCATGCTTGTACACCACACCGAGGCGGGCACCCAGACCGAGCACATTGCGTTCTTGCCCGCCAATGGCCCAGGTGACTTCGCCGGCTACCGACCCGGCGTTCAATACGAGTTGCGTGCTCCACCCGTCGTACGTTCGGAGAATCAGATGGAGCCGATCTCCCGCGCGGATCGTGTCCGCCTGCACGTCGCGGAACAGTCCACGAGCGCGGAGATTCCGCAGTGATTCTTCGAGCAGAGCGCCGTCCCACCGATCGCCCTGTTTCAGCAACAGCTCGGACCGGACCACGCTCGGCCTCGTCGTAAAATGCAACGCGTTCGCGATCCGGAACAAAACATTGGTTTCCGCCATGGCCGGATCGAACACGTTGGTTGTCTCGACGATGATCGAGTCGATGACCGGAGCGGAAGGCTCTTGGGCCGACAAGCGCGCCGGGCAAGCGACCGTCAACATGGCAACCACGCCGACACGCGTCATTCCCCGGAAAGCCTGTAACACGCGGATCATGGACATGGGACCGAGGAGAATGACGTCAACGCTCGTCGAGCGAGTTCAGCAGCGTCCAAAGATCCTGCGCCGAGAATTCCGCAAAGCGCGTCTCCAAATCCTTGTCAGAGAACTCGAGGAAGATCCAACTCGACAGGCGATGTATCGTCCCGGACACGAAGTGGATGCGCCCCCGAACGGCGTTGACGTCGGTGTCCGGCGCGCTCTCCAGGAGCACATCCCACCGGCTTTCGCCACGCTGGAGTTCTCCCATCAGACGCGCCGTAATCTGGTGGAGGTGTGGATCAAAGCGGGAGGGACGCTCGCCCCCTTCTCGTGACCGCATAACGCGCTACAGTAATACCAGTGGGGGTATGGCCGCCACCGTAGACTAGCGTGGCGGGCCCCCGCGACGAGGCCGCTGTTATTATTCGGCGCACCATTTCTCTCGCGCAGGCTTGAATCATGACACAGACGACCTGCCCCCAGTGTGGGGCGCCCGCTTCGGGACGGTTCTGCAGCAACTGCTCGGCCCCGCTGGCCGGCGCGACCTGCGGAGCGTGTGGAGCGTCCATCACCGCCGGAGCGAAGTTCTGCCACGTCTGCGGCAAACCAGCGTATGGCGCGAGCACGGCGATGGCGACCCGGCGCCCCTGGCCCTGGATCATGGCGGCGATGATCGCCGTGATCGCCATCGCCGTGCTCGGCTACACGTTGGGGCGTTCGGCCCGAGGAAGTTCGGCGGGGGCGGCGACCGGCCAAACCGCGGCGCAGGGAGGGTTTGGCCGGGCCACCACCGATCTGTCCACGATGAGCCCGCGCGAACAGGCGGACCGACTATTCGATCGCGTCATGATCGCGCACGAGCAGGGTGATACGCAGCAGGTGACGTTCTTTGCCCCGATGGCGATCCAGGCCTACGACCTGATTGGGGGCCTCGACGCCGATGCCCGTTATCACATCGGGCTGATCCACTCGATTCTCGGCCAAGCCGACGATGCCCTCGCCCAAGCCGATTCGCTCGAGGCCGCTGTGCCGGGGCACTTGATGGCCGCCATGCTACGAAACAGCATTGCCGCCGGCGCGGGCGACACCGCCGCAATCCATCGATCCTATCGGGCGTTCCTCGACAGCTACGAGGCCGAGATTGCCGCAAGGCGGCCTGAGTACGAGGCGCACCCGACTGCCATCACCAATTTTCGCGCCGCTGCCGAGCGTGATGTGGCCGCCACCGGGAACTAATGCCCACGATTCGTCTCGCTCACAGCCCGGATTCCGATGATGCGTTCATGTTTTATGCGCTCGCGGCGGGGAAGATCGACACGGGTGACCGACGATACGTGCACGAGCTGCAAGACATCGAAACGCTCAATCAGCGCGCGTTGCGTGGAGAGCTCGATGTCACGGCAGTTTCGATCCACGCGTACGCATACCTCGCGGATCGGTACGCGCTGCTCCCGCACGGTGCGTCGGTAGGCGACCGGTACGGACCGCGGCTGGTCGGTCGAACGCCCGTGCCGGACGACGTGCGTGAGGCCACCCTGGGCGCGCGCATCGCCATCCCCGGCGAGCACACGACCGCGACGCTCGCCTTGAGATTGTTTCAGCCGACGTTCGAGCCGATCGTCTTGCCGTTCGATTCCATCGAGGACGCGGTGCGAACCGGCACCGTCGACGCGGGCCTGCTCATTCACGAGGGTCAGCTCACCTATCGGAACGGCGGCCTGCATCTTTGGATCGACATGGGCCAATGGTGGCATACCGAAACCGGCTTGCCGCTCCCGCTGGGCGGGAACGTGATCCGGCGTGACCTCGGAGACCCGCTGATCGCCGCCGTGTCGCGCGATCTTCGCGGTTCCATACTGTTCGCGCTCGAGCATCGCGAAGATGCCCTCGATCACGCCATGCAGTACGCGCGCGGGCTGGATCGCGCGAGGGCCGACGAGTTTATCGGCATGTACGTGAACGACTTTACGGTGGACTACGGTGACGTAGGCCGGCGCGCCGTGCAACAGCTGCTGGATCGTGCGGCGGCAGCCGGGATCGTTCCCACCAGGATCGTGGTCGACTTCGTGGGCGACTGAGCCAGCAGGCGGCATCAGTGACCACGGCGCGCACCCGACGACTTCGCCCTGGCAGGTGGAGCATCGCATCGCTTGCGTGGGTCGCGGTCGCAGCCGTCGGGTGCGCGCCCGATGCTCGGTGGATCGCGGTGACTGGAGACGGCACCGGCCGAATCGTCACCGTGGCCGCGGACGGTACGAGTGATACGTTGCTGGTGGCAGCCGACTCGGCAACCCCGAACCAAGTGCAGTTCGGCCGCGATGGTTGGTCCTTGTTCGTCCTCTCTGCGGCAGAACCTCCAAGTATTCTCCGCACCCGACGGCCGGACGGCCGCGTACTTGCTTCGTTCGGGTTGTTGGATGTCGCCCAGCTGTTCGTGCTCGACGGCAAAGGGCGACGCGCGTTCGTGGCGCGCGGCTCGATACTCGAAATCGTCCAGCTGGCCGACGGGACGCGGTCCAGGACGCTCACCGTCTGCTCACGCCGTGCCGCGGCACTCGTGCCGTTTGAAGCGACGTCGCGCATGTTTGTTATTTGCACCGATGACGTTGTAGCCGAGATCGATACACGGCTGCAAACCGTCCTCAGAACCACGCCCATCGATGATCCGCACGCTCCATGTGACCCGGCCGGCGCGAGCATGAGCGACAACGGGACGTTGCTCTTCGTCTCGTGCGCAGCGAGCAAGCAGATCCTCTATCTCGACCGCGTCACGTTGGTTACGCTGACGCGCCTGACCCTCGGCGAACCCGGAGGTCGTCTGGTTGTGAGCGGCAGCCGCGGTATCGCGCTCTCGGCCGAACAGTTGCTCCTCCTCGATCTCCGGAGGCGCGCGGTGACCGCCGCGGTGCGACTCCCTGCTGCCGGACGGGACCTGGCGGTCACGGCCGACGGCCGCCTGTTGATTCTGGCCGCGGACGAGCGTGAGGCTCGCCTCCTCGTTTACGACCTCACGGCCTCCACGTTGGTGGAGTTGGTCCGGTTCGACTCACCGATGCGCAGTCTCACCAGCTGGCCCGAAGCCACGCCCGTGTTCAACTGGTAACCGTCTCACCACCATTTGAGGCGGCCGAGTCGGGAGGTGGTCAGCGACTCCGCGGCGCTTCCGCGCCGCAGCACGATCTTGGTGTTCGCCGCACCCCAGCCGATTCCGTTCGCCTGGATGCGGATCACCGACCGACTCGCGCGCATCGCGACGCCCCTGGCCGCCGGCCCGGGAACGGACAGGAAGAGCGAATCGCGGAGCGACTCGTAGTACGCCTGTAAGGTATCCGGTGCGAATTGCATTCGGACACGGGCCGCCCGCATCATGCCGGCGTACCGCGCGTGATGATAAAAACTCATGAGCTCGGTGGCCGCCCGGTGGGTCGCCAGGCGATCTTGCCAGCGATCGACGTGCGGCATCGCGACCACCAGCAGCGTCCCCACAATCGCGATCGCCCACATTAGCTCCAGGAGTGTCGCCCCGCCGCAATGACCCTCTTGCCGCGCGTTGGACCCACTTCCATACTTGACTTCCTTCACTGGTTCGTCTCGCCTCGAAGGAGTTGTTAGGTGGCACGCGTCGCAGCGCTTCCCGACACGGTGGGAAACCATCGCGGACACCGCCGAACCAGAACCACGCAGGGCGGCGCAAAACAGCGGGGCAGGTCGTGCCGGAGCCCGTGGTGCTGCACAGCGTACGGCACGGTGTGGACCTCCACGCCACCGAGGCGACGATCGCGTGACTGACCCGTTGCTCACATTGCGAACGTACAGGGCGCTGGCCCCGTGGAGTTTGAAGGATCTGACGAGCATCGCGTGCGGCATTCTGCGCGCGTCCGGGGTGAAGCCGGTCAACGCCGCCGCCAGCACCCTGCCGTCGGAGCGAACCATCCGCTTCTACGTCACCCGCGGCCTCGTAACCACGCCCGACGGCCGTGGAACTGCGGCGACGTACGCCTACCGACATCTGCTCCACGTTTTGGCGGTCAAGCTGCGTCAGATGGAAGGTGCCACGCTCGAGAGGATCGGAGCGGAGTTGCGGGAAACCTCGGGCGATGTGCTCGAGCGGAGAGTGGCCGCTGCGCTCGGCGAGACCCTTCCGCCACCGTCGCTACTCCCACTGGCCGACGGACAGGGACTGCGGGGCGGCCGCGCCGGGCGCGCCGTGGCGGCGCCTACGGACGCGGGAACGGCGCTCGACGTCCCGGGTCGTGCCTGGCGGCACATTGCCGTCGCCGACGGCGTTGAAGTGACGATCCGCGACGATCGCGCGCACCTCTTGAGTTCGCTCGATGCGAAAGAGATCGTCGCGGCCCTCCGGGAGATCCTCGAGAAGGCCGGCCGGCAACATCCTGAATAGATTTCGGGCATCCTCAGGAAGGAGTGCGCCGTGGGCACCCTCATCTTTCTTGTTCTCCTCGTGGTGGTCGTCGGATGGGCCATCGCAGCCTACAATCGCTTCATCGACCTGAAGGGGCAGACGCTCAACGCGTGGAAGCAGATCGACGTGCAGCTCAAGCGCCGGCATGACCTGATTCCCAACCTCGTCCAGGCGGTGAAGGGCGCCATGGAGTTCGAGCGCGAGACGCTCGAGGCCGTCATACAAGCACGCAACCAAGCCGTGAAGGTCCAGGCAGACGCGTCACCCACGGGCGGGCTCAAGCAACTCGCTGCCGCCGAGGCTGTTCTCGGCGGCGCGCTCTCCAGGCTGGCGGTGGTCGTGGAACGCTATCCCGACCTCAAGGCCACCTCCAATGTGACCAGTCTGCAGGAGGAATTGACGTCGACCGAGAACCGCGTGGCGTTTGCCCGACAGCTCTACAACGACACCGCGACGAGCTACAACGTCAAACAGCAGCAGTTCCCATGGAACCTGGTCGCGGGGTTCGCGAAGGCAACACAGGTGGAACTCTGGGAGATCGTCGCGGAGGCGGAGCGCGAAGTGCCCCAGGTCGATTTGTCGCGCAAGAAGGACGAGTGAGCAGCAGCAATCTCTTCGAACAGCAGCGAGCGAATCGGAGACGGTCCCTGGCGTTAGTGAGTGTCTTCGTGGTGTTCTTCGCCTGGATCGGATTCGGCGGCGACGTCGGGTTTTACTTGACCACAAAGCATGCGCCGCCTGGAAGCTATCGTCACACGATTCCGTGGTTCGGCTTCGGGACCACGTTGCTGGGGGTCATCCTGGTCGGCACGTCCTGGCGCCGCGGCCCAAAGCAGGTGCTCTGGGCCACTGGTGCCTGGGAACTCGTCAATCCGTCCAGCGAGCACGAACAGCGGTACGTCAACACGGTCGAGGAAATGGCGATCGCGTCAGGTCTGCCACGGCCGTCCATCTGGATCGTGCCCGACAAAGATGCGAACGCGTTCGCGACCGGCATCCACACCACGGATGCCCACATCGCCGTCACGCAAGGATTGCTGGAGACCCTGGATCGCGACGAGCTCCAGGCCGTCGTGGCCCATGAGTTGGCCCACGTCCGAAATGAAGACGTACGGCTGATGACCCTCCTGGCGGCGCTCGTCGGAACGCTCGCCATCATTGCCGACGGCACAGCGCGCGTGCTGCGATCGGGGGGTGGTCGCTCATCCGGACGGTCCCGGGGCAAAGGGGGTGGGGGACTCGCAGCGGTGGTGCTGGTGTTCTGGCTCATCTCGATGATTCTCGCACCCGTGGTGTCTCGGCTCCTGGCCCTCGCCGTCAGCCGCAAGCGCGAACTTCTGGCCGACGCATCGGCAGCCCAGTTTACACGCAACCCCGCCGCCTTAGCGTCGGCGTTGGAGAAGATCGAGGCCCAATCGAGTCCCACCAAGAGCATCAAGCGAGGAACCGCACACCTCTGCATCGCGGATCCGCTCGGACGTCGTCTCACGCACAAGCAGGGGTTCGTCGCCGACCTCCTGGCGACCCATCCCCCGATGGCGCTGCGCGTTGCCCGCCTCAAAGCCATGGCCTATCGGCTCGAGACCAAAGGCCACCTCTTTGAGACGGCCTAGGTCGGTCGGACCAGTCAACCGTAGCCCGGGGCCTACATGCATTCCATGACTACGCTCGTCGATCTCCCCGCGCTCGAAGAAGGGGACCGAGTCAACGCACCCCTGCTCGTGCGGGAAGTACGCCAGCGGAGACAAGCGAATGGTGACCCGTACACGGTGCTCACCCTGGGGAACAGTACCGGTGCACTCGAATCTGAACCGTTTTGGCCCCACCGACAGGAAGTTGTCCGCGGCATCCGCGCGGGCCACGTCGTGATGACACAGGGACACGTGAGCCTGTACCGGGATCGTCGTCAACTCACGGTTCTGTCGCTGCGCGTGCTGACTCCGGAGAGCATCGACTGGGGTGACTTGTTGCCGTCGGTGGGATCCGTGGACCGGTTCTGGGAAGTCCTCGACGCGTGGCGGCGGGACGTTGCGAAGCCCCGCCTCAGGGCGGTACTCGACGCGTTTTACGAGGCTGACACGTTTCGCCACGCCTACGAGCAGTGTCCAGCGGCTGTCCGCGGGCATCACGCCATGCTCGGCGGGCTTCTCAAGCACACGGTCGAGGTCGCCGCGATCGGGCGCACTATTGCCCGCACGTCTGGCGCCGATCCGGATCTTGTGCTCGCCGGCGCGCTGCTTCACGATATCGGCAAGCTCGAGACGTATCGTTGGGATGGGATGTTCCGCTACACCGAGCGGGGGCGGCTGATCGGGCACGTCGCGCTCGGCGCGCTGATGCTGGAGAACCGACTGCGCGAGACCGTGCCGCACCCTTGCACCGATGCCGAGCGGGATATGCTGCTCCATCTGGTGCTCAGTCACCACGGCCGGCTCGAGTTTGGGAGTCCGGTCGTACCGGCAACACTGGAAGCGGACGTACTCCATTGGGCCGACATTGCTTCGGCAAAGACGACGAGTTTCGTCGACGTCTTGCGCGATCCCGAGCAGTTCGCGCACGGGGAGTTCTCCACCCCGCAGTGGACTCTGGACCATCGACGGGTCTACCGCGGTTCGAGCGATTGGGGTGTCCAGGATGGTGAGGGTCGTTCACCATGAGGCGCCGTCGTCGATCGAAGCGCCTTCGAGCCTCGACAACAGGCCGCACACGCGACGGAGTTCTCGCCGCACGGCCGCTACGAGTGTGGCCGCCTCGGGCCCCCCCTGATGGAGACCGAGCAACATGAGCCCGCACACCGCCGCGCTGATCGTGCGTTCCGCGTCACGCACGACCGCCCGGTCGGCGGGCGACAACGGCCGGTGATCGACCCGGAGCCCTGGCATGATGCAACTTGCGGTTCCCTCACCGATCCGCCGTACCGAAAACACGTTACCCGCGTCCAAACAATGACGTACGAATTCCTGCCCCACACCGCGGATCTCCGCTTGCGGATCGAAGCGCCCTCTCTGGAGGAGCTGTTCGAGGACGGCGCTCGCGCGATGCGCGAGCTGTTGGTGGGGTCAAGCCCCGTATCCCCTGTGCAGCACGTGCGCATCTCACTTCGTGCGGACACGCCTGACGAGCTGCTGTTGGGTCTGCTCCGCGAGGTCCTCTACCGGTTCTCGGCGGAGGGAGAGGCCCCGAGTCACTTGGTGGTCTCGCACGCATCGGCGGTCGAATTGGAGGGCGCGCTCTGGGTCGAGGCTCTGAGCGCCGGCCGTCATCTGCCCCAACCCGAAGTCAAGGCGGTGACGCGACACGGCCTGGAGGTCCGCCGTTCGGCCGAGCGGTGGATGGCCACCGTGCTCCTGGACCTGTGAAGGCCTGCCCCCACCCGCCGGTATCTTTCGCTCCATGAGCGATATCCGCGTCGAGAGGTTGGATGAGTACCGGTGGAGCGTGCCGCGGTTCGGCGGCATGCGCACGGACGGTCTCATCTTCTCCGACAGCACTCTCATGCGTGACATCGAGGGTGACCAGGCGCTATCACAGGTCGTCAACGTCGCCCATCTCCCGGGCATCGTTGGTCCGTCCATCGCGATGCCCGACATTCATTGGGGCTACGGCTTTCCGATCGGCGGCGTCGCGGCGTTCGACGAGCGCAACGGAGTTATTTCCCCGGGGGGCGTGGGTTACGACATCAACTGCGGCGTGCGATTGCTCACGTCACCCTTGCACGTGACGGGAGTGCGCTCGCGACTGGAACGGCTCCTCGACCACCTGTTCCGACACATTCCCTCAGGCGTGGGTGCCGCTCGATCGGATCTCAAACTGTCCGCGGATCAGCTCGAGGCGGTCCTGTCGCAGGGAGCCAGTTGGGCCATCGCCGAGGGATACGGACACGAAGCCGACCTAGAGGCCACCGAAGCCCGCGGGACTCTGCCCGCCGATCCCGATGCCGTGAGCGCGCGCGCGAAGCAGCGAGGTCTGCGGCAGCTGGGGACGGTCGGAAGCGGCAATCACTTCGTCGAGGTGGGCCACGTGGCGGAGGTCTTCGACCCGGACGCGGCCTCGCTGTTGGGCCTCGAGGTCGGTACCGTCACATTCTTCATTCACTCGGGATCGCGCGGCCTCGGGTATCAGGTCTGTGACGACTACCTGGACGTGATGGTCCAAGCCGCCCGCGATTACGACATCGACCTTCCCGACAAGCAACTCTGCTGCGCGCCAATTGAAAGCCCCGAAGGGAAGCGGTACCTCGGGGCCATGAGCGCCGCGGCGAACTACGCATTCGCCAACCGTCAACTCATGTCGCATTACGTGCGGAGGAGTGTCGCGAGCGTCTTCGGGCCCGAAGTCGCCGAGGGCATCAACTTGGTGTACGACGTGGCGCACAACATTGCCAAGATCGAACAGCACGAGGTCGACGGCCGGCGCCGCAACCTCTGTGTGCATCGCAAGGGCGCGACGCGGGCTCTCCCACCGCACCACCCGGAGCTTCCCGCGCGCTTCCGCGACCTGGGACAACCCGTGCTGATCCCCGGCGACATGGGCCGTTACTCCTATGTGCTGCTGGGCACCGCCACCGCGAGCGCGGAGACCTTTGCCTCCACGTGCCACGGCGCCGGCCGCCGCATGAGCCGGACGCAGGCAAAACGCGTGGCCCGGCACCGCAACATCGCTCAGGAACTCGCCGACCGCGGAATCCTGGTGCGGGCCGCCAGCCGGCGGACGGTGGACGAGGAGATGCCCGAGGCGTACAAGGACGTGCGCCAGGTGGTCGACGTCGTCCACGGTGCCGGGATCGGTCGAAAGGTGGCCCGACTGGAGCCGATTGGCGTCGTGAAGGGGTAGAAAACACAGGCGGCCTGCGCATCCCGGAGGATGGCAGGCCGCCTATCGCATCGGCTACCCGGAGCCAGGGGATTGACTCCCGCTGTTCTTCTTCTCACCGCCGCCGAGGTTGATTCCCCGCGGGAGGGCGGTCGAGAGCTCCGGCTTCCATCCCCATGCAGCCTGGCCGGGCCACATGGTTCACCGCTGCGGGCGCTGCGGGTCGATCGAGTCGCGGACCGATCTCCCACACTGCACGTCGAGGCGCCACATCGACGCGGGCAAAGCACGCGACTGGCTTTGCCAGTCCCCAGAAGGCAGCTACCCGGATCGTCGGTCGCCCCAACCTTAATTGTGGGCTTCCTCCCCGGAATTCTTCCGGTGGACCTTGTCACAGATTCGGCAGAGACGAGCCCCGCCCCTTCTGCACACATCACGTAATGTAGGGGTCGGATCCGAGCGCGCAAGCGCCGATGTTTCTTTGGGTTACGTCACCTTGTGTCGATACTCATGTGGACAAGACGACCCTCGAAACTGGGGGGTCACCCGCGCTTTCCACTCCCGTGTGGAATTGTGTAATCGCCCAAGACACAGCGACTCCACACTGGCAAAACCGTCACGAAGGCTCGCGACCGACCTCGATGTACTGATAGGGCTCACCGACCGACACCGGCGCAAAGAGCAAGCCGCCACCCGTGGTCGCGAACCATCCTGCGAGTAGCGTCTTGGACCCTTCCGGCAACGGTGCCCCAAACACCTCACTCAACCAGCGTCGAACGTGGAGCAGCTGCGGTGCGCGTCGCGAGAGGAGGGAGAGCATTGCCCCAACCCCTTGGGTGGCACGGAGGAAATGCCCCATTGCACTCGCGCGCTGGGCAAACTCGTAGGCACGAACGCCGGGTTGGTCGTACAGCATCGCGCCCTCCATGGCGTCTACCGGAGGAGCGTCCATGCGAGGTCCCAAGTACACAAATACCCGGCGCCCTTCGCGCTGCCGTTCCACAACGGCCGCAGCTGACTCCGGCCCGAGCCGGGCCGCGTGGAGCAGGTCAGACTCCGCCAGGATCCCCACGGCAATGGTCCACTCGATCGCCGACAGCGCGTGATCGAGCGGACACCCAAGATCTTCGTCGTACGCCATCAGCCGTGGGGCTTCGCCGGCACGCTGGAAAAACCGGCCCAACGCGGCGGCCCGATCGCTCAACGCCGAATGTGAGCTGGTGTGTTTCGTTGAGGCCATGGGTCAAGATAACGACCCCTGGACCGCCACCACCCGGTGTTCCCCTCCGCGCCGGCGGGTGTACAATGGTGGTATGTGGATTCGATCTCTCACAGTGGCGGGCGTGCTGGCCCTCGCTGGTGCCGCCAGTGCCACCGCCCAGGCGCCGGCGGCCTTACTCACCCGTTGGGTCGGAACCCATGAGGGACGCCCCCTGACGTTCGACTTCTATGCCGACACAATGCTCGTCGTCAACGACTCGCTGCCACTGCACTTCGAGGTTCGGGGTGACTCGCTGCTGACCTGGGGAGACTCGTCGTTCACGGTGACGTTCCGGTTCGCGATGGACCGGCTGTTGGTTGAGACCGCTGAGGGTGCGGTGGTCACCATGGCCCACCAGGATGTCCTTGCGCGGCCGCTCGAGGGACGTTGGCGGGGTTCTCCGCTCGCGGTCCGGGATCTCATTGAGCTCCTCCTGGTGCGGGGGGGGACCGCGCAGTGGCGGCGACTGCCGGACGGCCGGTGGATTCCTGGCGAGTGGGATCGGGCCTCTCGGATGATCACGTTCACCTGGGATCCAGACTCGACGCAGTGGGTCGGGCAGTATGATCCGGCCGGTGGAGCACTGTTGTTCGATTCGACGTTCGCCGGCAGTGGCACGGCGGTGTTGCGCCGCGTGTACCGCCGCTAGTTCACCGGCGTCTCAAATCACCGCGACCGGCTCGAGCGCCTCGGTGGCGCGTCGCAACGCGTGCTCCGCCCCGCGAACCTGAACGTCGCGTGCCCGCTCGCTCCCCTCCGGGAATTTGCTGCTGGGTTCCACCCGTCCCGTCAACCGCCGCACGATCACCAGCGCCTGCGTCACTTCGCAGTGCGCCGGGTGCTGATGCGTGTGGCCGGCCACCAGCAGACCCCGAAGGAATCCCAGGGTGATCGGGTCGTTCAGTACGTACAACGAGCGGAGGATTCGCGGGGCGAGGAACTCTCTGAGGTGTAGGTCCTCACGGACCTCGTCGAACAGCCGCATGAGCAACATCGCGGCCTTCTTCTCCGGATAGAATCGCGCTGCTTCGGCGGCCGTTCCGACAAACGCATGGTGTGCTTCTGGGACGAGATAGCGCTCGAACACCGGCCATTCGCGCTTGGGATGATGCTCCGCCAAGGCCAGAAACGCGAAATACCGTCGCGCCAGCGGCGCCAGCGCATCTTTGACGACGGTCACGAGCCCGGCCGGCCCGAACCGTTGAGAAACCAGCGCCGCGGCCGTCGCGTGCTGGAGTCGTTCGAGCTGTGGAATGCGGAACATCTCAATGTGGGCAACCGGACCGGACGCGTCGCGCACTAACACAGGTAGGCGGTCGAGCAGGCGCAGGAGCAAACCGTCGACCTCATCCAGCGTGGTCTCCCAAGCAGGCGCATCTTGCTGCCACGCCTCCAACAGTGCCGACCATCCGAGAGCATCGAGGTCAACCGACTCCCACTGATCTTCGACGCCGCGCGAAGTGTCCTCGCGCAAGACGCCTCGGAGCGCCTCGGCAAATCGATGAACAGCGTCAGGCATGCCGATTCACGTCAACTCCTCGAGACGCCACTTCCGCCAAGGGGCTTCTCCATCCCAAGCTACCGTCGCTTGTTTGCCGTTCGTCGGGTCGCGGTCTTCGTGGCCTTTGCCGGCCTCTTCTTCGCCGGAGCTCGCCTGCCGGGGCGCGGCACTTTCGCGGCAGCAGGCTTGGAGGATTGGCCGGACTTGCTGCGACCTCGCCCAGTCGGTTTGGCGCCACGAACCCGACCCTTACCCGCGGCCTTCACTTCGGCGGTCACACGCTCGCCCTCATCGGCGGAGATCAGCCCGCGGCGAACCGAGTACTGGACAAGCTCGTCCACGTCCGCGAGCCGGAACTCGTCCAGACCCGCTCCAGCTCGGATCATCGCCACGAGCGCGTCCGCCACGGGGCTTCTGAGCACTTTGGCGATCCCCGGGACTGATTCGAGAAGCGCCGATATCTGCGAGCCACCGAGCTCGGCCATGGATACTCCTGGGGATGACGATGAGTGGGGGGCAAGATTAGCGGGTCGGCCGCGCCGAGTCAAGCCGCGTCAGAAAGACCGAGCTACAGCGTAAAACGTTTAGTTGTAATCAGTTACGCAAGTTTGTCGGCGCTACCCCGCCGCCGCATTCTTGCGAGACGGGGGTCCGCCGCGCAAGGAAGGCCGTGCTTGACGGAAAAGCCTAAAGTCTGACTGCGAAAGCAGTTCGGCCACCACGGCCCGCGTCTTGGAGTTCATCGGCATCTCGAGCGTCACCTCGAGACGGTAGTCCGCCCCGTCCCTCCCCCGACCCGACAGCACGAATCCCGAACCGGCAGGCGCCACCGCGTCAATCTCGACATCGGCTACGCACACCAGCGACTCTCTCTCTGGGGTGTCAGTCATGGCTCCGCCTCTTGGCCCAGGTGCTGCCACGAGCTTGCGCCCGGGCTTGGCTCGCGTCAAGGGACTCGGTTTGCCGACCGGCCCGCTGGCGGATAGATTCACTTCCCTCGTATCACCGAATTCGCGGGAGTGCGCAACGTGGGACGTCGAGGAATCAAGGAATACCGAGCGGCTGAAGCCCTCCAACTCATCCTGGCCGACAGGGATCGGGAACGCGTGCCGTGTCCGTCCTGCGGGCACAAAGTGATTGAACGAACGCCCAAGCGGCGGCTCCCGAGAAGCCGGTGGCAGGTGCACCGGCAGGTGACACTGCGGTGCAGCAAGTGCGGACGACAGGCCGCCTACGTGCCGGCAAACGCGACGCAGCCTTCGGATAAGGAACTCATCGGAAGCTGACCGACCCGGCGGCCATGCTTACGCAAGCCGTGGGGTGAAGTCCCTCTCAAACACAGTGCGGACAACCAGTTCCGCGCGGGGACGGCCACCACCTCGACGAATTGCCCCAAGGTAAGGGGAGAGTTCCTCGAGTGAACGCAGTCTTATCCGCAGCAGCAGTTCCTCGGCGTGCCCCAAGGCGTAGCACGCCTCGCAGTCCGGCGAAGAGGCGAAGCGGTCTATCAGCGCTTGCGCATCCGTCGCCCGGTTCAACTCGACACGGACAAACGCCAGAACCCCATACCCGAACACGGCGGGGTCGACCCTGGCGCCGAACCCGCTGATCGCACCCGATTCCCGGAGCCGGCGCACCCGGCTGAACACAGACGGAGCCGACAATCCGACCTCGCGGCCGAGTTCCTCATACGTGGCTCGACCATCGCGTTGAAGCAGTCCTATGATTCTTATATCAATGGGATCATTCATGACATGAACTTAGTCACATTGTCGAATGTGCAAAATATACTTAGGTAGCTGAGTGCCGGCAACGCACGTTTCGTCAGTATCATGCGAACAAGCCCAACTGTTCTCGCGGCTGCCGAGCTTGTGACTTGCTGGACTGACGGTGTTGGAGGGCCCGGCTCCGCCAGGCTGGCTCAGTCGGGGGTGGAGAACAAGCGCTTCCAGCGTACGCCGGTAAAGAACGGGAGCGGCATGAGCCCGTTCTTGTCATAGCTGTAGTAGATGAACAGCGGCCGGCCGTCGATGCGATCCCTGCCTAGGAATCCCCAGTAGCGCGAATCGTAGGAATTATCCCGATTATCACCCATGACGAAGAACGAATCCGGCGGCACGACAATCGGCCCCCAGTTCTTGAGCGACGGTCGGTACGTAGTCGGGTCCCGGTCGACCAAATGGCGAACCTGCCACAAGCGCATTCGCGGGTCCTCGGGATCGTGCATCGGGTTGGTGCGAACCACGTAGGGCTCGTCCACGGACCTGCCGTTCAGGAAGAGGACGTTGCCTTCCATGGCCAGGGTGTCACCGGGGGCGCCGATCAGGCGCTTGACCACGTTCACGCCCGGCTCTTCCGGCGAATCGAACACCACGATGTCGTTGCGCTCTGGTTCCCGGAATGCGGGCAGATGGACGCGGGCTAGCGGTATTTCGGCGCCGTACAGCGCCTTGTTGACGAACAGGAAGTCACCGATAAGCAGCGTATTCTCCATGCTTCCCGACGGAATCCGAAACGCTTCCACGAGCAGGGATCGCAGGAAGAACCAAATCACGAGAGCGACGAGAATGGACTTCGTCCATTCCCACGCCGAGTTGGGACGGGGCGCGGGGGCCGCCGTGGCCGCCGTGGCCGCCGAAGGTACCGGCGCCGTTGGGGGCGCGGGCGGGGGGCTGTTGGGTCGGCCCTTCTTGCTCATGCGATCACACCTCCAGGAACGCTCACCTACTCTACCCACTCCGCGACGAAGATGTTCGTCTCTCCCTCTACCACGGCATGACGGTTCGACGCGAACGCGAGTTTCGTCCCATCGGGGGAGAACATCGGAAACCCGTCAAACACGCCTGTTCGGGTCACCTGCACCAGCCCAGTCCCGTCCAGGTTGACGAGGAAAAGGTCGAAATTCCGTGACCGGGGATCCGTTTCGTGATGGTTGGACGCGAAGATGATCCGCCGGTCGTCCGGGTGGAAGTACGGCGCGAAGTTCGCGCCGCCGAGGTCCGTCACCTGCCGCTGGTCGGATCCGTCCGCGTTCATCACGAAGATCTCCATCCGGCTCGGTCGAACCAAGTTGTCGGCGAGTAGCGACCGGTACTCCGCCAGCTCGTTCGGGTCGGGCGGGTGCCAGGCGCGGTAGACGATTCTGGTCCCGTCATGGGAGAAGAACGGGCCGCCGTCATACCCGGGCGTGTCGGTCAGGCGTCGCAGGTCCGATCCGTCCACCCGCATGGTGTAGATGTCGAGATCGCCCGCTCGTGTGGACGTGAACACGATGGTCTCGCCGTCTGGCGAGAGCGTCGCCTCGGCGTCATACCCGGGCGTGTCGGTCAGGCGCTGCAGGTCATTCCCGTCCGGAAGCGACGTGTACACGTCGAAATCGTGGAGTCCCCAGACGTACCCGCGCGACATGTCGGGTCGGGCCGGGCAGGTCTCGTCCGCGTGAAACGTCGAGGAGTACAGCACGCGTGCCCCACCGTCATAGTAGTAGCCGCACGTGGTCGCGCCATGTCCGTTCGAAACGCGCGTCAACTCGGACCCGTCGATCCTGACCGTGAACTGCTGGTCGCACCCATCCTCGGGCGCCGTACGTTGAAAGATGAGACGCGACCCATCCGGCGACCAATACGCTTCGGCGTTCTGGCCGTCGAACGTGAGTTGCGTCAGCTGTCCAAAGAACGACTCCCCCTCTTCTGGAGCGTGCGCGTGAGCCGCCGGACTCTCTTCACTGCCGCACGCGACGATCGCAGCCGTCAGCCCCAGCCCCACCAATGTGCTCACATACCGCATGCTCGCTCCCCGCAAAGACGTGGTCGGCTTCGATCCTTCGATTAGGGCTGGCCAGTATAACATTACGCTCGATGGCATCCGGGGGGTCCCACGCAGGCCTGACGAGCCCGCTAGAACAGAAGTCCCAACTCGAACCGCCCCATGGCCCCCGTCGCGTCCTGGAACAGACCACCCAACGAGCCGGCGGTAAACCGCAGCAGGAGATTACGGCCTTCGATCCCCACACCAGCCGTGTACCCGAGCCCGTGGCGTCCACCGAACACGAGTCCGGCCCGAAGCGGGATCACTCTGACAAACCGCCACGTTGAGACCACATCCACCGCAAACGGCGTCTGGAAGTCTCCGCCGAGCGGGATGGTTGCCGTGGCATCGAGCTGGAGAATCCTGTTGGCCCAGGTTGTCGCCGTCAGCCGCAGCGTGCGCGGCAGCACGACCTCGACGTCGCTCGTGTCGAGGATCGTGCGATCCCGCAGGTCGAATCCCGGCGTGAAGGGATCGGCGTCGAGCGAATCGACGACCTCCGCGAGCGTTCCGCTCGCGACATCGAACCGCCAGCTGCTGCGCTCCACGCCCCGCACGGTCACCTGGCCGATGTTGATCACCATCGCTTCGACCGCAAGGCCTTGTGTCGGCCAATCCAGGCGCATCAAGAAGTCGGCGGCGAGTCCAGACCCACGGTCAAAGGCGATGGTCGGGTCCGGCGTGAACGCGATGTCCACACCGACGTGCGCGCCCACGCTGTCCGGTCCGATAAAGACTCTGCTGTCCAACGTAGATCCGCCGCGGGCGTACAAGACCGGTCGGACGACACGGGCGCCGCCGCCAACGCTCACGATGACGCCATCTTCCGTCCCGATCGGCCCGAGCCGCACGATCGCATGTCCGCCGAACTCTGCCGTGGCCAAGCCATAGCCCTGCGTCGTGCCGACGGGAAAATCTTGCCGGGCACCCGTGCCATCGCGCAACAGACTGATCGCCGCGTCGTCTAAGTCGAATCCGCCGTACCCGCGTGCCATTCCCGTGAACCCGAGCGAGAGGTGTCGACCAAACGGGCCACCAAGTGCGGCGCCAGCCTCCGCCTCGAATTCGCCGCGGAGTCCACTGCCCGCCGGCACGAGCCCCAGGGCGTTGACGATATCTCCCACCTCGAGGGCGCCCTGGTCGTCAAGGAACACGATGGCTCGCCCATCCCGGAACGTCAGCGCATTGTTGCCGGCCGTCGCTCCGGCGGACAGCACGAGGCCCCAGTGATGCATGGCGACGTGTCGGAATGGGTCGATACCTCGCAGCGGTGTTCGGCGGTACCCGAAGTCAACGCGGCGGGCCGGTGCTTCATCCGGTACAGCCTGCGCATACAACGCCGGTGAGACCGTGGCCAGCAACCCGAGGACCGCCAGGAAGCGTCTCACGGCGCACCGCCGGTGTGATACACGATCCTCGCGCCGGCGCGTACCCGGATATAGTCCGTGGCACGCAGCGCACCTCGACCGCCCACCGGGGGCAGGAGTCGAATCCGCACACCGGCCGTGAACTCTGCGCCCAGGAGCGGTAGCAGGTCACCGGGTGCGAGCGCCACCGTGAGAAAGTCACTCAGGGGCTCCAGGACAATCCCATCGTCACTGACGGCCGGGGCGCTCACGATCAGCGGGGCCACGTCCACGCGCCCGGGGGTCGCGAACACGTCACCCGCCACACTTCCGGCCACGAAGGCCGTCGTGGCCTCCACCGCGAACGGCGTCGCATTCGTGACGGCCAAGTCGACGGCCGCGCTGTCGAGCAAGGCGATGATCTCTTCGGTGACATCAGCGTCCAGATCGAGCCCCGGCACCGCCAGACTGCTGTCAAATGAGACGCCACCCGCCGGCACGGTCAGGTCGAACCCCACGACGGGGTCAACCCGGAGCACGATGCGATCGCTCGGTCCGACCGTTCCGATCGTGCCGTCGCCGATGCTCACGGTCCCCGCGCCGACGATCGCGGTGCGCACGCCGTCGATCAGCAGGTCCACCAGGCGATCCACGAGTGGTGCTCCGTCGAGGGTGAGGTTCACGGTGGCTTGACGACCCAAGGCCAACGTATTGACCCCCGGGTCCGCCACGGGAATCAGAATTGGTGCCCCAGCCTCGGTTTCGTACTCGAATTCGTTCGTGGTCGGATCGCGCCTGGGGTTGCCGGTGAGTAGGTCAATCCGGACCAGCCCAAGGGCAAAGTCCGTCAACGTCATCGGCGCATCCGCCGTGTTCTCCACGGCTGCGCCGATCGGCGCGGTGTGCAGCGTCGCGTCGCGGATGACGTTCTCGAGCTCTCCCAAACTCAGCGCCGCCGCGGGTATTTCCCGGGATGCTTCAACGTCGTAGGTGAGGAGGGTGGGATCGAGAATCCCGGTGACCGTCCCACCCACCAGTCCGCTGCTGGAAATCTCGAGGGAATCGCGGTCCATGGCGACACCGAGCACACCGCTTGGCAACGTGACGGTGACCAATCCGCCGATGTCCTCCAACACGTCACCCACGCCAAAACTGTCTCGCGCTACCGGTACCGCCAACGTGACGGAGCGAGCCGGGCCCCGCCGTAGCTGATCCTTGGCTTCGGTGATGGATGCCGGTTCACAGCCTGCGACCAGCATCAGGCCGACGGCGATCGCCTGCACCCGAACGAGCCACTTGATCATGCGGCGTGTCCTCCCCTCCCGTGCAAACTCCGCGGATGCGAGAAGGGAATCAAGTAGGAAGGTCCCAGGTCGCCCCCCCCAACGCTGCTACCGGCCATCCATGTGGGGATACCGGTACTCGGTGGGCGGCACGAACGTCTCCTTGATCGTGCGTGGCGATACCCACCGTATCAGGTTCCACATCGAGCCAGCCTTGTCATTGGTCCCACTCGCACGGGCGCCACCGAACGGCTGCTGTCCAACGACCGCGCCGGTCGGCTTGTCATTTATGTAGTAGTTACCCGCCGCGTGACGCAGCCGCTCGGTTGCCTGCCGCACCGCCGCGCGGTCCGTGGCGAATGCGGCACCAGTCAGCGCGTAGGACGACGTCCGATCCACAAGGTCGAGCGTGTCGGTCCACCGCTCGTCGGGGTACACATACACGGTCATCACGGGGCCGAAAATCTCCTCGCACATGGTCGTGTAGTCGGGTCGGTGTGCCCGAATGATTGTGGGCTCGATGAAATATCCGGCGCTGTCGTCACAGCCCCCGCCCACGAGGATTGCTGCATCGTCCGACGCGCGGGCGCCGTCAACGTAGGCCTTGATGCTGTCGAACGCGGCCTGATCGATGACCGCGCCCATGAAGTTGCGGAAATCGACCACGTCACCCATGGCGATGTGACTCACCTCGTCGAGCAGGGCATCGCCCATCGACGTCCACAGCGACTCGGGGATATAGGCCCGGGATGCCGCGCTGCATTTCTGCCCTTGGTACTCAAACGCGCCGCGCACGATCGCGACACGGAGTGCCTCGGGGTCGGCACTGGGGTGCGCGACGATGAAGTCCTTGCCGCCCGTTTCGCCAACGATCCGCGGATAGGATCGATACCGTTCGATCTGCCCCCCGACGGTCTGCCACATTCCCTGGAAGACCTTGGTCGAGCCCGTGAAATGGATGCCGGCGAGATCGGGATGGTTGAGCACGACCTCCGCGATCTCAGATGCGCTCCCGGGGAGGAAGTTGATCACCCCCGGCGGCAGTCCGGCGGCCTCGAAGAGCCTGGCCAGATAGTAGGCGCTGAATACCGCCGAACTGGCCGGCTTCATGAGGACGACGTTGCCCAGGAGGGCTGGTGCGCTGGGCAAGTTGCCCGCGATCGACGTGAAGTTGAATGGCGACACCGCCCACACGAATCCCTCGAGGGGGCGATACTCCATACGGTTCCACGCGCCCGCCGCCGAGATCGGCTGTTCGGCATACAGGCGCTCGGCGAACGCGACATTGAATCGGAGGAAGTCAACCAGCTCACACGCGCTGTCGATCTCCGCTTGCTGCACCGTCTTGCTCTGTCCGAGCATGGTGGCGGCGTTCACGGTGTCGCGCCAGGTGGTGGCCAGCAGATCGGCGGCTCGAAGCATGACCGCGGCACGTTCATCCCACGGCCAACGCGACCAGTCCTGGTAGGCTGCACTCGCCGCCGCGATCGCCTGATTGGTCTCCGCGCGACCCGCCTTGTGCCAGGTCGCCAGCGTATGACCATGCGCGTGGGGAATCACTGCCTTCTCGGTGCGCCCGGTTCGGACTTCCTTCCCGCCGATAATAAGGGGAATCTCGATTTGCTCGCCCGCCATCTCCGTCAAACGCCTCTTCAGTGACTCCCGCTCGGGACTCCCCGGCGCGTAGTCGCGAATCGGTTCGTTCACGACCGCCGGCACCCTGACTTCACCACTCATATCCGCTCTCCTTGGTCGCGGAACTGTCTTCTTGCCTGCCCGACCGGCAAGGCCCCGCCGAGATTCATCCGGCGGGGTCTAAGATAACGGTGAGTCACGGGTGTCGTCCGCTAGAAGAAAATGTGTGCTTCGAGACCGATCTGGTCGACGTCGGTCGTCACCTGTGGGATGTCGTCGAGGAGTGTATAGAACAGTGACAGCTGGGCGAACCCAACGGGAAAGATCTCCACACCAAAGCGCATACGAATGCGTTGATCTTCCACGACGTCGAGGTTCCGGTCGTGATATCCGTATGCGATCTTGACGTTCACTCCCCGGTGAAGAAGCAGGTCACCTTCCACATACGCGACGAGCTGGTCGCGATCGGGCTGACCGGTAGACCTCCCCTGGATCCAATCCGCCTCCCCTAACACCACCACCGGGCCCACCCGTACGCCGGCAAAGCCCCCGAATGCCGTCGTCGTCGCCACTGGACTCGCGTTGCGGGACGCCGACGCGCCGACCCGACCGAACGGGAAGATGAGCGCCGCTGACGACGTGATCATCTTGCCGTCATCACCCTCACCGCCCCCTTGGCTCCCGTTCGACACCGCCAGTGACCACGAAAGTGGGCCCGGCTCGATCCCCACTTCCACGCCCACATCCGGAGTCGCGTAGGTGAAGCCCGTTTCTGATCGGATGTAGGCGTTGTCGTCCCACAGCCGCCATCCGTACGGCAGCAGAAACTTGCCGGCCTTGGCCCATCCGCCGAGTGGGAGATTCACGAGGGCAAAGAGCTCGCGCGCGCTGGCGCGTTCCGGACCCACGGTCTCGTCGACATACACAGACAGCGCGTTGGGGATGACCGTGGCTTGGAGCTGCACCTGGGCCTCGGGAATATCGAACACCGTTTGTGGGGATGCGTCGCTGGCGGCGGCGGAGAAACGCGATCGCACATCAAACCCCAGTGCGACCCAATCATTCAGGTTTCTCGTCCTTATGCCCACCGTGCGCAACGGAAGCTGGGTCTGCCCCCACGCACTCCCGAAGTCATTCCGGCCACCACCACCGGTCCGATTGACGTGACAGGTGGAGCACTTGAGTCCGGTTCGCAGCGACAGGTACGGTTCCGCCGCCAGCGGCGGCGGAGTCAGCAGCAATTCCGCAATGATCAGGGCAGCCACGACTACGCTGACACGACTCATGGATCCCCCTTTGTTGGGCCTAGTTGTTCGCCGCGCCAGCGGCTACCCAGGAGCGTATGGTGTCGATGACCGCCTGCGAAAGCGCGGTGCCATTCAGTGGCATCCTGCCTCCAGACCCGCCGACGGACGCCTGGGTGCCCTGGATCTTGTGGACCAGGTAGCTCGAGTCGGGCAGTCCCGGTCGGATGCGTTTGAGCGCAGGGGCCTCGCCGGACGTCACGTCCACGAGGTTACTGTAGGCCGCCCCCGGGCTCAAGATCAGCCCGTGTGGTGGGTTGGGGGCCACATGACAGCCGGTAAGCGCGCAGCTTGCTGTGAACACGGGCTGCACATCGCAGGAAAACGTCGCGGTCGGATCTGCGGCGGCGGAACATGGGTCGTTGTTGCCGTTCCCATTGCCGTTTCCAAGACCCGTACCGTCACCGGCGCATGCTGCGGCAACGAGGAGGACTGCAATGCCGGCCAGTCCAAGAGACGGATAGGAGCGCATACGGCCTTCCGGGGAGAGGGGATATCCATATCTGAAACACAGTTAGGAGACCGGCGTTCCATTGCCCCCTCGCCAAGTCGCCTTCCCGAGTGCATTTTGGCGGTTTGGGGTGCCGTCCTCTCGCGGCCCGCGGATTTCTATCTTGGTGACCTGCAAGGGGGTTGGGATGTCAGTGAGCGACCGCGGTTTGTGCTGGAACCTTGTCGGCTTGATGGCGGCTGGAATCATGGCTGTCGCCCCCGGGGGGTTGGCAGCTCAAGCGATCGGGACTATCGAGGGGCTGGTGACGCGGCAAGGAGACGGGAGTCCCTTGTCAGGGGTGCTCGTGAGTGTCGAAGGAACGGGTCTTAGCGCGGTCACCGGCACGGACGGCCGGTATCGGTTGGCCCGGGTTCCCAGCGGCCCGCAGACCATCGTTTTTCGGCGCCTTGGGCAGCGGGTCGAGACCCGGCCGGCCACCGTCTCCAGCGGCACCACCCTGACGCTGGACGCGGCCCTGGGTGACGCACCGATCACGCTGGGCGGGATGATCGTGAGCTCCGCGTCGCGCCTCCCAGAACGCGTCGTGGAAGCTCCCGCCGCGGTTACCGTGGTCGACCCGATCGTGGCACGTGACGTCTCGGCAACGGGACAAGCCCCACGCTTGGTGGCAACGGTCCCCGGTGTGGATCTCGTTCAAAGCGACGTCAACGACTTCAACCTCAATACCCGCGGTTTCAACACGACCCTGAACCGCCGGGTGCTGGTGCTCCAGGACGGACGAGATCTCGCCGTCGCCTTTCTTGGCGCGCAAGAATGGAACGCCATGGCGATGCCGACCGAGGACTTCGGGCGGGTGGAAATGGTCCGCGGCCCTGGCTCGGCGCTGTACGGAGCGAATGCTTTCAGTGGCGTGCTCAACATCATCACGCCACCAGCCCGTGACGTGGTCGGCACCAAGATCTCATTGGCGGGGGGTGAGCTCGGCACGCTCAAGGCCGACGTACGCCACGCAGGCGTGCTGGCCCAGGGACGGGTCGGGTATCGCATCAACGCGGGCTACACGCGGAGCGGCACGTGGACGACAGCGCGTACCCGTTTCGATGGATCGGACCTCGCGCGTGAATACGCGGAGGCGACGGATTCGACGGTCAGCTCCCAAACCGAGGTGGCGCCGCTCACGGGACAGACCGTCGATCCCACGACCGGCGACGCGGTTGGTGATCCCAGCGCGCTCACGTCGCTGTATGGCAGCGGTCGGTTCGACTACTACTTCGATAACGGATCGGTGCTTGCGGCAGACGGCGGGATCGCGCAAGCGAAGAACCTGACCGTCGTGACGGGTCTGGGCCGAGTGCAGATCCAGGAGAGCCTGCGGCCTTGGGCCCGGCTCAACTGGGCCGCGAGCAACTACAACGTCATGGCCTGGTACTCGGGCCGGTCGTCGCCCGACTCGCAGCTGACGCTCAATTCGGGGATCAACTTCGAGGAGCGGTCTTCGATTTGGCACGTGGAGGGGCAGTATAACCGAGCGTTCCTGGGTGACCGGGCGCGCATCGTGCTCGGATCGTCGTTCCGGAACTACCAGGTGGACACGAAGGGCACCCTGATGGACCCCGTCAACGATGCGCGCAGCGACAACTACTACTCCGCGTATGGCCAGCTCGAGTACCGCCCCGTGTCGCAGATTCGCGCGGTGGTGGCTGCGCGCTGGGACGAGGGTGACCTCATCTCGTCCCAGATTTCGCCGAAGGCGGCGCTGGTGTTCAGTCCGACCGAGGACCACTCGATCAGGCTGAGTTTCAGCCGCGCGTTCCAGACCCCGAACTACTCGGAGTACTACTTGCGAGCCCCCGCCGGCGCACCATCCACCAGTCTCGCCTCGTTGGAGCAGGGAGCCGAAGGCTACTTCCAGACCGTCAACGCGTCGTTGGGCGCGGGGGTCGCCGATCTCAATCTGCCGACCGACCTCCCCTGGGACTTCGAGCCGTCGACGCTTCTCCTCGCGCTCGGGAACGACGACCTGAAAGTCGAGACGGTGCGCGGGTGGGAGTTTGGGTACAAAGGGACGATACAGGACCGCGTGTTCGTGTCGGTGGATTTGTTTTTCAGCGAACTCAAGAACTTCGTCACGGACCTCCTGCCCGGGGTGAATCCGGCCTACCCGAGTTACTCGCTGAACGATCAGGGCACCGATCTCCTGGCCGATCTGAATGCACTCGAGGCGCGAATTAATTTCCTCGAGGCCAACAACTTGATCTCTGCCGCGCAAGCCGCCGCGCTCCGTCAACCCATTCCTACGCTCCGAGTCGGGTATACCGCACTCTCAGCGCAAGCCGGAGCTTTACTTGCCACGCTCCCGGACGGGACTCGTGCCATCGTCGTTTCCTACGGGAATGCCGGCCGAGTGATCGAGTACGGCGTCGAGGTGGGGCTGGGAGCCAAGATCACCAGCGAGCTGACGGTGGACGGGAGTTTCTCGTCCATCAAGGTCAAGGTTCGCGAGTTCCAGCAGGGTGACGAGTTGATTCCCAACACCCCCGAGTATCGGGGACATTTCGGGATCGCGTATCGCGGCCATCTCGGCATCGAAGGCAACGTCACGGCTCGTTATTCCACGGGGCACCGCTGGCTCGCGGGGGTGTTCGACGGTTGGGTGCCGTCGCGCCTGTCGATCGATGCCACCGCCAGCTACGCCATCAACAACAACCTGCGGGTCTTCGCGGTCGGAACCAACATCCTCGATCAGCAACGTTTCCACCTCTACGGTGGGAGCGTGGTCGGCCGAAGGGTGCTGGGCGGCGTGTCGGCCACCTTCTAGGTCGGCGCGGCTGCATCCACGAGGGCGTCACCCGCGAATGCGGGTGGCGCCCTCTCTGCTTCGACTTAACGCCGCTCCACGCGAGCGCCGGAGAACCGACGGTTGCGCACTACCCTCATGATCGCTGCCGGCCTTCGATCTGCCGCCCTCGGCCTGACCGGCGTTCTCCTGGGTCTCCATCTGGCGCAGCTTGGCGTCCCGGTGCAAACCCTCGGTTTGGTCATCGGAGTCGGGCTTGCCGGGATGGCGACGGGCACGACCGTGGTGGCGTTGCGCGGCGACCACTGGGGCAAGCGCAGAACACTCGCGGTCACCGCCAGCCTGGCCGGCGGCGGGCTTGCGACCGTTGCCCTGGGCAACTCCACGGGGGTGCTGCTGGCGGCGGCATTCGTCGGAATGGTCAACGGCATGGGCCGCGATCGCGGACCGGCGGAAGTGCTGGAACAGAGTATGCTCGCCGAGCGCGTGACCGACCGCGACCGCACAGGCGCTTTCGCGCGTTACGCGCTGGTCCAGGACGTGGCCGGTGCATTGGGTGCCCTCGCCGCCGGTGTCCCCGCGCTGATCGGCTCGCGTGTCGGGGTAGCGCCGTTAGTCGCGTTCCGATGGAGCCTGGTCGGTGGCGCCATGCTGATGCTGGCGACTGTGCCGCTGTATCTGGGGTTGCCGGCGGACCCACGCCGATCGGGTGACACGCGTCGCGCCTGGTGGTCGGTACCGCTGTCGCCCGTCGCCAAGCGACGTGTCGGTGGACTCGCTGGGCTGTTTGCGGTGGACAGCTTGGGCGGCGGGTTCCTCGCCGGTTCGATAATCACCTATTGGTTCTTCCGGCGGTTCGGACTGGGCGCCGAGGTGTTGGGACCGGTGTTCTTTGTCGCCAAGATCCTGAATGCGCTATCATACGTGGCCGCGGAACGACTGGCTCTCCGCATCGGCCTCATCCGCACCATGGTGTTCACTCACCTTCCGTCGAGTCTGGCGCTTTGCGCGCTGCCGTTCATCCCCTCAGTCTGGCCCGCGGTCGCTCTCTTCTTGGCGCGTGAAGCGCTCGTGCAGATGGATGTCCCGACCCGACAGTCGTACATCGCCGCCGTCGCGGCGCCCAGCGAGCGCACGTTTGCCCTCGGCGTCACGGGTTTGGTGCGCAACCTCGGGTGGGCTGTTGGCCCAACCTTGGCTGGCTTGGCAATGGTCGGGTTCGGACTCGGCGCACCGTTGCTGCTCGGCGCGGGTCTCAAGATCACCTACGATCTCAGCCTCTTTGCCGGGTTCAGAAACCTCCGGCCCCCGGAGGAAACACCAGCCACCACCGCCTGACGGGACTCGCTATCGCAGGAGCGTGTGCAGGAGGAGGAAGGCGACGCCAGCGAGGCCCGCCGCCGCCGGGATGGTAAGGAACCACGCCCAGAGGATGCGGGTCGCCAGACCCCAGCGCACGGCGGACGCCCGCTGCGTCGCTCCGACACCGACGATGGACCCGGTAATCGTGTGTGTGGTACTGACCGGCACGCCAAGCCAGGTCGCGACGAACACGGAAAGCGCTCCTCCGGTTTCGGCGCAGAAGCCGTGTACCGGCGTCAGCTTGGTCAATCGCGACCCCATGGTGCGCACGATGCGCCAGCCGCCAGAGAATGTTCCCAACGCGATCGCGAAATGGGCCGAGAGAATGACCCAGCGCGGAATCTCGGTGAGCGTCGTCAAATGAAACGCCTGCACGGGAAAGTCCCGAAACAGCGGCTCGGAGGCTACGAGCAGCCCGACCACGATTCCCATCGTCTTCTGGGCATCATTGGTCCCGTGACTTAGGCTGAACGCCGCGGACGAGATGAGCTGCATCGCGCGGAAACCCCGATCCATGCCCCGGGGAGAGGCGCGCCGAAAGGTCCAGACGGTGCCCACCATCAACCCCATGCCCAGCGCCATACCGAGGAAGGGGGCAACAGCGATGAACAGAATCGGCTTCACCCACCCACCGAGAAAGAGCGCGCCAATCCCTGCCTTGGCCACCGCGGCGCCACCGTACCCGCCGATGAGAGCATGAGAGGAACTCGACGGAATCCCGTAATACCACGTGATGAGATTCCACGTGATGGCCCCACAGAGTCCTCCGAGGATGACCAGGGGATCGACGATCGAGATATCGATGAGTCCGGACCCGATGGTCTTGGCCACCGCGGTGCCGAAGCCGAACGCCGCCACGAAATTGAAGAACGCCGCCCAGCCGACCGCCATGAGCGGTGACAGGACGCGCGTGGACACCACCGTAGCGATCGCGTTCGCCGCATCGTGGAATCCATTGATGTAGTCGAACAGCAAGGCGATACCGACAATCGCCAGCACGAACCAAACGGTGTCCGGCATCACCCGTTTTTCAGGACGATCGACTCGAGGGCATTCGCGACGTCGTCAGACTCGTCAATCGCGTGCTCCAGGTTGTCGTAGATCTCCTTCCATTTGATGAGTCGAATCGCGTCTCGCTCGTGGTCGAACAGGTTCCCGAGCGTCTGGTGATAGATGGCATCGCCCTCTTCTTCGAGGCGCTTCACCTCGATACAGTGCGACAGAACGTCACCCTTCCCCGCGAGCTTTCCGACGGCGGCCGCCACCTCCGCGGTGATACGGACGATCACGTCGCACAGCTCCGTGACACCCGGCGGAGAACCCGACAGACGAAAGATCTGTGCGCGCCGAGCCGTGCCGTCGATACGGTCCATGACATCGTCGAGATCCGAAGCCAGCAAATGAATGTCTTCGCGATCGATCGGAGTGATAAAGGTGCGGTTGAGACGATTCACGACCTCGTGCGTGAGGTCGTCCGCCTCATTCTCCAGACGCTTGATCGCCTCGACGCAATACGCGGGGTCGGCCTCACCGGCGAAGAAGGCCGCAAGGTGCCCCGCAGCCTCCTGCGTACGCTTGGCGACCTCGACAAAGAGGTCGAAGAAGTGTTCCTCTCGAGGGAGCAGGTTGGGAAAACGCACGGGTCAAGGCTCCGCGTAGGGAGTACGAGCGACCGCAACGCCCCAAGCATATCCTCCCGCACGCACCTCGCCTAGGTAGCCTCGTCGAGGTCTCCCCGACCTTGGCGGAAGATCGTGCCTACGGGACTCGCGAGCACGGCCACGCGTGCCTAGATTGGTCAGCCATGTTCGCGATGCCCTCCCACAGCCCTCGTACTTCCGGCGTTCGAGCGTCCGAAGGGCGGCTCCAGCAGGCTGCCCGATGACCACGACCCACGAGCGTCTCACGGCCGCCCTTGCCGATCGCTACACCATTCACCGGGAGATCGGCGAGGGCGGGATGGCGACGGTCTATCTCGCGCGCGACATCAAGCACGATCGCGACGTCGCGGTTAAGGTGCTGCGTCCAGAACTGGCGGCGGTGCTTGGCGCCGATCGGTTCCCTCGTGAAATCCGCATCGTCGCACAGTTCAACCATCCACACGTACTGGCCCTGTACGACTCGGGTGAAACCGATGGCTTCCTCTACTACGTCATGCCATACGTGGATGGCGAGTCCCTGCGCCAACGGATCAAACGCGAAGGCAAGCTCCCCATCAGCGAGGCGGTGCGGATCCTGCGCGACGTCGCCGATGCACTGAGCTACGCGCACGACCGCGACATCGTCCACCGCGACATCAAGCCCGACAATGTCATGCTGTCCGGACGGCACGCCGTGGTCACCGATTTCGGTGTGGCGAAGGCCGTGAGGGCGGCGGGCGGTGAAAAGCTCACCACGGTGGGGATCGCCGTCGGTACACCCACATACATGGCGCCCGAGCAGGCGATGGGCGAGTCCGACATCGATCATCGCGCGGACCTCTATGCCGTGGGCGTGTTGGGCTACGAGATGCTGACAGGCAAGCCACCGTTCGATGGCCCGACGGCCCAAGCGATCCTGTCTGCCCACGTCATGACCGCTCCGCCGGACCTTCGAGAACTCCGGCCGACGGTGCCACCAGCCCTCGCCGAGGCGCTGCAACGCTGCCTGGCGAAGAGCGCCGCCGACCGATGGCAGAGTGCAGACGAGTTACTCGCCCATCTGGAGACGATCGGCGCCACGCCGAGTGGCGGTGTGACCCCCACCGACACGCGCCCGGTGCAGGCCACCCCAGCCAGGCCACGCGCGAGCCGCCGCTCCTGGATCGCGGGCGTCGCGGCCACAATCATCATCGTTGGCGGCGGCCTGGGAGGTTGGCTCCTTGGCGTGGGTCGTGGCGGCGGTGGCATCCAGCGCATTGCTGTGCTCCCCATCGAGGACATCTCGGGTCAGGACGACGTGTTCGTCGACGCGATGCACGCGGCCCTCACCAACGCGTTGGGTGGGCTCGGCGCCGCCGGTGTCGCGCCACGCTCAACAATGATGGCGTACAAGGCGGCGCCCAAGCCCACGCGGGAGATCGCGCGCGAATTGGGTCTCGATGCGGTGCTGGAGATGACGGTCTTCAGAGCGGGTGACGTCATGAGTATCAACGTCCAGTTCGTGGATCCCGTCACGACGCGCAGTCTCTGGTCCGACACATACGAACGAAACGTCTCAGACGTTCTGGCAGCGCAAACCGACATTGTCCAGCGCATCACGGCCGGCGTAGGAGCGGCGCTCGGAGTGACCGGGCGCGGTGCCCAAGGAGATAGCGAATGAGCGAGTTCACGGGAATGCGGAGGAACGCATGCGCCGTTGTGGCGGGTGCGATCATGGCGACTGCCTGCGGCGGAGGCGAGAGCACGTTGCCGGTTCCGCGGGTGTTGGATGCGGCACACGAACTTCCCAACCAGGCCGAATACTCGCCTGACGGCAGCCGCCTCGCCTACTACACGGAAGGATCGGAGGGCCTCGAGCTGTATGTTGCCAATGCGGACATGAGCGATCCCGTGCGACTCGCCACCGCCGTGAACGGCGGGGATCCGGTTTGGTCGCCGGACGGCAGGGAGATCGCCCACATGCTGCTCGGAGGCCTCGATGTCTGGGCGTGGCCCGTGGACGGAGGCGCCCCACGGCAGCTCACCGACGCACCCGGCCTCGAGGCCCCCCTGCGGTATCACCCCGACGGACGCCGCTTGTCGTACCTCGCGACCCTCGAGGGCGGTATCCGCTTCTTCGATCTCGATCTCGAGAGTATGGCTTCGCGACTCATCATGCTCCACGGCCGCCCGGCTGTCGGTTGGTGGTCACCCGACGGAACACGAATGGCGTACGAACTCGACTTTATTGGGGTTGAGAACACACTCTGGGTGGCCGACGGCCAGGGGGGCGGGGCAAGGCAGCTGACGGTGCCCGGCGATCGCCTGGCGGGATGGGACTGGTCGCCTGAGGGTCACTATCTCTATTACGTGTCGAACCGAACCGGGTTCGGCGACATCTGGATCGTTCCGGCCGACAGTGGGGAGGCACGACAGCTCACACGCGATGTCCGGGCGGACTATCAACCCTGGTGGTCTCCGGACGGGCGCTGGCTCGCGTTTCTGTCCGCTCGCGGCCGGCAGACCGACGTGTGGCTGGTGTCCGTGGACGGCGGCCCTGAGATTCGTGTCACGGACGATACCGACGTCGAAACGAACCTCAGATGGCGGCCCAACAGCACCGAGCTCAAGTACGAGGTCGCAACGCGGCGCGAGGCGATCTGGGCACTGTCGCTTGGCGACGGGACGGAACGCCGGCTGACGAACGACACGATGGGCATCGGCGGCGTGTGGCCCTCACCCAGCGGTCCCGAACTCGTGTTCGATTTCAATCGGGGCGGCGGTGTGAACGATCTGCTGCTCGTGTCCGCAGAGGGCGGCGACCCGCGGTCTCTCGTCGCCGACGGCAACAGCAATACAGCCCCTCGGTGGTCGCCCGACGGCTCGCAGATCGTGTTCGCGTCCAACCGCGCGGGTAGCCCGGACATATGGATCGTCGACGTGGCGGGCGGTGAGCCGCGACGGCTCACGGACTACCCCGGATTGGACGCAACTCCCGAGTGGTCGGCCGATGGCTCGGTGATCCTCTACCAATCCGACCGCGACGCGGAGCTCAGCAATGTGTGGTCCGTCAGCCCGGAAGGGGGTGAACCGACGCCGGTCACCACCCGGGGCAACGTGAACTCCTTTGTGACGATCCCCGGTCGACCCGAACTTCTCCTCGGCGTGCTCGATGAACGCACGGGCGGACTGCAAACACGTTTGCTCGCGACGGACGGCACGATGCAGTCGCTGTGGGATGGAACCGCCGTCCCCGACGACGACCAACCGGGGGGCGATCTGGCGTCCCTGAACATGCTTCGGGACGACGGGACGTTCAGCGCGACGCTCGTCTCGCTCACGTCCGCTGCCGCGCGGCCGATCCTCGGCGGCACGGACGATCTCAATGACTGGTCACCGGACGGAAAGCGCCTCGTCTACACGACGGGCGCCACTCCCTCCGATCTCGCGATTCTCACCGTTGCCGACAGTGCGGTCCAACGGTTGACCGACACGCCTGGCCTCCATGAGCGCGAGGCGGAGTGGTCTGCCGACGGCGGGACGATCTTCTTCATCCGCGGCAGGAGCACGACGGCCGTCACGACGGTGGATGTGGGGAAATTGATCGGGAACTGAACCGAAGACGGGTTCGGGTCTTTCCGGTATTCGGCGCGGGATCCGTCACACGTCCCAGGCAGAGGTGGCCCGTCGACCGAGCCGGCTGTCGTATGGGACCCGCCGGACTCGTCTTTTCCTGGGGGCGTGGCTAGTGGCCAGGGACGGAATTGAACCGCCGACACGCGGATTTTCAGTCCGCTGCTCTACCAACTGAGCTACCTGGCCTCGGGGCGCGAATTATACAACGCACCCGCGTCTTCGGCACCCCTCCCCGCTACTCCTCGAACGGTCCAAACCGTTCCAGCTCGGGCGCATCCGGATACCGCTCCCGCACCGTCCGGATGACCGCCCGCGCCCGACCAGGATCCTTCTTGACCGTGCGGTAGATCTCCTCCAACCGAATTGCCGAGTTGATATCCACCTGGCGTGAAGTCGGCCGCTCCAAGTGGCGCTCGAGATACGCGATGGTCTCGTCGAGCGATGGCCGATCGCCGCCGACCCCTCCCCCCAAGCTCCCGCCGCTCGCCACCTGCACCACCCATTCCTCAAGCGGCTCCAACACATGCTCCACCAACAGATCCCAAACCCACCACGCGGTGCCGGTGACCGCCGAGGCTCCCCACCAGCGCAAGTCCCCAGTCGCGACCCCGATGATGGCGAAGACCAGGGTGAACATGCCCAATCCGAACCGGACGATCGGCCAAGGGCTCATTTGGCGCCGCCGTACCGCGCGCCCTCGACGCTACGGCCACCGACTTCTACGTTACGCGCATGCACCCGAACCTCACACCCGTGAGTCATCCGTCGCCGCTGAGATAAAGACACGCCTTGGGAGCGGCTAGGCAAGCGCGCTCAATCGTGACCATTCAACTTGGGGAGCCCGGCGACCGCCGTTCGGGTACACGCTGACGTGGAGGTGGCATGAGAGAGTACCAATCGGTCGTGCTCCGTCTGACCACTCGTGCGAGGGACGACGAGGAACTCGTGACCGACCTGCTGAACGAGCGCGCCAGGATGGGCTGGGACTTGGTCAAGATGACGGCGCTCGCGCCCGACCGGCTGATCATCGTCTTCTCCCGCGATGCCGTGGGAACGTCGTGACACCACTCGAGGGTGATTCACCCGAGCAGCTCCCCACGACGCTCGGAACGCGCCGCGCCTACTCCGGCCGCATCGTCAGCGTCGACGTGGACACGATTCGGATGCCCCACGGCGGGGAGGTCGATCTCGAAATGGTCCGACACCCCGGGGCGGCAGCCATCGTCGCCCTCGTCGATCCTGCAAGCGCGGACCCAAGCGTGCTTCTCCTCCGCCAGTACCGCCACGCAGCCGATGGACGCATCTGGGAAGTGCCCGCGGGCGTCCTGGAGCCGGAGGAGGCACCGGAAGACTGCGCGCGCCGCGAGTTGGCCGAAGAAACCGGAGCCCGGGCTGAACATTGGGAGCACCTCACCACGATCCACACGACACCCGGGTTCACCGACGAGCGCATTCACGTCTTTCTGGCCACTGGAATCGTCCCGGGCGAAGCGCGACCCGCGACGGACGAGTTGATGACGGTGGAGGCACGGCCGATATCGCGGGTGCTGGAAATGATCCGGGACGGTGAGATCACCGACGCGAAGACGATCGTGGCCCTGCTGTTCGTCGCCGGATACCGCCTCGCGCGCTGACCGAGCGACCTGACCCCTGGGCGTCCTCAGGGGAGGACAGGTGCCGGAGTTCTTCCTTCAAGACTCGCGAGTACACGAGTCGCTCAAGTCATTATGGCCGAGCGAGTTAGATCACTTTCGCCATGCGATGGTGTGGGCAGGCATGCAATCTGCCGCTTTGGGCTCGTGTAGTGGGTGGATCGGAAAGCCACGCGGAGGAGGTTCGGAGCGGGAATTTTTTCGTCCGAATGAGGCGAACTCTCAGTCTTTTGGGGGGTTCTCCGGGAGCCACAGATGACGGCAGCAGCGGTACCTCAAACGCGGGGGGGCGTTGCGCCCCTCACTCGGCGGCGCACACGCTTCGCGGAACTCGACGACGCTGGCGTCGCCGCGGCCTACCTCGCCGGCGACACGAGTGGATTCGACGAACTGGTCGACCGCTATCAGAAACGGCTACTCAACTTCGTGTATCGAACGATCGGTGACCGTGAGCGCGCTGAGGATCTGATCCAAGAGGTGTTTATCCGGGTCCATCGACACCTGCATCGCTTCGACCAAACCAAGAAGTTCTCCACCTGGATCTACACGATCGCCTCCAATCTGGCCAAGAACGAGCTCCGCAATCGCAGTCGGAGTCCACTCGTACTATTCCAGACCATCAAGAAGAACTGGGAAGCCGACCACCGGCCGTTGCAGTTCGAGGATCCCTACAATCGGCCGGATGACTTGTTTCGCAAGCGGCACCTGCGAGAGTTGGTCGAGAAGTCGGTCGCGGCGCTTCCGGAGCATCATCGAGCGGTCTTCGTCCTGCGGGAACTCGACGGGAAGACGTACGAAGAGATCGCCGAGATCACGGGCTGCAATCTCGGAACGGTGAAGAGCCGCCTGAACCGCGCCCGCAATCGCTTCGCGCAGATCATCGGTCCGCGACTCGACTGATCGTCACATAGCCCGGCTGTGGGGGAGGGGGAGCCCGGGGCCTATCCCGCGGATCTCCCCTTCGTTTCGGTCGTCGGGGTCCCGGAACTCCTGCGGTGGCGCGGGTACTACCCGCACGGCCGATTCATGCACTGCCAAGAGTTCCTCGCCTGCTACTCGGACTACCGAGACGACCGCGCCGGCCCGGCGCTGCGCCGTCGTCTCGAGCAACACCTCTCCGGCTGTGAGCGGTGCCGCCGCTACGACGCACTGTTGGCCCGGGGGGTGATGGTCCTTCGGTCGGTTGACGGTCCCCGGCCGTCCCGGGGATTCCGCGAACGCCTCGATCTCCGACTGGCCGAAGAAGTCGAGCCGCGCCGCGTGCTCTCCGGCGGGCCACTGGCAGGCCTGGTCGTCGCCGCGGCCCTGGTGGCCCTGGCAGTCCCGGCCACGAGGGATCAGCCGCCGCGGTCACCCGTCGTGTCCACCCTACCGATCTCGGCGCCGACGATGGCGCGGGACACGGATGAGTTGGCGGTGCCGGCGTTCGGCGGGTGGCACACACCCACGAGTTCCGACGAACCAATCCTGGTCCCCGTCATTCAGGCTCCCTGACACGCCCGGTGGCCGGGCTTTCAGTGCGACCCGGACACCCGTAACTTCCAGCCCTATGGCCGACGCCTTCCAGGCAGCGCGGCGGGATATCGGGCGGGGCTCGCTCTCGCAGGTGTACCACCTCATCGGTACCGAGGAACTGCTCAAAGACGAGCTGATCACCGAAATCATCGCCTGCGCCGCGGACCCTTCGACACGCGACTTCAACGTCGACGTGCGCCAGGCCGCGGACGTCGATGGCGAGAGCTTCCACGCACTCGTGGAGACGCCACCGATGCTGGCGGAGCGTCGTGTGGTCGTGCTCAAGCACATCGAGCAATGGCGCAAGAACGCCAAGGTGTGGCAGGTGCTGGAGCGGTATCTCGAGCACCCGTCGCCGACCACGACGCTTGTCTTGACGGAGGCTCCCAAAGAACGTGGTGTGAACCCGGTGGCCGCCCTCTTGCGTCGGCGTACCAGACAAGTACGGTGTGATCCGCTGGGCCGTGGCGATCTGCGCGAGTGGATTCAGGGGCGAACCGAGCCACTCGGGTTCTCCCTCGATGCGGACGCCATCGATCACCTCATCGCCGTGACGCAGGGTGACCTGGGTACCGTCGTCAGTGAGTTGCACAAACTGTCCGCCGCGACGGAGGGAGTCGTGGGGGTGGACGAGGTTTCGGTCTTCGTGGGCGTGCGGCGCGGCGAAACGCCGGATGATTGGCATCGCTCCGTGCTTATGCGGGACGTCGCCCGCGCGATCGAGATGCTCGAGACGGTTCTGGGGTTGTCCGGCACCACCGGCGTCAGTCTGATCGGGACGCTCGGCACGCACTTGCTTGGACTGCGGGCGACCCTGACGATGGAACGGCGGCGGAACCCAGCGGCGCAGCTCGTCGGTCAGTTCAAGTCCGCCAAACTGGAGTGGCGGCTCGGCCGTCCGGAGCAGGTCGTGGACCTGTGGATGCAAGCCGCGCCCCAATGGTCCCTGTCTGAACTGGACGCCGCGGTGCGGGCGGCATATGAGGCCGATCGAAAGCTCAAATCCACGCGCACGAGCTCGGACGCGGGTATCCTCCGCGATTGCCTGTTGGCGTGCGCACGACGAAGAGAAGCTGCGTGATGGCGACGATCGGTCGACTGGCGTTTGTGGTGGCGCTCCTGGCGGCGGCCGGTGCCGCGCAGGCGCAACAAGACTCGACACGGGTGGAGCTGGATTCGGCCTTGCTCCGCGCGGTGCGCTTGGTGACGGAAGGGCAAGGCGACTCGGCCCGGGCACTCGTGCGGACGCGCCTGGCGCGTACGCGGCCCGCCGACTCGACGTATGCCGAGGTGCTTTACGCCGCGGGAGTGGTCGCGGCAACCTTGGACAGCGCGCGCTTCTATCTCCGCCGTGTCAGTATCGAGTATCCGCGATCGCCCTGGGCCGAGCGGGCTCTACTGCGGCTCACTCAACAGTCCTACGGCGCGGGGGACCTCGAGGCGACCCGGCGGGCCGCCCAACGGATCATCGCCGACTATCCCTTCGGCACGACGGTGCCCGAGGCCAACTTCTGGGCTGGGCGCGCGCAGCTGGATCTGGGCAACCTCGCCGAAGCGTGCCGGTATCTCGACGACGCCATGGCGGGGGCGGTCGAAGATGTTGAGCTACAGAACCGGATTGCGTACCACCGGCAGCGATGCACGGCGTTGCAGGAGACACCGGTTCCCGACCGCCCGCAACCCCCGGCGGCGACGGGCCGTGTCGTATACGCCGTGCAACTTGCGGCCGTTCAAACGCCCCAGGCGGCCGACGAACTCATGCGGCGCGTGGCTGGCCAGGGATTCGACCCACACGTCTTCCGCGATGCGGACGGATTGTTCAAGGTGCGCGTGGGGCGCTTCGCGGATCGTGCGGAAGCGCAGGTCATGCTCGCCCGCCTGCAACGGACGTTCGGTGGGAGCCCCTTCGTTGTGGAGGAGCGGTGAGCAAGTCCCGGGGGCGTATCCCGGATACTCCTCTCATGCAGCAGTACCGCGAGATCAAGGCGCGCCATGCGGACGCTATTCTCTTTTTTCGCATGGGGGATTTCTACGAGATGTTCTTCGACGACGCCAAGTTGGCGTCGCAGGAACTCGGGCTCACGCTCACCTCGCGCAACAGCGGCGGCGCAGCGGACGTCCCACTCGCCGGTGTGCCCGTTAAGGCACGGGATGAATACCTGCGGCGGCTCATCGAGCGGGGCCACCGCGTCGCGATCTGTGAACAGATTGAAGATCCGAAGGCAGCCAAGGGTGTCGTCCGCCGGGCCGTCGTGGAGACCATCACGCCCGGGGCGATCATGGCCGAGGAGTGGCTCGATGGAACCCGCAACAACTTCCTGGTGGCAGTGCACCCTGGAGAGCCCGTCGGCCTCGCGGCGATCGATCTCTCGACTGGCGAATTCATCCTGGAGTCCGTGGAGGAAACGGACCTCGAAGCTGTGCTCGCGCGATACACACCGCGCGAATTGGTGGTGCCCGAGAGCCATGGCGGCCCATTTGCTGGCGTGATGGTCAGCCGCCGACCGGATGGAGACTTCTCGCCGGCCGCGGGAACGGCGGCCCTCATCGATCACTTCGGACTCGCGACGCTGGACGGATTGGGGATCGCAGAACGCGACGCCAGTGCGGTGGGGGCCGGCGGCGCCCTCCTGCGTTACGCACGGGACCTCCAACCTGCCGGACTTCCACAGCTGGCGCGACCGCAGGTCCACCGACCGGGCACCACGATGCCCCTGGACCAGATGACCCGCCGCAATCTGGAATTGGTGGAGTCGCTGCAGACGAGTGCCCCCGGCACCACGTTGCTCGATGTGCTCGATCGTACCGTCACGCCCATGGGAGGCCGACTCCTTCGGCAGTGGATTCTCGCTCCGTTGCGGGACCGCGCCGCCATCGAGGCGCGCCACGATGCGCTGGAGACCCTTTACACGGACGCGCGAGGGCGCGAGCGCCTCCGCGAGGCGCTGAATGGTGTACGCGATCTCGAACGCCTGGCCGGTCGGACGGCCGTCGGTCGCGGCTCACCCAGGGATTTCGGAGCGTTACGCGACTCGCTGCTGCTGTTGCCGGACGTGCTCAGCGCTCTCGACGGGCTCGGGTCGCGCCATGACAGCGCCATTCTCGAGGATGTCGCGCGCGGGTTCGACCTGCACCAGTCGCTCGTCGACCGGCTTCGGAGCACCCTCGTCGACCACCCGCCGGCGGCGCTGGGGCAGGCCGACTCCGTCCGGCCCGGGGCGGACCCCGCACTCGATGACGCGCGGGACATGCGGGACGGCGGCAAACAGTTTATCGCGGCGCTCCAGGCGCGTGAGCGTCAACGCACCGGCATCACGTCGTTGAAAGTCGGGTTCAACCGAGTCTTCGGGTACTACATCGAGGTCACCAAGGTGCACCGCCAGGCCGTGCCCGAGGACTACGAACGGCGCCAGACGCTCACCAACGCCGAGCGATATGTGACCCCGGAGCTAAAGGACTACGAGGCGCGCGTGCTCGGTGCGGAGGAGCGCGCGCTGGAGCGAGAACGTGAGCTGCTTGCCGTGCTCAGGGACGCCGTGGCGGAACGCTTGCCGGCCCTGCAGCGGTCCGCGAAGCTCCTGGCCACGCTCGACGTGGTCACGGGCCTTGCCGACGTCGCGACGCGTCTCCGGTGTGTTCGACCGACGCTCATGGACGACTTGACCCTGCACCTCGACCAGTGCCGCCATCCGGTGGTCGAGCAGACGCTGCCGCCCGGACGATTCGTGGCCAACGACATTCGACTGGATGTGGCGGAGCGGGTGATTCTCCTCACCGGCCCGAATATGGCGGGCAAGTCCACGATCCTGCGCCAGACCGGCCTGGCGGTGATTCTCGCGCAGATGGGGGCTTTCGTTCCGGCCGAGCGCGCGACTATCGGGATTGTCGATCGGGTGTTCACACGCGTCGGGGCAAGCGACAATCTCGGCGGGGGCCAGTCCACGTTCATGGTGGAGATGGCCGAAACGAGTGCCATTCTCCACAACGCGACCGAGCGCAGTCTCGTGTTGCTCGACGAGATCGGTCGGGGCACCGCCACGTACGACGGTGTAGCCATTGCGTGGGCCACGACGGAACACCTCCACGATCGCACGGGATGCAAGACGATCTTCGCGACCCATTACCACGAGCTCACCCAGCTCACGGAGGAGCTCCAGCACGCACGGAACTACAACGTGGCCGTGCGAGAGGTGGGGGACGAGATTGTGTTTCTGCATCGCCTCGAATCTGGGGGTGCCGATCGGTCGTATGGCATTCATGTCGCACAGCTGGCCGGGCTGCCCGCCACCGCCATCGAGCGCGCCAAGGAGATCCTCGCCCTGCTCGAGTCCGGTCATCACGTCGCCGGCGAACGTCTGCCCAGGGCGCCCGATCCGCAGCAGCTGGGACTCTTCGCGCCGCGGGAGCACCCGCTCGTGAACGATCTCCGGCATCTCGACCCGAACAGGATGACACCCATGGAAGCACTGCAATGGCTCATCGACGTGAAGCGACGGTTGGGCGACGGATGAGGGTATTGACGACCGTGGCCGCGGTGATGTGCGTGGTCGCGTGTGGACAGGAGTCGCCGGACGCGGCCCCCGAGATCGCCCCACGCGAGCGCGGCTTCGAACCTCCGGTGGCAATCAACGCCGAGTCACCTGTGTCCTACCCGCTTGCTCTCTTCGACGAAGGCGCCGAGGGCACGGTGATTCTCCGGTTGTTTGCGAACGAACACGGCATCCTTGTCGCCGAGTCGACGCAGATCGCGGAAGCGAGTGGCACCCCAGGGTTGGACTCCGCGGCGCTCGCCGGTGTCGCCCGCATGACGTTTGCGCCAGCGCGACGCGACGGGCAACCCATCGCCACATCGTTCCTCCAACCTGTACACTTTCGCCTGCCTGAACGATCGCCGGATGGAGTTCGACCGTGACGCATCCCCACCCGACGCCTTACGACGACGTGCTCGCCACGATCGGATGGACGCCGCTCATTCGCCTGAACCGCGTGACGGTGGATGTCCGTACGCCCGTGTACGGCAAGGCCGAGTTTTTCAATCCCGGGGGCTCCGTGAAGGACCGGATCGGCCTCGCGATCATCGAGGCCGCCGAACGTGACGGGTCCCTCAAGCCCGGCGGCACGATCGTTGAGGGGACCTCGGGGAATACCGGTGTCGGACTCGCCCTGGCCGCGGTCATCAAGGGCTACCGCTGCATCTTCACGTTGCCCGACAAGATGTCCTCAGAAAAGGTCCGGCTGTTGAAAGCGTTTGGGGCCGAGGTGATCATCACACCGACCGCCGTGCCGCCGGATCACCCGGACAACTACGTCATGAAGGCCAAGGCCATCGCGGCATCCACGCCCAATGCCGTGCTCGCCAACCAGTTCTATAATCAAGCCAACCCCGAAGCACACTATCGATCCACGGGTCCGGAGCTCTGGGAGCAGAGCGGCGGGCGCATCACGCATCTCGTTGGCGGTGCTGGTACGGGCGGAACCGTGAGCGGCGCGGGACGCTTTCTCAAGGAGCAGCGGCAGGACATCCGGATCATTGTCGCGGAGCCCGTCGGCTCCATTTATGCCGAATTCGGTCGCACCGGGCGCAAGGCACAGGGACATCCGTACAAAGTCGAAGGCATTGGAGGAGACAAGATCCCCGAGACGTTGCATTACGATCAGGTCGATGAATTCATGACCGTAAGTGACCGCGATGGGTTTCAAATGGCCCGGCGACTCACACGGGAGGAAGGCCTCTTCGTGGGCGGTTCCACCGGGCTGATCGTTCATGCCGCCATCGACCTCGCTCGCCGGATCGACGATCCGGAGGCATTCGTGGTCGCCATCCTCTGCGATACGGGTGAACGCTATCTCTCGAAGCTGTACAGCGACGAGTGGATGCGCGAAAACCAGATGCTCGACTCCAAACAGGTCACGGCGGGCCTTCTCCTCGATGCAAAGGACGGCTCCGCGCCGCCATTGGTCACGGTCGCCCCGACCCAAACCGTTCGGCAGGCCCTGAATCTCATGGTGACGTACGACGTGTCACAGCTGCCAATCCTCGACGCCAGCCACTGCGTGGGGTCCCTGAGTGAGAGCGCGTTGCAGGCCGTTGCCATTGCGCAACCGAGCGTGCTCGAACGGCCGGTGCGCGAAGTCATGGAGGTCGCGTACCCCGAGGTGCGGGCGGACGCGCTCCTGGACGGCTTCCTCGACAAACTGACGCGCCAATCGCCGGCCGTCCTCGTGCGCGACGACGAGGGCATCATCGGTATCGTGACGCGTTACGACGTGCTCCGACACACAGCGTTCGCGCGCTAGCCCGTGTCGACCGGGACCAACGTCACCGTACTCAGTGGCGGATCGAGCCACGAACGGGATGTCGCGCTGGCCGGAGCCGCGCAGGTTGTAGCGGCGCTCCGCACATCGGGCTACCACGTGCGAGTGTTCGACACCGCCGTCGGCGTGCTGGGGCCGGAAGGTGAGGCGGCGCTGCTCCGTGGGGGCGTCGGACGTGAACCACCGACCCCAGAACTTTTGGCCAGCCTCGCGGAGCAAGAGCGAGCGCAGCGATTCCACGAACACGAGGCCATCGTGCGCGCGGACGTTGTGTTTCTGGTACTCCACGGACCTGACGGAGAGGGCGGGAGCGTCCAGACACTGTTGGATCACGCGGGCGTACCGTACACCGGCAGCGGCCCGCTCGGCAGCATGCTCGCGATGGACAAGGACATCGCCAAGCGCCTCATGCGCGACGCCGCGATCCCCACGCCGGATTGGACCATGTGGCCGGCCGACAGCGCGGACGTCGAACAGTTCGGCCTGCCGGTCATTGTCAAGCCATCCAAGGCCGGCTCCACGGTGGGACTCTCGCTGGTGAAGCGCGCGGAGGACATCCCGGCCGCGGTGGACCGCGCGCTGGCCATCGACAACGAGGTGCTACTGGAGCGCTTCATGTCGGGGCGCGAGTTGACCGTCGGCGTGCTCGACGGTGAAGCACTGGCAGTGGGCGAGATTCTCCCGAGCCACGAACTGTTCGACTACGAGTGCAAGTACACGCCGGGCCTCACACGTGAGATCTTCCCGGCCGACATCTCCCCTGCCCTTGCCACGGAACTCCAGGCGCTCGCGGCCGCGACGCATCGAGCGCTCAAGCTCCGGGACGTATCACGAGTCGACTTTCGCCTGGACCACGCCGGCCGGCCACAGTGCCTCGAGGTCAACACGATACCTGGGCTCACCTCGACCAGCCTCCTTCCCCAGTCGGCGGCCGCCGCTGGTGTTCCCTTCGCGGCACTCTGTGCGCGTTTGGTGGAACTGGCCTTGCGGCGCCGGGGTTTCCGGAACAAAGTCAGTACGTCAGGGGAATTGTAGGGAGATGCCTCGCACCCGGTCACCGTTCGCGCTCACGCCGTGCGTACGATCGCTGTTGATAGCCAACGCGATCGTGCACTTGATGCGGATCACGGTCTTTACCGGGCCATGGTTCTTGGACTTGTTCGGCCTGCAACCCGACCGCTTGCTCGTGCGGTGGTGGACGCCGATGACCTACATGTTCGTGCACGCGGGATTCCCCCATCTCGCGGTGAACATGCTGATGCTCTTCTTTTTTGGATCGGCCGTCGAAGAGCGTATGGGCAGCCGAGCGTTTGGCGCCTATTACGCGGTCTGCGGTCTTGGGGGCGCCGTGCTCTCGCTCGCCATGGTATTCTCATCGCCAGCCGGCATGGTGATCGGCGCCTCGGGCGCGATACTCGGCGTGGCGCTGGCGTTCGCGTTCTACTGGCCGGACGCCCCGATTTACGTGTTTCCCGTGCCCTTCCCAATCAAGGCGAAGTGGCTGGTCACATTCTTCGTCGTCGCCAATCTCGCGTCCGCACTCCTCGGCGCCCAGAATGGCGTCGCCTATCTGGCGCACCTCGGTGGCCTCTTGTTCGGCTTCGTCTACCTGAAGTGGGAGTCGGTCACCACACGTCGCGAGCGGGTGACCGTCCCGAGAATCCGACGTCCGCAACGGCCCACGCCACAAGCGGGCCGGCGCGACAAGCCGCGCGAGAAGGCAACGGCCGGAGCGCCACGGCCGGACAACGAGCACTCCATCTACGATGAAGTGGACCGCGTGCTCGACAAGATCTCCCGATCGGGCCTCGAGAGCCTCACGCCCACGGAGCGACGCCTGCTGGATGAAATGAGCCGCCAACTGCGGCGACACTGATTCGACATGGAGCCCCGTAAGCCTCCCGTCTCCGTGCGACTGGGAGATATCACGACATACGACGGCGACGCGATCGTGAACGCGGCCAACAACCATCTCCGACTCGGCGCGGGCGTCGCCGGCGCGATTCGGCAGGCGGGCGGCCCCACAATTCAACGCGAGTGCGACGCGCACGGACCCATTCGGGTGGGAGAGGCCGCGATCACCAGCGCTGGGACGCTTGCGGCGCGCTGGGTGATCCACGCCGCCGCGATGGGCGACGAGCCGGTGTCGGCGCACTCGATCCGCGAAAGCACCGCCGCAAGTCTCGCCCTCGCCGCCCGATATGAGGTCCGCCGCATCGCCTTTCCCGTCCTTGGGAGCGGGGTCGGCGGGTTCGACTTCGCCGAGGCCGCGCGCATCATGCGTGACGTAGTGTACGAATCACCCGATCGTTGGACGTTCGAGGAGATCGTCTTTTTCGGATTCCAGCCGGATCAGGTCGCGACGCTCGAGCGCGTGCTCTCCGATTTTCCCTAGCTCTTGTCTGTCACGGCGGCGAACTCCAAATTGGAAACGCCTCCATGCTGATCAACCTCATTCCGGACTTTCTCGCGGCGGCCCAGGCACCGGATCCGTTGGAGGCGTATCGCCGCTATCTCCTTGAGCACGAACCCGTGCTCGCCGCGTACTGGCACAACTACATCCTCGACCTCGATAGTCCGCACGCCGAAGAAGTGGTGCTCAGGGCGCTGCGCGCGGACCGGCGCGATCTGCTCACTCTCCAGGACAACACCGACCTCGAGACGACGGCACGTGAAACAATGCGACGTTGTGAGGACTTGTTCGCGATCGACCGGCAGTACGATGTCTACCTCATGGTGGGGGTCGGCGGCGCCAACGCGGGTGAGTTGGTGGTCGATGGCCGGGGGGTGGCGTTCATCTGCCTAGAGCACTTCACGGGACGGCCCAACCATGAGACCCTCGGTTTGGGTTTGCGACCCGACTTGGTTCCGCTGTGGTTGGCGCACGAGATCGCCCACACCGTCCGGTACACTTCCCCGACCAGCGAGGCCGAACTCGCGACGCTGGTGACCGAGCACGGTGGCGACTACGACTATTGGACGACCGGCCAACAGGCCACGCTGCGCGAGCTCCTCGTGAACGAGGGTTTGGCTGTGGCCGGAGCCCGCAAGGCGGTGCCCGGATTCGAACCGTGGGAGTACCTCGGCTATCCGCGCCGCCAGTACCGTCGCCTGAGACAGCTCGAGGCGTTTCTGACGAGTGCCATCACCGAACACCTCGACATGCGTGGCCTGGGGTATCGCCTTCGCTATCTCTCGGGTGGCGTCTCGGCGGCACAGCGCTTTGTCGAAGGACGTGTCATTCCCGAGCGGTCCGGCTACTACCTCGGATTGCGGATGGTGGAAGCCGTTGTCGGCGACCGGGGTATTGCGCACGCGCTTCGGCAGTCGGCCAAGACTTGCCTCGCGTTCGATGAACGCTCGCGAGGTATTCAGACGGCCTGAGCGGCGCGGTGCTATCCCACCTCATTTCCCGACGCAAAACGTCGCGAAGACTCGCTCCAGCACGTCCTCCGTCCACACGGGACCGATCAGGTCCTCGAGCGCGCCGGTAGCCGTACGGAGATGGGTCGCGCTGGCGACCGGATCCACGCCGGACCGCCGAGCCTCCATGAACGCCTCGACTTCGTCCAGGGCACGCACCAGCGCGGTCCGGTGCCGTTCCCGGGTGACCGCCGTGGCGCTGTCACCCGTGTCAGTCAGGGCACTGAAGGCGCGTTCGGCGAGCATTCGCCGCAGGCGCTCGAGCCCGCTGCCGGTGCGCGCGGATACCACAAGCTCCTCCTCGGAAACGACGGGGCCAATCAGATCCCCCTTCGTGCGGACGAGTACCACCGGACAGGCCAACTCCGCGAGGAACGCCCTCTCGTCCACGGCCAACTGGCGCCCAGCCTCGACGCAAAACAGCACGATGTCCGCAGCAGCCAGGTAGCGCCGGCTCACCTCGACGCCAAGCTGCTCCACCGTCTCATCCGTCTGTCGAAGGCCCGCCGTGTCGACCAAACGGAATGGGAATCCACCGCACACGGCATGGGCTTCGATCGCGTCGCGCGTGGTGCCGGGAATGTCGGTGACGATCGCTCGCTCCGCCGCGAGCAACGCGTTGAACAGTGAGGATTTCCCGGTGTTCGGACGCCCGGCCACGACCGCCAAGGCGCCCTCCCGCAACCGCATGCCGTCTCCCGCCGTCGCGAGCAATGCTCGCAGAGACTCACGCAGAGTGGCGCCAGCCACCTCCACGCGTTCTGGAGCCACCGGCCCACTGTCCTCCTCGGGAAAATCGATGTCGTATCCAGTCAGCGCTTCGAGTTCCAGGACCTGATCGCGAAGCGCCGCGATCCGCGCCGTCAGCCCGCGCTCCAGCTGATGGAGGGCGACCTGTCGCTGCGCCGGCGCCGTCGCGTCGACGAGATCGCCGATCGCCTCCGCCTGGAGCAAGTCCAGTTTGCCGTTCAGCACCGCGCGACGCGTGAACTCGCCTGGGGACGCGAGCCGTGCGCCCGCGCGCAGCAGCGCCCCCAACACTTCGGACGGAACCAACTGCCCCCCGTGCGTGGTGATTTCCACCATATCCTGGCCGGTGTACGAGCGCGGCGCGGCGTAGGTCAGATACAGCACGTCATCGAGGAGTTCATCGTCGGGCGCGGACAGCGCCCGGGCGCGTCTGGCGGTTCGTACCGGAGCCACCGTGAACGGGGCCAGGACGCGTCCTGCCACTTCGAAGGCGCCGACGCCCGACAAGCGGAGTAGCGCGATGGCCGAGCGCCCCGCCGGCGTGCCCAGGGCTGCAATGGGGTCGGTCAGCACCTGGTGAGCACCGCGCGACGGCCGGTCGACAACCCGGCGGCCGCCCGTATCGCTATTTCCCAGACGGCTGGCGTCGCCGCTCGCGCTCCTTGGAGATCAGCCACTGTTGAGGGATGCTGGCAATGTTGCTGACCGCGTAGTACAAGTTGAGACCCGACGAGAGCCGCAGGAACACGAACGTCAGGATCCCCGGCATCAGATACATCATCATTTTCGCCTGCGGGTTCGGCGGCACGCCGCGTTGCCCCAGTTTGGTGACCGCGAACATTGACAGGCCCATCAAGATCGGAATGATGAAGAGCGGATCCGCCCGCGATAGGTCCGGCAGCCACAGGAACGATACACCTCGAAACTCGATGGTCTCGCGGAACACGAAGAACAGCGCGAACAGCACCGGCATCGGGATCAGCAGCGGCAGGCACCCGCCCAGGGGGTTGACCTGATGCTCCTTGTACAGCTTCATCATCTCCTGCTGCAATCGCTGCTGGTCGTTCTTGTACCGCTCCTGCAGCGCCTTCATCTCCGGTTGGATCGCCTGCATCGCCATACTCGATCGCATGGCTTTCTGGTTCAGCGGCCACAACAAGATCCGCACCGCTAAGCCGAAGAGAACCAACACCCAGCCATAGGCGAGGTTGAGCGTCTCGTGCATCCACAACAAGATGAGGACGATGAAGTTGGCAAAGGGACGAATGATGGGACGGAAAATCCCCCCGTAGGGTTTGATGTCCTCGAAATCGTGCCCGCGGTTCGCGAGGCGGCGGTACTGCTGCGGTCCGGCAAACACCGCAAATCGAAAACTCCCGCTCGGCACCGGCAGCGTCGCCACCACGTCGATGTCCGTCGCCGTTCTCCCTGTACGACGGCCTCCCGTTGCAATCGCGCCGCCGAGCCTGGGAGCACCTTCGGCGAGGGTCATCACGGACACGACGAAGTACTTCGACCGAATGGCAATCCACTCGTAGGGCCCGTCGAGAGCCATCCGTTCGAACGGATCGAGTGAGCTGAACTTGACACTTTCCGTCTTACCTGCCTTGGTCACAACGGCATACGACCGGAAATCGTCCACGCTGTCCGCCTCGACACCGGCGATGCGGGGGCCCAACCCCAACAACAGTACGCCGCTCACCGCCGCGTTCGCCGGACCTCCCACGATCGACCCTTCGACATGGAAGCCGTACGAGGACGGCTCGAACGTGTACCGCAGCCGAACCTCGATCGCGCCGCGTCGTCCAAGCCACTCGAGTGTGGCGCTACTGTCCACGACGTCCAGGCGAGCGGCCGACGGCTCGAAGTCCCACTCCCCGAGCGGCAAGGTATCGTTGCCCACCACAAGCGCATACTGAAGAAAGGTCGACTCGTCCGGCAGCAACTGCACGCTCCCCGAGTCGCCGGGCGCGAACGAGCGGTACTCCTGAAGCGTGGCCTCCACCGGCCGGGCTCCACGGCTGGCGAATGTGAAGCGGTAGAGCGGCGACTCCACGGTCACCATCCGTTCCGGAATATCGCTCGCTTCTTCCGGCTGGGGCGGCATCCGGACCGTCGCCGCGGGAGATACCGCCGCCCGTTGCCGTTCTGGCTGCTCGGCGGCGGCTTGCGAGGATTCGGCCGCCGGCTGAGCCGAATCGCCGGCCAGCTGCTCGGACGGGGCCCGCGGTTCCGGCGGGAAGAGTATCGATGGCAGCACCGCCACCAGTAACATCAGGCCGATCCCGATCAAGACGCGACGTTCCATCAAAGCCTCACGGGACCGGGTCGGGACCACTGCGGCCGAAGGGGTGGCACCTGAGGATCCGGCGAACGGCGAACCAGCCGCCTCGCAGCAGACCGTGCCGCTCGAGCGCCTCGATCGCATAGGTCGAGCACGTCGGCGTGTAGCGGCACGGCGACGGGAACGGAGAAGCGGCCACCTGGTACAGCCGGATCGCGCCTACTGCGGCGAGGCGCGGGAGCGAGGTCAAGCGGAGCGCGCGCGCAACCACTTGGAGAGATCTTCCGCCAACTGATCGAACGTGGCGGCGTAAGCAGCGGAACCGGACCGAATCATGATGTCGATAGCTCCCGCATTCGGGAGAACATTCCGCCGCGCGAGTTCACGGAGTCGACGCCGCAGCCGGTTCCGTTCCACAGCCGTTCTCCCGTGTAGTGGCACAATGAGACCGAGGCGGGCGTAGTCTAGCTGGTTGCCGCGCCAGTAGATGTCGAGTCGGGGAAAGCGCCGGCGTTGCCCGTTGCGCAACACCGCTTGCATATCACGAGCGCTCGTGAGGCGCCGGATCCGAGGGAGCCCCTCGGCCGTCAGCGCCCTCCGTGCTTGGACGGCAGCTGCACCGACAAGCGCTTGCGGCCCTTCTTGCGACGTCGGCTCAGTACGGCCCGGCCCCATCGAGTGCTCATGCGTGTCCGGAACCCGTGCTTTCGTGTCCGCCGCTTGTTGCGGGGTTGATACGTGCGCTTCATCCTGGAAATCCCTGCGTTGAGCGGCGGGAAAGCTAGTCGCTATATGAGTATTGGGTCAAGGTTGACTTTTCCACATGCGGGTGGTAACCTCTCTCGCCCTTTCTCACCACCTAACTGCATTTCGCAGTTGTCGATGGAATTGACAGCCCAACAAGCGTGGTCACGCCTCCTCGAGGCTGCCCGCGGCGAACTTCCGGAGCCAGCCGTACGTACCTGGCTCGATCCACTGGATCCGATCGCCTTTTCGGACGGTCGGCTCGTGCTTGGTGCGCCCGACCAGTTCTCCGTGGAGTGGAACGAGTCCAAGCACGCGCCGATTCTGACGCGCCTTGCGTCAGCCGCCGTGGGTTCAGCCCTCGTCTTGGAATTCCGGGTCCTGGAAGAACGAGCTCAGCGCCCCCAGATGGACTTTTTCGTGGCCCCGAGGGGCGACGGCGCCGATGCCCCGCGCCGACAGGCCACGCGGCCACTTAATGAGCGGTATTCGTTCAAGACGTTCGTGGTGGGCAAGTCAAACGAGCTGGCGGGCGCCGCGGCGCACGCGGTCGCCGAGGCGCCGGGCAAGACCTACAACCCGCTGTTCATTTACGGCCCGACCGGGTTGGGGAAGACCCACCTCATGCAAGCCATTGCGCACGCTCACTTGGAACGCAATCCCGAGGGGCGGGTGGTGTACATGGGCGCCGAGCAGTTCATCAACGAGGTCATCGAGAGCATCCATAGCCGGACGATGGTCGAGTTTCGCAAGCGATATCGGACCGAAGTGGACATGTTTCTCGTGGACGACGTGCACTTCCTGGAAGGCAAGGAGATGACCCAGGAGGAGTTCTTCCACACGTTCAACGCCTTGCACGAAGGCGGGCGCCAGATCGTTCTCACGTCCGACCGCCCGCCCAAGGAGATCCCCGGCTTAGAGTCCCGGCTGGTGAGCCGCTTCGAATGGGGGATGGTGGCGGATATCGGCCAGCCCGACCTCGAGCACCGGATCGCCATCCTCCGCAAGAAGGCTGAGCAGGATCATCTGGAGCTGACGATTCCGGACGATGTACTGCGCTTCATCGCCGAGCATGTCCGGAGTTCGGTGCGTGAGCTGGAAGGTTGCATCATCAAGCTGCTCTTGTTCGCATCGCTGAAGCATCGAGAGATTTCTATCGAACTCGCCCGCGAGGCCTTGGCTGACAAGATCCGGCAGGGTGGCGGCGAAGCCGTCGATGCCCGCTCGGGCACGCCAAGTGTCGATCGGGTCCAGGAAGTCGTGGCACGGCGTTGGGGGGTTACGCCTGAGGGGCTGCGGTCAAAAGCGCGCACGCGTTCGCTCACGGTCCCCAGACAGGTGGCGATGTTCCTTACCCGCGAGTTGCTGAGCATGCAGCTCGTCGAGATTGGACAGGCTTTTGGGGGTCGCGACCACTCCACCGTGATCCACAGCCTCGACAAAGTGCAACGGGAGATGGACCGTGACCGCAAGTTCCGCGATCGCGTGGATCTCGCGCGCCGCGAACTGGCGCTCACAGTGTGAGCGAATTGGGGAGACTATGCTGTGGAGACTGTGTGCAATGGTGGACGCCGGCAGGATGGGACGAGTCTGTCCACACCTCTCCCCAGAGTTTCCCTGCTCGGGAAACTCGGCAACGTGTGACGGCGGACCGGGTTGTGCAGACTGTCAAGATTTCCAGAGACTCTACTACTATTACTAGATAATTATAGGTACGTGACTAGTAGTCTTCTCTTTCCACGAACATGGGGACGGCCATGAAGTTCACGATCACACGGGAGCGCCTTCAGGAAGGACTCGTGGCAGTCGCTGCGACCATTCCGTCGAAGACGACACTTCCGGTACTCGCGAATATCCTGGTCGAAGCCATTCCTGCTGGTATTCGCCTGTCAGGAACCGATCTCGATATCGCCGTGAGCACCGTCGTGCCGGCGGATGTCGACAAGGAAGGTGCCGTCACGGTACCGGCCAAGAAGCTCGTGGAGATCGTGCGGGAATTGCCAAGCGCCGCCATCCGATTCACCACTTCCGGCGAGCAGCGCATCAGCCTCGAGTGCGGCCGCACGAAATACAAGCTGCTCGGCATCCCGCGCGAGGAGTTCCCAAACTTCCCGCCGGTCAGGTTTGACGACACATGGAAGGTCACATCGAGCGACCTTCAGAAGCTCATCAACCACGTCAGTTTTGCCGCGTCGACAGAGGAGAGCCGTCCAATACTGAACGGCGTGCTCTGGGAGTTGCGTGGCGACCGCATGCGCATGGTGGCGACCAACGGCCACCGTCTCGCGCGAATGGATGTTGGTGCCAGCGGTGGTGCGGCTACGGCCGACCTGATTCTGCCGCCCAAGGCACTCGAACAGGTCCGTAAGCTCTTCGGCCCCGCCGACGAAATCGAGATCGCGAAGAGCGAGAATCACTTGGGATTCCGCAGTGGAACGACTCTGGTGTTTACGCGACTGATCGAGGGTCCGTACCCGAACTACGAACAGGTCATCCCACGCGACAACGACCGGTCATGTACCGTGGAGAAGCAATCGCTCGCTTCGTCCCTGCGTCGCGTCGGGATCGTGGCCAGCGACCAGACCCATCGGGTACGTCTGCAATTCAGCTCGGGCAAACTCGTCATGAGCGTGAACACGCCTGACCTGGGTGAGGCCCAGGACGAAGTGAGCTTGACGTACGAAGGCGAACCGCTTGAGATCGGCTTCAATGCTCATTATCTCCTCGAGATTCTGAAGTTCATGCCGACGGACGAAATCCGGATGACCTTCAAGGCGCCGGAACGAGCGGCGACGCTGGAGCCGGTAGGCTGGGATGATCCGGCCTCGTATCTCTGTCTGGTGATGCCGCTGCGCCTCGTGGACTGACGCCCTTAGGGGTGGGGTCGCTCCGGCCCGCGCGACACGATGCCGTACGCGCCGAATTCGTTCAGCTCCAAGCCCGCCGCCCGCCGGACGCCCGCCCCGGTGACACCCACGCGCTCGTGCGCTCCCAGCGATACGCCGATGAAGAGGGACCGCACGACGGGATCGGATCCGAGGTCGAATGCACCAAACACCGACACTGGAAACGAGCGCCCGGGGGACACGTGGATGCCCGCTCTGTAGCGGACCGTGGTGTTGGCGGCGGCTAGGCCCTCAACGATCTGACCTTCGGCTGCGAACTCCAGTGTCTGCGGCACGGCATACCATGCCACCCCCACGGTGCCGCTGATCGCCGTCTTGGTCGCGCGCAACACGGGGCGACCAACGTTCTGCACCACGGCGCCGAAGGAGAAGCGGGGCCCAAGTGCGAGCAGCATGCCCACATCACCCGCAAACTCGGTACCCACCGAGTTGCCACGATACATCGACACACTCGCGCCAATGGCACCCGAGCCGAACGGCACCGCGCCGCCGAGACGATATGCCCCAGTCGACAGGGGGTCCACCTCCGCGGTGAACGGGTCGTCCGCAAAACGGTCCCGCTGGTACCCCAAACCGAACCCGCGGGAGTTCACTGCCCCGGACCACTGACCCAATCGCAGCCGGCCGGTGGAGGCGCTCTCTAGTGTGAAGTCGAGGGTCACGGAGTACTCGGGTATCACCCCGAGGCCGGCGGGGTTCACCCACAGCGCCCGGGCGTCATCGACCGCCGCCACGAACAGGTAGTGCGCGCTGTGCGGTCGCCCAGCCTGTCCGAAGAGCCCGCTGGTGGTCAGTGCAAGTGCCACCGCAGTCATGGAGACCTCGCGGAGGCGCGTCATGGAATGATGCGGAGTGTGTCTGTGCGCGTTTGCACGATGGGGATCGTGACACCTATCGAAGACATCGTCGCGTTCGCGGCGGACGAATCTCGCGTGATACCGCCTAGAAACGCGCCATTGGCTGCCAGAAAGAACCGCTCGCGACGCGCACCGGCCCCCTCTACCACAATCGGTTGGGCGCTCATGACCCCACTTCCGGTCAGCGTATACACGACCTCGGCGACAACCTCGAGGAACGCACCGGTGCCGGAATCGCTCCCATCGGCTGCTTCGTAGGTGCGAACGGCCTCCGTCGTGAGGTCCAGTCCGTTGGAGTGCGTGGCATTAGAGGTGCTGTCGATCCACCGATCGCCCGCGGTGACACCGGTTTCGGGGATTCGAGGAAAGAAGTCCTGTAGCAGGCTGGCCACCTGGGGCAACGAACCGAGCGCCGGATCCGGCGCGTCGTCACTCACAAGGCGGCCATTGGGGAGCATCCGGGCACGAACGGACTTCCCGACGGCGCGGGTGATGTTGCCCGCCACAAGGGCGGCCGCCCCTGACAACATCGGTACGGAGTCGACCGTCACCGTGGCCATTAAGTTCTCTCCATCGGTCGCCACAGCAGCCGTGAGCCCGATGGTGAACGCGTATTCGGTGTTCGCGGCTTCCCCACCCGGGATCTGCTGGCGCGTGTGGCCCCTGGAGACGAATAGGTAGCTGGCCGTGAACGGCGAGTAGGCGAACGCTTGGGGAGGGACGGGCTCTGGGGGTGAGTGGGACGGCGGCTGCCCGGCACACGCCGCGAGGCAACCCGCGATGACCCACGGAATCAATCTGGTCCTGCCGTCAAACCGCACGCCGATTGCGCTCCCGCTCAGGTGCTCGCCGACCACGCCCGTGTGGGGTGGAGTGGTGGGTCGTAAGCCGAGTTCTGTTCGACACGAATGCCGGACGGTCATCTCTCTGCGGTGGCAGTCGCCTGACACCTCTAGCGGCCTACCCGCGGCTCGGGCGGTCCGGGCAGGACCTCGCCGCCTATTTGGCCTTGCTCCGACTGGGGGTTGCCGTGCCGCACGCTGTTACCAGGTGCGCGGTGGGCTCTTACCCCACCGTTTCACCCTTACCTACGACCAGGTCGCAGGCGGTCTGTTCTCTGTGGCCCTTACCGTCGCCTCTCGACGCCCAGGCGTTACCTGGCAGTCTGCCCTACGGAGTTCGGACTTTCCTCGATCCAACGTGGACCGCGACCGTCGCACCCACCACTCCCCGAAGCAAGATAGCTAGAAGCGGCTGCCTGTTGACAGACGCGCAACCCGCCGGGGGCGGCGTTGATTGGGATTTGAGACCCCCACTCGATCCTGCGGCGGCCGAAGATCGAGGATGCACTGATGTTGCTGTCCCAAAGCGCTGCAGTGGCGACCATCGTACTGCCGCACACACAAGCGCGGCTGGACGCGGCCATCGGCAGCGGCTGCAAGACGTACCATGTGAGGTCCGTTTCCGAGGCGATCCGATGCGTGCGCGAACGACCGGTGCGGGCCGTCCTCGTCTCGCCACACGCGGTCCCGAGCGAGCAGCTCCCGGAATTGGCGAAGCTGGTGCGCAGCTTCCCCAACGTCTCGACGCTCGCGGTCATGGCCTCTCGCGAGGACCTGAGCGCCCCTCAGACACTGCTGGATCTGGGTGCCCATGGCGTACGAGGGGTGATCGATCTCAGGGATCGGGACGGCTGGCACCGTTTGCGCGCCGTCGTATCCAGCCCCACTTCAGCGGCGGGTGCGCGGATCCTTCAACACCTGGTCCCGGCGCTCGGTCCGCAGGCCACGGTGGAGTGTCGCCGACTCTTTGAGTACCTCGTACGCGTGGCGCCCGGTGTGAAGACGGTTCGGGAGCTCAGCCGGCTGTTGGGATCGCCCCCGAGCACCTTCATGTCCCGCTTCCTCCGCGCCCGGCTTCCGTCGCCCAAACAGTACTTGGTGGGAATCCGACTGGCGTACGCGGCGGAACTCCTGGAGGCGCCAGGCCGGAGCATCGCCGACGCTGCCTACGCGTTGGAATTCTCTTCGCCTCAGAGTTTTGGGCGGCATGTGCGCTCGACGCTTGGTGTCTGCGCTACCGAATTCCGACGTCACTACGGGTTCGCCCGAGTCGTCCGGGAATTTGGCGAGGCCCTGATCTTCCCTTACCGATCCACGTTCGGCTCGTTCCGTCCATTTACTCTAGGGGCGGGAGATCCGGGACAACCGGGCTGACGGGGTCGGTAAGGGATGGGACCGTGGCGATCAGAGCCCGAGTTCTGACAGGCGAACGAGTATGCGCAGGTCCAGTCCGGCATCACGGATCGCATCCGCTCCCCCCTCCTCACGATCGAGCAAGGCAATTACGCCGAGCACCGTACCTCCCTCCGCTTTCACCGCAGCGACCGCGTCGAGCGCCGACGCTCCCGACGTTATGACGTCCTCGACCACCACGACGGGGCTATCGGCCACGAAACAGCCTTCGATGCGGCGTTGCGTTCCGTGCGCCTTCGTGGCCTTGCGCACCGTAAAGGCGTTGATCACGGGCGGGTCGGCGAGGCTGGCCGCGCTCAAGGCGTACGCGACGGGGTCGGAGCCGAGCGTGAGTCCACCGACCGCCAGGGGCTCCCAGCCCGCAGCCCGGATCTCCATCAGCCCCAGCCTCCCAATGATCGCCGCGCCCTCTGCGGACATGGTGGTCGTTCGAGCGTCGACGTAAAAGCGAGACCGCCTGCCCGAAGAAAGCTCGAAATCGCCGGTGCGCACGGATCGAACCTTCAGCATCTCCGCAAGCGTGGCCAGCTGAATCTCTCGTGCTTGAGCGTTCAATTTGCGTGGTAGTAGCTAGAGCTACTACTACAGTTTGTTTTTGCCAAAGAACGTTCGCAGTTTACCGGCGATTCCGCTCGATTGGTCGGCCTTGGATCCGGTTTTCGGTTCTGCGGCCTGTCGGCGCGGTACACTGGATGGCGATATGCGGCGGGCCGCGTGTACGACCTGTTCTCCGAAGTGCCGGACGGTGTCCTGCCGCTCGGCCGGGTCGCGCGACAGTGCCGTCATGACGACGGCCTCGAGTTCGTCCGGGAACCGCAACCCGGCAACGGCGTCGTTGAGCGGCACGGGCGGCTGAGAGAGGAGCTGCTGGAAGATCTCGCGGGGTGTTCTACCCGAATACGGGTGGCGTCCAGTCAGCAGATAATACGCGATCGTGGCCAAGCTGTAGGTGTCTGCCGCTTCTCCGACCAGCTCACCGGACAGGGCCTCCGGGGCAACATAGTTGAGCGTGCCCACAAAGAAACCCGTGCGCGTGAGCCGTTCGGTGGCGTCCTGTTGAGCGTCCCGCGCGATGCCGAAGTCGAGCAGCTTTACGGTCCCGGACTCCGGATCGTAGATCATGTTCTCCGGCTTCAGGTCCCGATGGATAATGCCTTCCGCATGCGCAGCCTCGAGTCCGTCAGCGAGCTGACTGATGATCTTGGCCACCTGCTCCGGAGGGAGGCGTCCCTGCCGATTCACGTAGTCAGCGAGCGATTCGCCGCGCACCCACTCGAGCGCGAGGTAATAGAGACCATCCTCATCCCCAAAGTCGAACGTGCGGACGATCGCCGGGTGTACTACCCGGCTTCCGTAGCCGGCCTCGCGCAGAAAGCGCTTGACTGCCGTGGCATCATTACGCATGCGTTGCTTGAGGATCTTGACGGCGCTGACTCCACGCTCGGGGTGTTCGGCGCGGTAGACAGTAGCCGTCCCTCCCTCACCAACCAGATCGATAAGGCGGTAGCCCGCCACTGTGCGTCCGCAGAGGTTTTCTTGCGCCATAGCGTCGGCCAAAGTAAGGCAGGCCCGTTGTGGTGGGCAAGTCATTGGGCGGATTGACCCTGAGCAGTTTCCCCCCCGCGCTACGGCCGACGTCGCGGGCGGTTAGTCGGCGGCAGGAAGCTTGCTAGAGAGTTTGTGTGGAGGTGAGGTCCATGACGATCCGAGCTGCGATGATTGCCGTGTTTCTTTGGGCAGCGGGTGCCCAGGGAAGTGCGCTGGTCGCTCAAGGGGGCGGGCATGCGCCGGTCCCGTCTTGGCACCTGGTTGGCGGTCTCTCGGCAACCCGCGCCGATCCGGCGGCCAGCGCCACGGACTCGCTGCTGGAGTTGGTTCGCGCGGAACTCGTGCTTGGACGGGGCTGGCGCGCCCACGAGCTGATGGACGTGCTGGGCGACCTCGAGGCTCAACGCGTCGACGTGCTGGAGTTGCGTGCGGCCGCCTACAGCCAGGCGGGCGCTGCGGCCGAGGCGGGTCGGCTGCTAGCGGCGGCCGCGGCCCGCGCCGAGCGTGCGCGCCAGGGGGTGTTGTGGGCCCGGGCAGGCGTCGCGTACGAAGCGGCCTCGGAATTGGAGTTGGCGAGGAACGCATATCGGCAGGCGGCTGCACTGTTGAGCACCGTACGCGGTTGGATCGCGCTCCGGCAAGCGAGGATGGAAGACAATCCCGTTAGGGCGTTCGAACAGTTGAAGAGCGCGCCCCCCGCAGCGCGACCGCTCGTGGCCCGGGTGCGCGCGGACCTCTATCTCCGGTACGCGGACACCACGCAGGCCATCATGGCGCTCGAGTCTGCGGGGAGGCCCATCGACGCCGCAGCCATCGCGCAAAGCCAAGGCGATACGCCGCGAGCCCGGGCGCTACTGTATCGCGCGCTGCGCGACGCCGACACCGGCATTTCGCGATCGGCCGCGCGCATCGTCATGGAGGGGTTTCCGCCGGCAGGATCGTCCGAACTCACGCGACTGGCCGGTGTCGTCCGAAACTATGACCTCGGGAGCGCAGTGGAGCTCATCCGGCGCGCGGTCGTGGCGGGCGACTCCTCAGCGGGCGTGCTGCGGTTGTTGGGGGACTTAGAGTCCGCGTTGGGTCGACCCTCCGCTGCGCTCGCGGCGTACGAACGGGCGCGACAATCTGGTGGTGGCGAGGGCACGCTGGCGGAGTACCGACGAGCGCGGCTCCTCATTGCGATCGGCCGCGCGCCGCAGGGGTATGCGGCTCTGGAAGCGTTTGCCCGAGAACACCCAGGCGCGTCCCAGGCACCGATCGCCGCCTACCTCGTGGCCGAGCGAGCAATGCGCGTCATGCCCCAAGACGCCGCAAACGCCCTGCTGCGATGGGTTGCCACCTCGTGGCCGCGTCACACCTATGGTTCCCGCTCGCGCATCCAGCTCGCGGCCCTCGCCCTTCGCCACGGTGATCACGCAGCCGCGCTCGACTGGTACAGGCAGGAGATCGGCGTTGGCGGGGAGCAGCGGTTTGCGGCGCGGTTCTTTACTGCACAGACGCGTCAGGCCCTCGGTGACACCGCCGGGGCACGTGCGCACTGGGCGCGCCTGGCCGTCGAAGACTCGCTTGGTTACTACGGCACGGCCGCCCGAGAGGCGGCGGGCCTTGCCGGCTTGAACGTCACCACGCAGCCGCCACCGCCGCTACGACCCTGGCTTGCCGAGGCGTTGCAGAAGCTGGACGTGCTGCGCGATGCGGGTCTCGACGAAGAGGTCCGAACGCTCGTTACGCACCTGATGGATACGGTGACCGAACCGGAGGCGGCGCTCCAGTTGGCGGAAGGACTGTCGGGACGTGGGTGGATCGTCGAAGGCATCCGCGTCGGATGGAGGGTAGCCGGCCAGCGGTCGCTGCACGACGCGCGGGTGCTGCGCGTGATCTATCCGTATCCCTGGCCCGTGCGCACGCTTATCGAGCGGGAGGCGATCGAGCACGGGGTCGATCCTTATCTCTTGGCTGCCGTGGTCCGCCAGGAATCGGCGTTCCGTGAGGCCGTGACGTCCCGCGCGGGAGCGCGGGGATTGATGCAGTTGATGCCGAGCACCGCGGTGCAGGTGGCGCGCCAGCTGGGGGTCGAGTGGGACAAGGAGTGGCTTGCCGTGGCCGACGCCAACCTCCATCTCGGTGCCGCGCATTTGGCGGCATTGCTGCGTCGCTACGAGAGCGTGGTGTCGGCGCTCGCCGCATACAACGCCGGAGGGACACCGGTGGCACGGTGGATCCGACTACCCGAGGCGAGCGACCCATATCGTTTCATTGAACTGATCCCCTACGCCGAGACACGAGGGTACGTGCAATCCGTCGTGTTGAATCACTCGATCTATCGTGCGCTGTATCCACCGGCGGGAGAGGCGGTCATCGACGAGCCGTGAGCTCGATGACTTTACGTCGGTTGCTGCACGCCTCCACGGCCGGGATCCTTGGTGTCCTGATGCTCGGCTCGTGGTCGGCGCTCCGCTGGTCCGTCACGACCATAGCCGCACTCGCGGTCGCCGTCGACACGATGCGCATACTCGTGCCGGCCATGCATGCATGGCTTGCCGGATGGCTTCCGGTGTTCCGCCCTCGCGAGGCTCGTGCGTGGAGTGGTGCGGCATGGTTGTGGGTGGGGTATGCGATCGCGATCTGGATGCCGGCCCCGGCAGGCGCTGGTGCGATCCTCGCCACGGCGTTGGCCGACCCGACGGCCGCGACGGTGGGGTCCTACGTTGGGACGGCACCAAAGACCTGGTGGGGAACCGGGAGTCACTTCTTCGTCGGTGTCGCCTGTATGTCGGTGCTCGGATGGGGTATGGTGCCGGCGCTGGCTGGCGCCGCGTTGGGGTCCACCCTGGAGCGCTGGCCCGGTCCTTTCAATGACAATCTGGTCGCCCCGGTGGGGGTTGCGGCCGCGTTGTGGGTTCTTGCTTGACAGTGGATAGGTCGCATTTGCACAATACTCGGACGCACCATCGTCACCTCAGGAGGAACGCATGCCTCGGGGAAAGGTGAAGTGGTTCCATGACGCCAAGGGCTATGGCTTCATCGAGCCGATGGATGGCGGATCGGACGTGTTCGTGCATTTCTCGGCCATCCAGGCGGATGGGTTCCGTACGCTCGCCGAAGGGCAGGAAGTGGAGTTTGAGGTGCAGGCGGGAGAACGCGGACACTTTGCGAAGAATGTGAAATAGCGTCTGACGACACTGCCGTGCGCCGGCCGCGTGCCCCGCTCAGACATCTCTGGGCGGGGCGCTCGTGTCTCCGGTATCTTTTCCCCCATGCCTGCCCCTACTCGCCCCAAGCTGTTCTTGGTTGACGGGTACGCTCTGATTTATCGGGCTTTTTTCGCGATGATCAGTCGACCGCTCCGGACGGGCCGGGGCGAGAACACCTCGGCGGTCTGGGGTGTCGCGAACTTTCTCGAGCGGCTCTTTCGGGACCATCGTCCCGACTACGTGGCGTGGGTGCACGATTCCGGCTCTTCGTTTCGGGAGGAGTACTACCCGGCCTACAAGGCCACGCGGGCGAAGTTGGATGCCGAACTCCAGGAAGATTTCGATCGTTCCCTCGAACGCGTCGCCGCGCTGCTCGAGGCCTGGCGCGTTCGACTCGTCACCGTGGACGGCTATGAGGCGGACGACGTCATCGGCACGCTTGCGCAGCAAGCGGTGGCCGAGAACGTTCACGCTGTCATCGTGTCGGGTGACAAGGACTTCTACCAATTGATCGACGAGCACGTGGTGCTGCTCAACCCCGGTCGCGGAGGCCCAGCGGCGGTGAGCGAGCAGTTCGTCGACCTCTCCAACGCCCACGAGCGCCTCGGTGTGGCGCCCGACCGGGTGGTGGACTATCTGGCGCTCGTGGGCGACGCGTCGGACAACATTCCCGGCGTGCGCGGCGTCGGAGACAAGACCGCGCGGAAGCTGATCGAGGAATTCGGCGATCTGGATGCCATCCTGGCGCGCGCGGTGGAGGTGAAGGGAAAGCGGGCACGCGAAGCGCTCCTGGCGGAGCAGGAGCAGGCCAAGCTGAGTCGATCATTGGTCACGATCCGGCGCGATGTGCCAGTGGCTCTTGATCTGGGGACGCTCAAAGTGCGCGAGCCGGACCGATCGGCGTTGGCCTCGCTCTATGCCGAGCTCGAGTTTCACTCGCTCCTGGGAAGGCTGGACGCGAGCGCACCGTCGTCGACATCGCCAGCGGCCGGCCCGGTGACCTCGCTTGCGAAGGTACCCGCCGGACCTGAGGACATTGCGCAGGCCGTCGAGGAGCTACGCGCCAGCGCACCCCTTGCGGTGGAGGCGTTGGCCTCCGGAGCGGACCCGCTGCGCGCCGTCCTGGTCGGGATCGCATTGGCAGGTAGGAACGATCATTGCTGGTACTTCCCGCTGACTCACCACGCGCCCGGCGGAGACCTCTTGGCAGTGCCGCCGGCCAACCTCGGTCCGCTTGCGGATGCGGCGCTCCAACCGATTTGTCGGTTGCTGGCGGACACCGGCGTTGCCAAGGTGTGTCACGACGCCAAACGGCTTAGTCTGCTGCTTCGAGGGGCCGGTGTCACGCTGCGGGGCGTCTGCTTCGACACCATGTTGGCCAGCTTCGTGCTCGATCCGGGACGCCGCTCGCATGACTTGGAGGCGCTCGCCCTCGATCACCTCGCGACCGAACTTGGTGCGCGGCCGGACGCGAAGCGGTCGTCGCGCGCCGACGGGCCGCCGGCGGAGCTGGGTGTGGACGAAGCGGCGACCGTGCTCGGCGTTCGGCTCACGACGATCGCCGCGCTGAAAGACCGCTTCACTCCTCAGCTCGTCGCGCACGGCGTGCAGCGGCTGTATAGAGACATCGAACTGCCGCTCTTCGAGGTCCTGGCGGAGATGGAGTGGTGGGGTATTGGACTCGACGAAGCGCGACTGGCGGCCCTCTCGGCGGAGTTTGCGTCGGCCCTTACCGAATCCGAGGCGGCGATCATCCACGAGGCGGGAACGGACTTCAACGTCAACAGTACGCCGCAAATCCGGCACGTGCTCTTCGAGAAGCTCGGCTTGCCCGTGATCAAGCGTACCAAGACGGGTGCTTCGACCGACGCCGACGTACTGGCCGAGCTTGCCGCCCAGGGCCACCGCTTGCCGGGGTTGCTGCTCGAGTATCGGGAACTTGCCAAGCTACGCTCCACCTATCTCGAAGCGTTGCCGACCTACGTCCACCCGCGCACCGGTCGGGTGCACACGAGCTTCAGCCAGGTCGGCGCGGCCACCGGACGACTCTCGTCGTCAGACCCCAATCTCCAGAACATTCCGGTCCGAACGGCGAGGGGCGGAGAGATTCGACGGTGTTTCGTGCCGGCTTCCGGAAGGCGATTCGTTATCGCCGACTACTCGCAGATCGAGCTGCGGCTCCTGGCGCATCTTTCGAAGGATCCGATGTTCGTCGAGGCGTTCCGACGAGGAGGGGACATCCACCGAGAGACGGCGGCACGGATCTTCGACGTTACCCCGGAGGAGGTGACCGCGGAGATGCGGGCGCGCGCGAAGACCATCAACTTCGCCACCATCTACGGGCAGGGAGCTTTTTCGCTAGCGCGGCAGTTGGCGATATCCATGGACGACGCCAAAGCGTTTATCGCGCTGTATTTCGAACGGTTCGCGGGTGTCCGCCGGTACCTGGACGAGTGTATCGAGCGTGCGCGTACGGTCGGCTACGCCGAGACCATCGATGGCCGGCGACGCTACATCCCCGAACTTAGGGATCGCACGTACAATGTACGCGCCTTTGGGGAGCGCGTGGCCATGAACTCGCCCCTCCAAGGGTCGGCGGCCGACCTCATCAAGCGGGCGATGATCGCGCTGGCGGCCGCGATCCGCCGCGAGCAGCACGATGTTAGGTTGCTGTTGCAGGTTCACGACGAGTTGGTGCTTGAGGCCGCCGTCTCCGATGTCGAGTGGACAACTCACAGGGTGCGACGCGAGATGGAACAGGCTGCCTCGCTCGACGTGCCTCTGGTGGTGGATGTCGCGAGCGGCAGCAACTGGTACGATGCGAAACCATAGAGGTTTCACGATGATCGAGATGCTGGTGGTGGCGACCGTGCTCGGGTTGCTCACCGCCATCGCGGCCCTGCAGGTGCAGCGGTTTCGCGAGCGCGCCTCGCTGTCGGTGATGAAGAGTGATCTGCGCAACCTGGCGGTTGCACAAGAGTCGCACTTCTACGATCAGATGGTGTATGCAGGCGACCCGGCCGATCTCCGCGGCTGGCAGTCGAGCGGCGGGGTGACGGTGGAGATCATGGAGGCGACGAACACCGGGTGGTCGGCACAAGCGGAGGGGTTCGATGCGATAACGCGCTGCTATGTGTTCGTCCGCACCGCGGCGCCGATCGGCCTTGCGACCAGGGAAGGGATTGTCGAGTGCGGGTAGCGTGGCGCGAGTTTCGCTACTGGCGCATGGGTGTCATGCACGCGCTGGCGGGCGGATTGTGGCTCCACCGCTTTGTGCTGCGCGGGGACCGCTGGGCACACCTAGTGTCCGCCGATCGGCGGGCGCTGCTGGAGGCCGGTCGACAGTTGACCCTCCGTGAGGAATGGCTGCAGTACCGGCCGCTTCGCGATCCGACGACCGGGGAACGGGTTGCCGCCTGGCATTGGGATCTCAAGGGTGACCGGCTGGAGCGCGCGCTGGATCTGGCCGAGCATCGCCTGCCGCGTCGCTGACCGGGTACTCCGCCGTCTCGAGCGGGTTGTCTTTCCGCCCACCCGGCCACCAGTTCCATCGTCCCGCGATGTGCATAAAGGCCGGTACGAGGACCATGCGAATAAGGGTGGCATCGAGCAGCACGGCAACGGCCAAGCCGAATCCCATGAGTTGCGCGGCGAGCACCCGCGAAAACGCGAACACCCCGAACACGATGATCATGATCGCGGCGGCACTGGTGATCACCGATGCCGTGGCGGCAAGCCCCTCCATCGTCGCCTGGTCGTTCCGGCCGGTTCGGTCGTACGCTTCCTTGATGCGTGAGAGCAGGAAGACTTCGTAGTCCATACTCAGGCCGAACACGACGGCGAAGACCAACACCGGCACGATGACGTAGATCGCTTCGGTCGGACCGTCCAGCCCGAAGAGTCGGGCGCCGAAACCGTCCTGAAACACGAGCACCACGAGTCCGAACGTCGCCGCGACCGATATGCAGTTCATAAGCACTGCCTTCAGCGGAACCAGCACAGACTGGAACGCGAAAAACAACATGACCGCGGTGCTGATGAGTACCAGGGCGATGACCACCGGGAATTGCGCGAGCAGTCGATCCTGGAGATCGACGCTGGACGCCTGAAAGCCGCCGACGTAGACCGTGACCGAATCGAGACCGGGCACACCGTCCGCGACGATTCGCCGGATGCGTCGCACCACGTCCATAGAGCTCGTGAACGACGTCGTGTCTTCCAACAAGGCATCCATCAGGGTCGTACGGTTATCGGTGGCCAGGTAGGCGGCGTAGAACTGCGGGGCCCGGGAGCGCGCAGCCTCGACGTTGGAGTACAGCATGGTGTACCGCAGTGCGGACATGCCGCGCTGAATGTCCACGACGCTGCGTACCTCGGCGATATGCGGGTCAGCCCGTAAGGAATCCGAAAGGCGCTGAAGCCCACGCAGATACCGTGACCCCACGATGCGCTGTCCTTCGGGCGCTTGGAGCACGATCCGCATGGGCTGCAGCACCCCTTGGGCGCCGATGCGCTCCAGCGTGTTCAGGCCGGCTGTGGACTCGGTTTCGGAGGGGAACCACCCTGCCCGCGGCAGCCCGACCCGGATTTGGGTGAGCGGCCACGTGACGATCGCGACCGCTAACCCTCCCCAGAGAATCGCCCGCCACGGGTGATGGGCCAGCCAGCGCGCCCACCGTTCCCAGCCGGTGGACGCGTGATACCACGAGAGCCGTCCCGCGAGCCACCGCGGCCAGTCGATCGCGCTTCCCAGAAGCGACAACGCGGCCGGGAGCAGGGTGACGGACAGCAGCACGGCGACGGTGACCACAATGAGACCCCCGATACCCACCGAGCGGGTTTCCGGTAACGGAGTCACCAGGAGCGAGCCAAATCCCACCACCACCGTCAGACCGCTCGTTACCACCGCTCGTCCGGCGGTGGCGATCGTGCGGCGGGCGGCTTCGTTGCGGCCGCGGCCGCGATTCAGCTCTTCGCGAAAACGGGTGACGATGAGCAACGAATAGTCGATCCCAACTCCCAATCCGACCATCGACACGATCGTGAGCACGAACACGTTCATCGGGTAGAGCGTCGAAACGACTTGCACCACCGCCAGGGCGCAAACGATCACCGCGAGACCGATCCCGAGCGGCAGCAGGGCAGCGACGATGGCGCCAAACGAGAGAATGAGGATCAGGGCGGTGAAGGGAAGAGCCCGGCGCTCTCCCCGATCCGTGTCCTCTTTCGAGACCGTGCGAATGTCGTAGTCGAGCGCCGGTCCACCCGTGACCTCGGATCGGTAGCTGCTGGCCCACGGTATCCGCGCCAGCAGGTCATGCATCTGGTGGCGGAAGTCGGGGACGAGGTCGGTGGAGCTCAGCGCGGTGTCCGTCCGGATCGCGGCAATGAAGAAGGTGCTGAGGCGATCTGCGCTGACGAGCGTCGAGTCGGGCGTGTCCAAGTACGACACCACGTGGCTTACGTAGGACCTGGACCGGGCCACCCGGGTCAGGGAATCCAGAATGGCGCGGTGCGGCGTGTCATCGATGGGCACGGGCCCGGTGAGCGTCACGGCAAAGAAATCCGCGACCGGGAGGGGAAAGGACTCCCGGATCAGCTGGCTCGCGATCATCGCGTCTGAGCCCTCGACGGTTCCACCCTCGACGCGCAGTCCCTCATGTACCACGCCAGCTCGTGGCACAGCGATACCGATGATCAGCCCCCAGAGGGCTATCACCAGGAATCGATAGCGGATGATCGCATTTGCTGGACTGAAACTCACTTAGTACTCGTCGCGGAGCGCCCTCGGCGAATATCGACGGGGCCGAACCCAGGGAGGGCTTCGAGGATCTCGGCCGAAAGGGCCGAATGATAGGCCGGCTCGTGGCTCAAAGCTACCGGGCGCTGGCGTGCCTGTCAGCCTGGGGCACATATTCACTGTATGCGGACCGCGCGCATTTGCCTCATCGTGCTGGCTGTGCTGCCGTTCGGTGGTGGAAGCACCCCGCCCCTGCGAACGGCCGCTCCTCTGCCGGCCGGCAGCTCGAGCCACGGGTCCGAACTGGCGGCGGCGCAACGCAATTCGTACCGGGCCGAGGTGAGAGCCCGCATCGCCGAGTCCGGGACCTTCATTCCTCACATCCTCGTGCAGAACGACTCTCTGTTGGTACGCTGGTCGCTGGTGGATGGAACAGCCATCACCGTCTACGTGGAGTCGTCGTCCCTGGTGGACGGAGGTCGGCGCGCGCAGGTGCTCGCGGCGTTCGATCGTTGGCAGGATGCGGCGGCGGCACGGGTACGGTTCGCGCTGGTCGATGATGCAAGCGACGCCAGCATCGTGGTGCGGTGGGCGAGAGGGCTCCCGTGGTACCGAGCGGGACAAACCGATGTGCGCTGGGGCCCGGGAGGGTGGCTCCAGCACGCCATCGTGAGTCTCGCCACAGTAGATCGCGTCGGTAGCCCGGTCGGGGAGGACGCGCTCTACGCGGTCGCCCTGCACGAGGTGGGTCATGCACTCGGGCTGGGCCATTCGGACGACACACGGGACGTGATGTTTCCGGTGATCGGCGTACGCGATCTGACGGTCCGCGACCGCGCGACCGCGGGCCTGCTGTATGCCTTGGCGCCTGGTTCGCTGCGCGATCCGATTCGGCGCTAACCCGCCCTTCCAACCGTGTTTCTGCTCCTCGCTGCGCTCGTGCAGGTGACTCCGAGCGAGCGTGTGTCCGCGGCGGTCGAGGCCGGCATCCGGGACGGCGCATACCCCGGTGCCGTGGTCGTCATCGGCACCGCGGACACTGTGCTCTTCGCGCGTGGCTTTGGCCACTTCACCTGGGCCGCCGATGCACCGGTCCCTGTCCCGGAAAGCACGCTGGTCGATCTCGCGTCCCTCACCAAAGTGATCGCGACCACCACCGCGGTCATGCGGCTGGTTGACGACCGCTTACTGGAGCTCGATCGCGCAGTGCAGGACTATCTCCCGGCGTTTCGCGGAACTGGGAAAGAGGCAGTGACGGTGCGGCACCTGCTGGAGCACCGGTCGGGCTTGCGGGCGTTCCTACCGCTGCACGAATTGACCTCCACGGCGGAAGAGGCAAGAGCTCGCGTCATGGCCGAGCCGCTCCGGTGGGCGCCGGGGGGGCGGGTCGTCTACAGCGACCTCAATGCGATGCTTCTCGGATGGATTGTCGAGGTCGCCGCGGGGCAACCGCTCGATCGGTTTGTGCGGGAGCGCGTCTTCCAACCGCTGGCGATGGAGCACACCAGGTTCCTCCCGCCGCGGGCCTGGCGATCCCGCATGCTCCCCGTCGGCCGGTGGCGGGGAACCCCGATCGCCGGCGAGGTCCACGACCAAAATGCGGCGCGCCTCGGGGGGGTGTCCGGCCATGCCGGGTTGTACTCGACAGGCAGCGACCTGGCGCGATTTGCACAGATGATTCTCGGAGGAGGGACAACTGGTGGCGTGACGCTCGTACGAACCGAGACGGTGCGGATGTTCACCGCTCCGGGTGCCGGTAACCGCGCCCTGGGTTGGGAGCTGCGCGACACGACGACCACGGACAACACCGGGACCTTGCTGACCCCCGGAACGTTCGGCCACACGGGATTCACCGGTACGTCGTTATGGATCGACCCGGTGCGCGGCCTCTTCGTCATTCTCCTCACAAACCGCGTGTACGCACCGCGGAGTGGGCGATCGATCAGCCGTCTCAAGGAAGTGCGAGGCGCCGTTGCGGACGCGGCCGTCGCGTTTCACGCGGCGTGTCGCGCCGCGAGCGGGTGTTGAGTACAATGTCAGGACCAGCGATGAAGGAGAATGCTGTGCTCGATGAGGCTGCAGTCCGCACGGCGCTACGCGGCGTCAAAGACCCGGAGGCCGGCCTGAACATCGTCGATTTGGGGCTCGTTTACGACGTCGCGATCAGCGACGCCCACGTCGATGTGAAGATGACGCTCACCTCACCCGGGTGTCCGGCGGGAGGGCAGATCATGGGCGATGTGGACGCCGCGGTAAAGAGTCTCGACGGGGTCGAGACGGTGTCGATTGAGTTGGTGTGGGAGCCCTACTGGACCCCGGAACGCATCGAGCCCAAGGTTCGCGCTTTTCTGGGGTTCTAGCCGGCCGAGTCTGCGCCAGGTTCGAGCGCCCGTATCAGCTCGTCCTCGCCCAGCAAGTCCCGCTGCCAGCGCTTGAGGCCCGCCGCCTGGAAGTCGGGAGGCGATCCGTCCGACACCGAGCGCGCGAGCGCCATCAGCGCGGCGTTCGGACAAACGAGACCGGGAGCGAGTGCGACATGGGCGGCTCGCCGTGCGCGCAACGCCCGCAGCTTGTCGAAGCGCGCCTGGCTCGCTTCGTCGGGAGGAGCGCGCCGGCGCCGCTCCAGTTCGGGGAGTTTCTCCTCGCCCAGATCCACCGCCGTGCGCACGGCGGCCAGGAGAGCCTTACCGTGGCGCCGAGCGAGCCCCGGCGACATGCTGGGTATTGCGCGCAGCGCCCGAGGGCTGGTCGGCAGTGCACGTGCGGTCGCGACGAGCGCGTCGTTCGCCGCCACGCGAAACGGCGAGCGGTCCAGACGGCATGCGATGTCGTCGCGCCAGGCGTACAGTTCGCGCAGGGCGGCGCGCTGTCGAGGCGAAAGGGTCTTGGCACCTTTGAGCCGGAGGTACGCCTGCGCCTCGTCCGGCCGCTCCCACCGAACGCTCTCGATCCGCTGAAAATCCTCTTCGGCCCAGGCGAGTCGATCGAGTTCAACGAGTCGTCGCGCCAAGAGATCGCGGAGTTTCACCAGATACCGAGTGTCGTCCGCGGCGTATGCCAACATCTCTTTCGACAACGGCCTCATCGACCAGTCGGCACGCTGAAAGCGCTTGTCGAGGCGCACACCGAAGTGTCGCTCGAGGAGCGCGGCAAGCCCCACGGACGGTTCGCCCGCCAACTCCGCCGCCACTCGGGTATCGAACACGTTGGCGGCGATGAACCCGTAATCGCGATTCAGCGTGCGCAGATCGAAGTCCGCGTCATGCAGGATGATCTCGATGTTCCGATCGGCGAGCAATCGACCGAGCGGCTCGAGGTCCGTGACCGCGAGCGGGTCAATGACCCACACCCGATCCTCGGTCGCTACCTGCGCGAGGTAGAGTCGATCGGCGTAGCGGTGAAACGAAGCCGACTCGGTGTCGATCGCGCATCGACCAGCGTTTGCGACAGCGCCGACCATGGCGTCGAGGCCCGCGCGGTGAGTGACCAAGTGATGGTCTGTTGCGCGTTCATTCATCGAGCGCCAGATTATCGACACACTGTCGAGTCGGTGTGGACAAAAAGCTATAACACTTATTCACAATCAGTTAGCACAATTAGTGTTAAATTACTGTCGTGTCAGTATGAGTATAGTGTCACTACAATATAATCCTGTCATTCTGCTCCTCTCCTAACCGAAGAGGGCATTGTCCGTTCTCCGGCCCAGGCCGGCGTGCGACCGGTTCCGCAACCCGTCACGCCCGGTAAGTTTACAGCACATCGGCCCGTCCGAAACAGGAGTGTCGCGGTGAGTCCAGTTCCGTCGGTGGAGATTGCGGTGATGCCCTATCACTGCGACGCCAACGGTCATGTCAATCAGGCTGCGTACCTCACGATCTTCGAACGCGCGCGTTGGGAGATGCTGAGGCGTGGGCCCGGGATGGATCTCTTTGCTCGAGCTGGGGCTTGGGCTGCCGTCCGGAAAGTGACGGCGGAGTTTCATGCGGTGGCGCACCCGGGTGACGTGCTCCGCATCGATTCGAGTTTGACGCACCACGGGAAGACGAGCTTCTCTCTGCACCAGGTGGCACGGCGCGATCGGGACCGTACCCTCGTGGCCGAGGCTGAGTTTGTGTTCGTGTGCGTCGGGACCGATGGCAAGCCGACCGAGGTCCCGCCGGAGGTACGTGCCTTCTTCGGGACGCGCCCCTCGGTGCAGGCCGCGGCGATTCAGCATCGGGTCGTTCAGGATGCCGACACGGCCGTCGACATCCAGGGTGATGGCCCGGCGGTCTTGTTTGTTCACGGATTCCCGTTGGATCGAACGATGTGGCGGCGCTTGGTGGCCACGTTGACGGGCTGGCGTCGGGTGGCGCCGGATCTGCGTGGTATGGGACTCACGCAGCTGGGGGATAGGACGCCCACCATATCCGGGTACGCGGACGACCTCGCTCAGCTGCTGGATCAACTCGAAATCGAGAACACGGTGGTGTGTGGTTTCTCGATGGGGGGGTACGTCGCATTCGAAATGGTGCGTCGTCATCCCAATCGGGTCCGTGGGTTGATCCTTGCCAACACAAGGGCAAGCGCGGATGACGACGCGGCCAAACGGGGTCGTGACGCCACCATCAAACTGGTGGAATCCGAGGGAACCGGGGCCCTGGCGGACCGGATGATTCCCAAGCTTGTTGCGCCACAGACCGCCGTCATGATGCCACAAGTGGTCGAACATCTGCGCACCATGATCACGAACTCCTCGGTCCCCGGCCTCGTGGCAGCTCTTCGAGCCATGCGCGATCGATCCGATGCGACGGATCTCTTGCCGCAGATCTCCGTGCCGACACTCGTCTTGGCCGCACGGGACGACCAGTTGATTTCACCGGAGCAGTCACGGGCGATGGCACAGGCTGTCCCCGGAGCGCACCTCGTGGTCATTCCCGAGTCGGGTCATGTGATAGCACTCGAGCAGCCCGTCGCGATGAGTCGAGTGATTGGGGAATTCCTGAACGCTCTCGGCTAGCGTGGGTCATTGCCCGGGCCGATTTCTCGGTCGAACGGCGAGCCGTACCGCCCTCCGCCGGCATAGTGTCGATTCCACTCCTCCCTGAGACAGAACGGGTCGAGCCCCGCGGGGTGATCCACAAGCAAGACGCCATCGAGATGGTCGATTTCGTGCTGGAGCAACTCGGCCATGGCGCCCTCGACGTCCACCTGATGGGACTTCCCAGCCAGATCGTGGTACGCGACACACACCTGGTGAGCCCGCTGCACACGCACAAGGAGATTCGGGACGGAAAAACAGTCGTCCCACACGAGGAAATCCTGGCTCCCCACGTCTGTGATCTCGGGATTCACCAGGAACCAGGGCTCGTCCACCTCGACGTAAACCAACCGCATGGGAGCGCCGATCTGCGGAGCTGCCAAACCTCGGCCCATCGCGTGGCGACTCTTCAGGTCACGTAGCGTGTCCTGAAGATCGTCGGCCACGACGCGAGCGGCCGGCGATCGCACCGCCTCGACCAGGTCGCACTGGTAACGCAGTATCGGATCGCCCAGCAGGCGTATCGGCCGTACGGCCATGTTCGCGGCACCTCACGAGTTGACGGTTCAATGTATCGGCACGCGCCGCTCCATGCTATCTGATCTGTTAAGTGGTTACGTAACAATAGCTTAAGTCGACTGTTGCTCGCTTGATAGCTCGTGAGGTGGTTGTCTTCCATGGCGTTTCGCAAACAAAATCGTTCTTTTAGTTGCGCAAAGCTGGTGGACGGGGTTAGCATGATCACCATATGAACCCGATGACACCGGCCCTCGCGGGCCACAAGGGCCTTCGGGGAGACGTCCTTCTCGAGCTGAAACGCCTGCAGCCGTTGACGGCCAGGGAGCTCGCCGACGCGTTCCGCGTATCCTCCACCGCGGTCAGGCGGCATCTGAAGGAACTGGAAGCCGAGGGCCTCGTGCTGTACGAACGAGCACAGCGAGGCAACGGGGCGCCCACGTACCTCTACAGGCTAACCGAGGGTGGCGAGGCCCTGTTCCCGACGCAGTACAGTCAGGCACTCGAGGACGCGCTCATCTACATCGCCCGCAGTGGTGGGCGAGATGCCGTCCGCGCGATGTTCGCCGAGCGGTTTCGCGCGCAGGCGGATCGGCTCCGTGCCGAGCTTGTCAACGCGTCGATCGAGGAGAAAGTCCAAGCGGTGGTCGACGTACTTTCCCAGCAGGGATTCATGGCGGCCTGGTCACTCGAGGAGGACCAAGTGCGCCTCGCGGAGCATCACTGTGCGGTGCGGGCCGTGGCCGAACGATTCCCCGAGATCTGTGCGGCAGAAGCGGACTTCCTGCGGGACGTGTTGCAGCGCGACGTGCAGCGCGACTCATACATTCCAGACGGGTGCAACTCCTGTCAGTACTCCATTTCGCCCGTGACAGGGGGACCTTCACAGACGCCGGAGGCCGCGTGACCCCACAGGAGTCAACGACATCGTCCGCGATCGACCAGCACGTACAACAGGCCTACAAGTACGGGTGGAGCACGGACATCGCGTCGGATCTCGCACCGCGTGGGCTGAACGAAGACATCATCAGGCTCATCTCCGAGAAGAAGGGCGAGCCCGATTGGATGTTGGACTGGCGGCTGCGGGCTTACCGCGGCTGGCTGACCATGCGGGAACCATCCTGGGCCAACGTGAAGTACGATCCGATCGACTACCAGGCGATTCACTACTACGCCGCCCCCCGCCAACAACCGCGGGTGGGGAGTCTGGATGAGGTGGATCCCAAGCTCATCGAGACGTTTGAGAAGCTGGGTATTCCGCTCTCCGAGCAGAAGCGTTTGACCGGTGTTGCCGTCGATGCCGTGTTCGACAGCGTGTCCGTGGCCACGACCTTTAAGGAAGAGCTGGCCAAGCACGGCGTGATCTTCCTGCCGATTTCCGAGGCCATCCGCGAGCATCCGGACTTGGTTCGCGCTCACCTGGGATCCGTGGTGCCGAGCAACGACAATTTCTTCGCGGCGTTGAACTCCGCGGTGTTCACCGACGGCTCGTTTGTCTATGTGCCCAAGGGAGTGCGGTGCCCGCTGGAGCTGTCGACGTATTTCCGGATCAATGCCATTGCGACGGGGCAGTTCGAGCGTACGCTGATCGTGGCCGACGACGACAGTTATGTGAGCTATCTCGAGGGCTGTTCCGCCCCGATGCGTGATGAGAACCAGTTGCATGCGGCCGTGGTCGAACTCGTCGCGGGTGAGCGCGCGCAAATCAAGTACTCGACGATCCAGAACTGGTACCCGGGCGACGAGCAGGGCGTCGGCGGGATCTACAACTTCGTCACCAAACGGGGTCACTGTGCCGGCCGTGACTCCAAGATCTCGTGGACGCAGGTCGAGACTGGATCGGCCATAACCTGGAAGTACCCGAGTTGTGTACTCGAGGGAGACAACTCCATCGGCGAGTTCTACTCGGTGGCAATGACGAATCACCGGCAGCAGGCTGACACGGGCACCAAGATGATCCACATCGGGAAGAACACGAGCAGCACGATCGTCTCGAAGGGAATCTCGGCGGGGCACAGCCAGAATACCTATCGCGGGCAGGTCAAGATTATGAAGGGTGCCGCGAACGCGCGGAACTACTCGCAGTGCGACTCGATGCTCATCGGTGACCAGTGTGGTGCTCACACTTTCCCATACATCGATGTGCGAAACAGCTCCGCGGTCATGGAGCACGAAGCGACCACTTCCAAGGTGGGTGAGGATCAGATTTTCTACTGCCAGCAGCGGGGCCTATCCCAGGAAGACGCGGTCTCGCTCATTGTCAACGGCTTTTGCAAGGACGTTTTTCGAGAGTTGCCCATGGAGTTTGCTGTCGAAGCGACGCGCCTCCTGAGCATTAGTCTCGAAGGGAGCGTCGGATAAATCATGGGAAACGAGCACATGCTTGAGATTCACGATCTGCACGCGGCTGTGGAGGGCAGCGAAATCCTCAAGGGGATCGACCTGATGGTTCGGCCGGGCGAGGTCCATGCCATCATGGGGCCGAACGGGTCCGGCAAGAGTACGCTGGCCCAGTTGCTGGCGGGGCACCCTGCGTACGAGGTGACCAGCGGAACGGTGCGCTTCGGTGGACGCGACCTGCTGGAGATGGAGCCGGACGAGCGCGCGGCTGCCGGGGTGTTCCTGGCGTTTCAGTATCCGGTGGAGATTCGCGGGATCACGAATGCCTACTTCCTGCAGTCGGCGGTGAACGCGATTCGGAAGACACGGGGCGAGGAGCCGTTGGACACCATCGACTTTGCCGAGCTACTCGATGCCAAGTTGAAGGCGATAGGGTGGGACGACAGCCTGGTGTATCGCGCCGTCAACGAGGGGTTCTCCGGAGGTGAGAAGAAACGCAACGAGATTCTCCAGCTCTCGGTGCTGGAACCATCACTCGCGATCATGGACGAGACGGACTCGGGACTCGACATCGATGCGGTCAAGGCTGTCGCCGAGGTCGTCAACCGATTCCGAAGCCCGGAGCGCTCGTTCATCGTGGTGACGCATTATCAGCGCATCCTCAACTACCTCACGCCTGACTACGTGCATGTGCTCGCGCACGGTAGGATCGTGCGCTCCGGTGGGAAGGAGCTGGCGTTGGAACTCGAGGCGAAGGGCTACGATTGGACCAAATCGGAACTGGTAGCGGCAGGATGAGCCGGGACGCCATGGCCCAGCAAGTCGATCGCTCACGTGCGCACAACGCCTATGTAGCGGCTTACGAAGCGTTCGCGGTCAACGGCGCGGGCGCGAGTCCGGAGTGGCTGAAGGGCAAGCGAGCAGCCGCCATCGCGCGTTTTGCGGACGCGGGATTTCCGTCCACCCGCGACGAGGCGTGGCGGTTCACTGATGTGAAGCCGCTGGTCGAGTCGGTGTTCGAAGTCCTCGGCGGGGCATCGACGGCAGACGCGGTGGCGCTATCCCCTCACGTGGTTCCGGACGAAACCTCGGCCGTGCTCGCGGTCGTGAATGGCCGTGTCGCTCCACACTTGTCGCGCATGCCCAGTTTCCCGGGCGGCGCGGTCGTCATGGGTCTCCGGGAGGCTCTCGACCAGGCGCACCCGGCGGTGGAGCAGCACCTCGGTACGTCGGGTGCCGACTTGCGAACCCCCTTTGGCGCACTGAATACGGCGTTTCTGAGCGACGGGGCTTTCGTGTTCGTGCCGCGCGGCGTCCGCCTCAGCGTGCCGATCCAAGTGCTCTTCTTTACGGACGTGGGATCGGCCGGTGACAACGGGCTGGTCTTTCCGCGTCTGTTGGTGGTGGTCGAGGACGAGGCTGAAGCAACCGTGGTCGAGACGCACGCCGGCGGCGACGGCGATCGCTACTGGACCAGTCCGGTCAGTGAGTATGTCGTTGGGGTCAACGCCCAACTCGACAGTTATCGAATCCAGCGGGACTCCGGCAACGCTTATCACACGGCGGTTACCCATTCGCGATTAGCGCGCGATGCCCGGTGCGCGATGGTGACATTCTCGTTCGGTGCGGCGCTCAGTCGTCAGGATCTGGTTTCGGTCTTGGGCGGCGAGGGCGCCCAGAGCACGCTCAACGGCCTGTCCGGACTTGGCGGGCGACAACACGTCGACTACCACACCACGCTGGACCACGCCCAACCGCACTGCAACAGCTGGGAATATTTCAACGGCATCTTCGGTGATCGCGCCCGTGGGGTGTTCAGCGGTCGGATCATCGTACGCCAGGGAGCGCAGAAGACCGATTCGAAGCAGACGAACAACAACTTGCTCTTGTCCGCGAACGCACGCGCCGACAGTCAGCCACAACTCGAGATTCACGCCGACGATGTGCGGTGCACCCACGGCGCTACGCTCGGACCGATTGATGAGACCCACCTGTTCTATCTCCGGAGTCGAGGCCTGAATCTCGCGGACGCACGCAAGCTCCTCACCTATGGGTTCGCCTCCGAAATCCTGAACAGTGTCCGTTACCAGCGGCTGCGCGACTGGCTCGACGTCCTCGTTCAGCAGCGATTGGCGGCCCTGACGGGAGATACCGCGACCGCCTGATGTCGACGACCATCGGGGTGTCGGTTCCCAGGCGCCACACGATGGCGTTTGATGCCGAGAGGGTTCGGGCGGATTTCCCGATCCTGGCCCAGGCGCGGAACGGACAACCCCTGGCGTATCTGGACAACGCAGCCACCACGCAAAAGCCCCGCCGGGTGTTGGAGACACTGCAGCAGTACTATGCAGAAGAGAACGCCAACATCCACCGGGGCGTGTACCGATTGAGTGCCGCGGCGACCCTTGCCTACGAGCGCGTGCGGGCGACGGTCCAGCGTTTCCTGAATGCGCGCGACCCGCACGAAATCATCTTCGTTCGCGGTACGACGGAGGCGATCAACCTCGTAGCGCAGTCGTTCGGGCGACCCCGGCTTGAGGCGGGAGACGAGATTCTCCTCTCGACGATGGAGCATCACTCGAACATCGTGCCGTGGCAGCTTGTGGCGGAGGCGGCGGGTGCAAGGGTGCGGGTGATTCCGATGACGGACACCGGCGAGCTGGACTTGGGGACGTTGGATGAGCTGTTGACGGTGCGAACGCGGTTGGTGGGGGTCGTGCACGTGTCGAACTCGCTCGGCTCGGTCAATCCCGTAGCCGAGATTGTGCGTCGCGCGCACGAACGCGGCATCCCCGTGCTGGTCGATGGTGCGCAAGCCGTACCGCACTTCCGCGTTGACGTGCGCGCCCTGGATTGCGACTTCTACGCTTTCTCCGGGCACAAGACGTTTGGCCCCACCGGTATTGGCGTGCTGTACGGGAAGGCGTCCCATCTGCAGGCGATGCCGCCGTATCAGGGTGGTGGCGAGATGATCGACCGCGTGACGTTCGAGGGCACGACCTTCGCTCCGCCACCGGCGCGGTTCGAAGCGGGCACGCCCAACATCGCCGGCGTGATCGGATTGGGAGCGGCGCTGGATTATCTACACGACCTCCCTTGGGATGAGGTGGAGGCGCACGAGCGCGATCTGTTACGCTACGCGACCTCGCGGGTGGAGTCGGTACCGGGCGTGCGGGTGGTCGGCACGGCCTCCGAAAAGGCGGCCGTGGTGTCTTTCATCCTCGAGGGTGTGCATGCCCACGACGTCGGCACGATCCTGGACCAGTACGAGGTCGCCGTGCGGACCGGGCACCACTGTACGCAGCCGGTGATGGACCGGCTCGGCGTGCCCGCCACGACGAGGGCCTCCTTCGCGTTCTACAACACACGGCGCGACGTGGACAGGCTGGTGGACGCGCTGGGAGAAGTCTGCAAGGTGTTCGGGCGGTGATGGATCTCCGGGACCTCTATCAGCAGGTGATTCTCGATCACAACCGGAGCCCGCGAAACTTCCGGAAGCTAGAGGGCGCGAATCGCTCGGCGGAGGGATCGAATCCTTTGTGCGGTGATCGGATGACCCTGTACCTGATTCTGGAGGACGATCGCATTGCCGATATCGGTTTCGAGGGAACCGGCTGCGCCATCTCGCAGGCATCGGCTTCACTCATGACGGCAGCCGTGAAGGGCAAGTCGTCCAAAGAGGCGCTGGACTTGTTCCAGGCGTTTCATGCAATGGTCACGACGCCGCCGAGTGGTTCGATCGAAACCGCGGCCCTCGGAAAGCTCGCGGCGCTCTCGGGTGTGCGTCAGTATCCCGCCAGAGTGAAGTGCGCCAACCTCGCCTGGCACACGCTGCACGCTGCGCTGGCGGGCAGTGGTGCCGCATCGACTGAGGCGGCAATGGAGCAGCCGGACGAAACCAGCACCGGAGCGTGAATGACGGACGGGAGCCTAGCCAAAGTGGCCATGCTATCCGAACTCCCGGATGGCGCCCCCAAGGCCTGTGAAACCGTTACGGGCGAAACCCTGTGTCTCGTGAAGGTCGGTGGCCAGGTCTTTGCTTGCGCGGACCGCTGCTCGCACGCGGACTTCCCGCTGAGTGACGGCGAGATGGTGGATGACTACGTGATCGAGTGCGCGCTACACGGTGCGCAGTTTGATGTGCGAACGGGTGCGGTCCTCGCGGAACCGGCGACCGAGCCGCTGCGCCTGCTGTCGGTGACGATCGCCGGCAATGACGTGCTGGTGCGCCTTCCGGGGTTGCAAGACCAGGTCTAATTGCCTCCCGACGCGACCGGGAGCACGTTGAAGGTCGGCATCCGCCCGTCGCGCCCAGATCCCAGACAACGTGTCGGCAGCTCTCCCTGTAGCGCCAGGTCCGCGACGGTCGAGCGTGCAGTACAACGCCTGCGGCGAGTCCGCATGTGGGTGGCCGCGCTGGTCGGCGATGTCTGAAGGACTTACCTTGGACCGGCTTTCACCGGCTGAGCGGATGAGACAATGAGCGCGGATTCTGTGGTAGCCATTCACGGCATTACCAAGCGATACGCCGGACACACAGCGGTGCACAACCTGTCGCTGAACGTGCCGCGTGGAACGATCTACGGCCTGCTTGGACCGAACGGCGCGGGCAAGACGACGACCATCCGGATGATCATGAACATCATCACCCCGGATGATGGTCGCATCGACTTGTTCGGTGGCGGTGATGGAGGACGGCGGCTCGCTCATCGTATCGGCTATCTGCCGGAGGAGCGCGGGTTGTATCGGAAGATGAAAGTCCTGGACCTCTTGGTCTTCCTCGCCGAAATCAAGGGAGCGAAGCGCGCGTGGGCCAAGGACGAGGGGGCACGATGGCTGGATCGACTTGGTTTGAGTGACTGGAGTAGCAAGAAGATCGACGACCTGTCCAAAGGCATGCAGCAAAAGGTCCAGTTCATTGCCACCGTCCTGCACAGACCGGACCTGTTGATCCTGGACGAGCCGTTCTCAGGCTTCGACCCGGTCAACACGGTGTTGATCAAGGACATCATCGTCGAGCTCGCGCGCACGGGCACGACGATCTTGTTCTCGACGCATATCATGGAGCAGGCCGAGAAGCTGTGCAGCGCCGTCTGTATCATCGCCCGTGGTGAGAAGGTGGTCGACGGGGCGATATCGGACATCAAGCGGCAGCATGGCGGTCACAACGTGCTCGTTTCGGTTGACGGCGGACTTGCGGGAACGGACCAGGTGTTTCGGAACCGTCGCCTGGTGATGAAAGCGGATGATTACGGGCAGTACGCGGAAGTGGAACTCGCAACGACCGCCACGACGCAGGATCTGTTGCGCGCTCTGGTGTCGGCCGATCTCAAGGTGACGCAATTCCAAGTCGCCGAGCCCACGCTCAACAAGATCTTCATCGATCTGGTTGGGCCCGACGCGACGCGTGCACGGGCCCAGGAGGTGGTCGATGCATAAGATCTGGGTCGTCATGCGTCGCGAGTTCATTGAGCGCGTTCGGAACAAGTGGTTCATCGTCTCGACGATTCTTGGCCCCCTGCTGATGGGCGGCATGATCGTCATTCCCCTCCTACTCGCGGACCGCGGCGGTCGGCAACGAACGATCGTCGTCGTCGACGTAACCACCTCGGATTTCGGTCGGCGGGTGACGGACCGACTGAACGGTCGGGCGCCGGTGGAAGCCAGGCGCCTCGCAGTCACGCTGGATCGACTGGAGGCGGTCGGAGATTCGTTGGTGCCGGTAGTAGGGGAGAAGGCGATAGACGGCTTCCTCATCCTCACCGACGCCACGGTGGAGGACGGCAAGGCCGAATACCGCGGCGCAAACGTGTCGTCGCTGACGGACATGAGCGTCCTCGAGCGGACGGTGCGCGAGATCGTGCTTGTCGAACGGCTGAATCGTGTCGGGGTGGATCCGGAGCTGGTGGCGCGCGCCACCATTCCGGTGTCTCTGACGACCGTGAGCATCCGCGGGGGCAAGGTCACAGAGGACTCAGGGGAAGCGCGGTTCTTCCTAGCGTACCTGCTCTGGTTCATTCTCTACATCGCGATTCTGTTGTACGGCGTACAGGTCCTTGGTTCCGTCGTGGAGGAAAAGACCTCGCGCATCGTCGAGGTGTTGGTGTCGAGCTTGCGACCCTTCGAGCTTCTCGCGGGCAAGGTTGTCGGAGTCGGAAGCGTGGGACTGTTCCAGTTTCTCATCTGGGGAGTGTCGGCCAAGATCATGATCGATCAACGTGAGGCGATTGCCGGGATGGTCGGCGTGGATCTCGCTGGAAGCGGCGGCGGGTTCTCGATGCCCGAGGTGCCGGTTTCCACGATCGTCATTTTCTTGGTCTATTTCGTATTGGGCTACTTTCTGTACGCGTCGATGTTTGCGGCAGTCGCAGCCATGTCCAACACCGAAGCTGAGGCGCGACAGGCGCAGACACCAGTGGTGATGCTGTTGGTCATCCCCACGATGTTGATGCTCAGCATACTGCAGCAACCGGACGGCGGGATAGCGATAGCACTCTCCTTGATTCCGTTTTGTTCGCCGATCGCCATGCCCGTGCGGTGGGCCGCGGCAGAAGTGCCGCTCGATCAGGTGGCCATGTCCATTGGCTTCCTGGTGCTAGGCCTGCTGTTGATCACGTGGCTTGCGGCGCGCATCTACCGCGTCGGGATCCTCATGCACGGCAAACGCCCGAACATCAGAGAACTCGTGCGGTGGGTTCGCACGCGATAGCGTAAGGACCAGGGCGCGGGTCGTCACGCGTTTTTCGTTTTTCAGGACCTCAAGTATCTTCCGCGCCATGCTCGATCGGTACGATGTCATCGTGATCGGCGGCGGCCACGCTGGTATCGAAGCGGCATGCGCTGCCGCGCGGACGGGCGCGCAGACGCTGCTCGTGACCGCCAATCTCGAGACCATCGGGCAGATGTCGTGCAATCCGGCGATCGGCGGAATCGCCAAGGGGACGGTGGTGCGTGAGGTGGACGCGATGGGTGGGGTGATGGGACGAGCGACCGACCTCGCCACGATTCAATTCCGGATGCTCAATCGCTCCAAAGGGCCAGCAGTGTGGTCACCGCGCGCCCAGTGCGACCGGGGACTGTACCGTCGTGCCGCACGGTCGATCCTCGAGCACTGGCCGAATCTTCATTCTGTCCAGGGGATGGTGTCGGAACTCCGGCTTGAGCGGGGCGCCGTCACCGGGGTGACGACGACGGATGGGAGGCAGTACAGGGCGACGGCAGTCGTCCTGACGGCCGGAACGTTTCTTCGCGGCCGCATTCACATCGGGACGCAAACCCGTGTGGATGCTGGCCGTGCCGGGGATCCACCCGCGGTTGCCCTTGCACTTCAACTTGACGCGATCGGCGTCGAATGTCGGCGATTCAAGACCGGGACACCCCCGAGGATTGACGGACGAACGGTCGACTATTCGCTGCTCGCGCGGCAGGACGGGGAATGGCCCGATTACCGGTTCTCCTCGTACGTTCGCGTCCCCCGTCCCGAGCAGCGACCCTGCTGGATTGCCTGGTCAGGTCCGGCACTGCATGGAATCGTACAGCAGCACCTGCACGAGTCGGCCCTTTATGGCGGCGAGATTGCTGCACGAGGACCGCGATATTGCCCGTCCATCGAGGACAAGATCGTCAAGTTCCCGACCGCGGACAAACATCAGATCTTCCTGGAACCGGAAGGGCTGGACACGAGCGAGCTGTACGTTAACGGTCTCTCAACATCGCTTCCAATATCAGTGCAAGTTGAAGTGTTGCAGTCGCTTACTGGACTCTCAAGAGCGAGGATGACGCGACCGGGTTACGCCATCGAGTACGACTATTACCCGCCGACCCAGCTCACACCATGGCTGGAGTCTCGAGCCGTGGGGAGGTTGTACTTCGCCGGGCAGGTCAACGGATCCACTGGGTACGAGGAGGCTGCTGCACAGGGGCTGATGGCCGGGCTCAACGCCGCAAGGGTAGCCACCGGCCGGGAACCTGTGGTGCTTGGGAGAGACGACGCCTACGTCGGCGTACTAATTGACGACCTGGTGACGAAAGGCGTAGATGAGCCCTATCGGCTCTTTACGTCGCGCGCGGAGTTTCGTTTGTTGATGCGGCAGGACAATGCCCTGCCCCGTCTTGGTCCGCTCGCGTCAGAACTGGGTATGCTCCGGGCCGATGAGCAGCGAGCACTCGAGACGAGACTCGCCGAGCAAGACCGGCTGATGAACTTGATCGGCGATGCGTTGGTGAGCACGTCGGAAGTGAGTGGGCCAGCATCAAACGCCGGGCACGTTGGGCCCCGAGGCCGTCGGAGGCTCGGCGAGCTTCTGAAGCGACCCGGAGTTCGTTTGCAGGACCTTCTGCGGGTAGCCGGCATCGAGGACGATTGGAGTTCGGAAGTGCTTCTGACCGCGGAGACCGAAGCCAAGTACGAGGGGTATCTTGCTCGCGAGCGGGACATGGCCGGACGCATGACCGAGTTGGCGCATTTCAGACTTCCGCCTGACCTCCCATACCTGGACTTGCTGAGCCTGAGCACGGAAGCACGGCACAAGCTCGATGCGGTTCGTCCCGAGTCCCTGGCGAGAGCGGGGCGGATTCTGGGTGTATCGCCGAGCGACTTGCAGAACCTGGTGCTCGAGGTCATCAGGCGCGGACGCTCAGCCGCCTGACATTCGACTCAGCGCGCAACGCGGAGGTTTCACGTGAAACACTCCAGGGGCGCTGGCAGACCCGCAGCATCCAAGAATGCGCGAACGGTGTTTCACGTGAAACCGATGTGGCGGTGGCCCACCCTCCGGGGTATATTCTTGCCCCTCAACGACCATGGAGTCAAATTGTCGCGTTGTAGCATATGCTAAACTATTGATTGACAGCGATTTATGGTAGTATGACACGCATAATCGCGATTGCCAACCAGAAGGGCGGCGTTGGCAAGACAACGACCGCGGTCAATCTGGCTGCTTCGCTCGCCGCGGCTGAGCGGCCGACGCTGCTGGTGGACGGGGACCCGCAGGCAAATGCGACGAGCGGGGTCGGACTGGACCGATCCCATGTGGGGGTGTCCCTCTATGATGTGCTGGTGGGTGGACTCCCCCTGAGCTCCGCTCTCGCGCGCGGCGTCAACTTCCCGCACCTCGATGTCGTGCCGGCCACGGAGGACCTCGTTGGCGCCGAGATCGAGCTGGTGGGTCGCGCACGGCGAGAGTTTGTCTTGCGGCAGGCGCTCGGGCCCCTCGCCGGTCAGTACGAGTTCGTCCTGATCGACTGCCCGCCCTCTCTGGGTCTGATTACCCTGAACATGTTGACGGCGGCTGATGCGCTGTTGATTCCAATCCAGTGCGAGTACTACGCACTTGAGGGACTTTCCAAGCTCCTCAATACCGTGCGCTTGGTGCAGCAGAACTGTAATGCCGGGCTGGCGATCGATGGCGTGCTGCTCACGATGTACGATAGTCGGCTCAATCTCTCGAAGCAGGTGGCCGCCGAGGCGAAGGAGTACTTTGGCAATCAAGTGTACCGCACGGTGATTCCGCGCAACGTGCGGTTGGCGGAAGCCCCCAGCTTCGGAAAGCCCATTCTCTTGTACGACGTGCAGTCCGTGGGAGCCCAGAGCTATCTGAGTCTCGCCCAGGAGGTGATCCGACGCACGGCGGCGGGTACCCTTGGTTCCCCGCAAGTGACTGCCGTCGGGGCCGCGAGGGGCTGATGACGGAAAACAAACGGCGGCTCGGGCGCGGGTTGGAGGCACTGCTCGGTTCAGCGACCACCGTGGAGAGGGCACGCGACAGCGGCCAACTCCGGGAGCTGCCGCTCAACGCGATTCGCCCAAACCACTACCAGCCGCGCCAGGCCTTCGACCCCACGGCGTTGCAGGACTTGGCAACTTCGCTCCGAGAGAACGGATTACTCCAACCGGTCGTTGTCCGCGCGGACCACGACGACACCTACGAGCTGATTGCGGGTGAGCGTCGAGTGCGAGCAGCGCAGCAGCTGGGGTGGGAGCGTATCGGGGCGGTCATCCGAGACGTCGACGATCGCACGATGCTGACTCTTGCGTTGGTGGAGAACCTCCAACGCGACGCCCTGTCGCCTATCGACGAAGCCAAAGGCTATCGGCGCCTCATCGACGACTTCGCCGTGACACAGGGTGAGGTCGGTGATCTCGTGGGCCGCGACCGCACGACGGTGACCAACGCACTGCGGCTTCTCAAGCTACCGGACGAAGTCCAGAGCCTGATTCACGACGGCGCGCTTTCGGCGGGGCACGCGCGGGCCCTGCTCGCCCTTGGCTCCTCCGCTGCAGTGCTGCGGGCCGCACGGATCGTCGTGGAGCAAGGGATGTCAGTTCGCGACGCGGAGCGCATGGCGCAGACCGCCGGCCGCAAGGGAGGCAAGCGCGGACCGCGCCGCGCCAAGCCCGAAGTCCGCCGCTTGGAGGACGCACTCCGTCGGCGCCTGCAGACGGACATTTCGATCTCCGCGCGCGGCAAGGACAGCGGCCGGCTCTCGATCAACTTCTATTCGCAGGACGATCTTGCCCGCATCCTGGAGATCATCCTTGGTGAGCCGTACGAGGAATGAGTCGACCACGGCGCGCGATCACCATCGTGCTTCATCGAGACGGGGAACCGGAGTCTCATTCGTTGCGCCTGCCGCTCTGGCTTGCGCGTGCCAGTGTCACAGCAATCGCGGTCTTTCTCGCCTTGGTGGTCGTGGCGGGCACTGTGTACGCGCCGATCGCCCGCACCGCGGCACGTGTGCCAGGGTTGAGCCGGGATCTCGAACGTCTGCGCCAGGAGAACGCGCAGGTTAGGGAGCTCGCGGCCACGCTCGAAGCCGTGGAAGGGAGCTACGATCAACTCCGCGAGATGTTGGGCGGGGACGTGGTCCCGTCGCGCTCCCGCTTCGATGCTGCACCGGCCGTGGCGTATCCAATTGTGGCGGACCTGCCGTCGGAGCGAGTGGGAACGCGGAGTTGGAGCGAGCGTCCGTTGCGGTGGCCACTTGAAGGTGGGGGGGTCGTCACGCGCGGTCCGGTGGATGCCGATCGAGGCGGTGGCGCGCACAGTGGGATGGACGTGGCGGTACCGGTTGGAACGCCAATCCGCGCCGCGGGCGCCGGCGTGGTCGTGGACGCGAGGAGTCATGTGGAGTACGGTTTGTATGTCCGGCTGCGACACAATCCAACGACGGAAACGATGTACGGGCACGCGTCGCGGCTGCTGGTGCAGCGAGGGGAGACGGTGAGGATCGGTCAAGTCATCGCGCTGTCCGGGTCGACAGGGCGATCGACCGCGCCGCACCTCCACTTTGAGGTGTTTCGCGATGGTGCTTCGATCGACCCACGACACATGATCCCGGAGGAGCTCTGACAATGGCGTTCGCCAGTGGAAGTGACCGCGGCCGCGAAGGCGCGCGCGACGGTGGTCTCTCGATCGTGAGTGTGGGAATGCGGATCGTCGGTGAACTGGCGACCGACGGCGTGTTGAAGATCGAAGGTTCGATCAGCGGCAGTATCCGAGCAGCCCAGCAGGTGCTGATTGCGAAGGGCGGGTCGGTCGATGGGGACATCTACACGCGTGAGGCGATCGTGGGAGGAACGGTGCGAGGGTCGATCTACGCGGAGGTCCGTGTGGAGATCCAGGAGCAAGCGTCTGTCCACGGCGACATCGTCACGAAGACTCTCGTGGTCCAGGAGGACGGCGAAGTGAACGGACACGTACGCATGGGTGAAGTCAACGCGATGGAACTGGGCTCGCCAGTAGCCTCCGGAGATCCGGACAACGCCGGGACGCGTCGAAGCACCATCCAGTAACTGTATTAACGGTGTCGTGACTGTATGCCTGCTTCCACTGATGAAGTCCGAAGTTTTCTCGATTCCTATCTGAGTATCCACAAGATCCCCGACTACCCCAACGCGCTCAATGGGCTGCAAGTCGAGGGACGCAAGGCTGTCACGCGTGTTGCTACCGCGGTCGACGCATGCCAGGCCACGATTAACCGTGCGGTTGAAATCGGTGCCGAGCTGCTGATCGTGCACCACGGGCTCTTTTGGGCTGGCCTCGAACCGGTGACGGGCCGGCACGCGGCACGCTTGCGCCGTCTCCTTGCGTCGCGCACGGCTCTGTATTCGGCACACCTTCCGCTCGATCTGCATCCCGAGGTCGGCAATAACGTGCTGCTCGCCGCGATGATGGGACTCCAGGGACTAGAGGGGTTCGGCGAGTTCGAAGGCGTCACCATTGGGGTAGTTGGCGCGGTGCAGGTCGAGCTCGGCACGCTCGTCGGCCAGCTGGAAAACGCTCTTGACACGCATGCCCATGTTATCGCCGCAGGGCCGTCGCGGACGAACCGGGTTGGGGTGATCTCTGGTGGAGCGGGCAACATGATCGCTGCGGCTCGCGCTGCGGGCGTGGACACGTTTGTCACCGGAGAAGGCGCCCACCACACGCATTTCGATGCTGAGGAGTGGGGGATGAACGTGGTGTATGCCGGACACTATGCGACCGAGACGGTCGGAGTCCGCGCCCTCGGTGAACGTGTTGCAGCACAATTCGGCCTCGCGTGCGAGTTCATAGACCATCCGACCGGGCTGTAATGACGCCACGTCAGGCACGGCACGGACCGAGTTTCTGGCTGTCGATCGGCAGCTTTGTCGCACTCACGTGTGCCGGGCGCCTGGCTGCGCAGACCGAGGGATCGTTGCCAACGAACTCCGCGGACTCCCGGGCGTTACGTGTTTGCGGAGGCGGCGACCTGATGCTTGGGTCCGACCTGGACACGACATGGACCTTCGAGACCGCCCAGCGCATCGGTCGCGATGTGCCTGCCCTGCCGGATGCCGCTGAGCTGGTGGCGCCCCTCCTGCCACTCGTGGCGGACGCGGACATCGTGCTCGTCAACGTGGAGGGCGCGATCGGTGAGGGTCCAGTGCCACCGAAGTGCCGCGCCGGGTCGAGGTTCTGCTACGCGTTCCGGCAGCCTCCTGACCGCGCGGCGGCCATCGCGAGGTTCACGGTCAACAGCCGTGTCGTCGGCAATGTGGCCAACAACCACGCGATGGATGCGGGTGAGGCGGGGTTCGCCGAGACGGGTCGACTCCTGGAGTCGGCTGGCGTACGGGTCACAGGCGCCGACACGCTTGCCACGCCGGTGGCGGTGGGGGGCGACACGATTGGATTTCTCGGTTTCGCGACCGCGCAGGCCGGACCGGATCCCAGAGACCTCGACGCGGTTCGACGCCACGTGCGGCGGGCTGTAGAGCGATTTGGCCGAGTCGTCGTCACGATGCATATGGGTGCAGAGGGTGCCTCCGCGCAACGGACGCGCGACACCACCGAGATGTTCCTCGGGGAGGACCGCGGCAATCCAGTAGCCTTTGCGCGCACAGCAGCCGAAGCCGGTGCGGCCATGATTGTCGGGCACGGGCCACACGTGCTTCGGGCCGGCGAGTGGTGGAACGGACGACTGATCGCGTACTCCCTTGGCAACCTGCTGACGTACGGCCCCTTCAACATGGACGAGCCGCGCAACCATGGCGGGTTTGTGTGCGCGGTGATTGAGCCGAGCGGGCTCGTGCGCGACGCCGAGCTTCGGTCGACGATGCAGCAACGCCCGGGACTCGTGGCGGTGGATTCCACCCATCGGGCCGCGGCCATCGTCCACTCCCTCAGCACTCTCGATTTTCCAGAAACGGGATGGAGCATGTCGGGATACCGCGTCCGCCCGAGTACGGCCGGCGGCTCTAGTCGTCCGTAGTCAGCGGTACGACGAAGCGCACTTCGAGGGTCTCGGCGCTCTGAGGTGTCACGCGGCAAAAACTCTGGTGACCGATGAGTCGCCTGACCCCCAGCACGTCCGACTCATCGACGCTCGGGACCTCTCGGAAGATCACCTCGAGCGTCTGGCCGCCGATCACTCGATACTTCACAGGTCGGCCCTCAAGGCGTCCGTGTGGGTCCACGGCCGCGAGGCCACGAGCGAGCCGTTCCTGAATCTCCTGCAGGCGCGATCGGAGGACCGGGTCCGTGACGGCATCGGGGGAGTCAAACATCAGGCGTGGGGTCGCTGGTTCTCACGTACGAGTTGAGCGTTGCGCCGGAGGCCACCTGCACCAGCGCGTTCGAGTGCCGTTCCTCTGAATCGCGTCCTGAATTCCTCGTCGGTTATGATGGAGAGCACATCGAGTTCGAGCCACGCGAACTCCTGTGACTGCTCCAGGGGGGAGGTCGAACTGGACTCGGTGGCGAAGCGAACGTTCCAGGGACAGACCTCCTGGCAAACATCGCAGCCGAAGACCCACTCGTCCATGAGCTGGGCCAGTGCGGGATCAAGCGAGCCGTGGTTCTCGATGGTGAGATATGAGAGGCATCGGCGCGCATCGAGTACGCGCGGTTCGGGGAACGCGCCGGTCGGACAGGCGTCGAGGCATCGACGGCACGTTCCGCAGCGATCGGCCTCGAACGGTGGATCGACCGCGAGCTGCAGATCCGTCATGATCGCGGCGAGGAATGTGTAGGAACCTCGTCCAGGGGAGATCAACATTGTGTTCTTCCCGATCCAGCCCAGGCCTGCCCGCTGAGCGAGTTCGCGTTCGGGGACGGGGCCGGCGTCCACGAAGCATCGTGTCACCGTGTCCACCGTTCCGAGCTCCCGGATGTACGTCGCGAGTTTCTCGAGCGAGCCGGCAAGCGCCGAGTGGTAGTCTCTTCCCCGTGCGTACTTGGCGACACGCCCGCAGCCAGGCCTGGCGGGAGGGTCGTCGACGTAGTAGCCCTTCGAGAGGACCACGGCTCGAGTGGCATGGGGCACGATGCGCCACGGCTCGCTGCGGAGAGCCGCCTGGCGGTGCATATAAGACATGGTGCCCGCCATGCCCTGGTCGAGCCATCGCCGCAGCGCGAGCGCGTGTGGTGGGTCGGAGAGGTCGGTAATACCGACCTGATCGAACCCCAAATCGCGCGCGCGTGATTTGACACGAGCGGCGTGCTCTGCCGGGTTCACCGGCGCAGAATGGACCGACGCCACCGCGCGAAGCGAACCACGTCGTCGACGGGAGGTACGGCATCCTCTCGCCCATACGCGGTGTACATTCTCCACCGCATGTACTCGGCGGGAGGCAACGGGAGAAACGGAGCCCGGCGGTACCAATCGCGCGCGCGAAATGCCCAGAGCGTTGTCAGTAGATCCCACGCGAGCATCGGGCGCGCGAGGGTGCGGATCGCCAGCCCGCGTATCAGGCCGAACCAGCTCTTCTCAAGAGGCGGACGCTCATGCATTGGACGATCCAAGGCGTCTCAGTTGTCGGTGCCGCGATGATCCTGATTGCATACGTCGCACTCCAGCGCAAGCACTGGCCGCGAGACGGCGCGACGTATCTCTCCTTCAACCTTATCGGATCACTGCTGCTGCTGGTAGTGGCGATCCTCGATCGCCAGCTGGGGTTCATTGTCCTTGAAGGGGCATGGGCGGCGGCCAGCGTCGACTCCCTGGTCCGGCGAGCCGTTCGCGCGCGCTGACCGAGCTATCCGTCCTCCATCAGACCGGTATATTGGCGCACATGCGCGCGGCGGACGTCAGCGAGTCACGGGACCTGACGGCATATCGGGGCGAGTTTCCGATCTTCCGTGACTCCGTCTACCTCAACACGTGCTCCCTCGGGGCGCTTTCCGATCGTTCACGGCGAGAGGTGAACGCCTATCTCGATATCTGGGACGCGTGCGGTGCCTCCGCGTGGTACGACGTGTGGTGGGATGCGCTCGCAGGCCTGCGTGCGGGATACGCTGCCGTCGTGAATGCCTCGCCCACCGAGATCGCATTACATGCGTCGGTTTCCTCGGCCACGGCCGTACTCGCGGGACTGCTCGACTATACGGCGCGGCCGAAGGTCGTCACGACGAATCTGGATTTTCCCACGGTGCCATACCAGTGGCTTGCGAAGCAGGCCGCGGGCGTCGAAGTCGTCGTTGTCGAGAGTCCGGATGGCGTAACGGTACCGATCGAGATGATCGCCGACGCCGTGGACGAGCGGACCGCGCTGGTGGCGACCTCCCACGTCTATTTCACGACAGGCGCGATTCAGGATATCGCGGCGCTGGCGGAGGTGGCCCACCGTCGAGGGGCGCTGTGTTTTGTCGACGCCTATCAGAGCGTCGGGCAACTCCCGGTGGATGTTCGCGCACTCGGTGTGGACGCGTTGTGCGCGGGCGGTCTCAAGTGGCTCCTCGGTGGGCCGGGTATTGTATTCCTGTACGTCCGCTCCGAGCTCATCTCCACCCTGACACCGTCCGTCACGGGGTGGTTTGCCAACGCACGGCAATTCGCCTTCGATGCCAGTCACATCGAGTGGCACGCCGATGCCCGGCGATTCGAGCTCGGAACACCGGCACTTGCAGCGGTCTACGCGCAGCGCGGAGGGCTGGAGATCGTTCTGGAGATTGGAACGGGTCATTTGCGGGACGCCACAGCGAACTTGACCGAGGATCTGATTGCACGAGCGCTGGGAGCCGGACTGACCCTCACGACGGCGGCCCGACCGCAGGAGCGGTCGGGGATCGTGATGGTCCGGCATCCTGACCCTGGAGCCGCCGTGGAGAAACTCCGGGATGCGGGGATCATCGTCGACGCGCGACCGGGGCACGTGCGCCTCTCACCGTTCTTCTACAACGTACCGGATGACTATGCGGCAGCCATCGAAATCCTCGCCACCTGAAACGGTTCGTCCGAGCGAGCGCCTCACGGCGGACGAGCGGTTGCTCGAGGTTCCGCGGTTTACCGAGCGGCGCTCATTCACCCATACCGATCCTTGGAGAGCTCTGAGGATTCTGGGAGAGTTCGTGCAGGGCTTCGAGGAACTGGCTGACCTCGCGCCGGCCGTCTCGATCTTCGGATCCGCCCGAACGCCCTCCGATGATCCCTACTACACGGTCGCGATCATGACCGCACACCTGTTGGGAGAGGCCGGGTTCCCGGTGCTGACGGGCGCTGGGCCTGGGATCATGGAGGCTGCCAATCGTGGCGCTCGCGAGGCGGGCACCCTCTCCATCGGGCTCAACATCGAGTTGCCACAGGAGCAGGGGGCCAATCCTTATCTCGACCGCGTCGTCCATTTCCGGTACTTCTTCGTGCGTAAGACGATGCTCGTGAAGTACTCGTGTGCTTTCGTATTCTTTCCCGGAGGGTTCGGCACGATGGACGAGCTGTTCGAATCGCTTACGCTCGTCCAAACCAAGAAGATCTGGGACACGCCGATCATTCTGGTTGGGTCAGACTATTGGCGGCCCCTCGTGGATTGGCTCACGACGCGCGTGGCGGCAGAGGGGAAGATCTCACGCGAGGACTTGACACTGTTCCATATTGTTGACGACCCCAAGGAAGTGGTCAGGATCGTCGTCGAGGCTGAAGAACGCCGTGCCGTGCTGGATGGCGGTGGAAAGGTCCGGTGAAATGACTGCGAACAAGCGGCAGTACCTCGCTGGAAAGCGGATCAACCCGAAGCCTCTGAAGGGTGGTGAGAGTGTCGCGGAACTGGTGGACGGTGCGTTCTTCGCGTACAACGCCGGCCGGTTGCGCGAGGCGTGCCAGCTCTTCACGACGCGCATGCTGGATGAGACGTGCACGGTGGGCATGAGCATTACGGGGGCGATGACGCCGGCCGGGATCGGCATGTCGACCATTATCCCACTGATCGAGGCGGGCTTTGTCGACTGGATCGTGTCCACCGGCGCGAACCTGTATCACGACCTGCACTTTCCATTGGGATTCTCCATGCATCGCGGAACGCACGTGGCGGACGACGTCGAACTCCGCGAACACGGCGTGGTGCGGATTTACGATGTGTTCTTTGACTACGCCGTGTTGTTGAAGACGGACGAGTTCCTCCGAGAAGTGAGCAAGCTGCCGGAGTTCCAAAAGCCCATGAGTTCGGCCGAATACCACTTCCGGCTCGGGGCGTATGTGCGGGAGCGGGAGCGAGCGCTCGGACTCACGCACAAGTCCTTGGTGGCGGCGGCGCACGAGTACGGAGTGCCGTTGTACACGTCGTCTCCCGGCGACTCATCGATTGGAATGAATGTGGCCGAACTCGCGTTGGGAGGGCACGCCATCGCCTACGACGTGTCCGCTGACGTGAATGAAACGGCCGCGATCGTGTTGGACGCGAAGCGCAAGGGTGGCCAGAGTGGCGTGTTCATTGTCGGTGGCGGGAGTCCCAAGAACTTCGTGTTGCAGACGGAGCCCCAGATTCAAGAGGTACTCGGTATCGAGGAGAAGGGGCACGATTACTACCTCCAGATCACGGACGCACGATCCGACACGGGGGGGCTTTCCGGGGCGACACCTGGGGAGGCGGTCAGTTGGGGGAAAGTGGATCCCGACCAGCTACCGGACGCCGTCGTGTGCTACTGCGATAGCACCATCGCTCTGCCGATCGTCGCGTCCTATGCGCTTGCCAAGTGCGCACCGCGGACCCCGCGACGACTCTACGATCGGCGAGCGGAGCTCATCCGAGATCTACGGCAGGCCTACGAGCAGTCCAGAGATTTCCGCGACCGGCGGGCGCAAGGCGCTGCCCTGCTTCCCGTTGATGACTAGACCGCGTCACCTGAGAGTTCGGCGCGGAACCGCAGCATCGTCTCCACTTGTTGCCGGTAGGCGGCGAGTTCCGCTTCGCAGCGTTCGGTGTCCCAGTCGGCTTCCGCCGTGGCCAGCCGTGCGACTTCGGCGGCCGCCTCGAGTCCATGGTCGGGCGCTTCGTAGTAGAGGCTGGTGCGACGGATGAAGAGATCGCCGAGCGTCAGGGCCATCTCCCGGCGCATAGCATACAGAAGCTGCGCCCAAATGACGGGGCGCTTTGGCACGACCGGGCGAGCGAGCTTCGGATCCGATTTTGCAAGGCGCACAACGGCCGGGGTTTCGCTCCCATAACAGCGCACCAGATACTCGGCCGTTGCCCGCGGGATGCCCTCCTGGGTCGCTGTGTCAACCAGGATGTCGAGATCCCGCGACCCGCCACCCGGAAGCGGTTCACGGTCGGTGGCTGCTCGTGGAGGCACCGGACGGCCGTCCAACTCATGAAGCCGTCGCGCAACCCGATCCACCACCTCAGCGGCCATCACCCGATATGTGGTGAGCTTGCCTCCCACGATGGAAAGCAGGCCGTGACCACTCTCGAGAATCCGGTGCTCTCGTGACACCGACCCCGGGTGATCCGTGGCTCCTGCTCGCGCCAGCGGGCGCACGCCAGCCCAACTGGCTTGCACGTCCTCTGGCGTGAGGCGCGCCTCCGGAAAGAACGCGTTCGCGGAGCGCAGCAGGTAGATCACGTCCGCCCCGGTGGCGCGGATCGCATCGGGATTGGTGTCGTCGGTGGTCTCGGTCGTCCCGATGTAGCTGAAGTCACCTACGGGAACGACGAACACGACCCGTCCGTCGAGGGGCGACGTGAGGGTGAGGGCCTCGTTGTTGCCCAGGCGCCACCGGGGCACGATTACGTGTGCACCTTTGCTCAGGCAAAGCTGAGGTCCCTGTTCGTCTGTTCCGCGAAGCGCATCCGACCACGGCCCGGTGGCATTCACCACGACGCGGGCCCGGATCGCAAGCCGCGCCCCCGTCGTGAGATCCTCGACGTGTGCGCCGCCAACCCGCCCGTCGGCGGTTTCGAGACGCTCGACCCGTACATAGTTCGCCACCAGGGCGCCGTGTCGGTGTGCGTCGCGGACATTCGCGAGGGTCAGTCGGGCATCGTCGCACTGTGCGTCATAGTACCGCCCTCCACCTCGCAGTCCTCCCGACCTGAGGCCCGGCTCGGCTCGTCGCAACGCACGCTTGCCGAGCATCTCATGGGAGCGCACATTCCGGAAGGTGGCCAGCAGATCGTAGAGCAGCAGGCCGGCGGCCAGCTTCCATAGGGGCAGCCGCGAGCCGCGGTGTACGGGCACGATGAAGGAGCGGGGCCAGACAAGGTGCGGGGCGATGCGGAGCAGGATCCGGCGCTCGCGACTGGCTTCGAACACGAGACGCAGGTGCCCGTGCTCGAGGTAGCGTAGGCCACCGTGGATGAGCCGTGACGATCGGGAGCTGGTTCCGGACCCGAAGTCGCTTTTGTCGACGAGAGCCGTGCGCATCCCGCGCATCGCCGCGTCACGTGCGATCCCGGCACCGGTGATCCCGGCGCCGATAACGAGCAGGTCGACTGGCTCGGCTGCGAGCTCCATGAGGGCCGCGGCTCGAACCGCGCGAGAAAAAGGAGCGTCCACGATCGTGTCAGGACCCGAGCATCTGGGGATGCCCAGTACGTGGTTTCAGTGGCACGCGGGAGTCATCGCGCCAGGCGTGCGCGTCCTCGATATTGCCTGCGGCTCAGGCCGGCACGCGATTGCGGCAGCCGGGCGCGGGGCCAAGGTGATTGGCGTGGATTTCGACGATGCCGCACTGGAACAGGCAGACCAAGCGGCCAAGAAGGCGCGCCTGCCCATCGAGTGGATGCGGCGAGATCTCAGCGGTGATCCGCTTCCGGAGGGTCCCTTCGACCTCGTCATGATGTTCAACTACCTCGATCGGGCACGGATGTCGACGTTCCTCGATGCGGTTCGTCCGGGTGGATATTTCATGGCGGAAACATTCTCCGAGCAGCAACGTGAATTGGGTTGGGGCCCGACGTCCGACGAACACCTGCTGAAACCCTGCGAGTTGTGGACTCTCGTGCTCCCCTTCGAAATCGTGCTTGCGCGTGAGGTCATCGAAATGCTCGACGGCCGACCGATGGCGGTCGGGAGCATCCTGGCTCGGCGCCCGAGCGCCTAGGTCCGCGCGCCGCGCCGCACCACCGTGAACTCATCCTAGCAGGTGCAGCGAGCACCGGCTAGCTTTCGCACGATGTCGGTCACTTCGAATGGGCGACGGGTCGCTGTCGTCGGGGGGTGTCGGACCCCGTTCTGCAAGGCCGGCACGGTGCTAAAGGATGTTCCAGCCGTCGATCTCGCACACCGCGCCGTCGTCGAGCTCGTCCACCGCGCCAACCTCGACGGGAAGACTGTGGACGAGATGTACTTCGGCCAGGTCGTTCCGAGTGTGCTCGCTCCCAACCTCGCGAGGGAGGTCAGCCTCCTGCCGCAGTTCCCGGCGCACATTCCGGCGGCGTCCGTCAATCGTGCCTGCGCCTCGGCCAACACCGCGATCGCCATCGGCAGCGACCAGATCGCCGCGGGACGCGCTAATGTGGTGGTGGCGGGCGGTGCCGAGAGCCTCTCGGATGTCCCGATCCAGCACTCCAAGCGATTTGCGGAGTTCCTGGTCGCCCTGAGTCGAGCGAGGTCGATCGCCCAGCGTGTAAGCCTGCTTGGGCAGTTCCGCCTACGGGACTTGAAACCGGTCACGCCGGCGATTGCGGAACCGTCCACCGGTGAAACGATGGGGCAGTCGGCAGAGAAGATGGCGAAGCTGAACGGGATCGGCCGAGACGCGCAGGACCAGTTCGCCTTGCGGAGTCACCGGCTCGCCCACGCCGGCAGCGAAGATGGGCGACTCACGGCGGAGATCGCGCCGGTGTTCGTCGCCGGCGCCGACCCGGTGACGCGCGACAACGGTGTGCGGTCCGATTCCAGTATCGAGCAACTCGCGGCGCTCAAGCCGGTGTTCGACCGTCGCTACGGGTCGGTTACCGCGGGGAACGCTTCGCCGCTCACAGACGGCGCCGCTGCTGTGATACTCATGAGCGACGAGGCGGCGCGGGCGTTGGGATACGAGCCGCTGGCGTTCATCCGATCATACGCGGTTGCGGCGCTGGATCCCGGCGAGCAGCTGCTCATGGGTCCGGCGTTTGCCGTCCCCAAGGCGCTCGATCGCGCGCGTATTCCCTGGTCCGAGTTGGGGCTCGTGGAGATGCATGAGGCGTTTGCGGCGCAGGTCCTGTCGAACATTCAGGCCTTTGAGTCGCGTACGTGGGCCATGAACCGGCTTGGGCGGCAGGATCCCGTCGGGGAGATCGACTGGAACACGTTGAACGTCATGGGGGGCTCGATTGCGATCGGGCACCCGTTTGGCGCCACCGGCGCACGCATCACGCTCACATTGGCGAACGAGATGAAGCGACGCGATGTGCAGTTCGGCTTGATCTCCGTGTGCGCGCAAGGCGGGATGGGGTTCGCCATGGTGCTGGAGCGTTCATGAGCGAACCCGCACTGACCGTCGAGCGTCTCGATGGCGTGGCCAAGATCGTTCTCGACTTGCCGGGCGCGCCGGTGAACACCATCAATCGGGCGGTGCGCGACGAGCTGGACGCCCTGCTCGACTCGCTCGGCACGGACGACAGCGTCAAAGCCGCTGTGTTGATTTCGGGCAAGCCGGGATCGTTCATTGCAGGGGCGGACATCGACGAGTTCGTTGCGCTCGAGTCGCGCGACGCGGCGTATCAGCTCGTACGGGAGGGGCAGCGATTGGTGAACCGTCTGGCCCGTCTGGGCAAACCCGTCGTCGCGGCGATCCACGGGGCGTGTCTGGGCGGTGGGTTGGAGACGGCCCTGGCCTGCAGCTACCGCATCGCGGCGGAAGACTCCTCCACGAAGATCGGACTGCCGGAGGTGCAGATCGGGATTCTCCCCGCCGCGGGTGGATGCCAGCGGCTGCCCCGTCTCATCGGTGTCTCCGCGGCCCTCGATTTGATCCTGACGGGGAAGCGCCTCGACGGGCGACGTGCGCTGCGCAAGGGCATCGTGGACGAGTTGGTCCATCCGGCCGTACTAGAGCGCTCCGCGCTGGATGCCGCGCGCCGGCTGGGAGAAGGCTGGAAGCCCAAACGCCGCCGCGGGAGCCTGCGCGATGCCCTCATAGATGGGAATCCCCTAGGGCGGCGCTTGGCGTACGGGATGAGCCGGAAGGCAGTGGCGACACAGACCGGGGGGCACTATCCGGCACCAATGGGCGCGCTCCGAGCGGTCGAACAGGGAATGAAGCACGGCATGGAGGCGGGCCTGGACATGGAGGCGAGCCTCTTCGCGGAACTCGCGGTGAGCGACGTGTCCCGTCGGTTAGTGGAGATCTTCTTCGCCACCACCGCGCTCAAGAAGGATCCGGGTGTGCGGGGACAAGCCCCGCCGCCGAGGTCAATAGACGACGTCGCAATCGTAGGCGCGGGGTTCATGGGGGCAGCGGTGGGAGGCGTCGCCGTGCTTCAGGCGGATGTCGATGTGCGCTTTCAGGACACGGATCTCGCTCGTGTTGGGAGCGGGCTCGCTGCCGCGCAGGCGATTCTCACAGACCGGGTGAAGCGGAAGCGCCTCACGCGACCCGAGTATCGCCGCAAGCTGAACTTGCTGTCCGGTGGCACGGACTGGCAGGGGTTCGGTCGCGTGGACCTCGTGGTGGAGGCCGTGTTCGAAGACGTCGCGGTGAAGCACGAGGTGCTGCGAGCGCTGGAGGAGCACGTGCGGGATGATTGTATCATCGCATCCAACACGAGCACGATTCCGATTCGTTCCATCGCCGAACAGTCTCGACATCCAGAGCGGATGCTGGGCATGCATTTCTTTTCGCCCGTGCAGAAGATGCCGCTGCTTGAGATCATCGTGACCGAACAGACGGCCCCCTGGGTCACCGTGTCGGCAGTCGACTTCGGTCGCAGGATGGGGAAGACGGTGATCGTGGTGGAGGACCATCCCGGGTTCTGGGTCAACCGGATTCTGGCGCCGTACCTCAACGAGGCGGGTCGACTACTCGCCGAAGGGGAACCGGTTGAGGCCATTGATCGAGCGATGACCAAGTGGGGCTTTCCGGTGGGACCGATCACGTTGCTCGACGAAGTGGGACTCGATGTGGCGCACAAAGCGTCCCACGTGCTCCAGCAGGCTTTTGGTGATCGACTCGCGGCCATGCCGGGCCTGGCGCGTTTGACCTCTGAGGGCCGCCTCGGACGCAAGTCCAGTCGGGGCTTCTATCGGTATGAAGGTGGAAAGAAGCGAGGAGTGGATCTCGCGATCTACGAAATCGTGGGCGCCGCCTCCGAGTCCCATGTGCCCCGCGTGGATGTAACGCGCCGCTTGGTCTACACGATGCTCAACGAAGCGGCCCGGGCTGTCGACGAAGGGGTGGTCCGCAGTCCGCGCGATGGCGACATCGGCGCGGTGTTCGGTATCGGGTTTCCGCCATTTCGAGGCGGACCGCTGCGTTTCGTGGACGCGCAGGGCTGTGACAAGATCGTGGAGACGTTGCGGGAACTGGCGGGCCGCTATGGAGAACGCTTCGCCCCGGCCGCCAACCTCGTCCGAATGGCCGACCGCGGCGAGCGGTTCTACCCGACCGCCTGACCGCCGCAATGCTGCGACGCACGTTCCTGTGGCTTTCGGAACAGCCCGGTGTCTTTGCGTTCCTCAAGCGCAACCGCGCAGGGCGGGGTATCGCTTCTCGGTTCGTGGCGGGCGAGACCGTTGCAGACGCGGTTGCGGCGGCCCGCACCCTGAATGGCCGCGACATCACCGGGAGGCTCGATTTGCTCTCGGCGAGAGCGTCGCAACGGGACCCGAGACGTTCCACGCGCGTGACGAGGTGCTGCGTACGCTGGACACGATCGCCGAGTCGGGAATCCAGGGCCACGTGTCCGTCAAGCTGACCCAACTCGGTCTCGCCATCGATCTCGATCTCTGTCGACGCAACATCTGGGCGATTCTCGAGCATGCACGGGAGCTGGACACTTTCGTGCGCATCGACATGGAGGGATCGGACTATACCGAGCGCACGCTGCGCTTGTTCTTCGACGCCCTCGAGCCGGAGTTCCACGACCACACCGGCGTCGTGATCCAGAGCTATCTGTACCGGTCGGGCGACGATGTCGAGCAGTTGATTCAACGGCGGGCGCGGGTGCGCCTCTGCAAGGGAGCGTACGCGGAGCCCGATGCCATCGCGTTGCAAGACCAGCGTGAGGTCGCTGGGGCATTCGTGCGCCTGCTCGAGCGACTCCTGCAGGACGGCAACTATCCGGCTATCGCGACGCACGACGAACGGCTCATCAACCGCGCGGTGGCCCTCGCCCAACAATACGGAGTCGGCGCCGACCGGTTCGAATTCCAAATGTTGTATGGCGTGCGCCGTGACCTCCAGGAGCAGTTGCGAGCGGATGGATACAACATGCGGGTCTACGTCCCGTTTGGAACGGCTTGGTATCCCTATCTCATGCGCCGCCTCGCTGAACGTCCTGGGAACGTCGCGTTCATGGCGGGTAGCGTCATGCGAGAGTTCGTGTCGGGTCGATGATCGACGACAGCACGCTCGGCGGCTATCTGCGGAAGCACGAACGGCCTCCGGCCTTCGAGGGAAGTGATGGCGCCCCGTATTCCGCGGAGGTTCTCGTGGAGGAAGCGCCCAACGACGACGGGTGCTACGGAGGGGCGGTGCTGTTCGTCCGCTGGTCACCCGACGGCGATCGACCGATCGGGCACGTGGAGTCCCCGACGATCACGAGTGGCGCGACGCCGCAGGACGCGCGAGACGCCGTGCTGGCGCTGACCCTCTACCGCCTCAAAGAGTTGCTGGACGCCGCCATTGCGGTTGCCGCGGAGCGGCCCACCTGGTAACCGGGGTCGGTCGGGTTCTGTCGCGCGTGGGCGGCGTGTACCGGCTGCAGACCGCAGGCGGGTTGGTCGAATCATCGTTGCGGGGGAGGCTCAAACACGGCGTCGAGACGCGCGTGCTGGTCGGTGATCTCGTGCGGTACCGTGCGCACGGAGAGGGGACCGTGACGATCGAAGAGATCCAACCCCGCACGTCGCTGCTCCGACGTCGAACACCCGGCGGACACGGACAGGCCCGCGCGGTCGCCGCGAATGTGGATCAGGTGGTGGTAGTCGGATCTGCGCGCAACCCGGACTGGGATCCCCAGATGCTCGATCGCTTCATCGCAGTCGCGTCGGCAAGCGATCTCCCGGTCGTGGTCGTCGCCAACAAGTGCGACCTCGATCCCGAGGCGAACGCCCTTGCCGCGCCCCTGCGTTCGGCTGGCTATCGCGTGGAATTGACGAGCGTGCCGGAGCGACGCGGCCTCACCGAGTTGCGCGCCTTGCTGAGCGGTCGTATCTCGCTCTTCACTGGACCCACGGGGGTGGGGAAGTCCAGCTTGTTGAATGTGCTTCAGCCAGGTCTCGAGTTGCGAACGGGAACGGTGAGCAGGCGCGCCGGTGTCGGACGGCACACGACCGTGGCGGCCGAAATGCATCCGTTCGGGAGCGAAGGGTTTGTCGTGGATACCCCGGGCCTGCGAGACATCGGTCTCTGGGGCTTGGATCCGTCGGATGTGGCGAAGGCGTTCCCGGAAATCGCCGCGTGTGCGGCGGGGTGCCGGTTCGACGACTGTCGTCATGCGGCGGAGCCGGACTGTGCCGTGTTGGAAGCCGTAACGGCCGGCGAGATTGCCACGACCCGGCTGCTGTCGTATCACACGCTCTTGCGAGAGGCTGGGGCCGCGGCGCGGCCGTGGCACCGGGCCAGAACCGATCGATACGATGCCTGAAAAAGGCGGAGGCGCAATGATCGCCGAGGAGCGCGGTGAGCCGCTGGTCGTTCCGTTTCCAGGAGAACGATATACCGATCGTGCGGATCTCAGTCGGTGTCTCGCCCCGCCCTACGACGTCATCGATGGTACGGAGCGGCAGCGGCTCGCGGCACAGGACCCGTGCAACGTCGTGCACTTTATTCTGCCTGCAGGTGATGAAGACCGCTACCACCGCGCGGCCGAGGTGCTGGCGGACTGGCGACGCGATGGCGTGCTCGCCCGGGATGACGAACCCAGCGTTTATGTGCTGCGGCAGCACTTCACCACCCCGGACGGGCGGCGACATACACGTACGGGCGTGATTGGGGCCGTAGCGGCGGAGTCGTTTGACACAGGGCGAGTACGCCCGCACGAGCGAACCCATGCCGGACCGAAACGCGACCGATTGGCCCTCTTGGAGGCCAGCCATGCAACCTTCGAGTCGCTGTTCATGCTGGCGCGTGACTCGGATGGCATGCTGGCGGAGCAGGTTCAGGCGGTTGTCGAAGAGCCGCCGACCACGCAGGCGACGCTCCAGGACGTGACGGTTGGGCTCTGGCGCGTGTCAGGATCCCGCGCAGACGCCCTTGCCACCACTGCCGGACGCGAAGGTCTTTACATCGCGGACGGACACCACCGATACGAAACGGCCGTAGCCTTCGCCCAACAGTACCCAAGTGCGCGGCGTTTACCCGCGCTCATCGTGTCCTTGCAGGACCCGGGTCTCGTGGTGCTTGCCACGCACCGCATGCTCGATGGCCCGCCGATTCCTGAGGAGGGTATCAGGGCGTTGCGCGACTCCTTCAAAATACGCCAACTGAGCTCACGAGCTGAGGCGCGCGCCGAACTCGAGGGATTGAGGGATCGCGGGACCTCCTGTGTTTTGCTGACGCCCTCGCAGACGCTGGCATTGTTGCTCAAGCCCGGTGCCAGCCTGGGCGAGGTACCCTTTGCCAACGAACCGTCGGTGGCGTCCCTCGATGTCGCGCGGATCGATGCCTTGGTCGTCGAACGGTTGGGGGAGTCGGCTGGAGGCGCCGCCGTACGATATTCGGCGGATTCCCAGCGGGTGATCGATGCGGTGGACGGCGGCGAGGTCGCGGCCGGCATTCTTCTGAACCCGACCAAGGTGGAGCACGTGCTCGACGTGGCGGACGCCCGTGCGGTGATGCCGCCCAAGTCGACATACTTCATCCCGAAGGTGGCCAGCGGTCTGGTGGCCATGGCGTACTGACCACAGGAGCCTCACCCCATGAGCCCCCGTTCACGCGACCGCATCCTGAGCAACCTCGAGTCGATCTACCGCGAGGCGTACGCCAGAGCCAAGGAGGCGCAAGACCAGACGCGTATGGCGGACTTGGACGCGTCCTACCAGCGCGAGCAACTGATTCTCGAAGTCCTGCTGGACGTGCGGGACAGCCTGCTGACCCTGCGGCCTTCGGCTACGGACTCCGCGCTGGAAAAGATGAGCGCATTGCGCAAGCTCGGTAAACTGCGTTGAGGGGCGCCCGTGGCCTGAGGCCTTCGGCCGGCTATCTTTGAGGCCGTGTCCAGTCCGACCCACTCCCGACAGCGCGCCACGAAGGCGCGTCGTGGGCAAGCCTCGAGGCTCTCCAAGAGTGATGTGCTCGAGTTCTACCGGCTGATGTTGCTGTCGCGTCGGATCGACGACAAAGAGATCCAGCTGAAGCGGCAGAACCGCATCTTCTTTCAGATCTCGGGTGCGGGACACGAGGGTGTCCTGGTGGCGGCGGGCAAACTGATGCGTCCCGGATCCGACTGGTTCTATCCATACTACCGCGATCGTGCGCTGTGTCTGGCTCTTGGCATGACGCCAACCGAGATGCTGCTCTCGGCGGTTGGCGCCGCCGACGATCCGAACTCGGGAGGGCGGCAGATGCCCTCGCATTGGGGTCATCGCGACCTCAACATCGTGTCGTCGTCGAGCCCGACCGGCACGCAGTTCTTACAGGCGGTCGGATGCGCCGAAGCTTGGTACCGCTACGACCGGATCGAGCGTATCCCGGATCGCGAACAGCGCATGACACGCGATGAAGTAGTGTTCTGTTCGGCGGGTGACGGAACCACGAGCGAGGGAGAGTTCTGGGAGGCGCTCAACACGGCCTGCAACCTGCGCCTTCCGGTCCTCTTCCTGATCGAGGACAACGGATACGCCATCTCCGTGCCAGTCGAGGTGCAAACCGCGGGAGGGTCCATCTCGCGGCTCCTCGGCGGGTTCCCCGATCTCCATATCGCCGAAGTCGACGGGTGTGATCCGCTGGCGTCCTACGATGCGCTCAATACGGCCTTGCAACACTGTCGTGCGCGAGCGGGTCCGGCGTTGGTCCATGCGCACGTGATTCGACCTTACTCGCACTCCTTGTCTGACGATGAAGTGATGTACAAGGCGTCGGGCGAACGAGAGGCCGAGGCGGCGCGAGACCCGCTCGCGACGTTTCCGCGGCGGCTCTTGGATGAGGGGTTGGCGACGGAGGCCGAGCTGGAGACGATCCGCACGCAAGTAGACGAGGAGGTTGAACTTGCTGCCGAAGTCGCGCTAGTCGCCCCTCAGCCATCGGCCCACACGATCTACGACCACGTGTATTCGGCGGACACCGACCCCACGGCGGAGCACTTCGATACCGAAGACGATCCGCAGTTTTCGGGTGATCCCACCACGATGGTGGATCTGCTGAACAAGTGTATGGCCGACGAGATGGAGCGAAATCCTCGCATCGTCGTGTTCGGGGAGGACGTTGCTGACGCGTCACGCGAGGCGCACCTCGGCGAGGTAAAGGGCAAAGGTGGCGTATTCAAAGTGACATGGGGGTTGCAGGCGCGCTTCGGTGGCGACCGCGTCTACAACACCCCGCTCGCTGAGGCGAACATCGTCGGACGCGCAATCGGGCTCGCGACCCGCGGTATCAAGCCGGTCGTGGAGATTCAGTTCTTCGACTACATCTGGCCCGCCTACCACCAGATTCGCAATGAACTGGCGCTCATGCGCTGGCGAAGCAACAACGCGTTCAGTGCTCCGGTCGTCATTCGCGTCACCTACGGCGGCTACCTGAAGGGGGGGGCGATCTATCACTCGCAAACGGGGGCCGCGATCTACACGGGCGTGCCGGGACTTCGGGTGGTCTGCCCGGCAACGGCCCTCGATGCCAACGGCCTGCTTCGAACCGCGATTCGATGTGAAGATCCGGTGATCTTCCTCGAGCACAAGCACCTGTACCGACAGACGTACAACAAGGCCGCGTACCCGGGCCCGAACTTCAGCATTCCGTTCGGCAAGGCGCGCGTCGTTCGCGAGGGAACGGACGTCACGGTTGTCACCTACGGCGCGACGGTGCAGCGCGCATTCGTCGCGGCAAACGACGTGGCCGATCGCGGCATTTCAGTGGAGCTGATTGACCTGCGCACGCTCTCACCGTGGGACCGCGAGGCGGTAATGGCGTCGGTGAAGAAGACGAATCGCGTGATCGTCGCCTACGAAGACTCGATGTCGTGGGGCTACGGCGCCGAAATCGCGGCCGCCATTGCCGACGAGTGCTTCGCGTGGCTGGATGCGCCGGTGCGCCGGATTGCGAGTACGGACACGTTCGTCGGGTACGCGCCGTCGCTGGAAGACGCGATACTGCCTCAGACGGCTGACTTCATTCGGGCGTATGAGGAAGTTGCGCGGTACTGACTACAAACGGCGGGGAGACCTCAAACTGCGGGAAGACCTCAAACTGCGGGAAGACCTCGAACGGCGGAACAGACGATTGATGAGTGAAGAGTGACGAGTGCTGATCTCGATCCAGCTTGGGAAATTCAGATCGCGATCAACACTCTTCAATCGCCAATCTCCAATGGTCCCTTCCGGCGTTCGAGCTTCTTCCGCCGTTCGAGCCCTTCCCGCCCGTCGAGTCCTTACCCGCCCGTCGAGTCCTTCCCGCCCTTCGAGTCCTTCCCGCCGTTAGCCGTTGTTACTGCCCCCGCCCTCTCCCTCTCATCATCGCCGCCGGATCAATGACCTGAATCCCGGCCGGCACCTCGAACTCCGCAGCGTCGATTGACGTCTTCGTCACGTCGAGCACTTCTAGTGTCGTCGTCGTCGGCCGCGCGGGTCCGTCGCCGACCGTCGTGTTTGACGTGACGATCGTCTTGAGCGGATAGCCTCTCGGAATCTTCCCGGCCATCGCAGCGGCCAGTTCCTTCGACGCGCCCTGACCGGCTCCGCCAAATGCGTTGCCGAAACTTTCGGCGAATTTCTCCAGGCCCTCGGTGAAGCCAGGCATCGACGTGGTCATCCAAAGTTCGCTGACATCGTCGTGCTTCTCTGTGCGCGACTGGCCGCGCATCGAGGTTGTCATCGTATACTGCTGGCTCACGCGATACTTGCGCGTCGGGTAGCCGAGTATCGCTTCGCCGGCGCCGAGATCGGTGACGTTCACCGAAACGTCAGACACGGACGGCTCGGCCATTCCCATCATGCGCATCACATCGCCCATTCCGCCGGACAGCTGGCCGGCGTCCATCATCATCGCCATGCCCTGGGTCGGCATCACGGCGGTCACCTTTCCGTCGGGGTTCAGCAACATGAACATGCCTTCGGGCATGCCCCCCTGCGGGCCACCGCTCATTTCGACGCGAACCTTGCCCTGCGCGACTTTGATCTTCAGCGTGACTGCCGGTTCGCTGCCGGACGTGATTCGCTGCGTGACGACATAGCCGTCGATGCGAGCCGGCGCAGGAGCGGCGGCGATCAGCGCGAACGCCGAAGCGAGGATCGCGGCGCGCCGCGAGACTGCGAGTGTCTTCATGGATAGTGGGGGACGGAGTCAGGAGGCCAGGCACTGGGCACAGAGGCGCGCACTTGGTACCCTGTGCCCTGCGCCCTGTGCCCTGTGCCCTGTAAGCTGCAAGCTACCTACGGCTCATCGCATCGCGAATGTCGAGCAGGATCTCGAAATACAGTTGTTCCCGCCGGTAGGCAAAGTCGAGCGTGCGCATCTGGTCGTCGTTGCCGCCAGCCTTGGCGGCTTCGAAGGCCTCGCGGTACATGTCGTCCAGGTTCGCCAGTATGCGGTCGCGTGAGCGGGCCATCGCGGGATTCTCGTTCGAAGGAAGGGTGCGCGGTTCCACATCGAGCGGCGGACCAGCGCGGGCGGGCGGCGCCAGTAACAGTCGCTTGACTGCCCCAAGGGCCAGCCGGCGTGGTGTGAAGGGTCCGAGCACGACACGCCCAACCTACGGGGCCCGGCACAGGGCAGCAACGCCGCGCCCCTGTGCCGTTGAATCATTCGGCTATCCCGATTAGAATTGTCAATCAATCGGAAAACCTGCCCGGCAGCCTTCGGACGGCCGGGGTAGTATAGACCTGCGTTCATACCCGGCGCCGCGGCGCCGCGCGAAGGAGAGCACGGATATGAGCAACATCAAAGTGTTCGTGATGATGGCCGCGCTGACCGCGCTGCTCGGCGCGGTTGGTGGCGCCGTGGGCGGATCCAACGGCCTGGTGATCGCACTGCTGTTCGCCGGCGCGATGAACGTGTTCGCCTACTGGATGTCGGCGTCAATGGTGCTGCGCATGTACAAAGCGCGCACGGTGACGGTTGCCGAAGCGCCGGAGCTGTACGAAATGGTCGACAGGTTGCGCCAGAGAGCCGGCCTGCCGATGCCCACCGTCGCCATTGCGCCGCACGAGCAGCCCAACGCGTTCGCGACCGGCCGCAACCCGGAGCACGCGGTGGTCTGCGTCACGGAAGGGCTGGTGCGCCTGATGTCGCGCGACGAGCTAGAAGGCGTCATCGCGCACGAGCTGGCGCACATCAAGAACCGCGACATGCTGCTCCAGACGGTGACGGCGACCATTGCCGGTGCCATCGGCGCGCTCGCTTATATGGCTCAGTGGGCCGCGATCTTCGGCGGCGGCCGTGACGGCGAAGGCGGCAACCCGTTCGGGGGCCTGATCATCGCCATCTTTGGCTCGCTCGCCGCCGGCCTGATTCAGATGGCGATCAGCCGCCAGCGCGAGTTCAAAGCCGACGCCGTCGGCGCCGAAATCGCCGGCCGTCCGCACGGCCTGGCCAGTGCACTCCGCCGGCTGGAATCCGCGTCGAAGCAGATTCCGATGCAGGTAGCACCGGCCGCGGCCCCGCTCGCCATCGTGAACCCGCTCGCGGCATTCAAGGGCCGAGGACTGGCGGGGCTGTTCTCCACGCACCCGAGCACGGAAGAGCGGGTCGCGCGACTGTTGGCCCAGTAGAAGACGAGAAGACGAGAAGACGAGAAGACGAGAAG
>DASWII010000065.1:0-13092 GCA_036397755.1 Gemmatimonadales bacterium | reverse complement strand
CAGGTTTCGCTGGGCAACGACCTCCGGGTTGGTATCCCAAATCTGGACCAGCCGCTCGGGTTCCTCGAACGGCAACGGTCGAATGAGCACGGAGTTGATGACGCTGAAGATGGCGGTGCTCGCGCCGATTCCGAGCGCGAGCGTCGCGACCGCGACGAAGGTGAAGCCCGGGTTTCGCCCGAACTGCCGGAGAGCGTAACGGAGATCTTGTCGCAGCAGTTCCATGCCGGCCTCGAATGCGCCGAGTGCCCGTTCCGGCGATCCACAGGGGTCCTGACGGTGGCGCATCGGGCTCGTATCCTTACGTAGGTGTCTGCTTCGCCCTAAGTCAAGGGTGATCGATGGGCTCGCGAGACTTGGCAGCGACCGTCATGCGGCCTGCTTCAGCTTGGGCCCCAGCGTCTTGCCACGGCCGTGCCATTACATGCTCGACAGCTCAAATACCAGTACCGATGCCGCTCCACGCGGCGCAGTGGCGCTCCGCCGGGCAGATGGCAGATCGTCGATCGCCGATCTCACCCGCCCCTTACCGCACCGTCGCTGGGCTCGTAGAATCCGAGCGACTCTCGTTCTTCCAGTGGAGGCAACAATGTCGTTGGCCCGTCACGTGCCCCTTGTCCTCGTGTCTTTGGTAAGCCTGGGACTCATCGCCGCGCCCACCGGCGAGGATGCGCGGCTGCTCAGGAATCCCGCGGTTTCCGCCCAACACATTGCCTTTGTGTACGCCAACGATATCTGGATCGTGGACAAGGCCGGCGGAGACGCGCGGAGGCTCACGACTTTCGCGGGCAACGAAAGCGAACCCCACTTCTCGCCCGACGGGAGTTCGGTTGCTTTCTCCGGGCAATACGACGGCAACACGGACGTCTATGTGGTCTCCATCGACGGCGGCGACCCCCAGCGCCTCACGTGGCACCCTTCGACGGACATGGTGCGTGGTTGGAGTCCGGATGGTTCCCGCATCATCTTCGCGTCGGGACGCGCCAGCGCGCCGGTGGGGTACGCCAAGTTCTGGTCCATACCCCTCGCCGGTGGAAGCGCCGAGCCGCTTCCCATCCCTCGTGCCTGGCGCGGTTCGTTTTCCCCGGACGGGCGGCGCATGGCCTACCAGATGATTTCGCTGAGTGACGTCGAGTGGCGGAATTACCGCGGCGGCCAGACCAACCCGATCCGCTTGATCGACCTCCGAACGTACGACGTGGTCAAGCTTCCATGGGAGGGCAGCAACGATCTCGACCCCGTGTGGTTGGGTGACCATGTGTTCTTTCTGTCCGACCGTGACCGCACGATGAACGTGTACGCCTACAACGTCTCAACCGGTGCGCTGCAACAACGGACCCATTACACCCAGTTCGACGTCAAGAATCTGGCCGGCGGGCCCGGCGGACTCGTATTCGAGATGGGAGGATACCTCTACGCCCTCGAGCCGAGTGGCGGCGAGGCGCGCAAGCTCACGATCAATGTGCGCGGCGACTTTTCATGGGCACGCCCGCATTGGACCGCGGTGAATACCCAGATCCGAAGCTGGAGCCTTTCACCGTCGGGCAAGCGGGGCGTGTTCGAGGCCCGCGGCGATATCTTCACCGTCCCCGCCAAGGAGGGCGACGTACGGAACCTGACCCACACCGCAGGTGTGGCGGAGCGATCGCCGGCGTGGTCGCCCGACGGCCAATACATCTCGTATTTCTCGGATGCGAGCGGAGAATACCAGTTGGTGATTGCCGATCAATTCGGCAACAACGCGCGCTCGATCGCCCTTGCCAACCCGACGTTCTTCTATACGCCGGCATGGTCACCGGACTCGAAGCACGTGTCCTTCGGGGACGCCGATCGCAACCTCTGGGTTGCTGACGTGGAAAGCAGCCGCGTGCGCAGGATCGATAACGAAGCCTTTGCGCACCCGGAGCGGATCATCTATCCGGAATGGTCTCCCGACTCCAAGTGGGTCACGTATTCGAAGCGCCTCCGCAGTCAGTTCGCAGCAGTGTTCGTGTATTCCCTCGAAACGGGCGAGACCCATCAAATCACGGATGGCATGTCCAATTCCTGGGAACCTGTCTGGGACAAGGGGGGCAAGTACATCTACTTCCTGTCGAGCACCAACTACGGCTTGAACATCGGCTGGCTCGACATGACGTCGTTCAACATGCCGGTGACGTCGGCGATCTATCTGGCGGTGCTCTCGGCGGACGAGCCAAATCCCTTCAAGCCAAAGAGCGACGACGAGGAGGTCAAGAAGGCCGGAGAGGAAGAGAGGGAAGAGGAGAAGGGCGAGGAAAAGCCGGCAGCAGGCGGCGCAAAAGCGGCGCCTGTCGTCCGCATCGACTTTGCCAACCTCGATCAGCGGATCGTTGCTCTCGAGGGGGTCCCACCTCGGCAGTATACCGACCTGGAGGCCGGCGCCAAGGATGTGCTGTTCTATGCGGAGGACATTGAGAACGAGCCCGGCGTCACGATTCGTCGCTATTCGCTCGAGGATCGCGAAGGGGAGGCGTTCCTGCCCGGGATCAACGGCTTCCTCGTGTCTGCCGATGGGAAGAAGCTGCTGTATAGCTCGTCCGGGAACACCTACGGCATCGTTGAGACCACCGGATCGCACAAGCCGGGAGACGGCCGCATCGGCACGAACGACATGCGCATGCGTGTTGACCCCGAGGCGGAGTGGCAACAGATCTTCAACGAGGCGGTGCGCTACCAGCGCGACTACTTCTACGTCGACAACGTCCACGGGCTCGACCTCAGCTGGGTGAAGGGGACCTACGGCCCGTGGGTCGAACACGTGCGGCATCGGAACGACCTCACCTACATTCTCGACATCCTTGGGGGCGAGACGTCGATCGGGCACTCCTTCACCGGCGGCGGCGATTGGCCCGACATCGAGACAGTTCCGGTCGGCCTCCTGGGCGCCGATTTCACGGTCGCGAACGGCCGCTATCGCATCCAGAAGATCTACCGGGGCGAGAACTGGAACCCCACGCTTCGAGCGCCGCTCTCTGGGCCGGGGATCGACGTGAACGAGGGGGATTACCTCATTGCGGTGGATGGCGTTGAGCTCACGGCAGCGATGAATCCCTACAGCGTATTCGATCGCACGGCAAACAAACAGACAGTGCTGACCCTCAATAACGACCCCTCGCGGGACGGTGCGCGTGACGTTGTCGTGGTGCCGGTGGCGAGCGAAGGCGCGCTTCGGCAGCGCGATTGGATGCAGCACAACCGGCATGTCGTCGACTCGCTGTCCAACGGACGCGTGGCCTACGTGTGGCTCCCCAATACGAGCTTCGGCGGCTACACGAATTTCAACCGGTATTTCTTTGCGCAGCAGGACAAGCAAGCGGCGGTGATGGATGAGCGGTGGAACAGCGGTGGATCGATCGCCGACTATATGATCGACTACATGAGCCGCGACTTGCTCGGGTACTTCAACAATCCGGTGGGCGACCACCAGCCGTTCACGGCGCCCAACGCGGCCATTTGGGGTCCCAAAGTGATGATCATCAACGATGCCGCCGGGTCGGGCGGGGACATGTTGCCCTACATGTTCCGCTTCAAAAAGCTCGGCCCGCTCGTCGGCACCCGGACATGGGGTGGCCTCGTGGGAATCTGGGATGTACCGCCGTTGATCGACGGCGGCGGCATCACGGCGCCGCGCGGCGGCTTCTACAACGTCGAGGGGGAGTGGGACGTGGAGGGGAAGGGCGTCTCACCGGACATCGAGGTGGAGATGGATCCGAAGCTCGTTAACGCCGGGCGCGATCCACAGTTGGAGCGCGCGGTGGCAGCTGCGTTGGAGCTACTCAAGACGCAGGCTGTCCAATTGTTGCCCGAGCCGCCAGCTCCAGTGCGCGTCGAGTCGAATCGGCGGAGGAAGCCGTAGGAGGGAAGATCGCAGGCGACGGATGAAAGCGGTACGAACGGCGACTGCGGACCGACGTTGCCGGATGCGAGATGCGGCAGCTTGTGGGAGATGCTCAAGTGGGAGAAGCGCCTCGACACACAGTTCAGCCCGCGTACGACTGCGGCGGGGTCGGCGGTACCTGGGCCGCGCCGGTGGAAACGTACCAGGACGTAGGGTGCGGAGGGGGAAGGGGCGATCCGTGATCCGTGCAGCCTGCAGCTTCCCGTGTCCGGCGCCTCGCGGCTTCCTTCACCGCTTCAACTTCTCCCGCAGTTTGTAAAGCAGTGGTCCACCCACACGATTTGTTTCCGCACTCGATTGCGTGCGGCCCCATTCAGGCTGGATCCTGTGTGCGCTCGCCCGTGCGGCGCGCCACTCCCACTACGATGACCGTCGTCGATCGAGAAATCGGGGATTCGGATGGCGCTTGGGGCGACGCGGTCGCGGGTGCTGGGCGGTGCACTGCGCGCGGGTGTGATACCGATCATGATGGGGCTCGCGGCGGGGCTGGTTGGCAGCGCCTTCGCGACTCGCCTGCTGGAGAGTCTCCTGTTCGGAGTGGCACCAGGCGACCCCGCCACCGGGCTGATGGTGGCTGTGGTGCTCTGGGCAGTCGCCGTGACCGCGACGTTCATTCCTGCCTACCGGGCGACCGGCGTCGATGCCGCGGTGGTCATGCGCGCGGAATGAGGTGGGGGACGGCGACGACCGCGCGGGACAGGCGGGCGGTCGGGTCGCGCGTCGCATTCTCCCGCACCCTGCATCGGTGAGGAGGCGCGGGTTGCGGGGGCGAGACGCTTGGGCATCTTTGCTGGTCCAGCGGCACAAGCCCTGCCGCGAGAATCCCCTTCCTGGAGGACCCGTCATGGCGCACAAAGGCAAGATTCAACTCATGTTCCTCATCGTCGCTCCGCCCGATCAGGTGGCCGAGGGTGACCGTCTCTTCGGGACGCACGGTCCGTGGATGGAGTCCACGCACCACCGCTCGGGGGACGCCGCGCTGCTGAGCTACAACGTCTCGAAGATGCCGGAGCTCTCCAACCCCATGGATCCCAGCTCCGAGCCGACGGGCAACACCTGCTTCGTGTTGAGCGAGATTTACGAGACCGAGGCCGGCGTCGCCGACCACTTCGCGCAAGCCGCCGCGAGTTGGCAGGATTTCCCGGCGCTCGGCGCATGGCTGGAGAAGTGCACCGTGTCCGGCGTGCCCACGGCGCGGATCATCAACTCGCTCTGGTAGCCGTGCGCGTTGGGGGAGCGGCAGCCGTACTCCTGGCAGGTGCATTGCTTGCCGTCGTCGTTCCGGCATGCGCCAGGCCGAACACCGACGCCCAGGCGGCAAGGCAATGCGCCGCTTGGAGCGTGCGGGTAACCAACCCGACCCCGAGGCCGCAGGACCTCTTTGTGGATGGAGAGTTCAGGGAGACCGTCCCGCCCATGGCGCGCACCGCCAGCAAGGCATTCGTCCTCAGACAGCGCGCGGAACCGGAGGTTGGGTTCCGCGTCACTCCTGGCGGAGGAACGACCTTGGCGCCAAGCGTTCGGGTGAGGTGCGCCGAGTACGAACGCGCACCGTAGGACGGCTGGGCGGTACGTCGGTAGGTCGGTGGTTGGTGGGTCGGTAAGACGGTAGGTCGGTAAGACGGTAAGACGGTATTCGGAGCGTCTTCTATCGTCCTCGTTCGTCTTCGCTGTGCGCCTAGCGGCCGCCCTACCGCACCGGCCCCAAGTACCGGTCCAGCCCGGCGAGCGACTCCCTGATCAGCTTCGTGGGTGGCACGTCGTGCCCCCCCTCGTTACAGGAACCAGCGCTTGTGGTCCGCCGGCGTGCCGAGGAACCCGAAGAACGGCCGCTGCGACGTTTCGCTCGGGAAGTAGTGATCGTACTTCCCGTTCAGCATCAACACGGGCGTCGTGATTCGCGGGAGGTAGTTGATCAGCTCGACTGTCGGCCAGGGCGGCGGACAGGCGAAGCAAGTTGTCGGACATGGCGGCCAAAATAATGCGTCGGGATGCGATGGAGCGAACGAAGCCTCGACGGGTTTCGCGCGCCGCCCGCCCGCCCGCCATCCGCCCGCTTGACACCACCCCACCGCCCTCGTCTCTTAGCGGGTCTCATCGCGGTAAGGTTCGCCACTCATAAGGAATGCATATGACCAGAGCTTCCGTCCGAACTCTCATGGCAGGCATGGTGCTCCTTGGCACCATGGGGTACCCCGCGAGCGGCGTGGCGCAGTTCCGCGCTGCGCCGAAAGCTCCCGCCTACGCCTTGGAGAACGTGACCGTGGTGCACGCGGACGGCCGGCGCGAGCCCGGCGTGAACATCGTCGTGCGAGGCGGCCTCATTGCCGTGTTGGGCGTCGGGGCCGCCATTCCCGGTGACGCCACGAAGCTCAAGGGCGACTCACTCTTCGTGTATCCGGGACTCATCGATGCGATGGGCGAGGCGGAAGTCGGGTTCCCCGAGATCGAGCGCGGTGACAGCGTCCGATCGTGGAACGGGCCGCGGGACCTCCAGGGCCTGTTGGCGCATCGACGGGTGGCCGACTACCTGACGCAGACCGGCGCAGACGGTCAAGCGCAGCGCGGGAGCGGCATCGTGGCCGCCGGCATCCATCCGAGCGGCGCGCTGGCCGCCGGACTCGGCGCGGCCATCGTCCATCGCACCGACGTGGACCGGCCGTGGCAGCTGATCGCCAACGACAACCTCGGTCTCTCGATGGCGTTCCAGGGAGGTCGCGGGGTGTATCCCGGCACGCTGTTCGCCGTGATCGCCTTCATGCGGCAAGCATTCGAGGACGCACGGCTCGACGCGTTGAAGCGTGACGCCTACGCGAGTGACCCGACGGGGCTGAGCCTCCCCGCGTTCGATCCGGACTACGCCGTACTGCGGCAAGCGATGGCCGGAGAGATCCCCGTGTACTTCGCGGCGGATCGGGCGGAGGACATCCGGCGGGTGCTGGGCCTGGCCGATGAGTACGGCTTCCGGCCGACCCTCGTCGGCGGACACGAGGCGTGGAAGCTCGCAGACGAGCTCGCCGCGCGCGGGGTGGCGGTGCTGATCGACGGCGACTTCCCCGTGCCGACCACGTGGAAGAAGCCGGAGAAGGAAGAGCCGGACTCGGCCGCCGCGGACTCCGCGGCCGCCGAAGCGGCGGAACCCGCAGAGCCGGAAGAGCTCGAGCCAGACGCCGCGCGCGAGAAGAAGCAGATCGAGGACATCTGGGCCAATGCCGCGCGGCTCGAGGCCGCCGGCGTGACCTTCGCGATCACCACGGGCGGCGGTGAGGCGGACCTGCGGGAAGCGGTGCGCCAGTCGATGGAATACGGTCTCTCGGAAGCGACGGCGCTCAGGGCGGTGACTACCGTACCGGCGGCGATGCTCGGCATTCCGAACGTTCCGCGCGTGGGGCAGGGCATGGCCGCGACGTTCGTCACCGTGAGCGGTCCGCTGTTCGACGAGGATACGGAGGTGCGCTACACGTTCGTCGAAGGCGCGTACGAGAAGGGGTCCGGCGGTGGCGGTGGCGGTGCGGCGCCCGCCGTGGTGGTCACCGGAAACTGGACGATCACGCTGAGCGCCATGGGGCAGGAGTTCCCCATGGACGCGACCCTCACGATGGAGCCGGACGGATCGTTCAGCGGCTCGGCGACCAACGATCAGATGGGTACGTCGTCGATTCGCGGGCGCGTATCCGGCAACGACATCAACTTCACGATCTCAGTCAACGCCGGCGGTCAGCAGATCGAGATCACGGCTGACGGTACCGTGGAGGGAGAGCGCATGTCCGGGAGCGGAGAGAGCCCGTTTGGCAGCCTGACGTTCACCGGCCGGAAGAATCCTGGAGGGACCCGATGAGGCAGATCCACCCAGTGACCGCGGGCGGCCGCATGGTTGCCGAGCGCCTGATCGTCGGGTTGCTGCTCGCGACGGCGGTCACGCCGGCCGCGGCGCAACAGCGTCCCGATTACGACGTGCAGCTTCCGGAGGGCCAGGGAACCTATCCCACGGGAGACATGTTCATCGCCAACCTCGACATGGTGTGGACCGCGGCCGGCGAGCCGCTGGCCGGCGCCTCGATCCTCATTCGCGATGGTGTGATCCGCGCCATCGGCAGGGACCTCCGCGCTCCCGCCAACGTGCCCGTGATCGATGGGACCGGGCTGCACGCGATGCCCGGCATCGTGGACGAGCACTCGCACGTGGCCATGGCGGCCACCAACGAGGGATCGGCGCCGATCGTACCGGAGGTGCGCGTGCTCGACGCACTCGATGCGGAGAGCTTCGGGATCTACCAGGCGCTTTCGGGCGGTGTCACGACCGCGCGGATCATGCACGGCAGTGCCAATCCGATTGGCGGGCAGAGCGCGGTGATCAAGATGCGATGGGGCATGGACCGGGCCGAGCAGCTCCTGATTCCCGGCGCGCCGCGCTTCGTCAAGTTCGCGTTGGGCGAGAACGTGACGCAGAAGGGCGGGTCGCTCAACGACGCGAGCCGGTTCCCGCGCTCCCGCCCCGGCGTCGAGGCGGTCTATGTCGAGGCGTTCACCGCCGCGCAAGCGTACCGCGACGCATGGGCCGCATACGAGCGGAACAGGCGGGCCTACCGCGTGCCGCCGCGCCGCGACCTCCGGCTCGAGGCGCTGGTGGACATCATGGAAGGGCGTATCCGCATTCACGCCCACTCGTACCGCAGCGATGAGATCCTCATGCTCATGCGCGTGGCGGAGCGGTTCGGATTCCGGATCGACGTGTTCACGCACGTGCTGGAAGGGTACCGGGTTGCCAGTGAGATGGCCGCGCACGGCGCGGCGGGTGCCACGTTCAGCGATTGGTGGCAGTACAAGCGCGAAGCGTTCGACGCGATTCCGCACAACGCCGCGATCATGCACCAGCATGGCGTGCTGACCGCCCTCAACTCCGACATCCCGTCGCTGCAGCCGTTCATGCACCTGGAGATCCCGAAGCCGGTGAAGTACGGCGGCGTGTCGCAGCTCGATGCGCTGCGCATGCTCACGCTCAATCCGGCCCGCATGATGTACATCGACGACAAGGTGGGATCGCTGGAGCGCGGCAAGGAAGGGGATGTCGTACTGCTCACGGCATCACCGTTCAGCACCTACGCGCGGGTCGAGAAGACGATCGTGGACGGCATCGTGTACTACGACGCGTCGGACGAGTCCGGCACGCGGGACGAAGCGTTCAACGTGTTCCCCGAGCCGAGGGCAGTCGCCCCGTCGACGACGGCCACGACCAGCCCACAGGCGGCGGCGACCAACGGGGATGGACCGGGCACAAACGCGCAGGAGCCGGTGGTGGCGCTCGTGGGCGGGACGGTGCACCCGGTGAGCGGACCGGCGATCGAGAATGGCACGCTGGTCATGTCCGGCGGGCGCATCGAAGCGGTCGGCCGGGCCGACGAGATCAGCATACCGGCAGGGGCGAGCCGAGTGGACGTGCGCGGTAAGCACGTGTACCCCGGCATGATCGATCCGCTCACGACGGTGGGGCTGTTCGAGTTCGGACAGGTAGGGCAGGCGAGCGATCAGGGGGAGATCGGGCAGTACAATCCGCACATCCGCACCATCGTCGGGGTGATGCCGCACTACCCGAGCCTCAACGTGGCCCGCGCCAACGGCGTGACCACGGTACTCACCGCGCAGACCACCGGTGTGATTTCCGGGACGGCGGCGGTGATCGGCTTCAACGACGGTGATACGTGGGAGCGGGTGGCCGTCAAACCGGAGGCGGCGATCGTGGTGCAATTCCCCGCGCCGCGCGAGGAGAGTGGGAGCGCCGAGAACTGGCGGGAGATGCTGGTTGACGGCGACCTGCATGGCGGTGTGAGCGGCGATGACGTGTCCCCGTACGTGCTGGCGGCGGAAGCCGACGCGCGGCGACAGGTGCAGGAGGAGGGAGAGGAAGAGGAAGCAGGAGTGCAGCCGAAGCTTACCGGTGCGCGGATGGAGGGGCTGGTGGCGTTCTTCGCGCGCGCGAGCGTGTACGCCGCGAACCCGTCCGTCAGCGACGATCCCACCGCGCCGTTCGAGCCCAATGTGTGGGGTGGTGAAGCCGTGGTGCTCCAGGCGATGGGGCCGGCCATGCGCGGTGAGATGCCGGTGTACTTCAAGGTGGAGACCGAGTGGCAGATTCGTACGTTGTTCGTGTTCGCCGACAGCTTCCCCGCGATCCGTCCGGTCGTCGTCGGCGGCGCCGAGGCGTACAAGGTCGCCGGCGAGCTGGCACGACGACGCATGCCGGTGATCTTGACGTCGACGTACACGCCGACCGGCAACCGGGATGAGTCGATCAACGCGAACTTCCGCGCGGCCAGCGTGCTGGATGCCGCCGGGGTCATGTACGCGTTTGGCACCGGCAGTGACGCCGACGTGCGGAACCTGCCGTACCACGCGGCGCATGCGGTGGCGTTCGGACTGCCACGTGAGGCCGGCCTACGGGCCGTCACCGCGAATCCGGCTGCGATCCTCGGCATCGACGCGGGACGGCTGGCCGCGGGCGCGCGGGCCGATGTCATCGTCACGGACGGCGACCCGCTCGAGACGCTCACGAACATCGAGATGATGTGGGTGGGCGGCAGGCAGGTCGATCCGAAGAACAACAAGCACCGGCAGCTGTACGAGCGGTTCCGGAATCGCTAACGCGGAACGGGGCGCCGGCGCCAGGCGCGTAGGCACTAGGCAACGGGCTCGGCGGGCGCGATGAGCTGGAAGCTCACGCTCGGCTGCCACGGCTGGAAGCCGCACACGCCGCTGTAAGCGGCTGTTGTTAGCCGAGCGACGAGTTTCACTCGTTCGCCGCGCCCGAGTTCCGCCGGTGTCGCGATGAGCTGGAAGCTCACGCTCGGCTGCCACGGCTGGAAGCCGCACACGCCGCTTAAGCGGCTGTCGTTTAGCCGAGCGACGAGTTTCACTCGTTCCGACGAGTTCACTCGTTCGCCGCGCCCGTCCGCCCTACCGCTGAAGCACGGCAATCCGTCCGTCGGCCTGCGCCACGAGGAGCTGCGTTCCCCGAACCGCGAGGCCCACCGGCTGCTCGATGCCCGGCACCGCGTACGCGGCGCGCACGGACTTGGTTTCCAGATCCACCACCAACACTGTCGAGTAAGCGGCGCTGACCGCGTAGAGCGTGCCGGCGTCTACCACAGCACCCGTGACGACGTACTCGGCCAGGCTCCGATCCTCGCCACGCAGCGTCACCCCGGTGTCCAGCGCCGGTTCGAACTCCGACGCCAGGACAAAGTCCTCGCGGGCGAATCGTGAGATCACGAAGCCTCGGTTGCGCGGGTTCGACACGCTCACGGTGATCAGCTCGTCAGCGGCGGGGTCGTACGCCAACGAGAGCACGTACATCTGGCGGGCCCGCACCGTGGCGAAGCGCGACCGCCGCAATTCCGTCACCCCGCCATCCGTTGAGAGAAAGTGACGCCACTCGCGGTCCGCATCCGCGTTGGGATCGGGGTGCAGCAACACGTAGCTCTTGTTGGTGGACAGCACGGCGAGCGTGTCGGTACCGAGAAACACCGCACCGACGAGCGGCGTGAGATCGATGCTATACCCCTTGTCGATCGTCACGCGGTGCACGACACGGGTGAGCGTGCTGTCCAGCAGGTACACACCGAAGCGATCGGTAACCACCAGGTAGTTCCCGGACACGGGGTCATGTGCGAAATCGCTCAACGCGCCGTCCAGCGGTGCCTCGACCTGTTCCCACGCCGCGACGGAAAGGGAAGGGAGGTTGGCGAGCGGACCGTTGGTCGGGTCCGCGTCCACCGTCGTGGGATCGGGCTCCGGGATGTCCCACGATCCGCGCAGTGACATACGCCCCCGCAACTCGCGCATCTCCCAGACCCAGTGGCGTGGGTTGAGGGAAAACCGCAGCGGGTCGGCCTGCCCGATGAACGGTGGCGGACCGGTGGAGGCAAACGCCTGCAACGCGTTGGCACCCATCACCGCGATGAAGAGTCCCATGGCGAAAGTGCCGGTCCGGCCCAGGTCGTGACCCCATTGCTCGCGATCGCGGTCCCGGAGCACGAGAAGCAGTACGCCGATGACGGCCAGGATCACCCAATGCACGATCCACGACCACGTGTACGTATGCAGGCCGAAGATCGGAGCGCTGAATCCCTGGCCCACGTCGCGCGCGAGATGAAGCGACGAGTGGCGCAGGGCCATGAACACGCCCCAGGTGCCGAGCAGCACGGCCATGCCGAGGTAGCGCGGTTTCGGTCCGTAGCGCAGCACGAACAGCGCGACGAGGGCGATCAACGCCATGGACGTGCGTTGCGCCCAACACAGGATGCAGGGGGAGTCCCCGTGCCAGAAACCGAGGATCACCGCGCCGGCCACCGGTGCGGCGATCAACACGATCACGATCCAGGTCAAGGCCGCGCGTATGCGGCTCGTGGGGGCGTCCATCAGAGGTTCACCCGCGGCACGAAGGAGGTGTGCGTGCCGACGAGGAAGAGCAGCGCCATCAGCACGCAGCTCACGACGAGGAGCCAGAAAGCGAGTCGCTCGCGCTCGGGCCGCCGCCACACCAGCCAGGCGATCCACAGGATGATCAGGAAATTCAGGAACTCCATCGCCCTCTCCCTCCGTCCGGACACCGCGGCCTCGCTTGCGCTTTGCGCCCGGAGCGGTGTTCCGCGTACGGCCGTCCGCCGCCGCGCCTAACTTCGGGCCGTCCTAGCCGACGATCGCTCGTACCAACTGGCGAGGATCTTCGGATCCGATGAGGAGTCGCTTGCCGTCGCGCAGGATCAGGAATGCGCCCTGCGATCCGCGGACGGTGTAGGCCCAACCCCGTATCTTGCCGCCGTAGCGGATGCCCCACCCGCCGTAATCCCAAATGGGCCGATAGCTCCGCGCCTCGCAGCTCTCGACCTCGTCGCGGGCCACCCGACGGGTCCATACCGGCGCGAACCGGACGACGATCTCCCGCTCGTCCACGCTCACCTCCAACCGAAAACGGAGCATCACCAGCGGCACGACCAGGCCGAGCACGGCCCAGAGCAGCCAGACGCCCCAGTCAGGTGCTGGGTTCTGGCCGAAGGGTCGGCCGAGCAGGATCTGCTGCACGAACGTCCACCACCCGAGACCGACCGCCAGGGCCATGATGATGTACACCCACGGGGCCGGTCGCTGCACCTCCAGGAACTTCATCGGTAACCTCC
>DASWII010000064.1:0-3758 GCA_036397755.1 Gemmatimonadales bacterium | reverse complement strand
TCGGCTCTCGTGACCCTACGGGCCGCGAGAGCCGAGCGTTTCGAACGCCGCGTGCCGCGCTACCGCTGTGACGGTGGGATCACGAATCGCGCAACCAGGCCGGCGTGATCGGACGGCCACAGCGGACCGGCCGGCCCCACGACCTTTGACGACGGGTTCGCGCCCACGCGATCGATCTTGCCTTGCAGGCCGGCGTGACCGGTCCCGATCCCACGAACCAGGATGTAGTCGTAGCGAGTGTCGAGCGCGGAAGCGTCGTTGGCCAGGTCGGCGCGCTGGCAGCACGTCAAGCCCTCGACGCCGGGTCGCATGTCCTGCCACGCGTCCGCGAAGCCGGCCCCCTGGAAGACTTGATGCATCAACGAGCCCGACACGTCGTTCAGATCGCCCATGACGATGGCCGGGCTTGCCGCCCCGATGGTTTGCACCAGTTCGGTCGCCTGCAGATAGCGCAGGCCGGACAACTGTTCGCCCGCACCCGCGGTCAGGTGGGTATTCACGATCGTGTAGACGGCGTCCTTGACCCTCACGTCCGCCGCCACCCATCCGTCATAGAGCGCGACGCCGGGAGCGACCGGGCCGATGCCCGCCGCGAACCGTTGGGCTCGCGTATCCAGCACTTCCACGCGATCCGCGTCCACGAGGAGCACGTTGAAGTCCCGCACCGAAACTCCGGGCGCCGGCTGGGCATGGAAGCTCTCGACCATGGCCGCGACCTGATAGTTGAGGCCGCGATTCGCGAGCGCGGCTTCCAGGATCGGCAGGAACGGCAGGGTGAAGTCGATCGGTACCCCGAGGCCGGACAGATCGATGTCGTACGTCGCGATCTCCTGGAGGCCGACGACGTGCGGGCGTTCGGCGGCGATCGCAGCGGCAATCGCCTCCGCCCGGGCGGGCCAGGCTGTGGCTTCGAGGGTGGTCAACGCGCCGATGAACGCGGGGATGTCGTCAGTGGGATCGGCGTTGCCGAGTGCCGTGACGACCGCGTTCAGGTCCGTGCCGTAATACACGTTCCACGTCATGACGGACAGCGCCTGCGACGGTGCGCGTGCGACATCCAGCTCGAGGCCCCCGATGCGTGCGTCCTCGCACGCGGCGAGCAGCAGCGGGACGAGCAATGATCCGGCAATGCGTTGCAGCTTCATCGATACCTCCCGGGAGCTGGACTCCCATCGTGATTGGTGGAGCAAGCTCGGACGGGTCCGTCAAGTGGACGTCAGGAGAAGCATCCGGCGCCGCCCACTGTTGCTGCCGACCCTTGCCTCGTCACGACCCGTCACGGATCTTGGGCCCTCCGTTGCAGGGGAGCGCGAGGTGAATCGGTCAGGTGGTCTGGCGCTGGTGCGGACGACGCACGTCGCCCTCTACCTGTTCCTCGCGTTGCCCGTGCTGCGGCGTCGCCGCGTCGATCGTGTTGGCCGCGCTTCCGGGTGAGTCCGCGCAGCCATGGCTCTTCATGACCAAGGTGATCGGTGGCGCGGCGGGGTTGATGATCGTGGGCCTGGCGTTCTACTGGATCGCGACGCGCCGGTACCGAGATGAGGGAGGAGGCCCCGGGCATGCGACTGCTGCTGCTCAGTAACTCACGGAATCCCGGCGGAACGTTTCTGGGTCATGCCGCGGAGGTCTTGAGAGACTTCCTGGGTGGGACCGTCGCGCGGGCCGTGTTCGTGCCGTTCGCGGTGCTGCGGATGCCTCACGACGAAATCACGGCCGCCGTACGGGAGCACTTTGCGGGTTTCGGTGTGGCGCTGGGGTCCGTGCACGACGCGGCGGATCCCGTGGGGGCCATCGCGGGTGCCGAGGCGATCGTGGTTTCGGGAGGCAACACGTTCGCGCTCCTCGCGGCGCTCTACGATCGTGGTCTCCTTGACGCGATGCGCCGGCGCGTGCGCGCCGGGGCGCCGTACATCGGGTGGAGTGCGGGCGCCAACCTCGCGTGTCCGACGATCCGCACCACGAACGACATGCCCATCGTGCAGCCGCCGAGTTTCGCTGCGCTGGGTCTCGTGCCGTTTCAGATCAATCCGCATTTCACCGACGCGTTGATTCCGAATCACGGCGGGGAGACGCGCTCGGAGCGCCTGGAGGAGTTCTTGGTCGCCAATCCGGAGGCCACGGTGGTTGGATTGCGAGAGGGTACGATGCTGCGGGTGGAGGGGGATACGGTGATGCTGGTGGGCGACAAACCCGCGCGCGTGTTCCGGTCTGGCAGGGAGCCGGAGGAGAACGAGCCGGGCCCGTTGATCGTGTGACTGCGGGGCCGCGGGTCGGCGATACCCGACCGCGGCCGGAAACGTCGAAGCTGCGGCTGGCCAGGCCGGCACCTCGACATATCGGTACGGAGCTTTGGGACACCGCGCGGACGCTCGGCAAGCCGTGCCGAAGCTTCGGTAAGCCATGCCGGAGGTTCGGTAAGCCATGCCGAAGGTTCGGTAAGCCGTGCCGGAGGTTCGGTAAGCCGTGCGGGAGGTTCGACAAGCCGTGCCGGACGTTCGGTAAGCCGTGCCGGACGTTCGGGAAGCCGTGCCGACGCTTCGATAAGCCGTGCCGAAGCTCCGGCGAGCCGTGCCTCAACCCCGATTCCCCGACGTTGTGGGGCGGGGAAGTGTCAGGCGACCCGTTGTTTCGACGCGTGCTGCGTTCGAACGGTGACACGCAACTGGGTCACCGGCTCCAGGTTGCGCCATGCATCTGCCTCTCGCACCGGGTCGATTGATCCCCGATCTGCGGCGTGCGCTCCGGCTGCGCCATTATAGTCGGAGGACGGAGGCAGCGTATGTCGGGTGGGTGAGGCGCTACGTGCGCTTCCACGGTGTGCGGCACCCGAAGGAGCTCGACGCGCGTCATGTGCAAGCGTTTCTCACCTCGCTCGCCACCGACCGCGCGGTCGCGGCGGCTACCCAGAATCAAGCGGCCAGCGCGTTGCTCTTCCTGCACACGCACGTGATCCGCAAGCCCCTCCAGCGGTTGGAGGTGGTCCGGGCGCACGAGCCGCGCCGCGTGCCGACCGTCCTGTCCGTCGACGAGGTTGGGGCGGTGCTCGAGCGGCTGCCGGGTGTGAACGGGCTCGTCGTGCGGTTGCTGTACGGCTCCGGTCTGCGGTTGCTCGAGGCGCTGCGCCTGCGGGTGAAAGACGTCGACGTCGTGCGGCGGGAGCTCACGTTGCGCGACACCAAGGGCCAACGCGGGCGGCGCACCGTCCTTTCCGATGAAGCCGCCCGGTGGCTGGAGCGACATCTTCGGGTCGTACGGCATACGCACGAGCGTGACGTGGGGCAGGACGTCCGCGTCCCCCTGCCGGGGGCCTTCGCTCGGAAGTCCCCGCTGGCGTGGCGCGACTGGCCGTGGTCCTGGGTCTTCCCCGCCACGCGCACGCGGCGGGACATCGACGGCCACACCCGCTGGCGGGAACACCTGCACCCCAGCGGCGTGCAGCGCGCCGTGCGCGACGCCGCACGCGCTGCCGGCCTCGGCAAGCGCGTAACTTGTCACACCTTTCGTCATTCCTTTGCGACCCAGTTGCTGCGGGACGGCTATGACATTCGGACCGTGCAGGAACTCCTCGGCCACAAGGACGTTCGCACCACGATGATCTACACCCATGTGCTGAACCGTGGTGGGTTCGGCGTCCGGAGCCCGGGCGACCTCCTGCCCTCGCCCGGCACACTCGGCACCCGCAGCCTAAGGAAATAGCGCGGCGAGGGATTAGGCTGCGAGGGATTAGACTGCAAGGGATTATGCGGCGAGGGATTAGG
>DASWII010000063.1:0-28206 GCA_036397755.1 Gemmatimonadales bacterium | reverse complement strand
GTGATGCCGTACATCGAGGGCGAGACGCTGCGCAACAAGCTGGATCGCGAGACGCAGCTCTCGATCGACGAGTCGGTGCGTATTGCGACCGAGGTGGCGGACGCGTTGGACTACGCACACCGCAACGGGGTGATCCATCGCGACATCAAGCCGGAGAACATCCTGTTGCACGACGGCCGGCCGATGGTGGCGGACTTCGGCATTGCCCTGGCCGTGAGCGCGGCGGCGGGCGGGCGAATGACGGAGACGGGCCTCTCGCTCGGCACGCCGCATTACATGAGTCCCGAGCAAGCGACGGCGGAGAAGGATCTGAGCGCGCGGTCGGACATCTACTCGTTGGCGAGTGTGTTGTACGAGATGCTGACGGGGAATCCGCCGCACACGGGGGCGTCGGCCCAGCAGATCATCATGAAGATCGTGACGGAGGAGGCGGCGCCGGTCACGACGGTGCGGAAGTCGGTGCCGCCGAACGTGGTGGCGGCGGTGGCCAAGGCACTCGAGAAGTTGCCGGCCGATCGCTTCGACAGCGCCGCGAGCTTCGCCACGGCACTGCGAACATCGTCGTTCACGACGGCCAGAGCGCCGGGTGTCAGTAGCGCCGCGCCCCGGCGGGCGCGATGGCAGATGCTCGCGATGCTCGCCGCGCTCCTGGTGGTGTCGCTGGTCGCGGCGTGGGGTTGGTTCCGCTCGGTGCCTCGAGAGCGCTACCGACTCGGTGTGGCGTTCGCTCCCGATCAGCGCCTGCAGCGGGTGCCCACCCGACGGTTCGCCATCTCGCCAGATGGCAGGAGGCTGGCTTACGTGGGACCGGGGGTCGGTGGAAGCGCGCGGGCGCTGTGGGTCCGGAAGCTGGACGAAATGGAGGCGCGCCCCTTGCCGGGTACCGATCTCCCCCGCGCGGTGTTCTTCTCACCGGACGGCGAGTCGCTCGGCTTCATCGATGGGGAGCCCGGGAATCTCAGGATCGTGTCGATCGGTGGTGGTCCCATCCGAACGGTTACCACCGGGGTGAATCCGTGGGGGGGATCATGGGGTCCTGACGGGTGGTTGTACTTCACGATGGCGGCTGGGCGCCTCTCGCGCGTACGCGTGACAGGTGGGGCTATCGACACCATCGTCGCGCCCGACAGTGCGGAGTTCGTGGTCGGTGTCGAATACGACTGGCCGGAAGTGCTCCCCAACGGGAAAGGGCTCGTCTTCCAGATCTGGCGCAGCTCCATCGGCAACACCGACATCGGGGTCGCGTCGCTGAAGACGCGAGAGGTGCGGGTGCTCACACAAGGCGTCTATGCGCGGTACCTTCCGGCCGGCTACCTCCTGTACGTGACGTTCGACGGCGCGCTGTGGGCGCGACCGTTCGATCAGGACCGTATGGAGTTCACCGGGGATCCGGTTGCGCTCGAGTCGGCGATTCGCTTGGAGACGTTCGCCGGTGTTGCGCAATTCGATGTGTCGCACACGGGTCACCTGGTCTACCAGTCGGGTGGAGCCGGGGGTGACGACCAGGTGGTGCGGGTGGATCGGGCAGGCAACGTGTCGGCGATCGATCCCGACTGGCGTGGCGGCTTCCAGAACGTCGCGCTGTCGCCCAACGGCTCCCTCCTTGCCGTCTCGGCTGTCAGCACCGACGGCGCGCACATATGGGTAAAGGAGCTCGACACCGGGCCCACGCGGCTGTTGACGTTCGAGGGTACCGGCAACAACCGCCCCACATGGACGGCGGACGGTCGCGAGGTCATATACTTCGGCGACGCCCAGACGCTGTGGAGGGTTCGCGCGGACGGCGGGGCAGTGCCGACGAGAATCGAGACTGACGTGCTGACGTGGGAGGCTCAAGTATCCCGCGATGGGCAATGGCTCGTGCTGCGCGCCGGTGGAACCGGGACGGGTACACGCGACATCCATGCAATCCGGCCCGGCGTCGACTCGACGTCTCGGCTGATCGTCGGGTCCCCGGCCGACGAGTATGCGCCGGCGCTCTCTCCCGACGGGCGATGGTTGGCGTATGTCTCGAACGAGACCGGGCGCGAGGAGGTCTACGTGCGCCCGTTCCCCGACGCCGCCCGTGCCAAGTACAGTGTGACCGTCCAGGGCGGCACCGAACCACGATGGTCGCCGCATGGGCGCGAGCTCTTCGTGCGCAACGCGCGCGGGGAGATGGTGGTGTATCCGGTGCGGCCGAGCGCCGATGCGTTCGCCGTGGAACGGGCCGAGGTGCTGTTCGATGCGTCGACCTTTCTGAGCGACAATTACCATCATTCATACGATGTGGCACCCGACGGGCACTTCATCATGATCTCGCCGGCCGAGGTCACTGGTGGCGACCTCGTGCTGGTGGTCAACTGGATCGACGAGTTGCGTGAACGGGTCGGGAGGTAGGAGGCGGTAAGAGACGGGTCGATCTCGCTCCATCCATCTTGCCGGCGTACGGACTTAGCGACAGTTCGTTTGTGCGACTCCAGCCGGTATCCCCTGTGAACCGGCCTCATACGGACAACAACGACCCGACGGACACCGCCGAGGTGCTTTCAAGACCGGTGCCTTACCAGTTAGGACCAGCCCTCCCGGCTGGGCGTCAGGTGATTGAGTTGCGAGGCACCCGTCGTATCTCGACGCTGAAGCGTCGGCTCGGCGCTCCGCGACGCGTCTCGAAAGACGCAACCAACGGATCTCCGTTCAGGGCGTGTCGCCGGAGGCGCCGAGCGGCGGGTTCACCCGCCGAATCGTCAGCGCGTGCCGCCCAAATACCCCGCCAGCTCCTCCAGTCCCACGTTGCCACCGCTCAGGATGGCCGCGACTTCGTCCTTGGCGCCGAGCCGCACCTTGCCCGTCAACAGCGCCGCAACGGCCGCCGCGCCCGAGGGCTCGACCACTTGCTTGGTGCGCTCGACGATGAACCGCAGCGCCGACAGGATCTCGTCATCGGTGACGGTGACGACGTCAGCCACGGTCTCCTTTACGATCTGATAATTGAGCGTGCCGGCCATCGGAGGGGCGAGGCCGTGGGCTATCGTATCGACCGCCTCCAGGTGCGCGGGCGCGCCGCCATCGAGACTCTTCCGCATGGCCGCGGCGCCCTGTGGCTCCACACCGATGACCCGGGCAGACGGTTTGAGATGGTGCACCGCTGTCGCCACGCCCGCGATGAGACCGCCGCCGCCCACCGGCACGACGACGACACTTGCGGACGGCAACTGCTCCAGTAGTTCGAGTCCCACCGTGGCCGTGCCGGCAACGATGCGCTCGTCGTCGAACGGGTGTACGAACGTGAGACCGCGCTCGCGTTCGAGCTGATGCACGAGCTCGAACGCCTCGAACACGGTGCCGTGCAGAATGACCTCGGCCCCGTAGCGTCTGGCGCCCGCGGCTTTGGTCGGTGAGGCGTCGGCGGGCATGACCACGGTGGCCGATACTCCAGCTTCTGCTGCCGCCCAAGCGACGGCCTGCGCGTGATTGCCGGCCGAGATCGTAACCACGCCGCGGGCCCGCTCGTCGTCGGTCAGCTGCGACATCAGGTTCAACGCGCCGCGCGTCTTGAAGGAGCCGGTCTTCTGCAGGTGTTCGCACTTGAGATGGCACGCAGACGCGCCGGTCTCCCGCGCGAGAGCGCTGGAGCGGAGCAGGGGTGTCATCACGAGCCGATCGGCAATGCGCGAGCGAGCGGCGTCGAGAATGGACCTAGGCAACATCATGCGAGAGTACGAGCGGGACACGCGGGCGGCAAGCGCGACCGCGGCCCGCGCTCCGGAACCCACCGTCGGCGACGCCGTGAGCCGCTGCTCACTCCTCGCGCAATGCCACCACCGGATCGATCTGCGTCGCGCGCCGCGCCGGCGCCCATGACGCCACGACCGCCACCAGCGCGAACAGACCGGCGATGGGCTCGGTGCCGGTGAGCGTGCGGGCAACGCCGCGTGGCGTACCAGTCCAGCGGCAAGACCACGTTGACGCGTTGGTCCCCACGCGACATACTCGGGTCCTCAGTCACCAGGTCGGAGCCTCTCGATGGCCGAATGGACCTTCTGCCCCGTCTGCGGGGCGAAGCTGCAGCCGAACGACACTGGGTGCCGCGCGTGCGGCTCGGCGCTGCCCGACGCGACGACGGTGGCAAGCGCTGAACGCCCGGTGGCTCCGACGGAAGACGTTCACCTCGAACGACTCACCGACGAACTCAGAGACGCCCTAGCACCCAACCTCCAGCTCCTCAAACCGCTGGGGCAGGGCGGGATGGGCACGGTGTTCTTGGCCCGCGATCCGGCGCTCAAACGACTCGTGGTGGTGAAGGTGCTTTCTCCGCAGCTCGCCTACGACCCCAGAGCGCGACGACGATTCGAGCGGGAGGCCGAGAGCGCCGCCGCCGTGCAGCATCCGAACGTGGTGAGCGTGTTCCAGGTGGGTGAACTCCCCGAGTCGGGCACCAGCTACTTCGTCATGCAGTACGTCGAGGGGAAGACGCTTGCCGAAGCGTTCCCGGAGGGCACGGTGGTCCCGGTGTTACGCGCCAAGCGGATTATTGGTGAGATCGCGTCTGCGCTGGCTGCAGCGCACGGTCGTGGTTTGGTGCATAGGGACATCAAGCCTAGCAACGTCATGCTGGAGGCCGACACAGACCGGGTGATCGTGCTGGATTTCGGAATCAGCGCGGCGGTCTCCACGGAACGTGCTTCGCAGGCGGGGACCAAGCTCACGGAGGCGGGGTTATCCGTCGGCACGCCGCAGTATATGAGCCCCGAGCAGGCGGCAGGGGAGCAAGCGACAGAAAAGAGCGACGTGTACTCGCTAGGCCTCGTGGCGTTCGAGTTGCTGGCAGGCAAGCCGGTGTTCGACGAGCCATCACCGATGGCTCTGGCGGCAGCGCACATCAACAAGGAGCCGCCGGAGCTGTCGACGTTGCGGGCCGATGTGCCTGGAGAGATTGCGTCGCTTGTGAAGCGGTGTCTGGTCAAGAGGGCGGAAACGCGTCCCGCGAGCGCTGCGATCGCCGCGGCGCTCATCAGCAGCCGTACCGCGTTGCTCGAGTGGCCGCCTCCCGGGCTCGAGAAGCTCCAGGCCGTGGGGCGGGCACTCACACGCAGCGCGCTCGTCCTCGGGGTGTGCGGAATCCTGTTGTCTGCGGTGCTCACACTGCAGCCGGCCGCGGCATCATCGCAGTGGCAGGGTGGAGAATCTGGACTTTGGGTTCCGGCGGTTGGGTTGATGACACCGCCGGACCTGGCCAACCCTGCGGCGGACCCGCCGGCGCGTGCTCCCACTGACCCGACACCGGTGTGGCTGTTGCTCGTGGCTGTGTGCACGGTCGGGTGGGGTGCGGCGCTGGTCGTGCTCGGGCTCATGGGGGTGCGTCTGCTGGGGTGGTGTGTATGGGCACGCGCGGCGGGATACCCGTGGTCGATGGTAGGCAAGACGGCGGTGGAGCGTTCGTCAGACGTATCAGAGCTGCTGAACGGGATGGGAGTGTTCGGCCTGCTGTCGGACGGCGAGCGGCGACGTGTCGAACGCCTGCGAGCGGGGCGCGAATTGCTTCTCTGGACGGCGACGGGCTGGAGCGCCGCGCTCCCGATAGTCGGCTTCTGGTATTGGCGCTTGCCATCCGAGTCTCAGGGGGTGCTGCTGGAGGGTGGTGAGTTCGCGTTTCTGCTGTTCCCGCTGTTGATGCTCGGGACCGCGATGGCGGTAGCGGTGTGGGCAGAGCGGCGACTGATCGGCGTGGAGGCCAAGTCACGGCGGCGGCTGCGCGAGCGGCCCCTGCCACCGAGCCAGTTGGTCACTGGATGGCTGACGGCGTCCGGCAGACCGGCGGGCCGCACCGCGCGGATCTTGCACGTCGTCGCCGTCCGGAGGGTGGCGGTGTGGGTGCTGGCGGTCCTGAGCGTTCCCGTGATCCTGTACTGTGCGGCCACCGTGTTGTTGGGGATGATCACGATCGGATTGATGACCGGACAGCTACGCCGTGGGCACGAAAACGCCGTGGCGTGGCTCGCAGACACAGGTGCCGTCGAACGGATTCGGGCCGCCGAGACTCGGCTCGCCAACGGAGGGATCGAGGCGACACGACAACCGGCGATGGAGGCCGCTGCGTACTTGCTCAGGGTCACTGCCGCGCCGGCGGAACGTCCGGACCCTGCACTGGCTCTGAATGAAGACGAGAATCTCGCCTTCTTAAGGTTGAGCCGCACGTGGTCGCGACTATCCCCAGCGGTGCGCGACTCGCTCGGTGCGTTGATCACGGTGGACTCAAGTGACGCGGTCTATCGCGCCGTTCGGGACGTTGCTCGCGGCGCGAAACTGCCGCCGTTCTGGGTCACTAACGATGAGGGACCTTTCGTACGCGGATTTTGGTGGCGCAACGTGCAACGCGTCGAGTTCCGAGTGCAGGCCGTTGGGTTGAAAGCGCTCATCGGTGGTGACTACGGCGCGGCTATCGAGACGGCGAGGGATCTGTTGGCATTCGGCGATCGCATCGACAGCGATCCCAATCTCAGGATGGCGGGTTTCACGTTCCGGAACGCTGGGATCGACCTGCTGGAATTCGTTTCCGCGGTGCATGTCGAATCAGGCTTGGCATCGGAGGTTGCCGAGCTGCGGACCGCGCTGTCCGCCTCCATGCGCGAGCGGGGCCAGTTCTACGGTACGGTGGCGGCGCTTGGTGCGGCGCTGCCACCAACAGCGCTCATGCGGCTGCTCGCCGACAGTACCGTTCCGCTGTCGGTGCGCATCGGTGCTTTTCGCGGGTTGCGGTCAGGGTTTTGTTTCAGTCCACGCGAGGTGCTCTTCGGTGTCGATTCGGCGCGCGTCGATGCGATACGGGAGGCCCGCGGCGTCCTTCGCGATATTCCCAGCGTCGCGGATGAAGCAACGGGCCTCGAACGCGACCTGCGTGAGCTGTGGGAGGGTCCCTTCGGTGTTGCGGCTGGAGCCGGGTTGGGCATGCCGGAGATGGCCCGCTTTCCCCTGATGCCGTCGAGAATCCGCAATGCTGCTGCGCGCTCGAGCATCTGCAACATCTTCCATCGTGGATGGGCGTACTGACCTGACGCCTCAGCGGTGCCAGCAGGTGGAGAGTGGCATCCTCTTGCATTGGTGGCGATGGAGGCCGAACGGGAAGGAGCCGCTCGCCAGCCATCATTGAGCACCCGTTCACCCAGCCAAAGGCGGTTGCGCCGAGAGCGCGCGCGAAGTGTCAGCTCACTCCTCGCGCAATGCCACCACCGGATCGATCTGCGTCGCGCGCCGCGCCGGCGCCCATGACGCCACGACCGCCACCACTGCGAACAGACCCGCCATGACCGCGTACGTGGTCACGTCGGTCGGCGGCACCTCCACGAGGAGGCTCTGCATCAACCGCGTGGCCCACACGCTCGCCACCAGGCCGACGACGAGCCCGATGCCCGTCAGCGTCAATCCTTGGCGCACGACGAGCCGGAGAATACTGTCTGCCTGCGCACCCAAGGCCATGCGAACACCGATCTCTCCGACGCGCTGCCGTCTCGGGACGCTCGTCGGTCGGGCGCCACACCGGCTCGAGAAGGCGGCCGCAGCCGATTACCGAGAATCGTCGATTCCCGCTCCCCCTACCGGCGGTCCCGCGCCTCGCGGAGATAGGCGAGATGGCCGTGAAAGATGACAGCTTCACCGCCGACGATGAGATACCGTACCTCGTGCTGGTCCAGGAGTGCGATGAAGGCCTGTGTGTCGGGTGAGAAGTGTGACGCGTCTACTCGGACCGGTGCCACGCCCGCACGTCCTTGGAGTCGGAGGGATAGGCTCGGTCCTTGAGTGCCCGGGCGGCGCGCAATCGCTCTTCCGGGCTCATGGCCACGTGCTGCGATACGTCCCAGCGGGCTGCTTCTTCGTGGCTCGATGCCTTATGCACTACCCGTTCCACAAGGCCCCCTTTCGCCAGAACAAATATAACCGCCGTCGCCACGTCTCCTCCCACCCACCAGGCCCTCTAGGCCTTGTCAAGACAAGGCGGCAGGTCTGGAGACGCGCGCCCACTCCACAGCCGAGCGCGGACTCCTCAGTCCGCGACTCGAACACACGGGGGAGTCCCCGGCTTTTGGCGCCGATCCCAAGGGCAATAGTGCCCACGGCGATCACGGTAAACGCGGGCTGCCGGAACAGGGAACGCACGGCGTAGCGAAGTTGTCTCAGGGGTTCGGCCGTCGCGGACTCCCGGTCGAGAGGACGATCACGAGGACTATCGCCGGTGGATAGCGACTACTGCTTATAAGACGCACGCTCGAGTGCCAACGTTGCAGCCCGCGACGCCGCGGCGGCGGCCGGGTTCTCACGCGTGTCGTGATTCGGCGGCGGCCTCCGCACGGGTCACGACGTCGGGCGCCTCCAGTCGTTCGCAGATCGTCGCGAATTCCTCCGTTGGTCCCGTCCACTGTAGTTCATCGACAGTTTCACACACCGGCGCGTTGCGGTCAATCGTGGCAATGGTGCGAAACAGCAGTGCCAGTTCGAAGTCCTCGTGCAGCGTGGCGGCGAGACGCTTCGCTCCCCGAACCTCGACGTCCCATGCCGCGGCGTCCGTCGGGATCTCCTCCAGGTGCCCGTAGCGGGCGAGCAGCCGTGCCGCCGACTTCTTGCCCCACCCGGGAAGTCCGGGATAACCGTCCGCACTGTCGCCGACGAGCGCCAGGTAGTCGGGGATGGAGGCCGGTGGCACGCCGAACTTCTCGACGATGGCATGCTCATCATAGACGAAACGCTGCCGTCGATCGAACTGTACGACGCGCGTGCCGGCCACGCACTGCGCCAGGTCCTTGTCCGGCGTGCAGATGAGGACCCGGTCGACACGCTCGTCGGCGTCGGCGAGTGCGGCGCCGGCTCCGAGGGCATCGTCTGCTTCGAAGTCGATCATTGGCCAGACACAGATCCCCATCGCGCGCAGTGCATCCTCCAACGGATGGAACTGCGCGAGGAGGTCGGGTTCGATACCCGAGCCGTCTTTGTATTCGGGCCATATGGCATTGCGGAAGGACTCGATGACGTGATCGGTGGCCACGGCGATGTGGGTGACGCCGCTCTCCAACATCGCGAGCATCGAGGTGACGACTCCGCGCGTGGCCGCGATCTCGTCGCCGGCCGCATCGCGTTCGCGCGGTACCGCGTAGTAGTGGCGGAAAAGCTCGTACGTGCCGTCGACCAGATGGACCTTCATGGTTCCTGCCGGAGCGAGACTTGCTCGAACGCCTCGATTACGAGGAGCGTGGTGTGGGTGTCATAGAGCGCGACTACCCGCATGCCTCGTCTCCGGAAACTACGGCGTGATCCGCGTGAACGTGTCCCGATACACGACCCGCCATCCGTCGCTTCGCCAGATCGACGTCACGTCCGTCCAGGTGTCGGCATCGACGGATTCAAAGGAGTCGCGCACGTAGGTCGTCACGCCGTCCGGGCCCCGCGAGCGGGCCCTGGTGATGCGCTTCCCGGTGCCGCGGTCGAACGATCCGACAGCGCCGAATCCCGTCATACCGGATGCGAAGGCGCCGAACGTGTACAGACGCTGGTTGAACGGATCGTATCCGTAGAACCCATCGGCGTTGACCGACGCGCGCTCGTCGCCAACGTACAACGTGGATACCGTGAACTTGACGATCGTGTGAGCCGTGTCGAACCAGGAATACTCGACGATGTAGTGGAAGTCCTTGCCGACCGCTTCGTCGTGCATCGTCATGGACCGGAATCTGCCGACGTAGGCGTCGAAGATGTGCATGTCGTCCGGCGCCGTGTGTTGCGGGACGGCGGAGTCAGGCCCGAACTCCGCGGCCTCGAAACGTGCGGCGACGTTCGGATCGTCGTCGTCCGTTTCGGCACAGGCCGGCGCCGTCAGCGCTCCAACCGCCACCAGCGCCCACCGCGGGTCGAGCGAACGTCGTCCGGTCATCGTTCGAGTATTCCTCAGGCCGGCCTCGCGTGCTCCCGCCACAAGCCGGCCGCGAGGAAACCGAAGAGCAACGCGCCGGGCAAGCTCACCCAGCGCGGCACCGTAACCCCGGCGACCATCACCTCGACTCCCACGATCAGCCGGCCCACATGGATGAGCGCTATCAGGGTCACCATCACGAACGTCAGCAGCGTTGCGGGTTTCATGTCGCCTCCATGCGTCCTCGAATGTCCGCTACTTCCCGCTCATCAGTTTTCTCACCAGGAACTCCGCCGTCGCCGCATCGACCACCACCCAGTTGGCGTGCCGCATCATGTGATGGGTGTCGTCCACGACGACCAGGGCCTCCATTTGCACGCCTCTCGCCTCCAGGCGCCGGACGAGATCGGTGCTTTGGTTGAACTGCACGTTGCGGTCGTCGTCCGCGTGGATAATGAGAGCCGGCGAGGTCCACGTGTCGATCGACGAGACCGGCGACGCCTTCCACATGACCTCCAGCGCCAGCTCCGCATCGGGTATGCCCTCGTAGCCGCCGCGCACGAGGAGACGCTCCGCACCCCGAGCGGTCCAATCGTGTACTCCGTGGATGTCCACGCCCGCGGCGAAGAGGCGCGAGTCCCGACCGAGGGCCATCGCGGTCAGATAGCCGCCGTAGGACCCGCCGTAGACGCCGATGCGCGCCGGATCCACGAACGATTGTTGTGCCAACCACTCGGCGGCGGCCTTGACATCCTGATACTCCGACGCACCGGATGGCCCCGCATTGGGCGGTCGATGGAACTCGAAACCGTATCCGATGCCGAGTCGGTAGTTGACCGAAAGCACGACGAATCCCCGCGAAGCCAGGTACTGGTTGAGCGCGTATGCGTTGGAGTAGTAGTCCGAGTAGTGCCACCCCAACAGCATCTGCCTGGGCGGTCCCCCGTGCAGATACACGACGGCCGGCACCCGGCCGCGTCGCCCGCGCGGCTCGAACAGGGTACCGTGGATGGGAGTGCCGTCGGGCGCCTCGAAGATCACCTGCCGTGGCGCCACAAGGTGATCCGTCGGAAAATCCGCCGGCATGCGATTGGCCGCCAGGGTGCGTGGGCGGCCACCCTGCGCTGGCATGACCATGGGCAAGGGCGGACGCCTGGCGGTGGCCCCCAGGAAGGCGATGGTGCCGCCGTCACCCGTGATGAACGGAGTCCATTCGAGTCCGTCACCGGGCGTGAGCACCTCCGGCGCCGCGCGGTCGACCGGCACCTTCACGACGTGACGGCGATCGATGTCGAGTGGATCGGTACCCGCATTGCCCGCGAAGACCATCCACCTGCCGTCGGCACTCATGCTGATGTACTCGGCCATGTAATCGCCCGGCGTGAGCAGCAGCGGGTCGCCACCGGAAGCGGGAATCGAGTACAGGTGCGGCCACCCGTCGTGATAGGAGAGGAATACGATGCGATCGCCCGCCGCCCAATGCAGGTTCGTGCCTCCTTGTGTCGATGGTGGCGACCCGCGCAGCGTCGCGGGAGCCTTCCACAGCTGGCGCGCCTCTCCGGTCGCGGCGTCGGCGGTGTAGATGGACCACGCGCGCGGGCGACTTACCAACGCCGAGTCCGGTGCGCCCCCGCGCCCAGGGCCACGGACGAACACCAGGCGCGTGCCGTCGGGAGACCAGCGAGGCGACCCGTCTTGATTGAACGAGGGATCGATCCACCGGATCGGTGTGTCCGCGCCTGCATAGACGCCGACGAACGAGTGATCGCCCCGGCTCGAGACGAACGCCATGCGCGAGCCGTTGGGAGACCATCGGGGCTGACCGTTCGAACCGCGGGCGGTGAACAGGCGCTTGGCCTCCGACGCGCCGTCGATCGGGACCGTCCAGATCTGTCCGCCACGAGTGAACGCCACCGCATCGCTCTTCGGCGAGACAAGGGGTCCCGCTCCCGCTCCCAGGAGGTTGGGCTCGCCCCCTTCGAAGCGCACCGACCAGATCTGCACGGACGGCGGATCCGGACTGAAGGTCGGGTTGACCGGCAGCTCGTCATCCCAGTTGGAGGAGTGGTCGCCGCCACGCAAGTACACGACCCACTGGCCATTCGCGGAGATACCGACGCTGGTCAGCTCCTGGCCGTCGTCGTCCATGTAGGCGGTGAGGCGTCGCGCCTCGAACGTGGGACCTTCCGCGACGTAGATGTTGCGTTGGCCCTGCTCGTTGAACGCCCAGGCGATGCGCGTTCCCGTGGCCGCGGCCGTCAGCAGATTGGGGAAGGGATAGGACTTGACCTGCTCGAGCGTGAACGTCTCGGGCGGTTGCTGAGCGACGGTCGGGACCACGAGGGTCACCGCCAAGGCGCCGACGAGTGCGATCAGTCGCATGGTGCTCTCCGGTGGGGGCGTGTCAAAAGATGGTGTCGGAGCGCCGCGCAGCGGAAGGCGATGGCAGAAGACGGTCAAGGACGGCAAGGGACGGAGAGGCTCCCGAAGCGTTACGGCGGGCTCTTCGGGCGTACCGAGTGAAGTCGAGTGGCAGCACCTCGGCCGGCATCCTGCTGGAACGAGCCAACGAGCTGGTGACCCGTATGTGCCGGCGCTGTCGGATGCTGACGTGATGGCTGCGTTCCGGGTCGGCGCCGAGGCGCTGGCCGCACGCGGCGTGGTCGAGGTGGACGATGCCGGCGTGCTGCCGGTGCCGGGGTTGGTCGCACTGAGCGCCGACTTCGGACGGTACCTGGCACTGCTACGGCAGGCGGACTCGCTCGATCCGATACCGCTGCGGGTGAACCTCATGATCCCGGCGCCCAGCCGGCTGGCCGATTCACTTTTGGCCATCGGGGACGTGGGCCGTGTGCTCTCACCGCGACTCAGGATCACGCACCTCAAGCTCTTTGCCGACGGTGCGCTCGGCAGCCGTGGTGCGGCTCTCACCCATCCCAATGCCGACGATCCGACGACCCACGGTGTGCCGCGGATGACCGCCGACGAGATCACGGATCTGTCGGTGCGCGCCGTGGATGCCGGATTGCGCGTGGCCGTCCACGCCATCGGCGACGAGGCGGTGCGACGGACGCTCGATGCTTGCGAGACCGTGCTTGCCGAGCGGTCCGGCGCTCGATCCGACACGACTCAGGATCGAGCACTTCTCGTATGCTCTCGAGGAGGACTTTGCACGGGCCACCCGGCTCGGGGTGCTGCTCTCGATCCAGTCGAGCTTCAATGCGGCGATGACCGATACGCCGACGTTCGGCGCGTTGCGTGTCGGAGCCGACAGCGACCCGCGCGTCTATGCGTGGGATCGGCTGGAGCGGATGGGCGCGCGGTTGATCGAGGGATCCGACTACTACGCTCGACCCGGCTCGGCACTGGGGGGGTCGTGGCAGCGCTAACCCGGCACAATGCGATCGGCGACGGACGTGACCCGCTTGAGGCGCGACTCGTGGCGTACCGCATGCACACTGTGTCTTCGCCTCAGGTGACGTGGCGGGCGGGGGCGTTCACTCCGGAGCCGCGGCCGACCTGATCATCCTGAGCGGCAATCCGCTCGCGACGCCATTGGACGGACTGAGGGATCTCGAGGTGTTGGCCACGATCGCCGAGGGTCGGATCACGTGGGCGGCCGAGCGGCTGCGCCGCGAGTTGCGATGATCGTTGTGGGGAGAAACGCCTCCCTTCGCCGATGACCACTATCGGTTTCTTGAAACGACAACCACGGCACACATTGACGACGTTCAAGAAGGCAGACCGAGTACGCATTCCCATGTAGAGAAGCAATAGAATCCGATACCGAAGTGCCGCGGATGAACGACGCGATACCTATACGAGCACGGCGGACAGCACTGCGACCAACGTGATTCAGATCACGACATTCTCACCGCACAAACATCACATAACCGGTTTCGTCGGTGATCAAAGCGACCTTGCCATCTCGCGTGAAAGTCACATTGCGAGGCCGCGTGAACGGGATGGTGCGCAGGAGTGCCCCAGAGCTGGCATCGATCACTTGCACCTTGCCCAACGGCGGGTTGCAGACGTAGAGCTGCAGTCCGTCTGGACTCACGGCGAGGCCGACCGCCTGCGGGTCGACCGTGTTCACGGTGGTCGGGGTCCCCGACACAACGTCAACGGCGTCCAGGCCACTCGATTCGTTCGCGACGTAGAGTCTAGCGCGATCCAGTGAGAGGGCGATCCGTTGCGGCATGCTGCTCACGAAATACGTGCGTTGGACGGTCTCGCTCGCTGCACTGATCGCTTTGACGGTCCCGGCGTCGCGCGCGGAGGCGTACAACGTGCCCGCGACGGAATCGAAGGCGAGTCCGTTCGCTGCGGCACCCACAGGAAGGGTATGCAGAACGCCGTTGGTTCCGGTGTCGATTATGTGGAGCGTCCCGGACGCCGTGGTGACGTACAGCCGCCCGCCGTCAGGTGAGACCAGAAGGTTGAATCCGCCGTCGGAGAGATCAATGGTCGCGGTGACCGTTTCGGTGCCCAGGTCCACGACGCTGACACTGGAGCTGGATTGATTCGCGGTGTAGGCGACGGTTCCAGCTGGATTCACGGCGACGTGAGCCGGGACCGCCCCGACGGAGATGGTGGAGTTCACCGACTGCCCCGTCGCTGTCACCACTCCGCAACTGATTGCGTCCATCGTGATCTGGGACGCACAGAACACACCGTTGGGCGCGACGCTGACGCCGTGGGGGGTTCCTCCGATACCCAACGCCTGGATGTTGGTGCCCGCCGGATGCGCGGCGTCAATGACCCGAAGCGTCTTGGGGCCGGACGTGCCTCCCCCTGGCGGGGGGGTGAAGACCGTGATCTTTCGGGCGGCGGGAGTCGCCAGCGCGGACGCGGCGATGACCGTGGTGAGTTCGCTGGGCGTCAGGAACGTCGTGACTTGGTCGGTGTTATCGACCCGGACTGTGCTCAAGGGAGTGAAGTCGCTGCCGGACAGTTGCAGGATCAGTGAATCTTGACCAGCGACGACGACGTCCGGAAAAATGAGCTGGAGATCTGGGGCGGGGATGCTGTTGCCGTCAGGGTCCACAGGCTCCGACCCACAGGCTGCCAACCCGGCGACCAACCCTACCTGGATCAAGCGACCGGCCGGCATCGGGGCGCGTGCGTCTTTCCTCATGTGGATCCTCTGTTCCCGGTGACGAGATCGGCAATGATGGGGAATACAACCGAGCTGTTCGGCTCAATCTGTTGGCCGTTTCGGTGAAGCGATAGTGAAACCGTGATGAAGGACGCGTTGGCGCAGACTGGAACTTATCTCATGAATGTTGGTTGGGCACTTGGAGGTCCAGAGATTGAAGCGACCTGCGGGACCCGTGGATCAACTCTCTTGTCCTTGGGGGAGCCATGGATCTGACGGAGAAGCAGTGGGCGCTGCTCAAGCCGTTGCTCCCGACGCCCCGAGTGCGGAAGGATCGCCGCGGGCGCCCCTGGCGCGATCCGCGCGATGTGTTGAATGGAATCCTCTGGATCTTGCGCACGGGCGCGCCGTGGGCCGACCTGCCGGACCGCTACCCGCCCTATCAGACCTGTCATCGGCGCTTCCAGCAGTGGGTGCGCGACGGCACCTTGGAGCAGGTGCTCGAGGCGCTGGCCCGCGATCTGGCCCGACGAGGAAGATTGGACGTCAGCGAGGCTTTTGTCGACGGCGCCTTCGTAGGGGCCAACAAGGGGGCGCTTGCGTCGGCAAGACCAAGCGGGGCAAAGGGACCAAGATCATGGTGTAGAAGAACACCAGAATTTACGCACCTGTGAACACCCAAATTTACGCACCGGGGCCTTGACGATGCCCCCACGGCCGGCCGAATCGAACGCGAACCCGTCTTGGAAACCGCAGGCCGAACGCCGCTGCGAGTGCTTCGCTGTGCCCGGCGATCGGCATGTGATCGGCAATCAGCAGGAGCTCGCCCTCCCGCAACGATGCTTCCACCGCGGCGATCCCCCGTCGGTGAACGCCGAGAGATTGGGCAGCGGCGCGAAATCCTCCTCGCTCTGGGGGTGCTGCGCGTTCGCGATGACTGAGGATGTCGCCGCGGTCCAGCACGGCCACCGTGAACGGCTCGTCGTTGGACTCCACGACGTAGCCCCGGCGGCGCAGCAGATCGGCGAACGTCAGGTAGCGGCCCTCGGCGGTGTGGAAGTTGACGTGCGCGGCGTCGATAAGGACGGTCGGACGCTCACCCGCTGCGTACTCCGGCGTGTCGATCGGCGGCATGAAGGCGGGGTCCGCCACCTGCTGCGCGCCGGCAGCCGGAGCGTTGCCGGCGGTGATTCCCATCGCCCACATCAGGGTGCGGAGGCGCGGAACCCGAGGTTGGTCACCGTCTGATCACATCGTCCAGCCCCAGATCGATGTACTGTCCGCCCTTCGTTTGGTGGACGTGAACGGCGAGCACATTACCACCGGTGCGCAGCACCGCCAGCGCGGTCGCGTCGAGCGGGATGCGCCGATATCCCGTGGTGTAGCCGTCGACGTGCAAGACGAGTCGTCCATTGAGATAGACGTCGGCGTCTTCGTCATGATGAATCCTCCAGTGCGGATCGACGAGGCTGTCCGACGCGAGATCGAAGCTCCGCCGGAGCCAGATGTCGGACGTCGTCCACGGCGTGCGCACGACCGCCCCCGGCGTTTCGACGTGGCCAAACCCGCCCGCACCCTGCCGCCACCCGCCGTCGTCGAAGCGCTCCATGTACCACCCGTCCGGCGGCGCGGTCTCGGTGTACTGCCAGGTCTGCCCGTCCCGGAGCGAGGTCGGCGCCACGGTGCGTATCACGTACGGCGACGTGTAGAGCGGCCGCGCCGCGGCGGTCGCATCCTCCGGCACGAGTTTGATGACCGCGCGATCGTACGTCATCAAGCCGTTCACTTCGACCTCGACATCGGTAGTCTGCGTGTACACCGCGGCGGCCAGTCCGTCGGGAACGTACAAGCTCAGCTGATACAGGAGATCCGCATAAGCCTCGCGCAGCGCAAGCGTGTCTCCGTAGTTGCGATAACCCCAATTGTTGCTGTCGACCCACGTGTGGCCTGCCAGTGGCAGCCCGAGTCCTCCGAACTCGCCGAGCACCGCCGCGCGTGACGGCTCGAGCAATCCCATCGACGGACCCGGATACGCGTGCACGTCGGCCACGTGTCCCACGCGTCGATCGGTCCAGCCGCTGGCGTTGTTCACCAGCCGCGACGGATCGTAGGCCTCCAGCCACGCCACGATCGATTCCGTGTCGTGCTGGCCCCATCCTTCGTTGAACGGCACCCACATGACGATCGACGGGTGATTGCGCCGTGCGTCAACCATGCGTTGCAGTTCGACGGCAAACTGGGTGCGCGACTCGGCCGTCTCGTTGTCTCCGCTGGGCATGTCTTGCCATACCAGCATGCCGATACTGTCGGCGAGATAGTACCAGCGAGCGGGCTCCACCTTCACGTGTTTCCGGATCATGTTGAAGCCGAGCTGCTGCATCGTCGCGATGTCGAAACGCATCGCCGCGTCGGTGGGCGGCGTATAGAGGCCGTCCGGCCACCACCCTTGGTCCAGCATACCGTACTGGAACAGCGGTGCGTTGTTGAGGAAGAGCCGGCGCATGCCCAGGGAATCGCTTGCCACGGCGATCTTGCGCATCCCGAAGTAGCTGCGTACGGCGTCGCCGGTGGAGAGCGACACGTCGAGGCGATAGAGGAAGGGCGTCGATGGTGACCAGAGGCGCGGATCCGGGATGCCAAGCGTGACTTCTTCTCCCATTGGCTGCGTCGTCGTCGCGATCACCTGGCCGTCGGCCAACACACTTGCCGTTACCCCGACGCTTGGCGCGTCACCATTCGTGGTAAGGGCCACGCGCACGGTTCCGGCGTCGATGTCCGGTGTGACGACGAGCTGTTCGATATGCTCGCGGGGCACCGGCTCGAGCCACACCGTATGCCAGATCCCGGTCACAGCGGTATACCAGATGCTGTGCGGCCTGAGCACCTGTTTCCCGCGGGGTTGGGAACCCGTATCGGACGGGTCCCACACCGAGACCACGAGCTCCTGCATCCCGGACCCGAGTGCTTCCGTGATGTCGAACGTGAACGGATCGTAGCCGCCCTGGTGTTCGCCGATCCTGGCGCCGTTGAGCCACACCGTCGCCTGCCAGTCGACGGCGCCGAAGTGCAGCAACAGACGATCGCCCGCCGCGAGCGCGGGCCGCGGGAACGTGCGGCGGTACCACAGCCGCTGCGACGGACTCACGGCGCGCTGGACGCCGCTCAGTTGCGACTCGACCGCGAACGGCACCAGGATCTTCCCGTCCCATTGCGCGGGGCGCGTCGCGTCGCGCGCCGTGATGGCGTAGTCCCACGTGCCGTTCAGATTGGTCCACGCCGGGCGAACCATCTGAGGCCGGGGATACTCGGGCAAGACGTGGATCGGCGTGACATCATCGGCCCAACGCGTGCTGAGCGTCTGCCTGCTCTGAGCCGTGACACACGGCGCAACGAGCGCCGCGGCGACCACCAACGTGGCCTCGGCAAGGACCGACCTCGCCATCAGCGCGGTGTGTCGCCTCATCGTGCAGCCTTTCCCTTGAGCGTTCCAGGTCGTCACCTAGTCACCTACCACCGGCGCCGCCGTACGCTCGTGCGGATTCTCGCGTGTGGTGCCATTCTCGTCAATGTGCCGCCGCGAGCGCGAGGTATGATGGCGTTGCGGTCTTCCTCCCTTAACGCCGCCACGAGCATCGCGTTCTTGGTTACGCACCCAGGGTCGGCAGCCGTGTGTGATCGGTGCTCCCACGCGCGCGTTGCCGCGCATCGGCTGCGTCAAACGTGTGCCACAGATTCCAGAGCCAGAAAATTGCCCCGATGGCGAATAGCGTGCCGCCCCCGGCGCCGAACCACCGTCCGAGGGAGCGAGCGTGCGGTTGGAGCAGGAATCCGAGAACCAGGCCGCCCAAGCCGACGTTGGCCAGGTACACGTGCGCGATGGCGAGCCGGATGCTGTGCAGCGGATGCCCGAACAACCTGGGCAACAACTGGTAGCCCACGCCGAACACCAGCATGGTCAGGAACCCAACCACGTTCATGTGCGCGTGGGCCGGACGGTAGATCACCCATGGCGGGTGAACAACGATGGCCACGCCGAGCGCGATGCCGGCGGCGAACCAGAGCAGAGAACTGCGAATGAAGGCTTTGATGAACCATTCCATCGGCGATGCTCCTTGCTATCACACGTCGTTGAATAGGTAGTCAGGCGCGGGGCCGCATACCAGCCGCCCCCAAACCTCGCAGGCGCGGGTCTTCACTGGGGCAGGAGGAACGCGTATTCTGAGCGGTCATCTTCGCTCTCCGGATGGAAGGGTGCGTCTCGTTGCCGATATGCCGAACTTGGGCGAAGGCATCATCTACTACGTCGTGTTCTTGTTCTCGACCACCCTGCACGAGGCCGCGCATGCCTGGGCGGCCAAGGTCGGTGGGGACCTCACCGCCTATTACGGGGGGCAGGTCACGCTCGATCCCATGCCTCACATTCGCCGCGAGCCGTTCGGCATGGTCGTGTTGCCGCTCATCGGGGTGGCCCTCTCCGGATGGCCATTCGGGTTCGCGAGCGCGCCGTACGACCGTAACTGGGCCGTGCGCTACCCTCGGCGCGCGGGATGGATGGCGCTGGCTGGTCCCGCGGCCAATCTCCTGCTGGTCATTGTGGCCGGGATCGCGATCAATGTCGGATTGCTGGCCGGCTTCTTCGAGGCGCCGAGTTCAGTGAGCTTCGGACACGTGACAAGGGCGGTGCAGGGCGGGGTCGGCGACACGATCGCCTTTTTCGTCGGCGCGCTGTTCTCGCTCAACCTGGTGCTGTTCGCGCTCAACATGCTGCCGTTCCCGCCGCTCGACGGCAGCGGCGCACTCCCGCTGCTCCTCAACGATCGGGCGATCCCGCGGTACCAGAGCTTCATCTGGAGCAATGCGGGTCTCGGGTGGATCGGAATCATCGTCGCGTGGCAAGTCTTCAGCTACGTGTTCCAGCCGATCTTCCTCATCGCGGTCAACCTCATGTATCCGGGTGTGGGGTACGGGTAGCGGACGGGCGGGCAGGTGTACGCCCTGCCCGTTCTCGCGACGCTGGGGTTGGTGGTGCTCGTGAGCGGGCACCAAGAATCTCGTTTTCTGCCCCACCACCCCGCACGCGACTCAGTGCACGATCAAGATCCGTTCGAGCGTAACGGTGGTGTCACCCGGTTGACCACGACCGACCAGCCGCAGCGTGATCGGACCAGGCTGCGGCACGTCCACGAAGACCGTATGTCCGAACGGTGCCGGTTGTGCGTCGGGGCAGTTGGGAGCGCGCACGGGCACGGAATCGTACGGCTCAATGAGCACGACCTGGTCGCTGATCGTCACGTCAGTGGGCCCCGGACGGTCCTGGCAGGACCGGAAGGTCCACGCGGTGATCGGCGCCGACACGCCCGCCGGTAGGCTGTCCGGTGCTTCGAGGTACGCTGCTTCGCCATAGTAGAGGACCAAGCTCCTGACTTCGAGATAGTCGTCCGCGCATCCCGCGAGCCCAAGGGCGAGCGCCGCCACGCCAAGCGTGATACCGTGCGTCGGCGTGTCGCCTCGAGGTCCGCCCGTCACTCGAAGCACTCCATCAGCCCGCCGATCTGCACGTTCAGGGACTCAGATCCGACTCGACCTGTCCGCCTGTCCGCCCGTCCGCCTTTCACCCCACCGTTGCCATGCACTCGATCTCGACCCGCGCACCGAGTGCCAAGCCGGTTCCCGCGAACGCGCTCCGTGCCGGAAAGTGCTTGTCGAAGAACGTGACATATACCTCGTTCATTGCTGGCCATTCTGCGATGTCCGCCATCATCACGAGACACTTGACCACGCGATCCATCGCGGACCCATTGGCTTCGAGAACGGCCTTGATGTTCTCCAGCGTCTGCCGCGTTTCTGCCTGTATTCCGCCCGGAGCCAATCGGTTCTGGCCCGGGAGGTTCCCCACCTGGCCGGACAGGTACAGCATGTTGCCGACGCGCACCGCATCCGAGAACGGGAGGCCCATGCTCCCGGTGGCGGCCGATTGGAGGTACTCGACGTTCTGTGCGGCGAGGTGAGCCGGCAGCATCGCGGCACCCAACACGAGGGCGCCAACCAATGCGTGACAGCGGGATCGGGAGGTTTGCATCAGGTTCTCCTTGACCGAACGTGAGGGGAAGTGAACTGAGCCTGTGTAGGCCCCGCCCGAACGACAACCTACACCGCGTCGGCGCCGCCTGCTCGCACGTACGGAGCGAGTTTCGGTAAGTTATCGTATACCAATGTGTTAGAAGTGAGTTCTTCCGGACCGATCCGCGACGGCAACCTTTTGCCGCTCTCACTTATCTAAGGAGTATGACCGGGGCAACCACAAGCAGCTTGAAGGAGTCACCCGTGTCCAAGTACGTGCCAATGCTCGCCGCCCTCGCGATCATCCTGCCGGGCGTGTTCTCCTCCCCCACCGGGATGGCTGTCCCACAGGACGACTGGTGCCGCGATGGCGGTGACCGCAATCGCGGCTGGGCGTGCGAAGTGAGGGAGATGACGTTGTCGACGATGAACCCCGTGCGGGTCGATGCCGGACCCAATGGTGGGATCAGCGTCGTGGGTTGGGACCGCAACGAGATCCGGCTTGAAGCGAGGGTTCAGGCTCAGGCGCAAACCGACGCGGAGGCCGAGGCGCTGGTGAAGGACGTCGAAGTCCTGACGGGCAGCACCGGGATCCGCTCCGAGGGTCCCGCGACTCAGCGCCGCGAGTCGTGGTCGGTGAGTTTCCGCCTGTCCGTCCCACGCAACTCGAATCTGAATCTCGAGACCCTCAACGGTGGGATCGCCATCGAGGGCGTGTCGGGCCGCATCGAATTCGAGACGACCAACGGTGGCGTGCGACTGGCGGATTTGGGCGGTGACGTCTCGGGTCGCACCAGCAACGGCGGCGTCCGTGTGACGCTCACGGGCACCGAGTGGCAGGGCGGTCAGCTCGATGTGGTTACCACCAACGGCGGGGTGAGGCTGGTGGTGCCCGAGGGCTATAACGCTCGCTTGGAGACCGGCACCACCAACGGCGGCATGAGCATCGACTTTCCGATCACGGTGCAGGGCCGTATTGGTCGCCACCTCTCGACCGACTTGGGTCGTGGTGGTTCGCTGATCCGCGTTCGCACCACGAATGGCGGGGTGACGATTACCCGCGGCTAGCGCGAACGGCCGGTTCTCGACCCCGCCCGACTGCGGAACTGTGAAACCGTTGGCACTTCGCAGTTCCGCGTTCCGTACTATTCTGTGTTTCGTAGACCGTAGCCGTTGCGTGGGTGTGAGGTGAGGAGGGCGTACATGTCGCGTTTGGTTACCGAGCTGCCGCGGACCCTGCGAACCCTCGTGCGGAACCCTGGGTTCACCTTTCCCATCGTATTGGTGCTGGCACTCGCCATTGGAGCGGAGACCGCGATCTTCACGGTGGTTGACGGCGTGCTCCTCGAGCCGCTTCCGCTACCCCAATCTCGATCCCTGATCAGCCTATGCGAACATCACCCGTCCCTTGAAGGGTACTGCGTGATGTCGCCGCCCAATCTCATGGATCTCGGAGATCGGTCGCGGACGATGGCCGACGTCGGACTCGCGCGCGACTGGCCATTTGTCCTGAGCACCGCCGAGGGTTCTGTGGGCATTCGGGGTGGTATCGCGACTCCGTCCTTCTTGCGATTGCTTCGCGTTCAACCCATCCACGGGCGGTGGTTCCGCGAGGACGAAGTCGGTCCCGGGATGAACAATGTCGCGTTACTCAGCTACGCCTATTGGACGTCCCGGTTCGGCGCCGATCCCGCTGCTGTCGGCTCCTCGATCACGGTGGATGGTGAACCCAACACCATCATCGGCGTGCTGCCCGCGGAATTCGAGTTTCCGGGGTTGTTCGGTATCGAGGTGTGGAAGCCTCTGCACGTGGATCCACGCCTGCCCGACATTCGGCGATGGCGCGGCTTCAAGGCGGTTGCGCGGTTGCGCGACGGAAGCGGGCTGTCTCAGGTTCGGGCCGAGCTAGCGTCATTGTACAATGACTTGGGTCGGGAGCATGAAGAGGTGTCGGCCGAGTGGCGCCTGGGCGTGACCAGCCTCCAGGATGCGCTCGTAGGAGACGTTCGCCCCACCCTCGTGCTGTTCTTGGTCGCCGTCACGATCCTGTTGACGATTGCCTGCGCGAACGTGGCCAACTTGTTCCTGGTTCGCGGCGTGCGGCGCGAGCGGCAGTTTGCGGTGCGTACGGCGCTCGGGGCCCGGCGCCGGGACCTGGCTGCCGACGTGCTCCTCGAGAGCGTGGTGCTCTCGACCGCCGGGGGGATCGGTGGGTTGATCCTCGGATGGTCCGTTCTGCGCTTCTTCTTGCTGGCCGCCCCTCCGGGCATCCCGCGACTCGACGAGGTTGGACTGGATCCGCGGGCGCTCGGGTTCGCGATCGGCCTCTCGTTATTGACGGCGTTGCTGTTCGGTGCGATCCCGGCGTGGCGGGCCGAGTCCGGCAACTTGTCGGAAGGGCTCCGCAGTGGTCGATCCACGGTGGGCGGCGGACACAAGCGTATCCAGCAGGCGATCGTGGTGGCTGAACTCGCGCTCTCGCTCGCGCTGCTCGCGACGGCTGGACTGGTCTTGCGGACCTTCAGTGGGTACACGCGATGGGATCCGGGTTATCGGACGGATGGCGTCCTCGTGTTCTCCGCACAGTTTGGGCGAACCAAGTACCGCAATTCCGCCGAACTCCAGGCCGGGTTCGACCAGATGGAGGCGGCGCTGCGCAGCCTGCCAGGTGTCGCGGCGGAAGGGATGGCATCCGGGTGGCCGCTAGTCGGTGGCATCGAGCCGCGCCCATTCGTTCCCGAGGGGTCAGTGGGGGAGCCCGGTACGGAGCCGGCTTCCGCCAACTACTTCGAAGTCTCGCCCGGGTATCTGGAAGCGCTTGGTATCGCACTGCTCGAGGGACGGACGTTGCAGTCCAGTGACCGGGCTGGCAGCCTGCCGGTCGTGGTCGTCAACCGGACCTTGACCCAAATGGCGTGGCGAGACGAGAGCCCGGTGGGAAAGCGCATCTTCTTTCCGGACTATGATGAAACGGCGGTGGTCGTTGGCGTGGTGGCCGACGTGCCGCCGCTGGTGCCTGGCGATCCGACCCCCGCGCAGGTGTACTGGTCGAATCGGCAACATACCCGGCCGGTTCCGTATTTCGTTGTGACGGCCGACGGCGACGCGACGCTGCTGGCCCGAGCGGCGCGGGCCCGCCTGCTCGAGGTGGATCCCGATCTCAGCGTGTCAACGGTTCGCTCGCTGGAGGATGTCGTGGCGGGCAATCTCGTCCAACCGCGGTTCACGCTCTATCTGGTCGCGGCCTTTGCCGTTGCCGCACTGATCCTCGCGGTTCTCGGCATCTACGCCGTGATCGCGTTCGCCGTGGCGCAGCGCAGTCGCGAGTTTGGGATTCGCTTGGCGCTGGGTTCGACCAGCCGCGAGCTTCTGCGCAGCGTGTTGTTCGACGCCGGCCGGCTGGCGGTACTCGGTGCACTCGTCGGCCTGGTAGGCACCCTTTCGGTCGCCAAGCTCCTGGGACGGGTCGTGCATGGCGTGGCTCCCAACGATCCCCTGACGATCGGAACCGCCGCTGCGGCGCTGCTCTTGGCGGCCACCCTCGCCTGCATGGTGCCGGCGATTCGTGCCGGGCGGGTGAACGTCAGGAGTATTCTCGCCGACAGCTGATCGGGGCAGTCGGCAGTTCCACAGTTCTTTCACGTCAGTCGCTCGATTAGATTTGCGCTTGACGCTGCCCCTAACGCGGATGCCTAGATGAACACCAGCGAGTACATCGCGCAGGTCGATCGATTCAGCGCGCACAACTATCACCCGCTTCCCATCGTTTTGACTCGAGGCGAAGGCGCCTGGGTATGGGATATCGACGGCAACAAGTACCTCGACTGCCTTGCGGCGTACTCGGCGGTGAATCAGGGTCACCGGCATCCGAAGATCCTGCGGGCCGCGCTCGACCAGCTCGAACGCCTGACGCTGACGTCGCGCGCGTTTCACAACGATCAGATGGGACCGTTTTTGCAGGAGCTGTGCGAGCTCACGGGCTACGACAAGGCCCTGCCGATGAATACCGGCGCGGAAGCGGTCGAGACGGCGATCAAGGCCGTGCGGCGCTGGGGCTATCAGGTCAAGGGCATTCCGGCGGACAAGGCCGAGATCATCGTGTGCGCGAACAACTTCCACGGGCGGACCACCACGATCGTGTCATTCTCGTCTGAGCCGTCGTACCGCGACGGCTTCGGCCCGTTCACGCCCGGCTTCAAGCTCATTCCTTACGGCGACGCCCGTGCCTTCGAGCAGGCGATCACGGACAACACGGCCGCGTTCCTGGTGGAGCCGTTGCAGGGCGAAGGTGGGGTGCTGGTGCCGCCCGACGGCTACGTCGCGCGCACGGCCGAGCTGTGCCGCGACCGCAACATCCTATTCGTCGCCGACGAGATCCAGACGGGACTCGGCCGCACCGGCAAGCTGTTCTGCTCTGACTGGGACGACGTGAAGCCCGACGTCATGGTGATCGGCAAGGCGTTGAGCGGCGGTTTCTACCCCGTCTCGGCTATGCTCGCGAGTGACGAGGTGATGGGGGTGTTCAAGCCGGGCGACCACGGCTCGACCTTCGGCGGCAACCCGTTGGGCGCGGCAATCGGGCGTGCCGCGCTGCGCGTGCTTGTGGAAGAGAAACTGCCCGAGCGCGCCCACGAGTTGGGCGCGTGGTTCATGGACCAACTCCGCGCCATTGCGTCTCCGGTGGTGAAGGACATCCGCGGCCGCGGCCTGATGATCGGCGTGGAGATCGACTCGTCGTTCGGTCCGGCCCGTCCCTTCTGCGAGGGACTGCAGGCGCGCGGTATCCTGGCCAAGGAGACGCACGAGAGCGTCGTGCGGTTTGCCCCGCCACTCGTCGTCGAGAAGGCCGACCTCGAGTGGGCGGTTGGACAGATCGCCGAGGTGCTGGTGCCGGAGATGGTGAGAGCGTAGGCGGGCGGGCAGGCGGACAGGCGGACAGGCGGACAGGCGGACAGGCGGACTCACCCCGCCGGTTCCTCAGCCTACCAGTTCTTCATACTCCGGGTGCCGGGCGATATACGCCCGCACGAATCGGCAGTGCGGGATCACGTGTCGGTCGTGGTCGCGCGCCCAGTCGAGTCCGGTTCGTGCAAGGGCCGCAGCGATTCCCTGTCCTTCCAACTCGAGTGGCACACCCGTATGCAGGAACGCAATGCGGGTCCCGTCATCCTCATACGTCAGTTCGGCCAACTGGCCATCTTGTAGCACCTCGAAGCGCGACGCCTCGATGTTGTGGTGCACTTCGATCGGAGCAGCGTCGTTCATGGCGCCCTGCTGAATTTGCGGAGGTCTGAAGATACTCTGTCGGGCGCACGCTGCCCGCTGCCCGCTGCACGCTTGACCTCACCTCTCCCTTGTCAGCTCACTCGTCCTCCCGTCTCAGCGCCCGCTCCACCTCCTCCTGCCCCTCGAGCAGTCGCGCGATGTCGTCGGAGAGTTCGCGCGCCCTGGAGAGATTGGCGGTGACACTCGCCGCGGACGTGGCTCCGGCATGCATGCGCAATAGGTCCAGGCGGACCGTCTCGAGCGCTGTGACGGCGTCCTGCAACCGCGTCTGCGCCATGTTTCTGGCCTCGGTGAGATCGGCCGCCAGCGCGTCGCGTTGCGTCGTGAGCGTGGGCAGGGACGTTGCGGTACCGTGATTGGCCTTCGCGCCGCCGATGTCGTCGAGCAGCTGATCCAGCTGCTGGACGCGGGCACGCATCGCTCGCGCATCGGTCTCCAGGCGAGCGACGATCGTGGGGAGGTCACGCACGGTCTTGCGTAACGCTCTCGGGAGCTCGGCAAACAGTCGATCGGCAGCCATGCCGATGGCGAGTTCGGTCCGCTGATAGGTTGGTGCGGCTCCAGGCAACCGCCTGCGCGTCGTGAGTCTAGCCAGATGGAAGACGCCCCGGCCGAGGAAGCTCTTCCACAGCTTGAGCCGCCGCTTGCCCGACGTATCGTGCCGGCGGTCGTGGCGGTGGCCGGCGATGACGCCGGAGATTAGGGCAGCCGGCAGTCCCAAACCGACCATCCATGAACCGGCTGGCGCGCCGAGCATGGCCGCGGCGGTACCTCCGGCCAACGTCGCGAGCGAGGCGATAGCTAATCCACGTGCAACCTTTTCGAAGAAACCAGCCTGCCTGCCCACTTCGAATGCCCCTTCCTCACGCGTCCGCGCATGCTCATCCGCGAGCGCACCGATTGCGTCCTCGTGGGTGTAGCCCGCCCGTGCCGCCCGCCGGGCGATACCGAGGGCAAAGAGCCCCGGGGCCGCCCCCATCCCGAGGCCGGTCAGGAGCTGCGTGATTGCCAGGCCGCCGGGGTCGCCGAGCCAGTTGAACACGCTCACCGTCGCGAACGTCGCGCCGATCGCGACGGCGGCCACCGCTCCCGGCAGTCGCTCGCGACTTTGGTGGGCGAAAAGGCGCAGCGGGACGGGCATGTCGTGCCGCGTTTCGGCGGAGCCCAGCGCGGACGCCAGTTCGTCCCCGTTGGCATACCGTGTGTCAGGGTCTTTCAGGAGACACCGGTCGATCGCTTGCGCCAGGCTCAGCGGGACTTCCGGAGCGACGGAGCGGAGCGGCGGTGCGGGTTGGGTGAGGTGCTTGGCCAAGATCGCTTGGAGGGAGTCGCCATCGAACGGAAGCGTGCCGGTCAGCGTGTAGAATCCGACCGCACCCAGGGAGTAGATGTCACTGCGCGCGTCCACGGGCTCCCCGCCCGCCTGCTCGGGGCTCATGAACTCCGCCGTGCCGATGATCTCTCCCACACCGGTCATGGGGGCGCCGTCGTGCAAATGGGCGATGCCGAAATCCGTGACCAGGGCTCGGCCGCCCTCGCGCTCGATCAGGATGTTGTCCGGCTTCACGTCACGGTGTACGACTCCGTGGAGATGGGCGTAGGCGAGCGCCCACGCTACCTCGCGCAACAATCGCACGGCGTCCCCTCGCGTGAGCGGCCCGCGCTGACGGATGCGTTGACCGAGGGTGTCGCCCTCGACGTAGGACATGGCGAAGAAGACAAACTCGCCTGCCTCGTCCACCGCGTGGATCGGCACGATGTTGGGATGGGATAGCTTCGCCGCCGTCCGCGCTTCGCGAAGAAAGCGCTCGCGGAGCGCGGACTCCCGCGCCATGGCCGGTGGGAGAAGCTTGAGTGCCACGAAGCGGTCGAGCGCGACCTCGTG
>DASWII010000062.1:0-12774 GCA_036397755.1 Gemmatimonadales bacterium | reverse complement strand
CCTGTACGCGCCCAAGGTGGCGCCGGGCCAGCTCCAGCTTTTCGTGTGCCTCTTGCATCGGGCTACGCCTCAGATCCGCAGTTCCCCGTCCGTCGAATCTAAGGACGGGTTCCCACACGCGTCAGCCCATCCCGCTCGCGAGATGAAAGGCTGGGACTACGACGACATCGCGCACCTCATGGGCGTGTCCAGGGCCACCCTAGGCAGCTATCTCACACGCGCGCGCAAAGACCTCAGACGGAAGCTGCAACCCTTCCTCGACTCGCCGCCGACGGATCTCCCCTAAGGCGCCCCGCCCCGCCCCCACACGGCCCGCATCACCCGATTTCCCGAACGCACACCGAACCGTCAACTCACTTCCGCAGAACAACTTACACCGCGAAGTGCAAGAAAATCGGCTCCCCATCGTACAGGATATGTAGGGACCCGAGGGTCGGCAGGCACCCGCCGCCGCCACTGCGGTCAGTCAACGGGAGGAACCGATGAGCATGCACGTCGACCGGACCCTGGAGCTTCCGGACACCGAGTACTTCGCCGAACCGTGCCCCAAGTCCGGCATCGCGCTCCACTACTCCGTGGCCGACCACGCAGCTCGAGAAGCCGCGGTTCAAGCCGCCGTCCGCGCTTGGACTGGTCGGCGCGGTAGGGATCGGGTCCGTCGTGGGGGCGGTGGTCCGACGGCGGGTGCGCGGACCGCATTGGGAGGAGATATCGTAAGCTCTTGGTGTTACTACAGTTACGCCATTGTATGGTCAGTCTGCATGGGGCGCGTGCAGACTTACATGACCCCCATGCAAACTCGCATGACGCCCATGCAAGTTCGCGTGACCCCCATGCGGGTCTGCACGGGCCCCATGTCGATTCGCACGACCCCCACGCGAATTCGCACGGGCCCCATGTCGATTCGCACGACCCCGACGCGAGTCCGCACGGGCCCCATGTCAATCGGCACGACCCCCGAGCCAATTCGCATGAGCCTCGGGTCAATCGTCATGACGCTGCCGCGGATCGGCACGGGCCGCGCGCGGACTTGCATCACCCCCGCGTCGATCGACGTGGGCCCCGTGCCGACCGTTCGTTCGTCGTTGTTCACTCACCTTCACTCCCACAAGGAGGTTTGTATGGAGTTCCCCCGATCGGAGGCCGACATCGCCGCGCTCGCCGAGCTCGTCGTGCAGGGCCTCGAACAGGCTGCGGACGATTTTCCGTCCCCACCGGTACCCGCGCCGGACCTGCGGGCCAAGATCACCGCGGTGCAGGAGGCCAGGGCGGCAGCCGTCAACGCCGAGAGTGCGTTCAAAGAGCAGCACGCGCACAAGGACGAGGTTATCGAGGACCTGGTCGACAGCCTGAAGGCGAACCTCAAGTACGCCGAATTCGCCGTCCGCGACGAGCCGGAGAAGCTCAGCAAACTGGGCTGGGGCCTGCGCCGCGATGGCACGCCGCTCCAGCCGCCGGGCGAGGTCCGCGACATCGCCATCAAGGCCGAAGGCGACAACTGGGTGATCCTCCAGTGGAAGAAACCCGTCGACGGAGGGGCCCCCGGCGTCTACAGGATCCAGCGGAGACGAGACGGCACTCCCTGGGAAGACATCGGGATTTCGACGGACCTCGAGGAGCTGTGCAGCAACCAGCCCGAGGGTGTCGAGCTGTACTTCCGCGTGTTCGCCGTGAACAAGGCGGGCACCGGTCATCCGAGTGCCACCGCTGCGGTGGTGCTGTAGGCGTGGAGGAGCAGATCGAGGGGTCGCCGGCAACATGCGGCGGCCCCTCGCGGCGCTCAAGCTCCGCGACAGCGGCGCCCCGGTGGAGACTCGCGGCGGGCGCCGAGGAGGATCACGGTCGCGAGCAGCTCAAGTGTGGCGGTTGCCATCCCGCAGAGGAATCCGGCTTGGAATCTTCTGCAACTCGTCCCAGATGGACCCTTCCCCAGGTCTCGTATCCATCCACTTGGGGTCAAGCTCCAGCACGCGGCGGTACGCACTCTTGGCGACATCGATCTTCTGCGCGCCGAGGGCAGCGCGTGCAAGTACCGCCCACGCCTCGGCATTTGTTGCAAACCGATCGGTCACCTCCTGTCCGAGCATGTAGGCACTCTCAAAGTCCTCTCCAGTGAACAGCAGGCTGGTCAGTCGATCGTACAAAGGCACGACAACGGAATCCGGCGCGTCAGAGTTACGTAGCAGGTCGAGCGCTTCGTCGAATTGGTCGAGTACGGCGTGCGCATAGATCAACGCCGCGCGCGGGCTCCACGCGGCGGGATCCAGTTTGATCGACCGCTCCAGGTATGGGAGGGCCTCCTCGTACCGTTCGCGGCGGTACAACAGCCGGCCCAGGTTCGGGTTGGCGAACTGGTCTAGAGGATTCACGGCGAGTTGTCGTTTGAACGCCGCTAAAGCGGAATCGGTCGCCCCGAGCCGCTCGAAGGCCAATCCGAGGTTGTTGTGGGCGAACTCGTCGTAAGGGTTGATCTGCGTCTGACGGCGGAACGCCGCCATCGCAAGGTCCAAACTGTCGAGTCCGAGATATGCACGACCGAGGTTGTTCCACGCATACTTAGTGATCGGGAGCCAGCTCCACCACTCGACGCAGGGCTGGTACCGCGCTGGTATAGTCACGACGCTCCACCGCGTCAAAGCCCATGTCAAACAGGGCCTCCACATCGGTCTCCTTTCGTACGCCGGTCACCCCGCTTCGACCAGAGCGTTCCACGGCAAAGCGTTGAGCGGCATCGGCCAGTAGCGCCCGCCGATACGCCGCGTAGTCGTCACCCCATTCGTTACCCAACTGGTGTGCTTTGAGCCGAAGCGAGCGTGCCGCCGCCACGCGTCTTCCTTTGACTTCGTAGGTCGACGCATATTCGGCATAGTCGCGACTCATCGCGATTGACGCCGGCTCGGACGCGCGGATGTTGGCCGGCAGATCGACAGAAGCACTCAGCTCGATCACGGTCGCGATGCCGAAGGCGGTCGAGTCACCACTCGCGAGGCCCGCCGGCAAGTTCAGTTGCGGGAGGGGTGCGGCAAGGGTCGCACCCGGGCCAGTCCAATCCGCCCAGTCCGCCACATCCAGGTCGAAATCGATGCTCAACGGATCGCGAGTCGCCGAGGGATCTGAGGTGGTCACGTTTTCAGCCCGACCGCGGAAGCCGAGGATATCGCCCCATTGATGGGCGAACGCCTCTCGCTCCTCATTCGACGCGCGTCGTAGCACCGACCGAAGCACGATCTCCGTGTCTCCGCGGTACTCCTGGTGAACGTGAGCCGTCAGCCGACCCGCAGCGTTGAGTTCGCCATGCAACTCAAACCGATACTCGTTTGGGAACGGCGGGTCGACCGGAATGGCCACGATCGTGCCCCCCCCGGCCGCGACGGCCAGCCCGCGCGCCCCACGCAGGTTTGCCGTGAGGAAGCCCAGTGGCGCTACCTCCGTTGTCGTGTCCAACCAATACACGTCACCGTCGACTTCGACACGCGTGATGACATGGTTGAACTGACCGGGGCTGGGGATCTCGTCAGTCACGGCGCGCCACGAGTTCACCAGCACCGGCGTGGCCCGAATCCCGACCGACGCCAGCATGGCGCTCAAGAGTGTGTGCTTGTCCTTGCAGTCACCGTATCCGTTGGCGAGGACATCGGCAGCGAAGTGGGGCTGATACCTTCCAACGCCGAGCGCAAGTGCCACGTAGCGGAACTCTCCCGCGACGTAGTCGTAGAGTGCGGCCAACTTCTCTCGGGGACTACTCAGGCCCCGCGTCAATGCCCGCGCCTTCTCTCGTATCGCCGATGTCGCAGAGTCTCGGCCCTCGACCAGGCCGGAGAACCAGCCGCCGACCTCGTTCCATGTCGCAAAGGTCGTCGCCCACACGTCGGGCGGCGGCGCCAGGTGAAACGTGCCATCATCCGGTGGCGCTTGGGGCGAGCCGTGATTAATCCAGCGATAGATTCTCCGCCCGTCAATCACCTCGACGCTGGCCTCACGATCACCACCGCCCACGAGCAACTGGTACTCGGCATCGACGTCCAGGATCAGAATCTCGGTTTCCACAGCCTCCGTCGTGTTGAAGGTGTATTCCATCCAGACCTGACCCGGAGCCGACGGTCGCGTGGAGCTCGTGACGGTCCGATACGTCACAACGTCCCCAACCTCGACGCCCGGCACGGTTACGTGGAGCTCGCGCATATCGCTGTAGATCGGAGCCTCGATCGCGATCGGGGCGGACCGGCTGCGCATGTCTGCGGCCGAGACTTGCAGCGTGCGCCCGTCCGGCTTCAACACGCGTACATAGTCGATTTCCAACCGCTCGTACCCGGAGTCGTACGGAAAAGCAAGCTGGCCGAAGAAGTGGATCCCGGGCTGACTGAGCATACGCACGCGCACCTGCTCCGTGCGTCTCACCGACCCATCGGATTGGACGTCATACCGCGTGAGTAGCGTGTCGATCACGTAGGGCGCTTCCGCCTGCAGACCCGGGGCGTCTGCCGGACGACCCGTCAGCAGTAGACCCATGGGGAGCACTGCCCTGAGGATCGCAGTTCGGAACAGCCGCGTGGCCCTGCAGCCAACACGCAGATCGACACCGAGCGATGGCTTCTCGCATCGGAGGTGTTGTGAACTACCCGAGACGTTCATCGTAGTAACCCTCGCTCGCAACGCCCGACACCCACGCCGCCAGTACACGGGAACCCGGGACTGCCGACCCGGTAGCCGACATCGTCCTCGCCATAGAACCCGATCACGTCGGTGGCGATGAACCTGACAACTCCTCATCCCCCAGTTGCGCGAATCGCCACAGGGAGCGCAACCGACCCATACGGAAGACGCGGCCGTTCGGGCCGCGCCCCGGCACCCCTCAAGAACCCGGCGTGACGTACTGCGGCCGCGTGTGGTCGCCCGACGGCAAGATAGGGTCAGCGGCCACGCCGCCGGCCAGCCGGTTCGCGCGCTTCATGAGCGCCACACCACCGACGAGTCCTCCAATCAGGCCCGCGGCCGGCAAAAGCAGCGGCAGGAGTCGCCAGCCAAGCCACCAGTCGAGACTCCCACCGCCGAGCAGCGCTCCGGCACCGGACCCGACAACCGCGATCACGCCGAGCATCGCGGTGCCCGGAAGCAGAACCCAGAGACGACGGCGCAACGTCGTGGCGCACCGCGGACACACGAACAACCCCTCCGCGAGGAAGAACTCGAGCCCCGCACTGACGTGGGCCCAAGGCCTCCCGCAGCGACTACAGCACCCGCTGCGGTTGCGACGCCTCCCGCGCCACCGATAGCCGGCACGCAGCGCGTAGACGAGCGGCGCCGCGGCGGCGGCAATGATCGCCGCCGCGCCGGGAACGAAAACGAGGGCTAGTGGATCCATCTTCGTTCCATCCTTGTCGAACGCTATTCCGTTTCGCGGACCCGATACCGCACGATATAGGGCACGCCGAGTTCGTCGTGCTCGGAGCCCCACACCTGCATCCCGCGCGCGTACATCATCATGAAGCCCGAGGGCAGTCGGACAACGCCGACCGGATCGCCGGAAGCCGACATGATCCGCCACCGGGCGACGGGTTCGCCCAGTTCCTCAGCCCGCAGCCATAGCTGCCCATCCGCACCCATGATCAGCGCGCTCACGGGCGGGTGGTACGCCGGCAAGTACAGGCCCTCCCGCGCCCACCCGACCGCCTCGGCATATGTCGCGCGCCCCGCCAAGAACTGCAAGTTCGCGACACTCTCCGCGAATCCATTGACGATGCTGTCGACCATCGCCGTCCGGAGCGGGATCGGATCGTACGCGAACGCGCGGGAAAAGATCGTGTCACCGTCGATCTGCGTAGCAGTCACCGCGAACGTCGCCGCGCCCGCGTTGTCCGGCGAGCCACGCGTTATTCGCACCACGACCATCGCATAGTCCGAAACGCCGACAATCTCCGTGTCGCTGAACGGTTGTAGGCGATACGAGCCGAACCCCCGCGGGCCTTGTTCGTGATTCGAGATCTCCCACGTCGTGTTCACGAGCGAGTAGCGGACAATCGTGTCCCGCGCCGTTCCCGCCGTGTCCATCCGCACGATGACGTTCTCGGTGATCTCGCCGCTGGCAACGAGCCGAGAGAATGCGGGTGGTGACCCCGTGATGGTGCCGTCGCGCAGCAGACCGCGCGGCCGCGGCGGCAGGTTCGTGCGCGTCTCGCCCAGATCGATCGGGATGCGCCGGGTTCCGAGGAACTGTCCTTCGAGATCGAAGAACGAGAAGCGGTACAACCCGTCGTCAATGACCCACAGCGTGTCACCGACGATCGCCATGGTCCCTACCCCCGTGAACTCGCCCGGCCCCTCGCCTTTCCGACCAATCGTGCCGAGGAACCTCCCCGCGGCATCGTGCATCCGGATCTGGTATTCCTGTGGGTGTCCCGTGTAGATCGTGCCGTCGGGGCCGACCTCGAGTTCCCGAAACCAGGTGAACGCTGTTTCCGGATCATCGGGACTTCCCACCCGAAGTTCCTCGGTCGCCACGAGTGCGACGCCCGCAAACTCCTCGGTCTGGCCCGATCGTTCTGCACAGGCCAGGCAGGCGAAAAAGAGGATCCACACTCTGCGCACCCCGCCCTCCCAGCGCTCGGCACCTTTCCAACGTGCGGCCCGGAGCGATTTTGAGCAAGGAGAGCCCCTCGCGGCGCCAACTCGATCGGCCGCGCGGGCGCTTGAGCGTCCACCCCCGCGGACCACGTTACGTCGGAGCCCCGCGTGCTCGCAGATACTCGGCGATCGCCGCGCGGCCCAGGTACGTCGCCCAGCCCAACGGAGTGCTGTGGTAGATGGTGTCCCGAATGTCGAGCCGCGCGCCTCGCTCGACAAGCAGCGTCACCACGTCCGCACGATCGGACGACACGGCCTGGTGCAGCGGTGTCGCGTGCGAGTGGTATCCGTCGGGGTTGTACCGATCCGCGTCCTCACCGGCATCGAGCAGCAACTCCACGATCGCCGGATGGCCGAGCTGAGCGGCGAGCGCGAGCGCGACGTGTCTGGCGGCCGGATCGGCTCCCGGAAGGAGCCGAACCGCGTCGTCGAGCCGTCCCAGGCCGGCTGCGGCTGGAAGGGTGTCCGCCGGCGCACCGCGCTTCGCGAGCGTTTCCGCGGTGCTCAAAAACCCGAACGTGAGCGCGGTCATCAAGGCGGACTGCCAGTTCGAGCCGGGGCCTTCGAGCGCCGCCCCGTAATCGAGGAGGGTTTCCGCCAGCGCGGCCTGGAGGCCGGCTTCGGCCGGCGGACTGCTCGAGACCAACATGCTCATGGTCGTACACTTCGCTTCGTACATATCCGCCAGCGCGTCCACTTCCGCGCCGGCGTCCAGTAACATCCTTGCGACCTCCACGCCGTTGGCCGGGGTCTTCTGCCGCGCGCCTTCGACCCCGTTGGCGGCGACGTAGTGCAGGAGCGTCGCGCCGTGCCGCCGCATCGAGCGGGCGCGCACGAGCTCCGGGTGCGCCTGAAGCATCGCCCCGAGGGTCGCCACGTCTCCGGATACGATCGCCTCAACGGCGGTTTCGAATCGGATGACGGAGACCTCGTGCGTCACGGCGTCGGCGAAGGCCGCGAGGTGCTCCCACGTCGCGAACCCATACATGCGTGCCACGACGATACGCGCGTCGCCCGGTCCGAGGCGCGCGGTGTGTACCTCATCCACGCTCTTCCCGCGGAACCGTGGATGCTCCCACTTGAAGCACCACTCGGCGTCATGGTTGCCGGCCCGCAGCGCGTCGAGGAGGGCGTCGGCCTGACGCTCGTATGCTTCGAGCGAGGCGTCGAATGGAAGCGGGTGCTCACCCATCATGTCGGCGTCCCGCAGGCCTCACGAATCCTTGAGATCGCTGACGATGCCGGACCACCGTTCGCCGCGTTGCTCCGCGGTCGTCTCTTCGATCCGTGTCGCAACGGTCCAGACGTGTCCGGACGGATCCATGATCCACGCGATGCGGTCGCCCCAGAACTGGTTCTGGGCCGGAACCAAGACCCGAGCACCGCACGCGACCGCCCGCTCCACGGTCGCATCCACGGCCTTCACGTAAACGAAGATCACCACCGGTGAGCTGCCGTCCGGAACGGGCGCACGACTGGTCAGGGTGGGCCACTCGGCCTCGATCATGATCATCGCGGGCCCGATGGTCAGCAAGGCGTGCGCAACCGCGCCGTCGGGGCCCGGCCGCCGGCCGAGCTCGACGGCGTCGAACACGCGCACACAGAAGTCGATCGCGGCCGCGGGGTCGCGGCATACGAGTCGTGGGATGACGACCGACGAATTGTCGGGGATGCCCTTCACGTCGTCCGGCATGAGTCCCTCCGAAGCCCACGTGGCGGCGTGCAACGTGCAACGTGCAACGTGCAACGTGCAACCTGCGGCGTGCAGCGTGCAGCGTGCAGCGTGCAGCGTGCAACGTCCAACGTGCAGCGTGCAGCGTGCAACGTGCGGCGTCTGGCGTGCAGCGTGCAGCGTGCAACGTGCAGCGTGCAACGTGCGGCGTCCAGCGTGCAGCGTGCAGCGTGCAACGTGCGGCGTCCAGCGCGCGGCGCGCGATCGCGCGTCGTTACGACCCCGCCCGATACGCGCTGGGTGAGCGCCCGAACAGGCCCCTGAACGCTCGCGAGAAGTGACTGCATGATCACCGTCACCAAGAGGCCGTACTTCCACAAGGTGGAGCTGTTCACCGAGGATGGCCGACTCCGGTACGCCGAGGGTATCGATGGTCAGGTCGCGTGGGAGCAGTCAGCGACCGATTCGACGCGCCACCCGGTGACCGGTCGCCCGGCGCAAGCGCTGTGGCGTGTGCTCCAATGGCCAACGGCTCTCAATCCATTGTACCGCATGGCGGACCGTGGTCACACCCTTTCTCTTCAGCGCGACACCATACTGGACGGCACCCGCTACCATGAAGTGCTCTTGACGCTCAGCGACGGCTTTCAGCGCACGTACTATGTCAATGCCGAGACGTACTTGATCGAGCGTGCCCGCGATGATCGACGACTGCACGCCACTGACGAGTCGATCCAGAGCATCGAAGGCATCTGGGGTGACTTTCGCGATGTGGATGGTTACACATTTCCGTTCTACAGTGAGGAGCGCAACTTCGTTACGGGCGAGCGGTTTTACGGATCCACCCTGCTGGAGGTGCGCGTCAATGTCGGCGTGCCGGACGCGGCGTTCGGCCTTGAGGGCGTTTCCCGGCCGGACGAGCTCCGTGCCCTCCTCCGCGAACTCGTTACCGCTGCGCCGAACCCGCCGTCTCACTAATCGATTGGCCAGCCTCCGCGGTTGCGGTCAGCGCATCGAGACGAACTCACCAGGCGGTGTACAACAGAACACAAAGGCCCGAGATTTCTCTCGGCCCTTATGTGTGGCGGACGCCACGTCGGAAACTCCGCGCGCACCTGCAGCATAGGCTCGCCGCGGAGCCGAGTCGAGGGGTTGGTGCGGCCGTGCCGGGGAACGCGCGCCGCGCCACGTGTCACTCGCCACGTCGCAGCCCGGAGCATGACCGATGCGATACACCGCGATAGCCACCTGGGCGGTCTTCGGCGCTGCGTGTGCGGCAGACCGCTCCGCCGAATGGTCGGTCAGCGTGGACACGCTGCCGTCGGGGACCGTCCACGTAATCAACGCCGGCGAGGGACGCTGGAGCTCCGGGTCGCGCTGGAGCTTGATGGAAGCTGTGAAGATCGGGGAGCGGAACGAAGCCGGGCCGGCGCTTTTCGGAGACATCAGTGATATCGATGTCGACCCGCTTGGCCGCCTCTACGTGCTGGATCGCATGGCTCAGGAGATCCGTGTATTCGAGGCAGACGGCCAGCACATCCGCACGATCGGACGACTTGGTAGTGGGCCTGGCGAGTTCCTGGGTGTGACCGGAATCGCGATGGACCCACAAGGACGCCTGTGGACGCTCAACCAGGTCAACCTTCGGTTCAGCGTGTTCGACTCGAGCGGAGCGCTATTCGCAGAGTACCCGTGGAATTTTCGAGGTGCGGCAAGTGCTCAATGGATGAGCACCTTCGATGCGGCGGGACATTTACTGCACGTTGTGTACTACTGGTCCCCAACGGGAGTGCATACAGGATTGGTGTCGTACGATCCGATGACACAGCAGGACCTGGACACACTCCCAACGGCAGGCCTGCCGGAGGGAGCACCACCGTTGACGCTCCGGGTCTGGCTAGCGCCCCAGGCGTGGTGGATAGGCGCCCAGCACGAATACCGGGTGTGGAACGTTACGCATCGCGGCGATACGCTGAAGGTCGTGGAGCGGCGTCGCGGGGCCGAGCGGCTTTCACCTGCGGAGCGCGACTCGGCCAGACGTGAGGAACAGGCGCTTCAGCGGCGCGTTGTATCCGGATCACTGGACATGGACACGGAGCGACGGCCAATCTTCGAAGCGTTAGCGGTCGATCCGGACGGATATCTCTGGGTGATCTTGGCTCCGGAACCTGGGGAGCGCGATACCCGGCTCGACGTGTTCGATCCGGATGGCGTGTACCTCGGCGAATTGGTTGCGCCGCATACGATCAATCCACGCGTGCCGGTCGTGTTCCACGGCCAACGGCTATACTACGTGATCAGGGACGAGATGGATGTGGCAGCGGTTGTGGGTGTCGATATCCAACGCGGACCCTGAGGCGGGTCGCTGCCGTCAAGGAAACCAACCGAGCGCGTGCGCTTTCACAGGAACGTGGTCCTGCTGTTTGCCTGGCGTTGATTCGAGTTCGTTCATCGAGAAGCGCGCCCGAGGAGGAGTCGCCGCGGGCCATGCGTTGACCGTTGAGGATGTAGGAACACCCGGTACCTGGCTTCCGGCGAGTCAGGGTGGAAGGATCGGGCCGCCCATATTTGCCCTGAGACGAACGATCGCAGTCGCGTCCACCGTCGAGCCGTCCTGGAATTCGTCGTGCTCGCGGCCACGGGGACTTATTCTACATCCTCGTTACGGCCGATCGCGGACGTCATCGACAACCGGAGGTGAAGGAGTCATGCAGATCTACTACCTCGAAATCGTGACTAAGGAGGTCGACGCGGTGTGCGCCGGATACGCCGCAGCTGACGGCGTCCAGTTCGGCGAGCCGGACGCCGGGCTCGGCAACGCACGGACGGCCGCACTGCCTACGAGCGTGACACGGTAGTTGACTTGGCTATGGAAGAGTCGGGCGAGTCGGCTGACAACAATCCCGCCCAGGCCATCCACCCTTCGCTTCAGCCTGTAGACATCGTTCCCACTGAGCCTCAGCGCGAGGCCGGCACGAGCCATCGAAACGGCGCGGCAATCCGATACACAGCGCAGGTGCTCGTGAGTCAGCCAGTCAAGCAACCTCTTCGGTGGCGGCTGACTGGCCAATTCGCAACGGTAGTGCACGAGGCTTTGGATGGCTCCGCCCATGATCGCCACGCGGCGGACGATTCGGCAAGCGTGTCTGCTGCCGCTGCTTGGGGGTGGTGCCTGGATTCGCATTCGCGGGGGAGGCTACCGGCGTAGGCGCCGGATACGATAGCGTACTAGCCAAGGTACGTCGTCCGGGTCCAGCTCAACTCCCCAGGCAAACTCGCGAGAGACTTCGCTCACGATGACGCCGGCCGGACTGCGAATCGACGCGACGCGCACTCCGACCGGATCCACTACGTCCCATTGCTGGCCAGTGCTGTCCGACGTACGGAGGATCCAGATCATACCGTCAAGGCCCGCGAGCACGGCTCCCGTGTTGGAGAGACCGCGTCCAGAGTTCGGAATGGCCGGTGGAAACTCCGGAACATAAAGATGCTCGCGAACGGCGCTCCTAGCAGAAGACGCACTCGGAAACGTACCGCTTCGGACCAGACCAGGGGTGAAAGCCGAAAGCCATTGCTCCACATGGGCGTCCGTCAACGGCAGCGCTTCATCGTTGATTGTTCTGCCGAATAACACCGATGCTTTTCCGTCCATTACCTTGATCCGATACCGACCGTCCCTGGTGCTTGTTGCTGCGGGGCGCTCCACCAAGACGATTCTGTCGCCTGCGCGCGATACAGCGAGTATGTCAGAGTGATGCCACGGCTGCCGGACCTGAACCAGACCGCCCCTTGGTGTCTCGATCAACATGAGCGCATTTCGAATGGCCAGCTGCCCGAGAGTGTCGAGGGCCTCCCCGTCGGGAGACAATTTCAAGAGCGGATACCCGCTGGCGGCGAGTCTAGTATACGTCGTGAAGTCCACAGCCTCGGTCATCAGGAACGAACCGTCGACGAGCAAGGAGTGTATCCGATACCGCCGGTTGGCTCGGGCATCCACAATTTGCGGCGTCGGTGTCTCTCTGATCAGTCGCCCTGCGGGATCGAAAAAGGTGATCCGCTGTAGTGCCTGATCCCACGCCCAGAGCATGTCCTGGTGCAACCCGATGGTCCCAATGATGCGAAACTCGCCCGGTCCCCAGCCACGCCGACCGATGGTCGCCTGGTAAATGCCAGCGGTATCATACATGAGGATTGCGTCCTCCCGTATGTCCACGACGTAGCTGCTGCCGCGACCGTCCACGGCGAAATGCTGTACCTCGGTAAGTAGAGCCGCCGTATCCGCCGCGTATTTGACGTCGGGCACCAGAGTCCACCGATCCTGGGCGAACGCGTTACCTCCATCTAACAGGGAAACAGCTAGGCCGCCGACCGCTGCTGAGAGCCTGCATCGGGAAACGATCGTGGTCATATCGGTGGCGCTGGCAGACTTAGATTTCACTTCATATCTTCAGTACAGCAGTAGACTGCCGGATTCGCTCGCC
>DASWII010000061.1:0-151530 GCA_036397755.1 Gemmatimonadales bacterium | reverse complement strand
CGGCGGTGAAGCGTCGCATGGCTCCACAGAGGGGTGTGGCGGATGCCGACGCGGGGACGCTCAGTTTCCCGAGTCTGGAGGGGTGAGCGGGGGAATGTCATGACAGAGGACACAGTCCGCCGGCGCGTTGTGGTCGACCTTGTCGACGTGGCACGTCGTGCAGACCTGGCGACTCCAGGCGTTCACGCCCACCACCTTCTGGCCATGACACTGCGAGCACTGCAAATGGGCGAAGGCGACATCGTGCTTTTCCTTCACACCCGATTGATGACAGAGGTTGCACGTCGCCTCGGGCTGATGGTGCATGGCATGGCACGTCAGGCAGTTCACGCTGTCGGTGTTCATGTCCGGAGTCGAGTGACAGAACGCGCAGCCCAGTCCCGCCTCGATGTGCGGTGGATGGACGAATGCGCCGACCGACACCTGGATCGGCGCAGTTGGAACGGAGCCGGGTGTGCCGTGACACTTCACGCAGTCGGCGCTCGTGGCGCTCGCGTGATGGCACGCCGCACAGTCCGCAGGCGCGGTCATGGTGGTTTGGCCATGCTGATCGAGACCGCTGTGGCACGTGACGCAGTCAAGCGAAGCCCCCACGACATGAGGCGCATGATCGAAGGTGCGACTGCCGAAGGGAACCCGTTGCCGCTCGGCTCCCAAGTGACACTGGAGGCAGGAGTCCTCGGTCATCTCAGGGCCGAGGTTCACCGCGGGAACGGTGAATGACAGCCCTGGCGCCGCGGCGGCGCGATGCACGAGCTCGAGCGCACCGCGCAGCAGTCTGTCGGCATAGGTGACGTTGTGCGCCCCACGGCCCTCACGGACCAGTCGCACGTTGTCCGCCGCCAACAGGACCAAACTGTCCGCCGGACTTCCTCGGCGGACACCGGCGGCTCTGGCTTGGCGAACGACGTCCTCCACGATGCCAATCTTCCGCTCGAGGTCCGCCTGCCACGCGGGGAGGATGTTGGCATAGCGGATCCCGTGACACGACATGCATGAGGCCTCACCCGCAATCCGCACCGCCACATGTCCTCGGATCTGGCTGGACAACGCGTGGCACCCCTGACACGAAACACGCGCGAGGTACATCGAGCTCGGAGCATCTTCCGTACCGTGCCCCCCGGTACCCGCGTACATCCGCTGCTGATCGACGTGGACGCCCGTGTGGCACGCCGCGCATTCCAGCTGCGTCATGTCCGCGAGATCCATCAAGTGATGTTCGATGGGGGTGTGGCACTGCATGCATTCGACGTTGCGCTCGGCGATGTGCACGCGGTGGAGCAACGTGGTGTTTTCGTACTGCTCCAACAGCCCGGTGTCGTTGTGGCAATTGACGCACCGGGCCCGCTCGGCGTGCCCGTTCCCGTGCGTAACCTGTTCGTGACAGGAGACGCAGGATACCAGATCGGCCACGAGTTGCTCGTGGTCGACCACATACCCAGCGGGCGACACTACGCGCGGGGGCGACTGATGGCAGGCCACGCAACTCGCCGCGAAATCTTCCCCTTCGCGCGCCTTGAAGTGACACAGGTAGCACGTGGAAGGCGTGACGGCGACATGATCCCCCTGCACGATCTGAGAATGACAGCTCGTACAGCGCAGCTGCTTGCCGCGCCGCAGCTGCCCCAGATGCTGCGTATGATCGAACCGCACCCCCTGGTAGTCGACGACACCCTCGACCTTGCGGAGATCGTGACAGCCCGACCGCAGGCACGCCGCGTCCTCAATCTCCGCCCACGGTCGCATCGCTCCGTACGCACCCGTGACGTACTTCACGACCTGGTTGGCCGCCTGGAGCTTCCCCATCGCCTCCGCCTTGATCCCGGGCGCATAGTGGCACTGAATGCACGCCACCTGATTATGAGACGACGTGGCCCACGACTGATAATAGGGCTCCATATTGTGGCAATTGCGGCAGAAGCTCGGCTGGGCGCTGTACTCGATGAACCCGATAGTGCCGAGTGCCGCGACGATCACCCCCAGTACCCCCAACTGGATGACGATCTTGAGCGGCCGCGAGAAGCCGTGTCGGAACCGCGGCAATGGTGTCATGACATCCGTTACCGACTCACCTCGCGCAGCTTGAACCAGGCAAGGATCATCGCCGACAGGGCCAGGAACCACACGGGAACCAGCAGCAGCTTGTGCTCCCACTTCTCGTCCGCGTGCGCCTCGGCCGTGGACAGAATGATGCCCGTGTTCGAACGCACTTTGAGCACCAAGTCCTGGAGTTCATCGAGGTCGAGACTGTGCTGCACCAGCGCGAGCTGCGTGTAGTCGCTCATCGCCGCCCGATGGCGGAAGCGCTCGTCATCCACGTTATATCCTTGGGCGACGAGTTCCTCGATCGCGTCGGCCGCGTCGTCGAGTTCCCTGCTCGCGGCGAGAATCCTCTCCTGAATCTCCGCAGCGACCTCCATCGGCCCGCTGCCCTGGTCATGACACCGCACACACAACGCCACGATCCGCTCGGGCGGTGTCGGCTCCGTCCCGTGATTACCGTGGCAGCCAAGACACCCCGGAATCGCACCCTCGGCCACCGGCCGTCCGTGAGCTCCAGCCGCGAGCTTACGGTTGAGCAGGACATGACACTTGGCACACACATCCGTGATCTGGCTCACCGCGGGCGGAAGCGCGGAGTGCGAGCCGTGACACCCCACACACGTCGGGGAAGCGAAGTTGCGCTCCTCGAATAATCCCACGCCGTGGGCGCCTGACCGATACTGTTCGAGTTGCCCCGTCGGCAGGCCGTACCTGTCCATCAATGCGCGATCTGCGTGGCACCGGGCGCACGTGCCGGGAATGTTCATCGGATGCACGTTGCTGCGCGCGTCGTCCGGCGGGAGGATCGTGTGCGCGTCGTGACAGTCGGTACACGTTGGGGCGGCGAAGTCTCGGCGTTCAATCAAGAGCTGCCCGTGGCGACTGGTACGGAACTCCGCGAGTTGGTCGGCCGAGAGGCCGAATTGCCGCATCTGGTTCGGATCCGAATGACACGAGGAGCACAGCGTAAGCGTCTGGAGCTTGTCGGGCGCCCCGAGAAACCCGCGGCGATGGGCCGAGGCGGTTTCCACGGCCTCCGTATCGCCTCCGTGGCAGTCGTGACACTGGATGCCATGCTCCGCGTGTACACCAAGGCGATACGAGCGCCGCTTGTCGGCGTGGCAAATCAAGCATCCGTACGTCGAGTCTTGCGGGGAGGCGGCAACGACGACGCTGGGGCCGTGATCCATCGCGACGTGCCCCCCAGCCACCAATGCACCGAGCATCGTTGACGTGATCAACGAGAAGACGGTCATGGCCGGCGCTCCCCCCCGTCTGTCGTGCTCGGCGCATCTGGCAACGACCCGTCCGCCGGCTGGACCCGAGGTATCGGTTCGACCGGCGGCGCCGGCGCGGTGCGTTCCTCCAGTACCTCACGGCGCACGCTTTCCGAGGGCGATACGGAGCGGATGTTGTGACCAACCATCCAGGCGAGCGAATACCCCACGAAGAACGTAAGGCCCAGCGCCATAACGACCGGCCGTTTGGCGGGGCGGCGCTCCGAACCGCGGTCGAAGAGGGGAATCAGCGCCAGGCTCATACCCAAGAGCCAAAAGAGCCCGAATCCCCACGGACCGACGTACCGGATCAGGGCGAGCGACACATCGACGGGGACCCATGTGGAGACCAACTCGGCGGGGGGCGCGTACGGATTCGCCACCTCCGCGATCGGGCGAGGATACCAGGCCGCGAGCGACACCAGCACCGCAAGCACGAACATCGACACGATCAGGGTACGCAGAAGATGATTTGGGAAAAACGGCACACCTACCTGCTGGCGTACGTCGATCTCGTTGGTATCGATCCTGGCACTCAAGCGCCACGGCACTTCGTCCTCTATCTCATCGACCGGCGGCGCGATTCCACGACGGCGCACGAGCGTGAAGTGATACATGAGAAGCGCCAGGGACAACCACGGGAGGACGATGACATGAAGCGAGAAGAAGCGGCTCAGCGTAGCACCTGACGTAATCTCATCGCCCATCAGCGCGCCGGCCAGCGGACCGCCAAGCAGCGGCAGGCGCTCCACGGCCATCAGGACTTCCGTCACCGTCCAATACGCCCACTGATCCCACGGCAGGAGGTATCCGGTCGCGCCGAACGCGAGGATGACGAACAGCAGCATGAGCCCCACCACCCAATTGGTCTCCCTGGGCGGTTTGTAGGCGGCATCGAACAGCACCTGGGCCATGTGCGCGAGCATCGCAAGGACGACGAGATTCGCCGACCACACGTGGAGATCGCGGATCAACCAGCCGAACGACACGCGCGATACGACCTGTTGAATGCTCGGATAGGCTTCCTCGACCGACGGCCGGTAGTAGACGGCCATCAATACACCCGTTCCGATGAGCATCAGAAACAACAGATACGTGATGCCGCCCAGCGCGTGCCGCCACCCCACATGGGGCGCGACGCGGTAGCGCAACATCTTGCGGAGCGCCCCGCCGACTGGAAGGCTCCGATCGATCGGGCCGTAGAGCAATCCAAAGAAGCGCAGCGACCCCAGGATACCGGCGTCCGTGCTGGCTTTCGTGTCGTCCCAGGTCTGCGCGATCCAGGCCCGGCTCTTCCACCATAGCTCTCGCAACACGCTCATGGTGTACTCACGTACACGACGCCCTCTCGGATGAAGACAGCATGGCGGGTCAGGGGTGCGGTCGAGAGTCCCGTCACGACATTGCCCCGGAGATCATAGACGAGGTGGCGACACGGGGACACGATGCGCAACGCGCGTTCATCCCACTCGAGTATGCACCCATCGGCCGGGCTCACACCCTCAACCGCATAGTACTCGTCCGCCTCGGCGCGCACGACCAACACCGCCTTCGCCCCCCATCGAATGAGTCTACTCGCTCCCACAGGAAAATCGACCTCGCGGGCGACTCGGATCGCGGGCTGGGCTCCCGACATCTCATGGACGCCGCGAGGAAGTACGTAGAGGCCGAGTGCCATGAACACGGTCGCGGCGGAAAGGAAGAGAACCGCTACGAGCAGCATTTCGGTGATACCCCAGGTCCACGCGGAGTCGGATCGCGGGGGGTCTGGCGCCGTATTGTCAGCCATCGATGAGCCCCGTGACTCTAGACGAGTACGGAAGGTGCTGCGGAATGACCTTCATCACAACCGGCCCCGCCCTCAGACGAGGACGGGGCCGGTCGGCGACGATGCCGCCTCACCCGACGGGTGGCCGCACTACCGGTTGAACCTCCAGGTCGGCGGCGGCTCGACCCCGACAAACTTCAAGTCCAGCCCCGCTGGCAACACGATACCGTAAAAGTCCGCCCCGGCGGCGATGGAGGCCTTGAGCAACGCATCGAGCAACCAGGGGTTGTGGATCCCATTGCCGCTCGTCGGGTGACCACCCAGGCTGTTCGCGCGGGTCCCGACCTTTACTCTCCCTCCGAGGAAGCGCTCCGTCGAATCGGTGGCCGCGATCTGCGCGTTATAGAGGATCCCCTCGGCAAACGTGAACAGCGTATCAGTACGGTCCAGCTCGATGTCCCCGTACACGGCCACGATCTGCGGCAACAACCCGGCGTCCGTCGGCGCGGCCTCGAGCGTGTCGTTGTCGTTGAGGTCGTCCCAGAGAACCGTCAGCAGGGAGTCCAAATGCCCCCACAGTTTGAGGTACTTGTTCCGGGCGTTTGTCTCGGTCCCGTGGCACTGCTTGCACGCCTCGAACGTCCGCTCGGACGTGGCACACGGCTCCGGGGCTGGAATCCCGTCATCGTCGACACACGGAATGGGCCTGAACGTGTGTCCGGTGGCGGAGAACAGGTGACCGCCGGTCGACGGGTCCGTGACCTCGAACGCCGACACATGGCATGTGGCGCAGAGGCCCGGATTCGCCTCGGTGTCGCCGTGGAAATGTGTTACACCATTTGGAAACGTGAGCCCCGGCGGGTACCACCCAATGTCGCTGCCGAGCACCAGCGGCCCTTGGGCAGCGTGCGGACCACGCGAACCCTCACTTGGTACCGTGTTGCGGTTGTGGCAGGTGATGCACAGTTGGTGTTTGGATTCGAGTTCCAGCGGTGCGCGGAGCTGGTGTTCGTTGTTCGTGCCCCCATGCGGGTCGTGGCACACAACGCACACGAGGGGGAACAACTCTCCGGAGTCCTCCTCCAAGAAGCGCGAGGTCACCCCGAAGTTCACCTCGAGCGCCCGCACCCCTTCGTGGCACTGGGCGCAGGGCTCACGACCCCTCGCGCTTCGGGAAGTGTTTCCGTGGGCCGACTGCTTCCACTGCTCGACAAACGGTTGGTGGTTGTCCTGGTGACACTCCCCGCACCCGTTGGTGGCCCCGGTGTCCACCGCGATGGACGCGAGCGGCTGCGTCGCGTCCGGCTCCAGGACGTGGGCGATGCCGGGTCCATGGCATGCCTCGCACTGCACGTCGAGGTACGTGCTGTCGAAGGTCGCGGCATAACCGGCGGGTCCCTCCACCCAGTTTCCGTTCTCGCTGACCGAGTGGCAGACACCACACGTCGTGTCATTGGCGAATTCGGACGTGTGCAGGCCTCCCCACGCCATCGCGTGTTTGGTGTCCCGCCAATCCGCCTGCTTGTCTGCATGGCAGTTGCCACACGTCGTCTGCTGGTCCTCGACCGAGTAATAGCCCAGGAATCCGTTCACCTGATCCACCGGATCGTTGAACGGGTTCCGCACCGTGATGGTCTCATCAACGCACGCGCTGCCCAGCAGCAATCCCGCGACCGCCGCCGGGAGTGCTCGCACCATCCATCGACGTCGAAGCGGCACACGCCCTCCCTGCTTGCAAGGGATAAGAATATTCCTCTAGGCTTTCCGGGTAGTAATTACTGTCGGCCACGCGCGAGCGCAAGAATCCCGGGCAGGTTGTCGGCTACCCCGTCGGCGTGGAGGCCGGACGTGAAACCGGCCCCGTCCTCTCGCGAGAACGGGGCCGGTATCCAACCGCCGCGAAGCGACGCCCGCTAGGACTACCTGGGGGACTGGGACCGAACGACGAACGTTCCCGGAGCCAGTACGAGGTTCACCCCCGCGGGTTGTGGGATCCCATAGTAATTGGATCCGACGAGAATCGATGCCTTCAGCAACGCCCGGAGCATCGTGGGATTGTGAATGCCTGAGCCGCTGGCCGGGTGCGTAGCGAACTCTCGGTAAACGGGTTCACCCGTCGTCGCATCCTTCTTATAGGGATAGTATCCTTCGGCAAACCACGGTGCCGCATGATGTCCATGCGCAAGCATGGCGTTGAACAGCACGCCCTCCGCAATCGTGAACACGTCGTCGTTCTGGGCAAGGACGGTGTAGTCACCCAAGTTCACGATGTCCACGAGGAGTCCACTGTCGCTTCCATTCAGATCCAGCGTGTCATTGTGGTTGGCGTCATCCCAGATCGCCTTGAGGTACCCCTCGAGCTCCTCGGTGTATGTCTCGAACTTGAGCAGTGAGTTCTCCGCCGTGCCGTGGCATTGCGCGCAAGCATTCCAACGGCGGTCCGCCAACTCACACTCGTGGCCGGGGTACGGGACGCCGTCGTCGTCGACGCATGGGGCCGCTTCAAACAGATGCCCGACGCTGTTGAATCCGTTCGCCGTCGTGAACGTCTCGACGTGGCACGTCGCACACAGACCCGGATTCGCATCTACCCGTCCGTGGAAATGCGCGTTGCCCGGGTAGGGCCACTCCAGACTGTCAGGCAGCCAGCCCAGATCGCCACCGATGACGAGCGGACCCTGCGCGGCATGGAACCCGTGAGTCGTTTGGGATGGCGTCGGCCGCCGGTTATGGCACTTGATGCAGAGATTTCGGTTCGTTGCCTCTGAAACCGGTGCGCGCAGCTGTCCCTCGTACGGGCTCCCGTGCGGGTCGTGACACACCACGCAGGTGATCGAAGCGAGGTCGCCGTTGTCCTTCTCCAGATAGGGTGCGTCGACCCCAAACTGTTCGACGAGCGCCTCCTTGCCGTTGTGGCACTCATCACAGCTTTCCGAACCGCCCCGGCTGAAACTCCCGCCTGAGCCGTGCGCCGAGGCCTCCCACTGCTCCACGAAGGGATGGTGCGTGTCCTGGTGGCACTCGCCGCATCCAGTCGTAGAATCCGTCGCCGCGAAGAACGACGCGAGCGGCTGCGTCACGCTCGGCTCCAACACGTGGTCAAGCCCCGGGCCGTGGCACGACTCGCATTGCACGTCGTGATACGTGGAGTCGAAGGTCGCCGCATACCCGGCGTCACCTATCACCCAGTTTCCAAGAGCACTGACCGAATGGCAAGGACCGCAGGTCGTGTCGTTCGCGAACGACGACGTGTGCAAGCCCTCCCACGCCCCGGCGTGAGCGGTCTCGATCCAGTTGGCCTGCTCATCGGCGTGGCAATTACCGCAGGTCGTTTGCTGGTCTGCGACCGAGAAGTATCCGAGAAATCCGTTTACGTTGTCTACCGGATCGTTGTACGGGTCTCGGATGGTGATCGTCTCGTCTGTGCAAGCACTGCTCAGCAATAGTCCCATCACCACCGCCGGCAGTGCGCGCACGAGCCATTGACGTTTGTCGGGCACACATCCTCCCTTGCTGAATTCGGATGAGGTCGCGATTCCCCGGAATCGCTGAGTGATCTGCTATACTAGGTATACGAACGAAGAACGCCGGACAACGGGCTGAAGACAGATTAATGCTACGCTTCAGAAACCCGTTGATCGCCGATAGCGTTTATCGGGATTCCCTGCTATGGGAGTGGGGGTCCGGGCCCCACAACCTCTGACCATCGCCACCGCCACAGAAGCGATCGTGCACCTCCAAGCTCTCAGCGTTCGCGACTTTCGCAACCTGGCCAGCGTCGACGTCACGTTCCCCCGAGAGGGCGTCGTCGTGCTCGGTGACAACGGGCACGGGAAGACCAATCTGCTCGAAGCGATCTACTACCTCGTGCTGTTCCGATCGCTGCGCGGCGCCAAGGATCGCGAGCTGGTGCGCTTCGACACGGACGGGTTCTTCGTGAAGGGAACGAGAGCCGGCGGCCAGTCCATCACGGCCGGCTTCGAAGTGCACGGCCGGAGGAAGAAGGTGGCGCTCGACGGTGTGGAGGTCGTGCGGCTGGCCGACGCCGTGGGCACCGTCGTCGCCGTCAGTTTCTCCCCCGCCGACCGCGGCATCGTTTCCGGCGGCCCCGCGGGGCGCCGTCGGTACCTGGACATCGTGCTCTCACTGGCGCTCCCCGGGTACCTAGCTGCACTCACGAGGATGCGTGCCGCGCTCCGCCAGCGGAACGCGGCGCTCCGGCGCCAGCGCGCCGACGAGGCGCGGGCGTTCGATGCCCCGTTTGCCGCGGCGGCCGCGGCAGTCGCCACGATGCGCCGCGCCTGGACGGCTGCCTGGGCCGAGCGGTTTCGGGGGTTGTGCGACCAGCTCGGGGAACATGGCACGGCGACCCTCGTCTACGAGATCCACAACGCCGAGTCCTCCGACGCCGGGGAGCTCGAACGCGCCCTGACGGTGACGATCGATCGCGACCTGCGACGGAGCGTGACGACCGTTGGACCGCACCGGGACGACCTGCGACTCACGCTCGATCACAAGGACCTCCGGACGTTCGGTTCCGCGGGCCAACAACGAACGGCGGCCATCGCCCTACGCCTCATCGAGGCGGCGACCCTCACCGAAGCCGGCGGTGCTCCACCCATCGCACTGTACGACGACGTGTTTGCCGAGCTGGATGCCGACCGGCAAGCGCGTTTGCTCGGCCTCATTGGCGAGGAGCTTCCGGGTCAGGCGATCATCGCCGCCCCGCGCGTGTCCGAAGTGCCTGAGCATCTGCTCGATCGACCGCGATGGCAGATGCAAGGAGGACGACTTGTCCCCACGGGGTGATCCCCGCAAGACTGCGGCAACCAGCATCGGCGCGGCCATCGACGCGTACGTGCAGCGTCACGGTCTCAAGCGGCGACTCGACCAGGCAAGCGTGATCCCGGAATGGCCGGAGCTGGTCGGGCAACGCATTGCCGCGGTCACGGAGCCGCTCGTCGTGCTGGACGGGGGCATTCTCGTGGTGGCAGTCCGCTCGGCGGCCTGGATGCAGGAGCTGCAGCTGCACTCGCGAGACATCCTCAGACGGCTGGGCGAGCGGCATAAGAAGATCCGCCGGATCGTGTGGCGCGCCGCGGGATAGTGGCCCACGACGATCGTTGCTAACTACTTGTAATACAACGGTTTAAATGGAAATCTCGCCGTTGCGCGAGGAGTTGGTGTTCGGGTATATTTGGTGGACCTCTCCGGGGGTCGCTCGCGGCCCCCATTTTCGTTTCTGAACTCGCGGAGCACCATGACACCCGACGCTCGCCCAGAACGCTATAGCTCCGACAACATCCAGGTACTCAAGGGACTCGAGGCGGTGCGCAAGCGGCCCGGCATGTACATCGGTACCACCGGACCGCGGGGACTCCACCACCTGGTGTACGAGGTTGTCGACAACGCCATCGACGAGGCGATGGCCGGGTACTGTGACCGCATCGAGGTCGTGATCCACGACGACGACTCGGTGTCGGTCGTGGACAACGGTCGGGGTATCCCCGTCGACCTCCACAAGACCGAGAAGAAGCCGGGTCTCGAAGTGGCGATGACGATGCTGCATGCGGGAGGCAAGTTCGACAAGAATTCGTACAAGGTGTCGGGCGGCCTGCATGGCGTCGGCGTCTCGGTAGTGAACGCCCTGTCCGAGCGTTTGGACGTGTGGGTGCAGCGTGACGGTGAAGAACATCACATGGCGTTCGAACGGGGTGTGACGCTGCAGAAGATCGAGGTAACGGGCAAGACGAGAAAGACCGGCACGAAGGTCCGCTTCCGGGCCGACCCGCAGGTGTTCAGCGATGTCCGCTACGACTACGCGACGATCGCCAACCGGCTGCGTGAGCTGGCGTTCCTGAATTCGGGCATCACCCTCGCGATTCGCGACGAGCGCGGCGAGACGGCGCAGGAGGACGTGTTCCTGTTCAGGAAGGGCACGGCTGAATTCGTACAATACCTGCGGGGTAGCCGAAAGCCGCTCCACCCGAAGCCGTTCCAGTTCTCCACCTCGAAGGACGACGTCGAGATCGACCTCGCCCTGCAGTACGACGCGGGGTTCCAGGAGAACGTGTTCACGTTTGTGAACAATATCAACACGCACGAGGGCGGGTCGCATCTCACCGGGCTCAAGGCGGCGCTGACGCGCTGCATCAACGAGGTCGCGAAATCGAAGGGGATGCTGAAAAAGGAAGCCGTCTCGCTGAGCGGCGACGACGCGCGCGAGGGTCTCACCGCCGTGCTGCACGTGAAGGTTCGTGAACCCCAGTTCGAGGGACAGACGAAGACCAAGCTCGGGAATTCCGAGGTCGAGGGCATCGTCCGGGTCGTCGTCTACGAGCAACTCACGAACTTCTTGATGGAAACGCCGTCGGCGGCCCGCGCCATCATCGACAAGGCCTTGAGCGCGGCACGCGCGCGCGAGGCGGCGCGAAAGGCGCGCGAATTGGTACGGAAGAAGAGTGCGCTCGAAAGCGGGGTGCTGCCCGGCAAGCTCGCCGATTGCTCACTCACCGATCCGACCTTGTGCGAGATCTACATCGTGGAGGGCGACAGCGCGGGAGGATCGGCCAAGCAGGGCCGGGACCGATCGTTCCAGGCAATTCTGCCGTTACGCGGAAAGATCCTCAACGTCCAGAAGGCCCGGGTCGACAAGATCTTCTCCAACGAGGAGATCCGCACCATAGTAACGGCCATCGGCACGGGGATCGGAGAAGACGATTTCAAGCTCGAAGAGGCCCGATACCACAAGATCATCATCATGACGGATGCAGATGTGGACGGGGCGCATATCCGCACCCTGCTGTTGACGTTCTTCTACAACGAGATGCGACCGCTCATCGAAGCGGGGTACGTCTACATCGCCCAACCGCCGCTGTATCGCGTCGCGAAGGGCAAAGAGGAGTTCTACGCCTACGACGAAGCCGAGCGCGACGAGCACATGAAGCGCCTGAGCAACGGGTCGGGGCGCGGTACCGTGGCCATCCAGCGGTACAAGGGCCTCGGTGAGATGAATCCCGACCAGTTGTGGCGTACCACGATGGATCCGGAAACGCGGACGATCCTGCGGGTCGAAATGGAAGACGCCGTCGACGCAGCCCGCCTGTTCGAGACCCTGATGGGCGACGAGGTGGAGCCGCGGCGCGCGTTCATCGAGGCCAATGCACAGTACGTACGTAACCTGGATGTGTGACCGGGGGCCCTAGCGAGCCACCGCTCCCACCACGCCGTTGCCGTCCGTCCGCATCCACGGCGGATCGCTCGACCGACCGGTCGTCGCGCCCTGGCGCCAGCCGTACTCAGCGGTCACTATACCCACCCTCCTTCAACGACCTCGGCCATGACGGCACCTTGGCTGCAGCACTACGACGACGGCGTTCCGCACAAGATCGACTTCGTCGATCAACCGCTCGACGCGTTCTTGCGATCGGCAGCCCGGGAATTTCCTGACCGCGACGCGCTCATCTTCATGAACGGGCGCCTGACATTTCGCGCGCTCGACGACGCGGTGGACCGCTTCGCGACGGCCATCGTGCGGCTCGGGGCGACGACCGGCACGCGGGTGGCCATCCAACTCCCCAACCTGCCTCAGTTCGTCATCGCGTACTACGGCACATTGCGGGCTGGTGCGGTCGCGACACCCACCAACCCGCTCTACACGTCGGGCGAGATCGAGCACCAGTGGAAGGACGCAGGCGCGGAGATCGCCGTCGTCGCGGATTTCGTCTTCGCGTCGCGTGTCGCGCCCATCCGCAACCGACTCCCGGTGCGCGAATACATCGTCGCGGCAATCCCCGAATACTTGCGGTTCCCCCTCAATGTGCTGGCGCCGTTCAGACTCCGCCGGCAGTCCCCGCCACTGTCGGCCCCGATTCCGAACGAGCCGGTCATCCACCGGTTCCGACGGCTGGTGGATGCCACGGCGGCCGACCCGCCGTCACCGCCTATTCGCATGGACGACCCCTGCACGCTGTTATATACGGGAGGTACGACCGGGGTGTCGAAGGGCGCGACCCTCACACACCGCAACCTCTCGTACAACGCCCAGCAACTCATCGCCTGGACCGCCGGCCTGGAGCGCGGCGGCGAGGTCGTGCTGGCGATGCTGCCGCTGTTCCACTCGTACGGCCTTACGGTCGCGATGAACCTGGGAATCGGCATCGCGGCCACCCAGGTTCTGATCCCCAATCCCCGGGACATTCCCCGCATCCTGAAGGCGATTAGCAAGCACCGCGTCACGTTGGCGCCCGCGGTTCCCGCGTCCTACAGCGCCATGGTTCAGCACCCGAACCTCGCAAAGTATGACTTGTCGAGCGTGAAAGTGTGCAACTCAGGGTCTGCGCCACTGCCGGTGGAGATTCTCGAGCGCTTCGAGCAAATCACCGGCGGCAAGATCACCGAGGGGTTCGGGCTCACGGAGACCTCGCCCGTTACGCACTCCAATCCCGTGTTCGGCCTTCGCAAGCCGGGGAGTATCGGCACGCCGCTTCCCAGCACCGAAGCTCGAATCGTGAACGCCGAGGACGGCATGACCGCCATGCCCACGAACGAGGTGGGCGAGCTGATCCTGCGGGGGCCGCAGGTGATGAGGGGTTATTGGAACCGGCCCGAGGCGGACGCCGAGATGCTGCGCGACGGGTGGCTGTACACTGGAGACCTGGCGCGCATGGACGAGGACGGCTTCTTCTTTATCGTGGGTCGCAAGAAGGACATGATCATCTGCAGCGGCTTCAACGTCTACCCGGACGAGGTGGATCGGATGCTCATGTCGCACCCGGCAGTACTCGAGGCTGGCACCATCGGCATACCCGACCCCAAGCGGGGTGAGACAGTGAAGTCGTTCGTCGTATTGCGTCCCGGACAGACCGCCACAGAAGAAGAACTGATGGCATTCTGCCGCGAGGGTCTCGCGGGGTACAAGGTGCCGCGGGCGATCGAGTTCCGCGTCGAGTTGCCGAGGAGCGGCGTGTTGAAGATCCTCCGCCGCCAGCTGCGCGCCGAGGAACTGGCCAAGCACGGCACGTGAGCGTCGCGCCGCGACGCGCGGGGGAGCTTGACATCCTCGCCCGCAGAGTCGTCAGGTGCACGCGTTGCCCGCGGCTCGTTGCCCATCGGCAAGCCGTGGCACACACCAAGCGGCGCGCGTTTCAGGACTGCGAATACTGGGGACGACCGGTGCCCGGCTTCGGGGATCCCCGCGCCGGCCTCCTGATCGTGGGTCTCGCGCCGGCAGCCCACGGCGCCAATCGGACGGGGCGGATGTTCACGGGAGACGCGAGCGGTGACTGGCTGTACGAGGCGCTCCATCGCTTCGGATTCGCCTCCCAACCAAACGCCACGACCCGTCACGACGGGCTGGTGCTCCACGACTGCTACATCACCGCGGCCGGCCGATGCGCGCCGCCCAACAACCGGCCGACACAGGCCGAGCTCGACTCCTGCGAGCCCTTCCTACGTAGCGAGATCCGCCTGCTGCACCGGGTGCGCGTGACCTTGGCGCTGGGCCACGTGGCGTTCCAGCAGTGGCTGCGGGCGAGCCGGTGGAACGATTGGCTGGACGCAGCCCACCGACCAAGGTTCGCGCACGGCGCCGTCACCACCCTGCCGGACGGCATGGCGCTGGTGACCTCCTACCATCCAAGCCGGCAGAACACCCAGACGGGGCGGCTGACGCGCTCGATGTGGTACGGCGTCTTCGAAACAGTGCGAAGCCTCACCGCAGCGTAAGAACGCCGAACGCTACTCGCTTCGCGTACGGAGCGTGCTATCGGCCGGCGTGAGCTCGTTGACCCGCCACTCGTAGAGCTGGAAAACGGTCGAGTCGCCCGGGTGGCGGGCCCAGAAGCGGGAGTCTTCCTTCACCATGGACAGGTCGAGGAGCGTGTCGCCGCTCAACCCCTGGATGACCAGTCGTCGATCCGGGCGGGTAAGGTCGAGCGAATCGACCTTCTCCGGCGTCGCGAAGTACCCGCCCTGGGCCACAATCGTGCCAAGCCGGTCCACCAGGCGTCCCACCTCCGCCGAGTCAGCCGGTTCACCCCCGGCGAACGTCCAGCCGGTGTTGCGCTCCAGCCGATACGTGCGGCCGTCTCGCGTCACGGAGACCGCACCCATTTCGATTGCCGGCAGGCTGAAGATCGTCTTGTCACGCCAATCGGCCACCGTGCGGCGAGCCAGGACCGCCAGGTCATTGCGGACCTGGTACACCGCGTCGCTGGCCGGGAGGCGTACGTATACGGCGCCGAAGACACTTCCTTGCTTGCCCACGATGACTTCCGCAAGCGTCCCGTCGTCCCCGACAAGCCGCACAACTCGACCGCTGTCCGCGTCGACGCCAAGGCGGGCGTGGGACGCGGCGCTCTGTGCAACGAGCTCCCCCTTCAGGGTGTCCGCCACCGCGCTCAGCAGATCGGTCACGGCCTTCGGGTCGGCAGCCAGCCCGTTGACCCGCCAGGCATCCCCGGCGCGAACGAACCGAGTCGTGTCACCGCCTCGGAGAATCTCGACGCTCGCGACCGCCGCGTGATCCACGGCCCCCACGACCGGGACTTCTTCGGGCGCCGATGGACCCCCTCCGAGGATTTCGATGAGCCCCCACAGGAAGAGAGCAATCACCAGTGCCGCGGCGATTCGCAGGAGCTGTCGGGTGCTCATGTCGCCGCCGGGGTAAACACCCGCCCCCCCAACCGCCGTCGCCACACCAGTCGTGCCGCACCGACCACCACGAGGAGAATGGGGACGCCGGCCATGTTGCCCCACTTCACCACGTCGCGCGTCACGGCGCTGGCAAAGGCGAGGGCCGGCGGGCGCCGACTCTTGGACCGGATCGCCACCAGCGCGTCGTCTTGCGCGAGCCAGTCAATCGCGTTGAGCACGAAAGCCAGACCACCCCCTCCGGGCTGCGCGTAGCGATCGCTGGCGAAGTCGCTGGTGCCGACCACCACCACGCGACCCGCCGATCCGGTGGACGATTCACTCGTGAGCGGGTTGACGGCGACCGCGAGCACGTGGGCCCGCAGACTGTCTCGCGGATAATCGCGCGCCTGTCGTTGGGGGTGCACGAACGCCGTGCCAGTCTCCTTCCCGCCTGCCTCCGACGACACGAACAGCGTTGTCACCATGGACGCGACGGAATCGGCGACCGCCAATTCGCTGGGCCACGGAAACAGCGCCGATTCGACATCCCTGTTCATGGTCAACGACCGCGTGCTGAGCGCCCGCACCCAATACGGATAGCTCATGAATACGCGGCCACCGGCAACGGGCAGGGCCACTTGCTCGTTGGCGAGAAGATCGAACACCAGATTGGGCCGCACCGACACTCCGAACCTGCCGAGCACGCGGTTGAGGCCGACGGGCCGCGGAGAGGCCATGAACCCCTGCGGCTGCAGCGCCATCCCGCTTGCCATCACCAACGCGCCCCCGCCGCGGTCGAAGAAGGTCTCGAACGCTCGCGCCTGGGAATCCGTCAGGAACGCGGGCGAACCCGCCAGCACCAACACCCGCACGTCATCCGGAATGGGCGTGCTGTCGGATGGAACGAACATCGAGCGTACGTCGTACTGTTCCGCCAGGGCTTGCCGCAGCGCGCCATAGCTCGGCGGCGGCGTCTCTCCACCCATGGCGTCGCCGGCGGCGATGAACCCGATCGTCGCTTTGCTAGTGCGGGTGAGCGAACGAATGAACGCCAGCAATTGATATTCGAGGTCATCGGTCTGCTGGATGAACGGGATGACCTTCGATCCATCCGCGTACTGCACGGCCAACCCGAGGTATCCCTCCTTGACCTGCAGCTCGCCCTCGCCCACCACATTGAACTGCACCGACTGGATTCCCAACGCGCGGGCGGCGCTCGCCACCTCTTCGTCTCCCGCGGGATCGCTGACGCGGACGCGGACCTGGCCGGCACCGGCCGCCTCCACGTCGTCCAGCAGGTCCTCGATATCGCGGCGGAGCAGAGCCACCTGGGGAGGCAGGTCGCGCGACGCGTACAGCGTGACCCGGACAAGGTCGTCCAGGTTGCCCAGGATCGTCTTGCTCGCGCGCGACAAAGTATAGGCGTTCCCGGGCGTCAGGTCGATCCGCCCGCCGATGTGACGCCCGAACAGGTTCACGACCACCAGCACCACGACCATCAACGCGGTGCCGAGCCGCAGCCGCCGACGCGCCGCCCCAACGGGCGACAGGCGTCCACCGGCGAGCGCGAGGTAGGCCAGGCTCAGGAACACGGCCGCCAGGGTGATGAAGTACACGGCGTCCCGCACGTCGATGACACCCCGCGTGACGTTGGCAAAGTGCGGCAGCACCGACAGACTCGCCGCGATGTTCGCCAAGCTGACCGGCAGGCCGGTGACCAGCGGCCCCGCCCCCGCCAGGATCAGCAGAAACATGACGGCAATGCCGACGATGAATGCGGTGATCTGATTCGGGGTCACACTCGACGCCCAGATGCCAACACCACCGAGCCCCGCGGCGAGCAAGCCCGCACCCACGTACTGCGACACCACGACACCAACATGTATATCGGCGCCCAACGACAACCCGATCGGCACAGGGACGGTGAGGAGCAACCCAATCCACAGAAACGCCACGTGTCCGAGGTACTTGCCGGCAAGCACTTCCAGCTCCGTCACGGGCTGCGCCAACATCACTTCGATCGTGCCCCCACGGACTTCCTCCGCGAGGGAACGCATGGTGACCGCCGGAACGAAGAACAGCAAAACCCACGGCAGCATATCCATCATGGGGCGAAGGGAGGCGGCACCCACGAGATAGGCTTGCCCGAAGAAGAGAAACTCGGTGACCGCAAGGAACACCACCAACAGGATGTACCCGGTGGGGTGGTCGAACAGCGCTCGGAGATCGCGACGCGCGATCGTGACGGCGGCGCGCATTACGGTGTGCCTTCGGTGGTGAGCTGCCGGAACAACTCCTCCAGGCTGCGCTCCTCCTGGTGGAGCTCGTACAGCGTCCAGTTGCGCGCCTTGGCGAGCGCAAAGATCGCCGGCCGCAGATCCACGGTCCCGTCGGTCGTCACCGTGGCGACGACACGGCCCTCGGCGGCCTGGCCCGGGGTGATGTCGCCTGCGCCGGGCAGGGCGCCCAACGCCTCCATCACCGCGTCCCCCTCCACCTCGACGTGCACCTGCACGGCCCCAGTGGCTCGCGACATGAGTTCGTCAACCGACCCGTCCGCGGCCAGGCGCCCGCGGTGAATGACCAGCAGGCGCGAGCACGTGTGCTGCACCTCCGGCAACACGTGCGTCGAGAGAATGACTGTACGATCGCGACCCAGGTCCTGGACCAGTCGCCGAATCTCGACCCTCTGGTTCGGATCCAGCCCCTCGGTGGGTTCGTCGAGAATGAGCAGGTCCGGCTGGTGCAGAATGGCCTGCGCCAAACCGACGCGCTGACGGTATCCCTTGGACAATTCCCCGATCGGGCGGTAGAACACCTCCGCGATCCCCGTCTGCTGAACCGCCTCGTCGATGGCGCGCCGCGCCGTGGCCCCGGCCAGGCCACGCAGCCGCCCGACGAACGTTAGATACTCGGCCACCACCATATCCCCGTACAGGGGGTTGTTCTCGGGCAGGTAGCCGATCCGCCGCTTCGCCTCCACGGCCGCATCGGCCAGGGGCACGCCGTCCAGCATGATCCGGCCCGCGTCCGGCTCGTAGTATTGCGTGATCACCCGCATCGTAGTCGACTTGCCCGCGCCGTTCGGCCCGAGAAACCCCACGACTTCGCCGCGATCGACCGCGAAGCTCACGCCATCAACGGCGGTGATGCCGTCGAAGCGTTTCGTCACGTCGTCCAGGGAAAGCAATGTCATGGGAACGGGCACACCACCGCGCGGCAGAGGTTTCCAGCTGCGAGCAACAGTGTAATCGCGGCTGCGGTGAGGATTCAAGGCCTCCCACGCCCCTTGGCACATGGCGCACGGCAACCTACTTTATATGACAAAGTCCTTTGCCCAAGGGGAGAGGCCCGGCCATGTCGACACCGACACAACAGGATCGGGATCACGCGCAGGAAACCCTGGATTTCATCCGGCGCACGATGGAATCAGCCTCGGCGTTCACGGCGGTGTCGGGCTGGGGCCTCGCGATTGTGGGTGCCATCGGCCTGGCCGCCGCCTTTGTGGCCTGGAGCGGCTCGGCGCCCGCTGATCTGCGTGTCTGGATACCCGCGGCGCTGATTTCCGTGGGAGTGGCAACGACAGCGAACGGCCTGAAGGCCCGCCGACTGGAGCTGCCGGTCTGGTCTGGAGCGTTTCGCAAGCTCGTCTGGGTCATGGCGCCGACGCTCTGCGCCGGTGCGCTGTTGACCGGCGCGCTCGCACAGCAGGGGCACACGGTGCTGCTTCCCGGCACGTGGCTGGCGCTCTACGGCGCCGGCGTCACGGCGGGCGGGACCCTCTCGGTGCGCGCGATCCGCGGCATGGGGATCGCGTTCCTTGTTCTGGGGGCGGTAGCACTGTATTGGCCGGCGAGCGGGTTGATGTTGCTCGCGGCCGGGTTCGGCGGGCTCCACGTGCTCGTGGGTCTCGACATCGTGTGGAGGCACGGTGGGTAGCACAACGATGGACGCCCTCGACCGCCTGATCCACGAGCGGATCCGCTTGGGAATCGTGTCGGCGTTGGCGGCGGAGGACTCGATCACATTCGGGGATCTCAAGCAGGTTCTGCGAACGACGGATGGCAATCTCAGTGTGCACGCACGCAAACTGGAGGAAGCCGGGTATATCCGTGTGACGAAGGGCTACGAAGACCGCAAGCCGCGCACCGCGTTCCGCTTGACCGCCCGCGGCCGCAAGGCGCTCGAAGCATATCTCGAACAAATGGAAACGATCTTAACGGAAGCGCGGGAGGCGTTGGAACGATCATGAGCGGGCTGCATGTGGGGATCATCATGGACGGCAACGGGCGATGGGCGCAGGCACACCGCAAGCCCCGCTGGCGCGGACACGTTGCCGGCGTCGAGAGCGTGCGCGACGTGGTGCGTGGCGCCCCAGACCTCGGGATCACGACGCTCACGCTGTACGCGTTCTCCAGTGACAACTGGAAGCGCCCACGCGCAGAGGTTTCGCGCCTGTTCTGGCTGCTCCGTGAATACTGCGAGCGCGAGCGCGCCGAGCTCATCGAGAACGGCGTCGTGGTATCGCATGTCGGGCGACGGGACCGCATCCCGGCGTCCGCATGCGCGGAACTCGATCGCACAATCGCGGCCACGGGCCACGGACAGCGCCTGCACCTGCGGCTGGCCGTCGACTACAGCGCTCGCGGGGAGATTGCCCGCGCGACCGCGGAGTTGGCGCGGCAGGTACAACGCAAGCGTCTCGACCCGACCGATATCACGCCCGAGTTGGTGCACCGGATCGTCACGCGGGGAGTCCCCGACGTCGATCTGATCGTCCGCACCGCCGGAGAGCAACGATTGTCGGACTTCTTGCTGTGGGAATCCGCGTACGCGGAGTTCTACTATACGCCGGTGTTGTGGCCCGACTTCCGGCGTACGGACCTCGCCGTCGCACTCTCGGATTTCGAGACTCGCGAGCGGCGGTTCGGGGCCCTGACGGGGGTGGACGCCGGCCCAGAGCTGGCAGTGGGCTGACGACGGCCCCCATGACCGGCCGCGGCGGACGGCGAACGCGGGCGTGGAACGCGGGCGTGGCGGCACTCCTCTGCGTCGCGCCGATCACGGCCAACGCCCAAGAAGCCCCCCCCGAACGGGTGCAGTGGATTCCGAGCCGCCCCACGCCGGGTGGGCTCGCCGTGCTCGAGATCCATGCCCCGGCAGCACTGCGGGTGACGGGCGAACTCGCGGGCCAGCCGCTGCATTTCGAGCGTACCCGCGGCGGTGGCTTCGCGGCGCTGGCGGGCATCCCCGTGTCGGCCGACTCGAATCTCCGCATTCGCTACGCCATCCACGACGCCGCCGGTGGACGCCGCGAGCGGTCCTTGCCGCTTCCGATCGTTCCCGCCGACTTCGGCGTCGAACGGCTCACAGTCGACCCGCGGTTCACAACGCCACCCGACTCGGCATTGGCCGCCCGCATCGAGCGGGAGTCGCAGGCAGCCCGCCGCGTATCCGAGCAGTCGCATGCAACCCCGCGGCTTTGGAGCGGCCCGTTTCAGCGACCGCTGCCCGGGCGGGTCACGAGTCCATTCGGCATGGGGCGGGAATTCAACGGCGAGTTACAGAGCCGTCACTTGGGCATGGACTTCGCCGGTGCAGCCGGCGACACGATCGTAGCCGTGAACGGTGGAGTGGTGGCGTTGGTCGGCGAGTTCCATTACGGCGGCAACGTAGCGTACGTCGACCATGGAGGCGGGCTGGTCACCGCCTACCTCCACATGAGCGAGGTGCTCGTGACCCCGGGGGACACGGTCCAGGTCGGGACCGTCCTCGGACTCGTGGGTGCCACAGGACGGGTCACGGGTCCCCACCTCCATCTCATCGCCCGCTATGGCACGGTGACGGTCAACGGGGCCGACCTCCTACAGCTCGATGTTTCCCGGTTCCCCGCACCGGCGTCGCGGTCGTCGCGTTAGCCGTCGATCGCACGATTCGGGTTGCCTTCGTCTTCAGCCCACCGCACCTTGCCCGCGTGGCTTCCTAAGGAGATCGGGTGCTGTCGACTGATTACGAGCGCATCGCCGCCGCGATCGCGTATCTCGAGAAGAATGCCGACCGTCGGCCGGACCTTGCCGACGTGGCGAGAGCCATCGGGCTCAGCCCGTCACACCTGCAACGGGTGTTCACTCGATGGGCGGGTGTGAGCCCCAAGCGTTTTCTCCAGTACCTCACGTTGCGTGACGCCCGACGACGACTGCGCGAAGGAGCATCTGTCCTGGAGACGTCCTATGCGGTCGGCCTGTCGGGCGGAGGGCGACTCCATGACCTGTTCGTGACCGTCGATGCCGTCACCCCGGGGGAATTCAAGTCCCGGGGTCATGGGCTGACCATCCAGGTGGGGGTGCATGCCAGCCCGTTCGGACCGGCCCTGATCGCCCGCTCCGAACGCGGCCTGTGCGGGCTGGAGTTCGTGAACCAACCCGACGACGCGGCGGTGCACGCGTTTTGTCAGCGATGGCGCGGAGCGACCGTTCTCCGCACCGAGCGGGCCACGGCGCAGCTCGCGCGGCGGGTATTCGCCGGTGCGGGTCGAAGGGATCCGCTGCAGGTCTTTCTCCGCGGCACGAACTTTCAACTGAAGGTGTGGGAGGCGCTGCTACGCATTCCTGCCGGCGAAGTCGTTTCCTACGCCTCCGTGGCGGCCGCGATTGGCCGTCCCGGATCGTCACGGGCCGTCGGGAACGCCGTGAGCGCCAACCCGATTGCCTACTTGATCCCCTGTCACCGCGTGCTCCGCGAGTCCGGAGCGCTTGGCGGGTATCGCTGGGGAGTGGAGCGGAAACGCGCCATGCTGGCGCGCGAGCTCGGGGAGGCGGCGGCCTAGGGGTCATGTCTCAGGAGCTCTTTGCAGAAGACGAGCCCCCGGCGGGTCCCTTCGGTCGCTGCCGTACCGGCGGACTCGTCGCCCCATCAAGCCGGGAAACAAAGCCTGCTGGCCGGCGGCGACACCGAGACCGCCGGTCCGAACGCTCCTTGCGGGACCCACGGGGGCTCGCACTCCAGCCAACGAATCCCGGGACACGACACTAGGGCTGCTCGACCGGATTGCTGAGCACCCCGACGCCGCCCACCTCTACTTCGACGACATCGCCCGGCGCCAGGGGCCCCACTCCCTCCGGGGTGCCCGTGGCAATGAGATCACCGGGTTCGAGCGTCATGATCCGCGTCACGTACGCAATGATCTGCGGAATCCCGAACATCATCTCGGCGGCGCGACCCCGCTGCCGTTCTACCCCATTCACCCGGCAGATCACGAGCAGCTCCTCGAGCGGCGGACACGCGTCCAGCGGCACCACCTGCGGGCCGACCGGACAAAACGTGTCGAACCCCTTCCCCCGGGTCCACTGCCCGTCCCGCTGCTGCAGGTCGCGGGCGGTGACGTCGTTCACGCACGTGATCCCACCAATCGCCTGCAGCGCGCAGTCTGCGGTCACGTGGCGACAGCGGGAACGAATGACCAGCCCGATCTCGGCCTCGTGCTCGACTCGTGCGCTGTCAGCTGGGAGAATGATGGCGTCTCCATTCCCGATCACGGCCGACGGGGGCTTCAGGAAGATCAGCGGCTCCTGGGGAACCGCACCGCCCATTTCGCGCGCATGTGCCGCATAGTTCTTGCCGATGCACACGATCTTCGTGGGGGCCACCACGTTCACGGCGTGCGCCCCCCGCTGGTGGCAAGCGAGTCGAGGACAGGCTCCAAAATGTTCCACACCGTGGTCGCGATCATGCGATGCCCGTCAGGAGTCGGGTGGATCCCATCCGGCTGGTTGAGATCCTCCTCGGCGGCGACCCCCTCGAGGATGAACGGAATCAGCCGTGCCCGATTGCGTTCCGCGATCGATCGGTACACGTCGCGGAAGTCGTTCGTGTAGCGGCGTCCGAGATTCGGTGGCGCTTCCATTCCGGCCACCACGATGACGACATCGGGATGGGCCGCTCGGGTGCGATCGATGATGGCCTGGAGATTGTCCTCGAGCTGCTGGACGGGCAGCCCCCGCAGTCCGTCGTTCGCGCCGAGTTCGAGCACCATCACGGCCACTGGCTGCCGCAGCAGCCAGTCGATGCGCCGCAATCCGGCGGCCGAGGTTTCCCCGCTGACACCGGCGTTGACGATCCGAAAGGCCAACCCGGCGCTATCCGCGCGTTCCTGGAGGAGGGATGGATAGGCCTGTTCGAGCGCAACACCGAGTCCGGCGGTGAGGCTGGTCCCCAGCACCAGCACGGACGGCCGAACGTCCTCCCCGTTTCGGGCGGGGAGCGCGGCCAAACGCCGCTCGTTCCGCGCCGGTTCGGCGGCGGGCGCGCCATCTCCCCCGGTGCATCCGACCGCCAAGGCGACCGCCATCACCCCTGCGTGTATCTTCTGAGTCATGATGATCATCGCGAGAAACCTCGAACAAACATACACGAGTGGCGGGCGGCCACTGACCGTGTTGACCGACATCGACCTGCATGTTCCGGCGGAGGCATCTCTGGCCATTATCGGGCCGTCGGGAAGCGGAAAGACGACGTTACTGGGTTTGCTGGCCGGCCTCGACCGCCCGACGCGGGGATCGGTGCGGCTGGACGGCGTGGATCTCGCGAGCCTGTCGGAAGATGAGCGTGCAACGCTCCGGGCCCAGCGGATCGGCTTCGTGTTCCAGACGTTTCAACTCATTCCGACGCTGACCGCGCTGGAGAACGTGTTGGTGCCGGTGGAACTCCGCGGGCGCGGTGGTGCGCACGCCGTGGAACGTGCGGCTGATCTCCTCGCGCGTGTCGGGCTTGCCGAGCGCAGGCACCACTACCCCGCGCAGCTCTCCGGAGGCGAGCAGCAGCGCGTCGCGCTGGCGCGAGCGTTTGCGAACGAGCCGCGCATCTTGTTCGCCGACGAGCCGACGGGGAATCTCGACGCCGAGACGGGCGCCGCCGTGATCGATCTACTGGTGAATCTCAATGAGGAGCGGCACACCACGCTGGTGCTGGTGACTCACGACCAGGCGTTGGCGGAGCGCACCCATCGCATCGTGCGGCTCCGCGGGGGCCGGATCGTGGAAGATCATACGATGACGGCTCGATGAACTGGCGGTTCAGTCTGACCATGGCGCGACGGGAGAGCCGCGCGAGCCGCGGGGGGCTGGGTCTGTACGTCGGTGCCATTACGCTCGGCGTTGCCGCTCTGGTCGCGATCAACGCATACCGACTCGACCTGCAACGCGCCGTGCGCGCGGAGTCACGGGCCTTGTTGGGCGCAGACCTCGAACTGCGGTCCCGCACTCCCTTTCCCGACTCGCTCGAGCGGGTGGTCGATTCCCTCGTGAGCGCGGGCGCCGATCGCGCGCGTCTCACCACGCTGGGTTCCATGATCCTGGCAGAGCGTTCCGGCGCAACGCGCCTCGCCCAGTTGCGAGCGGTGGAGGCCGGCTATCCGTTCTATGGCGCCATCGAGACGGAGCCGGCGACCGCGTGGCACGAGTTGACGGCGGGACGCCACGTGATCGTGGACCCGGCGCTGTTGGTGTACCTGGGCGCGGAGGTCGGCGACTCGGTGTCCATTGGCGAGGCTCGCTTCCGCATCACCGGCGTCCTACGCAGCGTGCCGGGTGAGGTGAGCTTCTTCACCGCCATCGGGCCGCGTGCGTTCGTCGACGCGACGCACCTCGACGCAACCCAGCTCGTGCAGTTCGGCAGTCTTGTGCGGTACACGATGTACATCAGGGTGGATGACGCGCGAGAGGCAGATCGGTTTCTCAACACCCATAACGAGCAGCTCCGTGCCTGGCGGGTCGGCTTCGATACGGTGGCGGAACGCGAGGAGGAACTCACCGAGGTGCTCGACACGCAGGCCCGGTTCCTGGGCTTGATGGGGCTCATTGCGCTGCTGCTGGGCGGTATTGGGGTCGCCAGCGCCATCCACGTGTACGTGTCGAGCAAACTTCCCACGGTGGCGACACTGCGTTGCCTGGGCGCGACGCGCGCCGCGGCCTTCACCACCTATCTGATCGAAGCCGGCGGGCTCGGGCTGGTTGGCGCGACGCTGGGCGCCGCGCTCGGCGTGGGGGTACAGCTCGCACTCCCGCGGGTCCTGGTCGAGTTCCTCCCGGTGCGGATCACGCCGCGGCTCTCGCTCGCGACCGTCGGCGGCGGCATTGCGCTAGGCGTGGGCGTCGCGATGCTCTTCGCGCTGCTGCCGCTGTTGGCGATCCGACACGTGTCGCCGCTCCGGGCGTTGCGTCACGACGTGGAGGATCTCGGGGCGTGGTATCGCGATCGGGCGCGCTGGGGTGTCATCTTCGCCCTCGTCGGACTGGCGATCGGACTGAGTGTGTGGCAAGCACCCCACTGGATCGCGGGTCTCGCGTTCGGCGCGGGGGTTACCGCGACGATTGCCATCCTGTGGGTGTTCGCGCTCTTGCTGCGCCGCGCCGCCCGGCGCTTCTTCCCTAAGACCGCGCCGTATGCACTGCGTCAGGGAGTGGCCAACCTCTTTCGCCCCCACAACCAGACGATCGCCGTGACGCTGGCGGCGGGATTCGGGATCTTCCTCCTGACGACCGTGGGTGTCATTCAGCACAGTCTGATCACACAGCTGACGGTGGATCCCGACGCGCAGCGACCGAATCTCGTACTGTTCGACGTGCAGAGCGACCAACGCGATTCCGTCGTCGCGATGCTCGAGGCATCGCGGAGCGAACTGCGCGAGGTGACGCCCATTATTCCGGCACGCATCGAAGCCCTCCGCGGCGTACCGATCGCCGATGTGCTCACGCAGGACCCGAACCCGCCGGATCGGTGGGCGCTCCGCCGAGAATACCGCCACACCTATCGTGCGTCGCTCACCGAGACGGAGAAACTCGTCGCGGGGACCTGGTGGACCGAGCCACGCGATTCGGCTTCACCCGCGCGGGTGTCCATTGAGGAGGACATCGCCGCCGAGCTTCACGTCGGCCTCGGCGATCGTCTCACCTGGGACGTCCAAGGGGTTTCAGTTGAGACGGTGATCACGAGCGTGCGGCGCGTGAACTGGGCGCGATTCGAGACCAACTTCTTCTTCGTGTTCGAGCCCGGTGTCCTCGACGAGGCCCCACAGACCGTGGTGGCACTCGTTCGGCAGGTTGACGAGGCTGCACGTGCAAGAGTGCAGCGCGATATCGTCCGCCGGTTTCCCAACGTCTCCATCATCGATTTGGCGTCCGTGCAGCAGGCGTTGGACCGCATCGTTTCCAACGTCACCCTCGCCATCCGGTTCATGGCGCTGTTCAGCCTCGCCACCGGTATCATCGTGCTGATCGGGGCCGTGGCGACGTCGCGCTTCCAGCGGCTGCGGGAAAGCGTCTTGCTGCGCACGTTGGGGGCACGCGGGCACCAGGTACGCACGGTACTGCTCGCGGAATACGCAGCTCTCGGAATGCTCTCGGCGGTGACCGGGAGTGTGCTGGGACTCGCGTCCGGTTGGTCTTTAGTGCGGTTCTTTTTCGAGTTGGAGATCACCGTTCCTGTCGCCCAGGTGCTGGCCTTCGCGGGCGGAGCGGTCGGCCTCACGATGCTCATCGGCGCCACCAGCAGCCGTGACGTGCTGCGTCGTGCGCCACTCGCCGTTCTGCGACAGCTGAGCGACTGATTCACTCGACCTGGCGCACGGCCCCGCGGCAGTGTTGATTCCCGTCATGAGCGAGCCGCGCAAGCGCCTGGTCGTTGTTGGCGATCGCGTTCTCATCGCGCCGCAGGAGGGCGAGGAGCGCACGAACGTCGGCCTCTACCTGCCATCCACAGCGATTGATCAGAAGGCGGTGCAAAGTGGCCGGATCGTCGCCACCGGCCCCGGCACGCCGCTGTCCGCCCCCACGGAAGTCGACGAAGAGCCATGGAAGCAAACCGCCAGCGAGACGCGGTACGTCCCGATGCAGGCTGACGTGGGCGATTACGCGTTGTTCTTCCGCAAGGCCGCGGTGGAGATCACGTTTGAGGACAAGCGATACCTGGTCGTTCCCCAGGCAGCCATTCTCGTCCTGGTGCGCGCCGACGACCCCCTCGACGATCTGACGGCCTAGTCACCGCTCGTCCCGTGGCGCGGGAATGACACCGATATCGACCGTCTTCGTACTCCTCGTGCTCGGGGGCGTCGTCGCGTGGCTGGCGAGGCGCAACCGGCCACTGGCCGGTCCCACGGAGATCGATCGCGACATCCTCGACAAGGCCGAGCGAGAGGTGCGAGATGTGGACGCGTTCGCAACGCCGGATGAGGCTGCCGAGGAGGTTCCCGACTGGGGGCCGGGCGCTCCACAGCCCTGACCGCATGTGGTCTTGAGTGTCGCCGGGGCCCGGCAGGTGTGGCGTCCCAAGGCGCTTGCGCACGATCGATGCGGGAACCGACATTTGCCGCCTGTGTCTCCCTCGATCCCTGGATCTCGTACGATGCGCCTGCTCCCTTTGGCTGTCGCAACTCTTGCGGTGTCGGCTCCGGTGGCTGCTCAGACCGCGCACGACCACCTTGCCTCCGGCGACAGTCTACACCACGCGTTGGATCCCGCCGCGGCGCTCGAGCACTACCGCGCGGCCTTCGCGCTCGAATCCTCGGCCGACGCGGCCTGGCGGTTCGCCCGCTCGCAAGTCGACGTAGCCAAGCAGCTGCAGGACCGCCGCACGGCAGCACGGCGTGATTCGCTCTATAACGTCGCCACGCTCTACGCAAGACTGGCGGTGCGGCTCGATTCGACGCTCGCCGACGCACACTTCGCGTTGGCCCTGGCGCTCGGCCAACTCTCTCGCACCAAGGGTGGCAAAGAGCGCGTGCAATTCGGTCGCGAGATCTACTCAGCCGCGGCGCGGGCGCTGGAGCTGGACCCCGATCACGACGGGGCGCATCACGTGATGGGCGCGTGGCACGCGGAGGTCCTCCGCCTTTCGGGCGTTACGCGCTTTCTCGCCCGCACGCTGTTGGGAGCCGATTTCATGGCCATCGCGAACTGGGACTCGGCCACCGCCCATCTCGAGCGTGCCGTGGCCATTCGCCCGGAGCACGTGTTTCACCGGCGCGAGCTCGGCGAGATCTATGCGGACACCGACCGACCCGCCGACGCCATCACCCAGCTGGAACGCGCCGCGTCGCTGGCGCCGACCACCGACGTCCTGGATCCGCTCTACCAGCGGGAGGCCGCCGAACTCCTCTCGCGCCTGCGGGAGCGCGAGGACCGCTAGTCGGCCACGTGCGTGCGCTGGCGCCGGACACGCCGGCGTCCCCGGCGAAGTCGTCGTCCCGCGTCGTCTTTGATGTCCTCGAGACGGTCCATCGCTTCATCGGACGCATGTTCGAGTTTCTGGCGGATGCGTCGGCGCGTGACGGCGCCGCGCTCGGGCGCGATCAGCAGCGCAATACCGGCACCGATGAGCGCTCCAACGATGACCCCGCCGATGAACCCGACGAGTCCCGACGTCTGTGCCTGGGTGACCTCCCCTTCTTCGTCGGTCTCGGTCGCGATCACATCCTCGGACTGCTCACGATCCTCTCGTCCCTTGCGAAACATCACCATCCTCCATTCCCACGCTCGCCGCGTTCGGAACGCATGAGAGCCTCAATGTCATCGACCGCGCGGGGTGCGCCGCGCGACAGCACTTCCGCTCCGGTGGTCGTCACCAAAATGTCGTCTTCGATCCGGACCCCGAGCTGCTCATCCGGAAGGTAGATGCCGGGCTCGATCGTGAAGACCATGCCGGGCGCCAGCGGGACGCGTCCACCGACATCATGCACCCGCATCCCAAGCCAGTGGCTCAAGCCGTGATTGAAATATGGCGTGCAGTCGTCTCCGGGGCAGACTCCCGTACTGTGCTCCCGCATGAACCGCGTGGCGATCGCACCGAGCTCCCTGAGTGTCAGGCCCGGCCGCACGGAATCGATGGCCGTCTGTTGCGTCGCCAGAACCAGCTCGTACACGGCGCGCTGGCGCGGTGTGTACGTCCCCGAGACGGGTACGGTCCGCGTGACGTCGGCCGCGTACTGCCCGTACTCGGCGCCGATATCGATCACGACCAGATCTCCCGCCGCCATCGTCCGGCGATTCACGTCATAGTGCAGCGTCGTGCTGTTGGGACCGCTCCCCACGATGGACGGGAACGCAACCCGGTCCGCCCCGTGGCGGCGGAAGGTGTACTCGATGACGGCCTCGACCTCGTACTCGCGCATCCCCGGACGCATCTCCCGCATCGCCGCCCGGTGCGCCTGCGCGGTAATGGTGATTGCGCGACGCAGGGCAGCGATCTCAGCGGCGTCCTTGACCGCGCGCATGCCATTGATGATCGACGTGGCGTCGCGGACATCGGGCCACCCCGCACGCCATTGCTCGAGCTCGCCACGCCCGTCGATCGCCCCCCGCATCACCAAGTACAGCGGCCCCCCCGTGCGGTGCAGCGCCGCGAGGACCGCGCTCCTGAGGGAATCCTGCTGCAACTCACGCACCTCGCCGATCCCGCTCAGGGCCACCGCGTCCTGCCCGGGCCCAAGGCGCCTGCCGGTCCAGGTTTCCCGTTGGGGAACCCGCGCCGGCAAGAACAGGGTCTCGCCCCTCTCACCGCCCGCCACGCTCAGCAGCAGCCACGCGTCCTCGGTTTCCAGACCGGTGAGATAGAAGAAGTAGTCGTCTTGCCGAAAGTCATTGTCTTGGATGACCAACTCATCGATTCTCGCGCGTCGCGCGGCCGGAAGGAGCACCACACCGGGGCCGATCTGCTCCAGCAGCGCCTGACGGCGGGCCCGAACCTCCTCAATGGGCACGGGACGCCCGAACCCCGGCAACTGCTCTACTGGCTCCGGCGCCGGCGGAACGGCCAACTGACCGTGCAGCGGAGCGCTGGCGAACACGAGGGCAAATACGAGTCGAGTGCGCATGACACATCGCTTCCGTCAAGATGTTGGGCAGAACCTAGCCGCTTGACGATCGAGCGTCGACCCCGTCAACATTCTGCGGCGATGGCTATGCAGACGATGGATCCGCATCCCTCCGATACCCCCGATGGTGGTCCCGACGACCCTCGGATCGAGCAGTTGGAGAACGACAACCGCCGACTCCGCGCCACGGTCGGACTGCTCGAGGAGATCCTGGGCAGCCTTCACTTCGTCGACATCTTGCAGGTGGTCACCCGGAGGCTCGGCGATCAGTTCGGTCTCGATCGTTGCGCCGTCTTCCTCGCGACGTCGGCGGGCCGCACCGCTCGCCTGGTCGCCTCTTACGAAGATCCGTCCATCCGCCAGTGGGACGTCGAGCTGGACCGGTATCCTGAAGTGCGGGAAGCCCTCGAGACCGGGGAGATGGTGTTCATCACCGACGTCCAAGCCGACGCCCGGCTTAAGCATGTGCAGGGAATCCTCCGGTCGCGTCATGTGCGGAGCATCACGGTGGTTCCCATGACCGGTCCGGACGGACCCTTTGGCGTGATCTTTCTCCGCACGTTCGAGCACGGGCCCCGCTTCTCGCAGACGGACATCCAGTTCATTCATCACGTCGCCGGGCTCACGGCCAAGGCGCTGCACGCGGCGACGTCTTATGCCGCGGCCGTGGATCGACAGGAAGACACCTCCACCGAGGCGCGGCGGTTGGAGACGCGTCACAGGCTCATGCTCGCTTTCCTCCTCCGCTTGCTCCAGACGACCTCGGCGGGCGGCCCGGAGACGCTCTCGACGACCACCAGCGAGGAATTGGACCGTCTCGTCGAGATCGCCATTGCAGTGTTCGCTGAAGAGAGCCAAAGCGCGCTGAGCTTGCGTTGGCCTCCGGAGCAACCCTAATTTGACGCGACTCTAGCCCTCACATGCTCATGCTCGAAGCCTCACACCCCAGCGGCGTCGTCGGGATCGGCAAGCAGGCGCTCCACACTGCGCGCGCGACTCTCCTCAGTGATCTCGGCCAACGAGGTGCGGAGCGGTTGCAAGAGATCGGCAGTGCCGCAGGTGAAGAGATGTACGGGGCCTTCCAGCAGTGGCTCCCAGGGTTCGCGGGCGTGGACGGTCCTGACGCGCTGGACGCCGAAGCGTTGGGTGACGTTCTCGCCGCGTTCTTCAGCAAGCTCGGATGGGGCGACGTCCGGGTCGATCGCCTCGGTGAGAGCGGGCTGGCACTCATCTCCACCAATTGGGCGGAAGCGGTCTCGACGGAGGCACGCGACTTCCCCAGTTGTCACTTTACGGCCGGCCTGCTTGCCGATTTCCTGACGAGAATGGCCGGCGGCAAGCCGTTGGCGATCATGGAGGTCGAGTGCCGCACGCGGGGCGATGCTCGTTGCCGCTTCGTCGCGGGCGCACCGGTGATCCTGGACGCCGTGTATCAGGCCGTCTCCGAAGGTCGCGATTTCACGGAAGTGTTCGCGAACGCGTCCGGGGCCTCCGCGTCCTAGTCCCGTGGGGGCGAGGCGGCGAGCCAGGCAGCGTACTCCGGCCGCGGCGCCAGTTCTCCGTCTACCACCACATCCCGATCCCAGGGCAGGATGATCAGGCTCTCGGTCGCGAGCGCGTGATAATCCGGTACGTAGGCCCCCGTGGTGAACGACACGGCTGTGCGAAGCTCGAGCGGCTGCAATCGGCGGACCGTCGCCACCGCAAGTCGCAAGGTCGCGCCGGAATCGCAGGTTTCGTCGACGATCAACACCCGCCGCCCGGCGACCACGATGGAGGGTTCGTCCAGCAACGTCGGTTGCCGGCGACCCGGCGCGCGCGTGATCGACAGCGCCGCGAAGTCACAGCCGAGGATCGATGCAACCACGACGCCGGGGATCACGCCGGCCTTGGTCACTCCCAGCACGACATCCGGATCGTAGTCCCGCGCGATCCGCAACGCCAATCCGCGACAGAGTTCGCCGAAGAACCCCCAGTCAATCTCCATCACACTGCGGCCGGCACCGCTCAACCCAGAATCCATAGCAGCAGATATACCGTGCGGGCGCCCGCCGAACAACCGCGGCGGGCTCTGGCTAGGCTCCGGACCGAGAGGCCGTTATCTTGACGGCTGAATGGGGTTCTGGAAACGCCTTTTCGGACGCCGCGAGCCCGTGCTCCAGCCACAGCGCCTCGATTATCTCAACGAGGCGCTCGCGCTGGAACGGCAGGGCGACTACGAGGCCGCGTTGACGTCCTACCGGCTCGCGCTGCGGGATCAGCCAGCCAGTCCCCGGGTGCTTCAGAACATGGCGATCGCCTTCACCAAGACCAATCAGCATGAAGACGCCATCCGGCATTACCGCCGGGCTCTGGAGCTGGACCCGGACCTCGCCGGGGCGCACTACGGGTTGGCCTTCTTGCTGATCAGGCGGGGTGAGAGCGATACCGCCGCAACGCACCTTCGGGCGTTCCTCGAGCGTGCTCCACGGGGCCCCGACGCCGAGCAATGGACCGAACACGCACGCAGCGCGCTGGCCGAACTCACCGGCGAGCGTGGGACCGCAACGCCCTGAAGCGACTCATCGTTGCGGCGGCAAGCACCGTGGCCTGCGCCGGCTTATTCGACCTCGGCCGGATCGCCGCGCTCGACCTCGTCGACGGAAAAACGGTCTCCATCGAAGTGGGCGAGGCACGCCAGCTCCGTGCCCGCGCCGTGAGCGCCTCGGGCGACACCCTTCCGGAGGCGGTCATCGTGTGGGAACGGATCGACGTGGACAGCGGCGCCACGACGTTCACCATCGACTCCTCGGGGGTCGTGACGGCGCTCGCGCCAGGCCAGGGCAAGGTCATCGCCAAGATCGAGAAGCTGCAGGCGGCGGTCACGGTCGTGGTGACGGGCCGCCCCGATCTCCTCTTGCCTGGCGATTCGTTGCGTTTCACGGTGGCGACCGGCGACACGACGTCGGCACCGCTCACGGTCCGGGTCGTCGACCTCACGTCGTCTCCGGGCGATAGCGTACCCCTGGCCGGCAAGGTCGTGCGGTTCGCGATCTTCGAGCCGGCCGCCGCCGGTGATCTCGCGCTCGCACCGCGCGATTCGGTTCCCAGCGACGAGCCGGGAACGGTGCTGTCTCGGTCCGACGCCAGTGGGACCGCGGCGGCGACCTTGCTGCGCCGGAACACCGCTGTGGACAGCGCGGTGGTGCGAGCGATCGCGTTGACGGCGACGGGAGATACGGTCGCCGGTTCCCCGGTTCGCTTCGTGGTGTACTTCGAGCAGGAGTAGCCGCCGTGGTGAAAACGCCTGAGACGCTGAACCAGTTGTTCTTCCACGCGGTCGAGCGGTACGGGACCAAACGCGCCGCCGTACGGCACAAGGTGGACGGCACGTGGCGTGACGTCACCCATCAAGCACTCGCGCGACAGGTCAAGCACGCGGCACTCGGACTGCGGGCGTTGGGCATCGCACCAGGAGATCGGGTCGCCATTCTCTCGCACAATCGCCCGGAATGGGCTATCGCCGATTTCGCGTGCCTCACGATCGCATGCGCCGACGTCCCGGTCTATCCCACGTTGCCAGCGTCCCACATCCAATACCTGCTGAAGGATTCGGAGGCGAAGGCGATCTTCGTCGACGATGCAGAACAGCTGGACAAGATCGCGGCGATCCGTGACACGTTGTCGCAGCTCAAGCACGTCATCGTGTTCGATCCCCGCGAGTCCATGGTGGCAGAGGGGTTGCGGAGTTTTCGGGAGCTCTTACGACAGGGTGAAGCGGTGGAGAGCGACTACCCGTCGTATCGCGAGGACGCCCTCCGTGTTGAACCCGGTGACCTGGCGACCCTGATTTACACGTCGGGGACGACCGGTCCGCCCAAGGGCGTCATGCTCACCCACGGCAACTTCACGTCCAACGTCGTGGGCGCCCTTCGGGTCCACGCCATCGGCCCGGATGACGCTTGCCTGTCCGTGCTTCCGCTGTCACACAGCTTCGAGCGCATGGCGGGCCATTATACGATGTTCCATGGCGGCGCCACCATCAATTACGCCGAAGGCATCGAGCAGCTGGCGGCGAATCTACGCGAGGTCAGGCCCACACTCGTGCTCGCGGTTCCGCGCCTGTTCGAGAAGATTTACGCCCGCGTGCTCGACAACGCGACGTCCGGTGGGGCGCTCAAGCGCCGGATCTTCTTCTGGGCCCGCCGCCAGGGTGAGGCATGGAGCGCGCTCGTCCTGGGTGGCGCGCGGATCCCCAAGGGGCTGGCGGCACGGAAGGCCATCGCCGACCGGCTGGTGTTCGGCAAGCTCCGGCAGCGGACTGGGGGACGGATCCGTTACTTCATCTCGGGAGGCGCGGCGCTCAATCCCGAGATCGCCAAGTTCTTCTTCGCCGCGGGCATGCCCGTTCTTGAGGGGTATGGACTGACCGAGACCTCGCCGCTCATCGCGGTGAACACCCTGAACGACCTGCGCATCGGCTCGGTCGGACGGCCGGTCCCCGGCGTCGAGGTCCGCATCGCGGAGGACGGCGAAATCTTGGTCCGCGGCCCCAACGTGATGCGAGGATATCTGAACCGTCCCGACGCCACGCGGGAGGCCATCGATGACGAGGGGTGGTTCCGCACCGGAGACGTGGGAACGCTCGACGACGGGTTTCTGACGATTACCGATCGCAAGAAGGACATCATCGTCACCGCCGGCGGCAAGAACATCGCCCCGCAGCCGATCGAGAACCTCGTGAAGTCGAACAAGTTCGTCGTGAACGCGGTCATGCTCGGCGACCGAAGGAAGTTCCCGGTGATGCTGGTGGTTCCCAACCGGGAGGCCCTCGCCGCCTGGGCCGAGGCACGCCGACTGCTCGGTGTCGACGACGAGGGGTTCCTACAACAGGCGGATGTCGTCGCGAAGATCGAAACCGAGGTGATGGGCACTCTTCGCGGGCTCGCGAACTACGAAATGCCCAAGAAACTGCTGGTGGTGGATCGCGATTTCACGGTCGAGAGCGGCGAATTGACGCCGAAGCTCTCGGTGAAGCGCCGGGTCGTCGAGGAGCACTACCGTGACCGCATCGACGCGCTCTACGAAGACTGACGCAGCGGGACAATCTGGCTGCGAGGGGGGCGCCGCGTTCCAACCCACACGCCCGCCGCCGACGCCAGTTCATCACAGTCGGGGACCGTGGGCTGCGTCGCCAGCACCACTACGCGTGCCCCACTCTGTGCGACCCGTACGGCATCCACCGTCCACACCGACGCCGCATGGGTGGCGTCCGCGACCACCGCGCGCGCGACTCCATCACGGAGGGGGATCCCACCGCCGGATACCAGTCGAGTGACTCCGCTCGCGCCAGCAACGGACGCCGGTCCGTTGAGTGTGATGATATGGACACCGTCCAGTCGCGCGCCCAGCGCGGGAGCAGCCTCAGCGACGGCGCCGAGCAGTACCACGACCCCGCCGGGCGTCGTGAGCCCAAGGAAGGCGTGAAGCGCCTCGGGGTCGGGAAGGGCGCTAGGCGTCACCGCCGGCGCCGGCGCCGGACCGAACATGACCACCCCGTCGACGATCGGATACTCGGTCTCACACACCGGACACCCGATCATGCCCTCCCACACGACACGCGCCTCGATCCGGGTCGGGAGCAGTACGCAGTGGTGCGTGGCGGGGTGCCCGGCCGGGCACCGGAGCAACTCCGCTACCTCGATGAACACGGGTCCTCAGTCCATCCACGATCCGCCGTGTGCAAGCCGCAGAAACTCGTCGCGCGTGGCGCCCTCGAGGAAGCTTCCGCGCAGCGCGCTTGTGACGGTCTTGGAATGCTGTTTCTGCACGCCGCGCATCATCATGCACAGGTGGTAGGCCTCGATGACGACTCCTACCCCCAGCGGAGCCAATGCATCCATGAGCGCGTCGGCCACCTGATCGGTGAGTCGCTCCTGCACCTGCAGGCGCCGGGCGAACACATCGACCAACCGGGGAATCTTGGAGAGTCCGATGATCTTGCCCTGCGGCAGGTACGCCACGTGCGCCTTGCCAAAGAACGGCAGCATGTGGTGCTCGCACAGGGAATAGAGCTCGATGTCGCGCACGAGAACCATCGAATCGTGCGCTCCGGCGAATACCGCAGCGCGTACGACGTCCTCGGGAGAATCCTGGTACCCCGACGTCAACCAGCGCAGGCTGGTCGCGACCCGACGCGGCGTGTGCAGGAGCCCCTCACGCTTGGGATCCTCACCGAGCAGGGCAAGTTCGCTGCGTACGAGATCCTCGAGCGCATTTTGGGTCATATCCGTCACACACACCTCCACGCAGCTGACGCCCCGGACCGGACCAACAGGCCGGCCCTGACGGTTTCCGACTGCGGTTGTTGGGGTTCGCCGCCCTCAGTATCTTCGCGGGCGTGTTCGTACCGCGAGGCAAGAAACGCGGGAGCGAAGAGGATTATTGAAGCCCGACTCCAAAGGTACCGTGCTCGAGCTGCGGCCGCGGCCTTCCCCCACACAGGGGGCCTGACCTGAGCCGCTGCACGCGAGTACGCTGCCGGACTTGTTGGCTCAATAATGTTGCTCTTCGCCCCCGCGAATTGGCGCGAATATGACGCGCGAACAATGCAGCGTCAAGCAAGTCACTCGTAACTCGAGGAACCGATCCATGTCATGGTCCGCCGCGCTTGCTGTTGTCGCCTTCGTCTTCTGGATTGGCCTCGCCTTCGGGCTCGCCATCGCGAGCGGCTGGATCCATGTCCTCCTGGCCGCATCGGTCCTCCTCGCGGCCAAGGCGATCGTGGACGCCGACCCGCTGCGCCGCAAGGAGTAGTCAGATCTCCCAGTTGGAAAATACCACGGCGCTCGCACCGATTGCTGGTTCCGCGTAGTCCACCAGCGTCATGCGCAGGTCGGTCCAGCGAACACGGTACCCCCGCCCGATCAGCGCACGGTAGGCATCCTGAAACCCGGTCTGGCATCGAATCGCCACCCGGTGGAGGTGGTGACGCGCTGCGGCGGACTCCAGGCCCGTGAGCAACGACTCGAACGCGTCTGTGCCGTCGGCAAACAGCTTCAGGACCCGTAGCTCATCGCCGGAACGGATATCCGCGAGGGGCACGGCATGGTAGAGAGCGAACCCGCGCACCTCGCCGGCCTGTTCCACTATCACCGTGTCACCGACGCGGATGGTCTGGGTGAGCTCGAGTTCGCGCGAGAAGTCATACCCCGGCGCAACGTGGTGCAGCGCCGCGCGGCACTCTGTAATACGGCGGGTGCGTTCCGCCGCACCACCGTCGGCAAGATGCGACGTATCGGGGGCATGCGGCGAGCCCGCCTCGCGGGTCATCGTAACCGTGAGATGCCCGGGCACGAAGCCGAGCCGTGAGTAGAACCCAATGTTCTCGACCGTGCGGGGCATCGTTTCGAGCCCGATGGTCGACGCTCCGCGCTCCCGCAACCAGTCCACGGCGGTTTGGACGATCACGCGACCGATGCCCTCCCCCTGGCGATCAGTCCGGACCGCAAGGGGGCCCATCCACCCCTCTCGACCGGAACAGTGCGCGATGTTGAAGGCCACCAATTCGCGCGCGGTATCATACCAGACCATCGCTCCGGGTCCGGCGTCGTCGATCGCATAGCGCCAGATAGCCGGGTTCAACTGCGGCACGCGAACGCCGACCAGCCCGTCGCGACGATAGCGATCGGTGAACGCGTCGGAGAACACACGGTTCAACGCGGGAATGTCCTCCACGCTCGCCGGATGCGGACCCTCAAGCACGCGTTCAGGCTGCCACATCGCCTATCCCCTGTTCGTCCAGTACCACGGCCGCGCCTCGTGACTCGTCCAAGGTGATGCGGATGACTCGATCCACCCCTTCGCGCACCGCCTCGATGTGGGTGATGAGCACCACCTGCGGGAACCGGTCGGCGAGCGCCCGCAACAGCTCGATGACGCTTTGCTGCCGGCGCTCGTCGAGACTCCCGAAGATCTCGTCGAGTACCAACAGGGACAGGGGCTGACCCGCGCGATCGGCAACCATCTGACTGATGCCGAGCCGCAGGGCCAGGTTGGCCAAATCCTCCTCTCCCCCGGAGATCACCGGCTTGCCACGCCCATCCTCGACCACCAGCACGTTGTATTGCTCGTCCAATTCGATCTCGGGGTACCGGCCGTCGGTGAGCGCGTCCAGGAACGCCGACGCTCGCTCGGCCAGCTCCGGACGCATAGCGCTGTTGAGGGCGCTGCGCAGGTCACCGAGCGCACGATCGAGTTCCTCGTGGAGCCGCACCGCAGCTCCCAATTCGCGCACGCGCCCCGCCTTCGCGGCCCGCTCCTTGAGCCGTTGCTCCGCCGAGGCGAGCCGCTCCCCAGCGGCCTTGGCGTCCGCCGCGGTGGAGGCGACGGTGAGTTCGGCCTCACGCGCCGCGCGCGCCGCCAACTCGTAGGCCACCCGTACCGCCTCATAGCGCACTTCGTCGAACCCGAGATCGGCGAGCACCCTTTGCAGCTCCTGGTACCGCGTCTCACGCTCCGACAGCGTACGTTCCGCCGCCTCCGCTTCGGCCACGAGGCCTTCGGCTCGGGCCGCTTGGCCTTCGAGTGCCGCCGCACGATGCCTCAGCGGTTCGAGGGCCCGCAATTCCGCACGGGCCACGTCGTGACGCTCCGAATCGTAGGCCTCCGGCAATCGTTCCACTTCCGTGCCCAGATCCACCGCGCGTGCCGCGGCCCGCTCCAGGTCGGCCTGTAAGGCGTCCCGCTCGCGTATTCGATCCTCGCGGCGCGCAACCTCACGCACCGCTTCCTCGACCCCGGCGGTGGCGTCGGTCACCGCCTGCTCGGCTTCCACCACCTCACTGGGTATGCTCTCGAGTTGATCGAGACGACGCTTGAAGTACTTCCCGCGAACCTCGATCTCCTCCATCTGCCGGTCGAGCGTGTCAAGCACTTCCCCGAATACCTGCCCGAGCGGCCGTTTGCAAATCGGACACTCTCCATCCTCGCCGGCCTCCACCAACGTGTGGCGATGCTCGCGATGGTCGCGATACTGATCTCTCAGGGTGAGGTGCTGCGTCTGCGCATCCTGCCGGTCCCGAACCCACGCGGTGTGCGCGTCGTCCCGCAAGCGCTCAGCGGCCTTGAGCGCGGTACGGGCAGCCTCGCGAGACGCGATCGCCCCCTCCAACGCCGCATCACAGTTCCCCAGTCGCGCCAGCCGCTCCCGCAGCTGTTCCTCCTGCCCGCGAACCTCGCTCAGCTGCCCCATCAGGGCCCGCCGGCGTCCGGCGTTCTTCGCCTCGCGCTCGAGACGCTCGAGCTCAACCCGCAGCGGTTCGACCCTTGCCAAGTCCGGGGCGAGGGACTCGTACTCGGTTCGGGCGGCCAGGGCCTCAGCCAGGTCGCGGTCAATCCGCTCGAACGCGCGCCGCGCCTCGCCAACATCGCGTTCCGCAACGCGTCGCTCGCCATCCAGCGACAGTGCCCGCTCGCGTTGCTGCACGGCCTGCGTCCACCGTGGCCCCTCGTACTCCAGCTCCTGGGCAGCAGCCACGTGACGATCGCGAGCCTCACGCAACGCCGTCTCTGCCTCGGTCACCCGCTCCGCCGCCCGCACCCGTTCTGCCTCCAGCTCCCCCGGATCCGCCAAACCCTTTTCCAATCCCTGCAGCTCCGCGCTGATTTCGCGCCGGCGCTGGCGCACGCGGTCCTGCGCCTCGCGCAGCTGCTCGTACCCCAGCACGCGGGACAAGAACCGACCACGCTCCACCGGCTTCATGGCCGCCATGACGGCCAGTTCCTTTTGTCCAGTGAAGTAGGTGCTGAAGAACTCTTCGCGCGACATCCCGAGCAGATGTTCGACCCGGGCGCTCACCTCCTGGTGCGAGTTGGCGATGGGCTGCGCGTGCCGATCTTGATACAGCTCCGCGGAGGACAACGTCCGAGCGACCCTGAAGTCATGCGGGCCGAGCGCGAAATCCACTTCGACGCGCACCGCCGTCCGCGCCGGTGCGCGGCTGTACCGAATGGAGTCTCGGGTGCCCCGAGCGGCCACATTGCCGTAGAGCGCCCAGCCGATCGCCTCCAGCAACGTGGACTTGCCCGCGCCGTTCGGGCCGATGATCGCAGTCAACCCAGCACCGAAGTCGATCTCGGTGTCGACGTGTTGTCGAAAGTTGAGCAGTCGCATGCGGTGGAGCCGCATCAGGCGCGGTCCTCGTCGCGATTCACCTCGTCCATGTACTGTCCGGCAAGCGCGACCAACTCGGACCGACTGACCTCGGCATCGAGCGGCCTCCGCTCCACGAAGTCCGCAACCAGTTGGCGGAGGGTCTGTCGCTCACCTGGGCCGCCGACACCCACCGACCGGGTTGGCGCGGGACGCCGGATGTCCAAATGGTAGTGCAGGGCTCGGGTCTTGTAGTTTCGAATCCCCGCATAGTTGAGATCGCGCGAGATCGGCCGGGGCACGTCGAACACGATCTGTCGCACGATGTGTCCGTCGAGGCCGCCGGGGATCGTGTCCACGGCCTCGGCCACCAGCCCATCCAGCTCCGCTGGACCGAGACCGGCACCCGCGATCGGCGGCAGGTCGATCAACCGCCGGGCGGGCGCGACGGGGTTGAACACCACGCGGGGGGTCTGCTCACGTAACTCCACCAGCAGCCACCCCTTCCCTTCCCTCCCCTCTCGCTCCTCATCGCGCAGCTCGCCCCACACGTTTGGGCTGGTGTACTCGAGCGCGCCAGCATACCAGGCATTGTCCCGCACTCGATGGGCGACATGGTAGTGCCCGAGCGCCAGGTAGCTCCATTGTTCCGCGTGGAGATCACCAGGCTCCAAGTGCGGCCCGAAGTCTTCCGCCCACGCCGGCTCGGGGAACGTGCCGCGGACCGCGCCGTGCGTCACGGCCACGCGATGTGTCGCGCCCGACGTGGGAAGGAGCGTCGGGGCAACCGACCCGCCCCACGCCGCGTAGGGAACGCACATCACCGTCAGATCGAGTGCGGGAAACGCCAGCTCCGTCGGTCCCGCGACGACCACATGCACGTTCCCCACCGCTTCGAACAACCGGAGGATGGACCCGGTCTCCACCGATCGCGGAGTGTCGTGGTTGCCGGCCACCATGACGATCGGAGCCGGTGGCACCGCGGCTCTGAGTCGTTGGAACTGGTGAAACGCGTCGAGGATCGCCGTGTTGGTCGGGCGCACCGAGTGAAACAGATCTCCCGCGATGACCACAAGGTCCGGCGCCGCCGCGATCACCCCGTCGATGGCGGTGCGGAACGCGCGTGCCACGTCGGCCTCACGCTGGTTGATGCCCGCTGCGTTGAGTCGGTGAAACTGTCGGAAGCCCAGGTGGACGTCCGCGAGGTGCGCGAGCTTCACGGTATCGAGCGCGCTCGAGATTGCAGGACGGTGCTCAGGCTCGCCCGCACCCAGTCCCCCCCCGGGGCGGCTCCCTCGCTCGCCACCTCAATGCGCACCGCCTGGGCGACATAGGCGCTCCACCCACGGGACCACACGAGGGTCGCCGCCACGCCGAGCTCGTCCGGCGCCGTCGCGGCTCGAGCATCGACCGCCATTCCTTCTCCGCGCACGTCGAAATAGAACAGGCTGTCCCTATCGGTCGCAGCGATGCTGTCGAGGCGAACCACCACGCGGACCGGAATGTCCAGCCACGGACCATCAGGGAGCTTGGGGAGGCCTCGCGGCACCCGAATCCACTGCCGCCACTCGGCGCCACGACGCACCGCCCTCTCCGGGAAGACCAAGTGCGCCAACCCCACCGCCATCCACTCCAGGAGCCGTGTCGCCGTCTGCGGACCTTGCGCTCCGGTCACCCGCGCGGTGAGGCGGTCATCGACCTCGATCTGACGCCACCCGCCGACATAGGGACGCGCGTCGGACCAGGGCATGGCGTTGTCGCGCTCGCGCACCGTCACCGAATCCAACGCAAGATGCAGCACTGTGGTTCCGGCGTACCCCTGTGCCGCGACCTGCTGCATGCGCCCGCGCGCCTCCGCCTCCCGCGTTCGCGTCGTTCCCGCCGAATCGACTTGTACCCGGGTCTCGAGCCGAAACTCGCGTGTGAGCCTGAGCCCGATCGCCGGATGAAAACGGAGCAAGTGCACGGCCGGCCCGCTCTGTGCCGACACCAGACACGCGGCCAGCACGATCGACACCATCTACGGCCGCAGCTGAAACTGTGTCGTCACGTCGATGCGGACCTCGAGCGGCACCGATTGGTCTTGTCCCACCACTCCACCTCCAAGGCCCAATACGACGATCGAACGCAAACCGCCCGACACGAACGTGCCCCACCCCGTCGACCAGATCATCGAGCCGCCGACTGCGCCGGATACCGCGACACCCCTTGTCGCGGGCTCCCGGCCGGCCATCGTCCTGGGCGTGACCGCTCCAGAGACAGTGAGATACGCAAGCGTATCGGTGCCTCGCGCCACGAGGCTATCCAACACGACGTCGGCCTGGGCCAGCAGGCGTCGGTCGATCCTCACCTGATCGTCCAATCCGAGTTCGGCTCGGACGGTGGAGACGCCGTGCAAGGGGAACCCGACGTCGCTGGTCCAGCGACTGCCCACCGCGATCGGCCCGGAGGGGAGCACCATGTCGAACGTGCCCACCAGGCCCGTCCGCAGCGTGCCTTCCAGCACGGCCTGCACGGAGAGCTGTCGATCGATCAATGCGCGCGCCGTGGCTGCGGGCACCGCCTCGGCCTCGACAGCGGTCCACAATCCTCCCGCGGGCCGCGCGCGCGCCGACACCGAATCATGCGTCACCTCGACCACCACCCCCCCGGCCTCGTGGCTCAGAGCACGGGCCGTCAGCGCCTCCCGCCGTCGGAATTGGAGCGAGATCCCACTGCCCTGCGGTGCACCCCGTTCGGCAATGATGGCCGTCCCTTCCGTGGTCACGAGAGTGTGCAGCCTCACGCCGGGGGTCGGGGTGAACTGCGCGACGATGGACGCCTGGGCAGCCAGCGACCGCGCCGCCCCGATCGCGGTGAGCACGAGCACCGCTAGCCCACCGGCGCGCCACATGAGTCTATGCGCCATAGGGATCCTCCACTTGTTGGAGCGGAACCACGTGCGCCGGACCGAGCACCTCACCCGCTCGACGCACCGCCGGGCCCAACGCGGCCCGAAAGTATCCGAGCACGTCGTCTGGGGCCGCTCGGCGGGTGGCAAGCAGGGCCCGCCGTACCTCGAGTTCGGTTCGGTCCGCAATCGCCTCGCGCACCCGTACCTCCGGCACGGATCGGTCGAGCTGCAGGAGCTGGCGAATCACGGCTTCTTCAAACGGCACGTCGGCCTGCGGAGGGAACTTGGTCACGCCTTCCGGACCACTCAGCACCGCGGGCCGCGGAAAGCGCACAAAGACGGGTTGGGTGAAGTGCGGATGGCGGACCATCAAATCCCCTTTGGGGAGCGTCGCGAGCTTGATTTTCGTCGCTGCCGACAACACCTGATACCCCGGTGTCGACAGCTCGTCGAGATCCATGCGGCCGAACACCATCGTTCCGGCGTTGCCCACGACCCGGCGGTGTACTTGCGAGCGGAACTGTTGCGCGGCGAAGAGCACCAACCCCAGATAACGCCCCCGTTCGGAGATATCCAACAACATCTTGCGCACGTAGGTATCCGGCCCGTCGCTCGGCGCGTACTTGTTCAGTTCGTCCACGAATACCACGACATGGTCCACCCCGAGGTCACGGCGCTCCAGATGTTCGCGCAGCTGCGACACGATGCGGGTGAACACGAGGTCCTGCCCCAATTGATCCATCCCGGAAACATCCACCACGTACACCGCCCGATCCTCGAACGCCCCCAGCGGCAGATCGTTCGCCGTGCCATCCTCGGTGACCAGACCTCTGCATCGGGTGGAGATGTTGAGTAGGCGATTGCGCACCTTGCGAATGGTCGCGAGGTGGTGTGTGCGCCACACGTCCCCCCGGGCCGCCTGCTCCATGCCGTCGAAGATGGCGCGGAACAACCGGTCGAGATCGGCGAAGCTGCGCACCCGGTGCACCCCACCCCACTCGTCGCGAAACTCCTTCTCCACGACGCGATCCGCCAGGAAGTCGAGAAAGGCGTCGGCCTTGGCGTCGATGTCCTCCCGGCTCAGCAGGACCTCGTGGTAGTCGAGCACCTCGCGTAGCCCCCACAGCAGCGGCCGCACGTCTCCGACGAGATCCGGATGCGTCCGGAGGGTATTCAGGTTGACGCCGTCGGCTTTGAACGGCGCGTAGTACTCGACATGCTCGAAGGGTTTCGGTTCGATGCCGACGACGCCGTAGAGCGCACGATCGTCGGCGGAGAGCTCGCCGGGCTGGTCGAGAAAACACAGATCGGGACCCTTCACGTTGAAGCACACCGCCGCCACCGACCCTTTGGCCGCAGGGAGCCTCTGGAAGATGCTGGCCAGCATGAACTCGATCGCGCTCGTCTTGGTCGCAAGGCCGGAGATGCCCGAGAGGTTCAGGTGCGCGGACTCCGGTCCGAGTACAAAGGCGGCGTCGAGCGCGACCGGGACCCTGAGGCCCCCAGCGCGATACACGCCGATGGGGAGTCCCGCCGGAGGGTCGGCGCGCACGTACGTCTCCATCCGCAGCGCCATCTCGACATCCGCCTCATCGGCAAGGTAGACCGGCGCCAGCGGTACCGGCTGCACCGGTTCCTCGGGCTCGTGGCGCAGCACGGCAGCGGTCCACAACCGGATCTCAGCTCGATGCGTCGGGGCAGGCTGGGATTCCGGGTCGCCCTCCGCCGCCATGAGATCGTGCAACGGCGTCGGCACGTCCGAGTAGGCCCGGGCGTCCACGACCACGGCGTAGACCTTCCGTGCCGGCGGCCCGTCGACACGTACAATCGCGCCGATGCCGATCGTTGTGTCGGTCGCGCTCCAGAAGTGAAACTGGTGCGGGCTCGCCGGCAGCGCCTCGGTGGCAACCACTCGACCAACCGGTGCTCGATCCCGCATGACGATCACCACCAACCTCCGAGCTGCGCGCGCAGGTACGTCTCTACCTGATGAATCGGGTAGAGGAGTCGGTCCCATCGAGCGTCCGGCGCCGACAGCGGCGTGCGTTCCGCGATGAGCCAAGCGCTGACGGCGTCGACTTCATCCACCACCAGCGCGAGTGGGGGCCGCTCGATGCGAACGAGGCCGTGCAGAAGGTCCTGGTTCTCCCACGGCCACATTCGAAGATACCACGTCCACACCGTCTCCCGCGTACCGCGACTCCGCGCAAAGACGCTCGTGCGATGCCCTTCCGGAAGAGTGAGGGCAATCTCCAGGTCGGTGCCTCGGAGGAACTGCGTCTCGTGACTCTTGATGACTCCGAGCACGCGTGCGCCGCCCAAATCTCCCACCGACCCATCGATCACCAGCCACCGCTCCGGGTCGCGCTCGAGAGCGTTCCCGGCCAACCGTCGCTCCAGCGTCTCACGCCGGCGCTCCACCACGCGAGCCGTGCGCTGGACGTCCAGGATCGGATGCGCCCGCTCAGCCACCTCGACTTCGTGCAGGGGCAGGCCCAACTCGGCAAGCCCGCTCCGCTGGGTGGCATTCAGCGCCCCAGCCGCCGTGACCAGGAAGTCCTCGGACGCGGCATCTTCCACCTCCAGGTGCCCGTCGCGCCGGCACAGCACGGCCGCACCAACGTGGCCACGGATGACCGGCACCAGGCCGAAGCGCGCCTCGACCGCGAATCGCTGGATGCCGTCCAGGAACGCCGCCGCGGGGAAGTGCCCCGACGGTCGCACCGGCCGAGCCCGAACGCCGTCCGAATCTTCCACGTAATCCGCGTTCGCGAACGGCTCTTCGACATGGGGGAGCGCGCCGCGCAAGGGAGGCCCCGGCGTGACCGTGCCCCCCAGATCTGTCACGAGATCGCGTAACCGCGCGCGCAACGAGATCGTCAGAGGGTGACGGCTTTCCGCGCGAATGTCAGGACGTGGGTCGTTCCCAGCGAGGTGCGCGGTGGCCCGCCCGCCGTGCCGTTCAGGACTCGTTGAGCCGACGTCACTCCTCCGGTCCGAACGGGGGGACGTCCAGCAGCCAGAACCCGACGAGTTCCCCTTGGCCGTCCAGCTCGATCAACAGGTTTTCCGCCAGCGCCACGGCCTCCTGCCGCGTGCCGCCCGAGAGCGCGACGTGGATGACCGACTCATCCTCACTGGTCTCCACCCGCATCCGCACATCCACTTCCATGACGCCAATACCCGGTTGCGATGGACGAGCCGGCACCGTAAACGCGGCCGTTCGGCGGGGCTCCGGGGGCAGGAGGCCCGGTCGCTCGGTGCGTTCGGGCCACACGACCACCTCGAGTGCCGCCAGCGCCCCCTGCTGCAGGTCGAGCGTGACGACGGCACCCTGCGCATCCTCGAGTTCGATCGAGCCGGTGAACCCTCGGCCACCTTCAGGTGTCGGCAGCGAACCCGAGAGGATGTCCGTCTCCGTATCCCAGCGATACGTCACCCGCTGGAGCACGCTGTCCAGCGTCGTGAGGTGTCCGCCGATTCTCATACCGCCTCCGCTTGCTTCCCGATCCCGAGTTGCTCGGGCTGGGGAAGCGCACGCGCAAACGCCGTGATGCGATCGAGGGCGCGGTCGATCTCCTTCCGTGACGCCGCATAAGACAGGCGCACCCAGCGACCGTCACCGAATGCTTCACCGGGTACCAGCGCGACCCCGACGTCCGCCAGGAGCCGATGGCAGAAGTCCAAGGCGCTGTCCACACCTTGGGCGAACCACCCGTCCACCCGAAAGAAGAAGTAGAACGCTCCCATCGGCTCCACGAACTCGACGCCGGGGAGGTTCTGCCGAAAGTGCGCGACCACGCGATCCCGTCGATGGCGAAACTCCTCGACCATACGCTCGACATCCGCTTCGATGCGGTCGTCGCCTAAGGCGGCGGCCGCCGCCCATTGCGCGGGCTGTGACGCCCCGCTCGTTACATGGGACTGCAGCGCGGCGATGGACTGGGTCACGGCGCGCGGAGCGAGGGTGAATCCGATCCTCCAACCGGTCATTGCGTACGTCTTGCTGACCCCCGACACCACCACCGTGCGTTCGAGCAGCTCGTCAGGCAGATCCAGCACCGAAGCAGCCGGTCCGGATCCATAGTGGATGCGACGGTAGATCTCGTCGACAACAACCCACAGCTCGTGCGCCTGTGCCCACTCGAGGATCGCCTTGAGCTCGGCACGCGCGTACACCGCTCCGGTGGGGTTCACGGGTGAGCAGAGGATGATGCCTTTGGTCCGCGCGTCACGCACCGCTTCCAGCTGGTCGACACCAACCTTGAGGCTCCAATCGAGCGATCCCGGAACGAGCACGGGGGTTGCCCGCGTCAGGTGCGTGATTTGCGCGTACGACACCCATGCAGGCGCCGGGATCAGCACGCGGTCACCCGGACCGAACAGGCAGAAGCACGCGTTGAACAGCGCTTGTTTGGCCCCGGTCGATACGACGATGTTGTCCGCGTTGACCGGTCGGCCTCCGGAGAGGAGCGACCAGTTGCGCGCGGCTGCGGCCCGCAACTCGAGGAGCCCGGCATTGGGGGGATAGTGCGTGTGCCCGGTCTGAATCGACTTGACACCCGCATCGGCCGCCACTTTCGGCGTGGCAAAGTCGGGCTCGCCGGCCGACAGGTCGATGACGTCCTCACCGGCCGCTCGCCGGCGCTGCGCCTCCTGGCTGACGGCGATCGTCGCCGACGCCTCGAGGTTTCCGACGTTGCGCGACCGATTGAAGACCGAGTCCGTCACGGTGGTATCACCCCGTAGCGTTGGAGAATGGCAACGGTCGAATCCACAGGGAGCGCTCGTACCAACCCACGGAAGCCGTGCACGTCCGTTGCCTGCAACAATGAGTTGTAGACCGCCTCTTCGCTCGCGTCCGCCACCGCAACGAAGAACGGGCTCAGGGCGGCCCCGCGCAAGCCACCGCCGGCGGGAAACTCCGACCGCGATACGGTACTGAAGGCAATGACGTAATCGCCAGACCCGCTCGACATCGCGCTTCCCGTGCGCGCCATGCCCACCAGGGCTCGGCGAGCCATCCGCGTGAGACCCAGCGCGTCGATCGGTGCGTCGGTGGCCACCACGATCATCACCGACCCCTCCCGGTCATCCCTTGCCTGTCCACCACGGTGCGTGGGCTCACGTGGATCGCTGACCCCGAGCTCGCGCCCGACCGGGGCACCACCGATCGTCAGTGCCCCGCCAAAATTGGTCTGGGTCAAGACGCCGATCATCCATCCACCCAAGGAATCGTCCAGCTGCCTGCTTGCGGTCCCGATCCCCCCCTTCCATCCGAACGCCACCGTCCCGCGGCCCGCACCGACCGACCCCTGCTCGACCGGGCCCGCTCGGGCGTGCATGATGGCATCGAGTACGTCGCCCGCTTGAACCGGACGGCTGCGGATGTCGTTGAGGAACCCGTCATTCGTCTCCCCAACCACCACGTTCACCGAGCGGACGAGTTCATTCCCTGGCAGCCCGAGCAGATACGTCACGAGGGCGTCCGCAGCCCGGTGCACGCACAACGTGCACGTCAGCACGATCGGCGACTCCAGTTCCCCCAATTCCTCGATCTGCGTCACGCCAACGAGCTTCCCGAAGCCGTTGCCGACAACCACGGCGGCCGGAACCTTGCGCTGAAAGACATTGTCCCCTGGCGGGAGGACGACCGTCACACCGGTATTGAGGGAGTCGCCCGACGCGATGGTCGTATGGCCGACCCGGACGCCACCGACGTCCGTGATGGCGTTGAGGGGCCCGCGGGCAACCGCCCCGACCGCGACACCGAGATCTCGCGCGGTCGGACGCTGTTGTCCCTCCGCGGCGGCGCTCGACGCGGCCACGAGCAGGCCAGCGGCAGCGGCACGGCAACCAGACCGAAGCATGACCGCAAGCATTGACGTCAGGGCAGGCCGTGTCAACGTCCGGCCCCGTTGCGTGCGACCCCCGCGTGGGGTACCATCCCCCCGCCATCTTTGACAACCGAGGAACCCCGTGATTCCGTCTCTCGCGCCCGAGTTCAGTGCCGGCCACCGCGCGGCACTGACTAGCGGCAACCCGCTGCTCTACGTTTGCCCTCCCGCCAGTTGGGGGGTCGGCCCATTGTTCGCCCAGATGGGACGCGGGACGGGACTCACCCTGGTGCTGGCACCAGCGGAGGGACTGACCGACGACGTGGGGATGACCCTGGGCACTCTGCCCGAGCAGCGCGTGGTGGTGGCTGGCGGGCTTGCGCGGACGGCACGACTCCTCAAGAGCATCGAACACCCCACGGTGGTCGCCACTCCGGGCGCGGCGCTCGGCTTGGCCGGCAGATCGCTGCTGGCGGCCGGCACGCTCAGCCGCATCGTGGTCCTGTGGCCCGAGCTATTGAATGCGACCGATCGCCGAGCGGCCAATGCCGTGCTGGCGGACCATCAAGCCGCCCAGCGTGTACTGGTCACCTCGGACCCTGACGGCGCGGCAGACTTCGTGGAACGCTACGCTCCTCGTGCTCCGATCCTCAACGCCGTCTCGGCACCGGCCGAGCCGCTCGGCCCCGCCCGCGTGACCATTGTGGGCGCCCGCCGCCTCCACGACGCCGTTTCCGGGGCCCTCGATGCGCTCGATCCCTCTTCTACGATCCTGTGGGACCCAATGGGGACGGACCGCTGGGCGCGGTATCGAGACGATCCGACCGTGCGGCTTGCTGAGGACGCGGCGTCCGGCAAGGCCACGCTGGCCATCGCGACCGACCTGCCGACGCCGGACGTGTTCGAGGCACTGTCGGGGCTCGCCGCGGAAGTGTGGATCCTCGCGCGGCCCTGGCAGCAGGCCTACCTCCGCCGCATTGCGGAACCGATCAAGTCGGTCCGGCTCGTGGTCGAGGTCGACCGCGCCCGCGACCGTGCGGCAGCGCTCCGGCGGGCCATCGAGCAGCAGCTCCACACCGGCGATCAGGTTGAGGGGCTGCTTGCGCTCGCTCCGTTGTTCGATCGGTACGACGCGGCGGCGATCGCCGCGGCTGCGCTGCACGCGACCGCCGGCACGACGTCCACAACCGACGGCGAAGAGGATCTGCCAACCTGGGTCCATCTGCGCGTGGATAGCGGCCGGCGACAGGGCTTGCGCCCGAGCGACCTCGTGGGGGCCTTGCTGAACGCGGCGGGCATCCCGCGCGACCATGTCGGGCGCGTGGACCTGCATGACACGTTCGCGCTGATCCAGATCCGAACTCCATCCGTTAAACAAGCCATTAGCGGCCTGGAAGCCACGAACTTGCGTGGCCGCTCGGTCAAGGTGACGCTGGACCTCCGCTAGGAGGCCCCGCCAAACGCCCGGGGCCCCGCACGCCGGCCGTGCAGGGCCCCGTGTCTCGTTCCGAATCGGCGGCTAGTTCAGCGCATCCTTCAGACCCTGACCGGGCTTGAACGCCGGTGCCACCGCGGCGGCGATGTTGATGGCCTCGCCAGTCTTTGGGTTCCGACCCGTCCGTGCGGCGCGCTTTCTGGCCTGGAAGGTCCCGAATCCAGTGATCTGGACCCTGTCACCACCCTTGAGGGCGTTGGCGATCACTCCGCTCGTTCCAAACAGCGCGTCGATAGCGCGTCCTGCCTCGGCCTTCGAGAGATTCGCCTCCGCGGCCAACGATTCGATGAGATCCGTTTTGTTCAAGCTGCCCCCTTGCGGCACCTGGTGTCGTGGTGGTGACGCGCTTCGCTGGCACCGTTTCGCATCCCGCGCGTCCGCGTCGATGCCACATTAGTACCGACTCGATAGGCCGCTCCGCAAGCGCTTGCCAGGGCTGGGTTCGCGGGGTACCCTCCCCCGCGGCACCACCTTCCCTCTGGGGCTACCATGATTCACGCCGTCAAGCCGGGATGGATCGAAGTGATCACCGGCGTGATGTTCAGTGGTAAGAGTGAGGAACTCATCCGCCGCGTCCGGCGGGCGCTCATCGCCAAGAAGCGAGTCCAGGTCTTCAAATCGCACCTCGATGATCGGTTCGGCGTATACCAGGTGGTGACGCATGACGGAGTGTCGGTGGACGCGCAGCCGGCGGATTCAGCGGCCCAGGTCATGCGATTGATCGACGTGGCGGCCACCGTCGTGGCGGTCGATGAAGCGCAGTTCCTGGATGAGGGGATCGTCCGCGTGTGCTCTGCTCTCGCCGATCGGGGGGTCCGCGTGATCGTGGCCGGAACCGACACGGACTTCCGCGGTGAACCGTTCGGACCGATGGCGCAGATGCTGGCGATCGCGGAGTTCGTGGACAAGCTCCACGCGATCTGCGTGAAGTGCGGCGAGGCCGCATCGCGTAACCAGCGGCTCATCGACGGCCGCCCGGCACCGTACGATTCGCCCACCATCATGGTGGGCGGAAGCGAAGCCTATGAAGCACGCTGCCGGCACTGTCACGACGTACCTCGCAAGGACGCGCGGCAGACCATCCTCCTTTGAAGGCGGCGGCCGACATGCTTCGGGTCGGGCTTACGGGCAATGTGGCGGCGGGCAAATCGACCGTGTCAAGTTGGTTCGCGGCCTGGGGAGCCACGCTGATCGACGCCGACGTGCTGGTCCGCGAGGTCCAGGCGCCAGGTTCTCCCGTGCTCGAGGCCATCGTGCGGTCTTTTGGACCCAAAGTGCTTACGAGCGACGGACGGCTCGACCGCGCCGCGCTGCGTCGGCGCGTGATGGGAGACGGGGTCGCACGTGCGACCCTCAATGCCATCGTGCACCCCGCCGTCCAGGCCCGGCGCGCACTGCGCGAGTCCGAGGCCGCGGGCCGCGGCGATTGCGTCGTCGTGCACGACATCGCGCTCCTGTTCGAAGCACTCGACCCCGTCGACTTCGACGTCATCGTGGTCGTAGACGCTCCTGAGACGGTGCGGCACGAGCGTCTTGTCCGCCACCGCGACCTAGGGGCTGACGAGGCTCGAAGCCTGCTGCGTGCCCAGCAACCATCCGCCGACAAGCGCGCGGCAGCGGACCTGGTCATCGACAACGCCGGAACGCTCGCTCAACTCGAAACGCAGGCACACGGTGCCTGGGCTGCGCTGCGCCGGGCCGGGGCATCCAAGGCTGCCGGGACACCTCCCCCGGCGGTGGCAGCCGTCCTCACGGCGGACGGGTGGACCGCCGCGACGGCCGGCATCCTGGCACGGGCCCATGATGCGGGCGGACCCACGTCGCTCTTCACGGTCGGCTCCTTCGCGCCCGTGACCGGAATCCCGCCGTTCCTGACACCGGCCACCGCCGATCCCGGGCACCTCGCGGCCGCGTTGGGTTTGGCCGAGCGGGCGATCGTCCTCACCGAATCCCAGGGATCGGTAGCCTATCGCGCAGCGACCGTATCGGCCGGCACGGCGATCGCGCTCGCGTGGGAAACAGGCCTCGACGACCCGCGGTGTGCCGCCCGGATCGACGTGCGACCGTGGGTCGACCCTGAACAGATGCGAGGCCGCCACTCCGGTGCGTCGGGTTACGTATCGCTCGGCGCGACCACCACCACCGAACGACCGGTCCACGACATCGCGGACCTGGCCCGCAGGCCAGGTTGACACTGGGAGGGCCCGCGAATAACCTACCCCTCGCCCGAACCCTAGCCACTGGATGCTGGGCCATGTCAGACATTCCCGAGTCATTGTACTACACGGAAGAGCACGAGTACGTGAAGCCGTCGGACGACGCCGGCGTCGTCATTGTTGGTATTACCGACTATGCTCAAGGCGAACTCGGCGACGTCGTCTACGTGGAGCTTCCTGCGGTGGGTGACACGTTCGATCGCATGGCCACTTTCGGAACGATCGAGGCCGTGAAAGCCGTATCGGAGCTCTATTGCCCCGTGGCTGGAGAGGTCGTCGAGGTCAACGATGCCCTCGATGGCGATCCGGCGGTTGTGAACCGGGATCCCTACGGCGATGGGTGGATGATCAAGATTGCCCTGGCGGATCCCAACGTCCTGAGCACGTTGCTGACCGCCGCCGATTACGCATCACATATCGGGGAGTGACCCCCGACCGGTGCGAGGTGGATCGTGCTGCGCATATCGCGACGCGCCCCGGGGACCGTTTCCCGGGGCGTTGTCCTTCATAGGATACCCTCATGACTGACCTGCCGTCGGGTCCTCATCCAGACCACTTTGCCTGGCGCCATCTCGGCCCGCGACCCGCTGATATCGCCGTGATGCTGGAGACGCTCGGCTACTCATCGCTCGACGATCTGATCGACGCGGCCGTGCCCTCCGATATCCGACTGGCGCAGCCCTTGCGCCTTCCCGAGCCGCGATCCGAGCAGCGCGTGCTCGCCGACCTGCACGAGCTCGCCAGCCAGAACCAGGTGTATCGATCGCTCATCGGGATGGGCTACGCGGACTGCGTCGTCCCCCCCGTGATTCAGCGCAACATCCTGGAGAATCCGGGCTGGTACTCCGCGTACACCCCGTACCAGGCGGAGATCTCGCAAGGGCGCCTCGAGGCCCTGCTCGATTTCCAGACGATGGTCTCGGACCTCACCGGGTTCGACGTGGCCAACGCGTCTCTGTTGGACGAAGGGACGGCGGCCGCGGAGGCGATGAGCTTGTGCCTCGCGGTTGCCAGGACCTCGACGCACGCCGTCTTCGCCGTGGACGACCGCTGCCACCCTCAGACGATTGCGGTCGTGGAGACGCGGGCAGCCGCGCGGGGCGTCGAGGTTCGACGCCTCGACCCGTTGCATGATCCGTTACCTGACGACACGATCGGCGTGCTCCTGCAATACCCGGCCTCGGACGGTGAGGTTTGTGACTACCGAGCGACCGTCACGCGCGCCCACGACACCGGCGCGTTGGTGGTGGTCGCCACGGACCTGCTGGCACTCCTGCTGCTCGAGCCGCCGGGGACGTGGGGGGCCGACGTCGCCGTCGGCAACTCGCAGCGATTCGGCGTTCCCTTGGGATACGGCGGCCCGCATGCGGCGTTCTTCGCCACCCGCGACACCCTGAAGCGGCACGTTCCGGGTCGAATCATCGGGGTCACGCGAGACGCCGCCGGCCGCGTCGCCCTCCGAATGGCCCTCCAGACCCGCGAGCAGCACATCCGTCGCGAAAAGGCCACGAGCAACGTCTGCACGGCACAGGTCCTCCTAGCGGTCATGGCCGCCATGTATGCGGTCTATCACGGCCCGGAGGGGCTGCGCCGCATCGCGCGGCGCGTACACGCGCACGCCGTCGCACTCGGCAAGGCCGCCGCCGCCGCGGGCTATCGCGTGGTGCACGAGCGCTTCTTTGACACGCTCCGCCTCGAAGCGGAGGCCGGCAGGGTCAGAGCCACGCTGGACGCGGCGGCAGCGCACCACGTGAACCTGCGACAGATCGGCGATACGAGCATCGGGATCACCCTGGACGAACGCACGACCGCCGAGGAGGTCGCTATGCTCGCGAGCCTGCTCGGAGCGATTCCGGGTGAGGTCCCTCCCGCGGAGTCGGACACCAGGATCCCAGCGGACTTGGCGCGCAGGACACCCTATCTCCTGCATCCCGTGTTCAATCGGTATCACGCCGAGACCGAGATGCTCCGTTACCTCAAGCGGCTCGAGAATCGGGATCTGTCGCTGGCCCATGCGATGATTCCGCTCGGGTCGTGCACGATGAAGCTGAATGCGACGACCGAAATGGCGGCAGTGACGTGGTCCGAGTTCGGCGGCATTCATCCATTCGCCCCACGCGAGCAAACCCGCGGGTACACAACGCTGTTCACCCAGCTGGAGCAGTGGCTCGCGGAGATCACGGGATTTGCGGCCATCTCGCTGCAACCCAACGCCGGTTCGCAGGGCGAGTATGCGGGCCTCCTCGCGATCCGGGCCTACCACACCTCGCGGGGCGAGGCCGCGCGGGACGTGTGCCTCATACCGCAGTCGGCTCATGGCACCAACCCTGCCAGCGCCGTCATGGCCGGATTGCGGGTGGTCGTCGTGAAGACCGACCCGAACGGCAACGTCGACTTGCAGGATTTGCGGACCAAAGCCAACGCGCACCGGGATCGGCTGGCCGCGCTGATGATCACGTATCCGTCCACGCACGGCGTGTTCGAAAGCACGATTCGTCAGATCTGCGAAATCGTGCACGATGGCGGCGGTCAGGTCTATATGGATGGTGCCAACCTCAATGCCCTAGTCGGTCTCAGCCGCCCCGGGGACATCGGCGCCGATGTGTGCCATCTCAACCTGCACAAGACGTTCTGCATTCCGCATGGTGGCGGGGGACCCGGGATGGGGCCGATCGGTGTGGCCGAGCACCTCGCCGCGTTTCTCCCGGATCACCCTGTGGTCCCGCTCGGCATCCCGTCTCCCTGCGGGACGATCGCCGCAGCGCCGTGGGGAAGTCCCTCGATCCTGCCCATCTCGTGGTCCTACATCGCCCTGATGGGGGCGGAGGGACTGGCGATGGCCACCAAAGTCGCCATCCTCAATGCGAACTACATCGCGAAGCGGCTCGAAGGCCAGTACGACTTGCTGTATTCCGGCCAGCACGGACTCATCGCGCACGAGTGCATCATCGACACGAGACCCTTCAAGGAGTCTGCCGGCATCGAGGTCGACGATCTGGCCAAGCGGCTCATGGACTACGGATTTCACGCGCCGACCGTGTCGTTCCCGGTTCCCGGAACCATGATGATCGAGCCGACCGAGAGCGAGTCGAAGGCGGAGCTCGACCGGTTTTGCGATGCGCTGATCGCGATTCGACACGAGATACGCGCGGTCGAGCGCGGCGAGTCGGACGCCGATCGCAATGTGCTGAAGCTGGCGCCGCACACGCTGTCCGACGTTGCGGCAGATGTGTGGGACCGCCCCTACTCGCGCGAGCTCGCCGCATTCCCCACCCCGGCCACCCGCGAAGCGAAGCTCTGGCCGGCCGTGGGACGCATCGACGCGGCGCACGGCGACCGGCACCTCGTGTGTACGTGTCCTCCGCTCGACACGTACGCCGACGTCGCCGACGGCGTGGCGTGATCGACGCCACGTCCGCCGGTATCCGCGACCACGGCGGCGACCCCACCGGGGCGCCGCCGTTGTGCCACTGGCGGCTGATCGTGGACGACCGTGGGCGGGGCGGGGCGGAGAACATGGCCGTCGATACGGCGCTGCTCCGAGCGGTTCGATCGGGACACGGATTCCTCAGACTCTACCGCTGGGACCCGCCCTGTCTCTCGTTCGGACGTCACGAACCCGCGCTCCGGCGCTACGATCGAACGCGGGTGGAAGCGGCCGGCATCCAGGTCGTGCGCCGGCCGACCGGTGGACGCGCGGTGTGGCACCACGCGGAGGTCACCTACGCGGTGGCGGCACCCGCAGATGTGTTCGGGTCACTGCAACAGGCCTACATTACGATTCACCACATGCTCGCAGCGGCTCTTAGATCACTCGGTGCCTCGGTTGCGGTGGCGCCGCGCCGGTCGCCAGTCCGGCCGGCGGCGGGCGCGTGCTTCGCAACGCCTGTTGGCGGAGAGATCGTCTTCCAAGGTCGCAAGCTCGTGGGAAGCGCGCAGTATCGAGAGCCGCGCGGCTTTCTCCAGCACGGATCCATTCTCCTCGACAACCAGCAGGATATGGTCGTCCGAGTGGAGCGCACACGGGGTCCCGCTGTACCGGCGACGTCGCTGCGCGAGGTGCTAGGCCGGCCGGTGCCCTTTCGGGAAGTCGCCGCAGCGGTGGCCGCCACGGCGCGCAGGTCTTGGGAGGGACCGTGGACGGAAACACCGCACACACCAGCATCGATCGACGTCGATGCCTATCGCAACCCCGGCTGGACGTGGCGCCGCTAACCGTCGCGCGCCGTACCCCCCGGCTGCGGTTGGGGTTGGGCGTCGCCGCCCTGGCCGTGCTCGTCGGCTGCGCACCAGCGAGCGAATGCGCGGATTGGTGCGGCACGATCGTCGTGGTCTCCGCCGCCGAGGCGGACGCCCTGCTTCCGCCGGTGGTGCAATCCGACGTCGCCACATCACTGAACGATCTCATTTTCGAGAAGCTCGCGGATGTCGGACCCAGCATGAACGCGTTGGGCGATGAGGGGTTCGTGCCGAAGCTTGCCACGGCGTGGGAGTTTCCGGACAACCGCACGATTCGATTCACCCTCGATGCCGGTGCGCGGTGGCACGATAGCGCGCCCGTGACGGCGCGTGACGTCGCCTTCACGTTCGCGGTATATACGGATCCCGCCGTTGCCGCCGTCGCCGCGCCTCGGCTCGCCAACATCTCCTCGGTCTCCGCGGACAGCGACGGGACGGTGACGTTCCGGTTCGTCCAGCCGTACCCCGAGCAGTTCTTCGACGCGGTGTACCACATGTGGATTCTGCCCAGCCACCTGCTGGACTCCGTGCCTCGAGCGGAGTTGGCGAGTCATGCCTTTGGGCGAGCGCCGGTGGGCAGTGGACCATTCAGCTTCGCCCGGTGGGAAGCTGCGCAGTTCGTCGAGCTTGACGGCAACCAGTCCTACCACTTGGGAAGACCCGGCGTACGGCGCATCGTGTGGCGGTTCACCGCCGACGGACCGGCGGCCCTCAGCGAGATCCTGGCTGGCAATGCCGACGTGCTCAACGTGCTCCCGCGCCCCGAAGACGCGGAGCGCGTCGCCCAAACCACGCACGCGCGCGTCGAATCCTATGCCGTTCCCGTGTACGCGTATTTGGGCTTTAACATGGCGAATCCCCGCGACAGGAGTCGTCGGCACCCGCTGCTCGCCAGCCGCGAGGTGCGGCAGGCACTCACCCAGGCAACGGACCGTGCGGCGATCGTCCGGGCAGTGCTGGGCGACGGCGGTGAAGTTCCGGTTGGACCGGTCACCCGCGCCCTTGGACTGTGGGACGCCGCGCTCCCGCAGCTGGAATACGATCCACAAGCGGCCCGCGCGTCGCTGGAGGCCAAGGGATGGGTGGACAGCGACGCGGATGGAATCCGCGACCGCGACGGGCTTCCGCTCCGCCTCGAACTCTTGGTACCCGGATCGAGCAGCTCGCGGGTTCGCGCATCCCAGATCGTCCAGGCCCAGTGGCGTGAGGTGGGGGTCGACCTGCGGCTCACCCAAGTCGAATTCAGCACGATGATGGCGCGCGCCGAGGGCGGACGGTTCGACGCGTATTTCGGTGCGTTGTTCCAGGATCCAAGCGCGGCGTCGCTGATCGACACATGGTCGAGCCGGGCCATTGGCGGACTCAACTACGGACGCTATGCCAACGCGATCGTGGATGCGCTGATGGACTCCGCATCCACTGTACGCGACGGGGCTCTTGCCACCCAATTGTGGCGACAGGCCCTGGTGCTGCTGAACGAAGACGCCCCGGCCGTGTGGATGTTCGTGCCGCGCGCCCAGGCCGCGCTCCACCGTCGCCTCAGCCATGTCAGCCTCCGGCCGGACCAATGGTCAGCGACGATGTGGCAGTGGACAGTGGATCCGGAGCAGGCACTCCCCCGGGACGGGCTCGGGAATCAATAACGTGGCTCGCCTGCTGGCTGCACGCGTCGGTCAGGCCATCGTGATCATCGGGATCGTCGCGACATTGACGTTCGTACTGCTGCACCTGGCCCCGGGGGACCCGACATCGCGACTCGCCGAAGCGCCGCGGGTCCCTCCAGCGGTCCGCGAGCAACTCCGCCGGAACTTCGGACTCGACAAGCCACTCCCCGTGCAGTATCTGCGATACGTCGCGAACGTCGCACGGGGGCGATTCGGGTACTCGCACGCCGAGCACCGGCCGGCAGCCGCGACGATCGCGGCGCGCATTCCGCAAACACTGCTGCTCGCCGCGGTCGCGCTCGTGCTGGCATTCGGGACGGGCATCGTCGTCGGCGTGTACCAGGGGACGGTTGCCGGCTCGCCGAGCGATCGTGCCCTGTCGCTTGCCACGCTGGCGGTTTATGCCACACCGGTGTTCTGGCTCGCCCTGATGCTGCAGCTCGTGCTCGCCGAAACGCTGGGGTGGTTTCCGGTGTCGGGTGCGATCGATCCGGTCAGCTACCCGTATTTGCCGCCCCTCGCGAAGCTATGGGACCGCGCCATCCACGTCCCGTTGCCCGCCTTCGCGTTGGGTCTGGTGGGGGCGGCGGCGGTCGCTCGCTATCAGCGGGCCGCGATGTTCTCGGCAATGGTCGCGGAGTTTGTGCGAGCCGCGCGCGCGAAGGGACTGGCGGAACGTACCGTGATCGTGCGCCACGCGCTCCGGAACGCGTTGCTGTCGGCGATCACGCTGTTCGGACTGGCGTTTCCCTCGCTGGTGTCGGGGGCGGTGCTGGTCGAAACGGTGTTCGGATGGCCTGGGATGGGACGCTTGGCCGTCTCCTCGATCGCGGCACGCGACTATGACGTGGTGACGGGCATCGCCATCGTCGGAGCCGCCATGGTGGTGACGGGCAATCTGCTCGCCGACCTCCTGTACCGCGCTATCGACCCGCGCACGCGCACAGCGGCAGCCCGATGAAACGGTGGTCCATGGCGTTGCGTCACGGCGAGGGTCGGGTAGGCGCCGTGCTGGTGCTCGTGCTCCTGTTGGCGTCGGTCGCCGCTCCCCTGATCACCGCGCACGACCCCATTGCCCAGCTCGATCTCGAGGGCGCCAGGCTCCTTGCTCCCTCACTCGCACACCCGTTCGGCACCGACGAATTGAGCCGCGACGTCCTCAGCCGCATCCTGTACGGTGGGAGAATCTCGCTCACCATCGCGGTCCTGGCCGTCGCGGTTTCGCTCGTGGTGGGAACGACGGTCGGGTTGGTGGCTGGGATGAGCGGGGGCCTGCTGGACGTCGTGCTCATGCGGTGCGTCGATGCAGCGCTGGCGGTACCGCGCTTGCTATTGCTGCTCGTCATCGTCGGTCTCTGGGGCTCCGTGAACGTGGCGGTACTGATCGCCATCCTTGGCCTCACCAGCTGGTTTGACACCAGTCGACTCGTCCGGGCCGAGGTGCTGAGCCTGCGAACTCGCGACTACGTGCTCGCGGCCAGGGCACTCGGGCTGAGCACGCGGGCATTGCTCGCGCGGCACGTCTTGCCCAACGTGATGGAGCCCATCACCGTCGCCGCGACCCTCGGTGTCGGCCAGATCGTGCTCATCGAAGCGGGGCTGTCCTTCCTGGGGGTGGGTGTCCGACGGCCCGTTCCGTCCTGGGGCATGATGATCGCCGAAAGCCAGGAGCTGATGGTCACGGCCCCGTGGACCGCGGCGTTCCCAGGGTTGGCCGTCGTGCTCACCGTCGTCGCGTTCAGCCTGCTCGGTGACGGGCTACGCACCGCCATGGACCCGAAGCGCTCATGACCGCGTTGCTGGCGGTGGAAGATCTGAGTGTGTCCTTCGCCACGCCAGAAGGTCCCGCTCGGGCGGTCGACGGACTCACGTTGCACATCGACGACGGGGAGACGGTCGGACTCGTGGGTGAGTCCGGATGTGGCAAGACGGTCACGGCGCTCGCGGTGCTTGGCCTGCTGGGAGGCGGTGCGACCGTCGCACCGGCCAGTCGAGTGCTGTTCCGGGAGCGGGATCTTCTGCGGCTGCCGTTCGAAGAGCTGCGCCGCGTCCGCGGCGCAGAGATCGCGATGGTCTTCCAGGATCCCGGTGCCAGCCTCAATCCCGTATTGCGCATCGGACTGCAGGTAGCCGAAGTCCTGATGACCCATCGCGACATGTCTCGTGCCCAGGCGTGGAGGCGGGCCGAGGAACTGCTGGAGACCGTCGGGCTCGCCGACGCGGCACGTGTCGCGCGGGCGTATCCACACGAACTCAGCGGCGGGATGCAGCAACGCGTGATGATTGCGACCGCGATCGCGTGCGAACCGGCGCTCTTGATCGCCGATGAGCCGACGACGGCCTTGGATGTCACGATCCAGGCACAGGTGCTCGAGCTCCTCGTGAACCTCCGCGAGCGGTTGGGGATGGCAATGCTCCTGATCACGCACGATCTCGGCGTTGTCGCCGGCGTGACCGACCGCGTCGCCGTCATGTACGGGGGGGAGATCGTCGAGGTCGCGCCGACGCCGGAACTGTTCGCGGCTCCGCGCCACCCCTACACCGAGGCGCTCCTTGCGGCGGTGCCGCGGATCGACCAGCCGGACGCGCTGCCCCGCCCAATCCCGGGACAGGTGCCGCCGGCCACGCGTTGGCCGTCGGGCTGTCGCTTTCATCCGCGTTGTGCGCAGGCCATGACCGCCTGCACCACGGCACCCCCGCTTGTGGAGCTGGCATCCCGTCACACAGCGCGCTGCTGGCTGCATGCCGACGGAGAGTCGACCCCATGACGGCGCCGACGCCGCTCGTCGTCACCGAGCAGCTCACCAAAGACTTCCTGGAGCAAGGCTGGTGGGGACGCGGGCGTCGTGTCCGCGCCGCGGACGCGGTGGACCTGCACATCGGCCGAGAGGAGACCCTCGGACTGGTGGGGGAGAGTGGGAGTGGGAAGACCACCGTCGGGCGACTGCTGCTCCGCCTGATCGAGCCCACCAGCGGACACATCACCTTCGACGGCACGCCCATCGGCCGGCTTCGCCGTGCCGACCTCCGCACGTTCCGGCGGCGGATGCAAATCGTGTTTCAGGATCCGTACGCGTCGCTCAATCCCCGCATGCGCGTTGGCGCGGCGGTGGGCGAGCCGCTCGAGGTCCATGGCCTGGCGCGAGGCGGCGCAGCACGGGCGCGTGCGGTTGAACTCCTCGAGGAAGTTGGTCTCGACGCAACCGTTGCCACACGGTATCCGCACGAGCTGTCGGGCGGGCAGCGCCAGCGCGTCGGCATCGCACGCGCGCTCGCGCTGCGACCCGAGTTCCTGGTGCTCGACGAGCCCGTCACGGCACTCGACGTTTCTGTGCAAGCACAGGTCCTCCACCTCCTCACCGCACTGCGGCAGCGGCATGGACTGACCTACCTGTTTGTCGCGCACGATCTCGCCGTCGTGCGCCACGTGGCGCATCGCGTCGCCGTGATGTACCTCGGACGCATCGTCGAGCTCAGCGCGGTCGCACAGCTCTATGGATCACCGCGGCACCCATATACGCAGGCACTCTTGGCGGCGATTCCCACCCCAGACCCGTCGCACGCTCGACCGCGGGTCACCATCCGCGGGGAAGCACGATCCGGCGCGGCGCCGCAGGGCGGATGCCCGTTCCAGCCGCGCTGTCTCCACCCGGCCAAGGACCAGAAATGCGCGACCGAGCCACCAGCGCTGCGGGCCGTCGACGGTGACCATCTAGCCGCCTGTCACTACGCGGAGGTATCGTCCGCACCGGCCCGCCACCTCCCATCAGGAGACGACGCATGAGAATGCTCGTGGTATTCCTCTATCCGGTCGTGTTGCTCGGCGTCGCCTTTTGGCGAGCGAGGACCGTGAAGAGCCACGCGGATTTCATGGTGGCGGGACGCTCCGTGCCGGTTGCGCTCTTGGTTGGCACCCTCGTGTGCACGTGGATCGGGTCGGGCTCGCTGTTCGGCGGCGCGGGACTCGCGTATCGATCGGGCATCGCGGAACTGTGGTTTTCCTTCGGTGGGTGGATCGGACTCATCGTCGCCTATTTCCTGGCCGGGCGGGTACGCCGGATCGCGCAGTACACGGTTCCCGATCTGCTCGAGCAGCGCTACAACGCGTGGGCCCGGGTGCTGGGAACGGTCGCGATCATTCTCGCGTACGTCACGATCGCCGCCTACCAGTTCCGCGGGGGAGGGTGGATCCTGAGCATCGTGACGGAGGGGCGGATCAGCCCCGAGCTCGGCGTCTATATCACGGCCGCGGTCATCGTGTTGTTTACGGCGCTCGCCGGCATGGTCTCGATCGTCTCGGTCGACATTGTGAACGGCGTCATCATCACCCTCGGCGTGCTGTTCGCGCTGCCGTACATGGTCGTACATCTGGGTGGACTGGAGACGGTCCTCGCGGGACTCCCCGCCACGCACACCCGCCCGATGGGGGAGCACAACATCTTGTGGGTGATGGGGGTGGCCATGCCGACGTTCCTCCTCATCCTCGGCGAGAGTGGGATGTACCAGAAGTTCTTCTCCGCCAAGAACGAGCGCGCCGCGCGACAGGCGGTCGTCGGCATGGTCGCGGGCATCGTGGTGATCGAGACGGCGCTGGCGTTGCTGGCCATTGTGGGGCGGGCCGCCTATCCCGACCTGGCGGAGCAAACGTCGGTGGTGGGCCGCGCCGCCTCGGAAACGGTGATCTTGTTCATCGCGCAGAACGCCCTGCCGACGTTCGGGGGAGCCGTCCTCCTCGCAGCCGCGGTGGCCATCGTCTTGTCGACGGGCAACACGTTCCTCCTGGTGCCATCCACCAACGTGAGTCGCGATCTCTACGAACGGTTCGTCAACCCCGAGGCGAGCGACCACGCGAAGATGACGATCCAGCGTCTCTTTGTGGTGTTGTTCGGCGGCTTGGGGCTCGTGATGCTGACACAGTTCCAGACCGTGCTGTCGATGGCTTTGTACGCCTACTCGCTCGTCGGAGCGAGTCTCACACCGGCGCTGCTGGCGGCGTTCCTGTGGAAGCGGGTCACGCCCCAGGGCGGGGTGGCGTGCATCGCCGGCGGTCTTGGGTCGATCGTGGGGATTCGGGTGCTCGCCATGCTGGGTGTGAACTTCTCTCTGACGCTCGGCGGCACCGAGTTCGACTTCGCCAGCAGCGACTACATCGTCATCCCCGGAGTCATACTCTCGATGGGGCTGATGGTGCTCGTGAGTCTCCTTACGGCCCCGTCGCCGCAGAGCAAATGGGAGCCGTTCTTCACGAAGGAGGAAGCCACAGGCGCCGCCGGCTGACAGCTCAGCGGTCGCGACCCATCCGTCGCTTGAGTTCCTCAAGCTGCTGGTCGGCACGTGCTTCCCGATCCGCCCGATCCAGTTCACTCGCGAGCCGCGCATCGGACGCGTCCGTTTCGGGTCGGCCCAGTCCGGCCGCTTCCATGCTGCGCCACGCGGCGTCCACCCGCCGGGCCGCCTCACCGGTGGTGCGATCCCGCTCCGCGTTCTTCAACTGGGCGCGCATGTCCCCGTACTCCTTCTCGGCGAGCATGAGCTCATCCCGTTGCGCCGTCAGCTTCCGTTCCAACACCTCCACGCGCTGGCCGTGCTTGTTCGCAAACTGCTGCGCAACGTCCGCGGTCTCCTGATCCTGGATCCCCGCCGCCAACCGGCCCCGTCGCTCCGCGTCTTCCAAGGCGCGACGCTCGTGCGCCAGCAACTGCTCGGTGCGCGTGATCCCCTCGCGCATCGCCTCGATGGCCACGCGCGCCTCGATCACGGCTTCTCGCATCTTGGACGTGAGCGCCTCCCTATCGGATGGCATGGCCGCATCGATAGCCGCGTCGATGGCCGCGCGCAGCCGCTCGAACACCTAGCTCTTCTTCGCGGTCTTTGCGAAAAACGATGCGAAGACCTGTGACACTCTGCGCGACTTGCACTTCGGGCAGCTCGGGCGCACACGATCGTGCGCGGCGATCGACTCGACGCGACTGAAGCGCTTGCCACACTTCCCGCAGGCATACTCGTACGTCGGCATTGCTCCCTCCCCTTCCGGTCAAAACCCCGTCGACCGTTAGGTTACACGGACCCCGCGAGCCCGGTCAAGCGAGCGGTGTTCGCTGGCACCGGACCCGCCCAAGCGCTAGGTTGCCAGTCATGCGTTGGATCCTGGTCGGCGTCGCCGCCACGGTTGCGGTAGGATGCGGTAGCGGGAATCCGGAGAACCGGGCGGCGTGCGGCTTTTCGGCCATGGCCGGAGCCACGATGGTGCTCGACCAGCTGCGCGCAGGTACCAAGATCCTTGATGCCCTGCCTGCTGGTGTTGTCGGCACGGTGCCGGCTCGGGTCGTGGGCTATGGGACGGTACCGGCACTCGCCGCCGAAGGTGCTGAGGGCGCCGTCATTGGGTTTGAAGGTGAGGGGTTCCCGGCCACGCCGGGGTTCGGTCTCGTGCTGGTGGAGGACTCCGCGGAGGCGTTCAAGGGCGTGCTGATCTATGATCTCGACCCGCCTAGAGGACTGCCGCAGTTGGGCGTCGTGTCGGCAGGAAGTTCAGCCATCCCTTTGTTTGGAACCCGCGTGACGTGGGCCGCCGTGAGCGAGCCCCGCTGCCCGCTCTTTGGACCAGTCGATACGGCCGCGGCGCGCTAGCGCGTCAGCAGAGCGAGCTGTCGTCCGCCACTTGGCGCAGTAGGCGGTTCGGCGAATGCCAATGCGGAAAGAGCAGCCGGTCAGAAAGGCGGTTCAGCGCAACGCGCAGTTCGCAAAATGCCTCAGCGGCGCGTGCGTAGATCCCGTCGAGGTCGTAGGCTCGCGCCAAGCGATGGTCTGCGGCCATACGGAAGCCGCGCGCACCCAGGGACTCGAAGTACGTGAGATCAGGTGCGCCCGAGCGGTTCCGCCGCGCCGCGATGTAGTCCGGAAACACGCCGGCAAGCCACAGACTGAAGTTGCCAAGGTGCACACGGAGCAAGAACCCTCTCGGCCCCTCCGTGCCGTCGATGGCGGCGACGATGTCCGCAAGGTAGTGATACGTGGCGTCGTCGTGTTGGGCAATACGGTACGCCCGTTGATACCCGCCGAATTCGAGCAGCAACGCACCCAGGTAATCCGCGAGTTCGGGATCATCCAACCCCACTGCCTTGAGGCGATGCCGCACGGCGACGTACAGCAGCAGCGCAACCGACGTCCCGACGAGCCGATCGTCCTGCTCGAGCCGGGCGGGCAACCTCGGGTCGTCGAGCAGCACGTCGAGACCCTTCTGGTCGCGAAGCGCCCGCAGTTCGCGTTCGCGCGACACGTCTCCGTTGGCCAGAGCCGACACGACGCAGTCGGCATCGGACGGAGCGAACCGCGCTCGCACATTGGCTAAGATCATGACGCTGCCTCCTGACGACTTACACGATTCGCCGCTCCGCTTCGTCACCCGCCTCGGCCGCGAGCTTGCGGGACTGCTGCAGCTCGAGGACGCCGTGACGCATGTGGCGCGAGCCCTGCAAGACGCGTTGAGTCCCGACTCGCTTCTCGTTGTGCTACACCACTCGGATACGCACGCTCCCTTCGCCGCCCACGCAACCGGCTCTGACAATCCCCGGCCTACCGACGCGCTTGTCAAGTTTGTTATCAGTGAGGGCGCGCGAGTGCTGAGCACCGTGGACGATACGAGCCGCGAAGCCGTCGGCCTGCACCGCCACGCGATCCGGTCCTGGATGGGGGCGCCGGTGCTCACCAGCGGTCGTCCGATCGGGGCCGTCCTGGTGGCGAGCCACACCGAGGGACGGTACGCTGATGCGGACCTGGATTTGTTACAGGCCATCAATGCCCAGCTGGGCATGGCCGTCGAGAACGCCAGTCTCCTGCGGCTCCTGTCGTTGGGCAAGCTCGAATGGGAGCAGACGGTAGACGCCATCGGGCAGGCGTTCTGCCTGATCGACGCGCGCGGCCGGATCCGCAGAGCCAACAAGGCGTTCGCCCGCATCGTGGAACTCCCAGTGACCGGACTCGCGGGACAGGCCTGGCGCGAGATTCTCCCCCCGGCCTGGATTCGCACCATCGAGCAGGCGGTGGCGGAACGCAGCGTTCAAGCCCCCAAGGAGCTCGAGCGCGCCGGGAGGCGCTACACGGTCGCGGGATTGGAGTTGGTGCAACCGCCGGGGACGTCGCTGCTCATCTTCGAGGACGAAACCGAGAAACACCGCCTGCAGCAGCAACTGGTGCAGTCGGAAAAGCTCTCCGCCATCGGAGAACTCATCGCGGGAGTCGCCCACGATCTGCGAAACCCCCTGGCCACCGTAATCGCCTTGGCCGACTTTCTGAGCGAGGAGCCGTTGACCCCCGCGTCGCACCAGGGGCAGCTGGCCATGATTCGCGGCGAAGCCGAGCGGGCGTCCGCGCTCGTGCAAAACCTCCTTACCTTGGGCCGAAAGACCAGCGGGCCGCGTCGCCGCGAAGCGGTCGGGCCCATCGTCCGCGCCACGATGCAGCTGATGCGCCACGAGTTGACGGCGGCGGGGATCCACGCCGAAGTCCACGTACCCGACGGGCGTCTCGACGTCGAAGTGCACCGGGATCGCCTACAGCAGGTCTTGATCAACCTCATGCACAACGCGGCGCAAGCCATGCGAACCTCTCGCGTGGGTGGCAAGCTCACCGTGGAAGTGACCGGCGACTCCGACACAGTCGTCATCGCCGTTGCCGATGACGGGCCGGGGGTACCGGCGTCGATCGCCTCGCAGATCTTCAACCCGTTCTTCACGACCAAGGGAGAGGGCCACGGCACCGGGCTCGGGCTCTCGATCAGCCAGGGGATCGTGCGGGACTACGGCGGGTCGATCGACCTCGAGTCGCCCCGGGTCGGCGGTGCGATTTTCTGCGTCCGGCTGCCGCGGGTACCGGCGGAGGCGGTGCGGTCCACGCCCTAATTACATTCCCCGCGAACTTTTTCGCGCGAGCCGCGTATCCCCTGATGGGGATCGCCTGGAGTTGTATGATCTACGTCTGCATACGCACGCACAATAGCGCCCGCACCGCCGGGCTGGTGCTCTGGAAGCTCCGCAAGGTCTTCGAGGAGTTCCCGCGCGAGTACCATGTGCTCGTGCTCGATGACGCGTCGACGGACGACACCCGCGAGACTCTGGAAGCCTATCAGGGTGCCCTGCCGATGAACGTCACCACGCGGGACCGCATCGGCGGCTACGCGGCGGGGCTCGAGGGTCTGCTCCGCGATGCAGCCGATCGGACGGATCGCCCGAAACGCGATCTCGCGATCACGTTGCCCGCCGACTTTAGCGTCTCCCCGGCGGTCATCCCCGATATCGTCCGGGGCTTCGAGTCCGGCGCGGACGTGATCGTGACCGAAACGATGGCGGACGAGGAAGCGTTCGGGAAACGGCTCGTGCGGCAGTTCGCCCCTTGGCTCTTGCGGCCCGGCGTGATCGTGCCCGGCATTCGTGATTTCACGTCCGGCGTGTGCGGCATTCGCCTCGTAACGCTGCGGAACTGCTTTCAGGACCGCACCGAGCGCCTGTTGGCAAGTGAGGGCCCGAGCGCATTCGCCGAGTTGGTGGCACGCGCCGCGGGTCAGGCGCGCCAGGTCGTGGCCTTGTTGGCCCCGCGGCTCCCGCGCGCCACCTCCGGAACGTCGGACATCGGCGCGGTCGAGCTGGCCGTGGGTCTGCTGCGCACCGGGCGGCGCGTCCGGATCGCGTCCACCGTGCAGGCGGTGAGGCGGGGATGAACCGGCTCCTGCACGTCGGCAGCGCCGTCATCCTCGCGCTGAGCCCAGTCGTCGCGCAGGATCGGTCCGCCCCCGGCCCAAGCCGTGTGACGCCGTTCCCGGTGGGAGAGACGCTGATCTATGACGTTCGGTTCGGATTGCTCACCCTCGGTGAAGGCGTGATGCACGTCGCCGGACTCGATACCGTCCGCGGGGACTCGTTGCTACACGTGATCTTCAGGCTGCGCGGGGGCGGGTTCTTCTATCGACTGGACGATCGTTCGGACTCATGGTTCGATCCGACTCGGCTCGTGTCGGCTCGGTTCATCCAGGACTTTCATGAGGGAGACCGCGATCGATACACCGCCTACGAGATCTTTGCTGATTCGGGATACTATCTCGAGTCCGGCGTCGACTCCGTGCGACCAACCGTGGCCGAGCCGCTCGACGACGCGGCGTTCTTCTACTTCGTACGCACGGTGGATCTCGAAGTGGGCCAACGATATGAGTTCCAGCGCTACTTCCGACCTGATCGCAACCCGGTCGTGCTGGAGGTGCTGCGCCGAGAAACGCTCAACCTCCCGGCGGGCACCTTTTCGACGCTGGTGCTTCGCCCAACCATACGAGGGAGAGGGATTCTGGCGGAGAGTCAGGAACCGCTGATGTGGATCACGGACGATGATCGCCGGCTCGTCGTGCAACTCAAGTCGAAGTTCGCTTCGATCGCGACCATCACCATGCGCCTCAGGGAAATCACCGACGTCCCGCCGGACGACCTGCCCTTGCGGGCCCCGGCCCCACCCGACAGCCCCAACAAGTAAGTGCACGCCGCGGCCCGGGACCGTGGCGTGCGTGACATCCGGCAGGGCGCCTAGCTAGACTGCTTCGTCGCCCCGGATCTTCTCCTTGACGCGCTTTGCCGTGCTCGGGCTGATGATCTTCAGAACGAGATAGAAGATGAACCCCAGCGCCGCGAGCCAGAGGAAGCCCCACATCAGCTTGAACGCGAAGCCGAGGACCCCCAATATCAACTTCAGCGCGATGATACCGATGACGGCCAGTGCCGCGTAACCGACGAGCGGGCGAATCATGTGCAGCCTCCATACCTCTGATGTCCACTGCTCCGTACGAACCTAGTCCGAAACGAGTTTCATGTCGACGCGCACCGGATCCACCCCTGACGTCCTGATCGTTGGCGGAGGAATCATTGGTGCAGCTTGCGCATACGAGCTGTCCAGCACCGGACGACGGGTGGTTGTGGTGGATCACTCGGCCCTGCCGGGCGCAGCCACGGCCGCGTCGGCCGGCATGCTGGCCCCCATGCTCGAAGCCGGCCCGAACGACCCCTTGCTGCGCGCCGCGGTGCGGGCCCGTGACCTCTACCCCTCGTTGATCGCGACGCTTCAGGCAGCCACCGGGATCGACATCGGCCTGCAGCTGTGCGGGATCCATCGCGTGCGCTTCACCGAGGAGGAGGCCAGGGAAAGCCGCGCGGCGGTGGCGTGGCAGCGTCAACATGGGTACCCAACACAGTGGTTGGCCGCGACCGAGATGCAGGAGGCCTTGCCGGGATTGGGACCAGAAGTCGTGGGCGCGGTATTCGCGCCGGAGGACGCGAGCCTGCGCCCCGAACGCCTGCACGCAGCCCTTCTCGCCGGTGCGCGCATGCACGGCGCCCGCATTCGTCGGCGCGATCCGGCCACGGAGCTCATGCTCCGTTCCGGGCGCGTTCTGGGAGTGCGCACGCGACGCGCCCCAGCGCGGGGCATCCGGGCCGGCGCGGTCGTCGTGGCTGCCGGAAGCTGGTCGGGCACGCTGGCGGGCCTCCCTCGGGCGCTCCCGGTCGAACCCGTGCGCGGGCAGATGGTGAAGTATCGGTGGCCGCGCGGCGTACCGCCCGCCGTGGTGTTCGGGACCGGGGGCTATGTGGTGCATCGCGACGGCACGGCAATCGTGGGATCGACGATGGAGCATGTCGGCTTTGACGATAGGGTGACGGATCAGGGACGCGCGCAGCTCGCCGCCGTGGCGGCCCGGATCTTCCCGGTGCTCGCGGCTCAGACCCCGATCGACGCCTGGGCGGGACTGCGTCCCATGACCCCCGACGGCTATCCGATCATCGGAGCCGACCCGGACATCCAGGGCTTATGGTACGCCACCGGCCACGGGCGCAACGGTGTCCTCCTCGCGGCCCTCACGGGCATCCTCGTGCACGAGGCGATGGACGGAATCACTCAAGACGAGACGACACAATTCCTGGAGCCACGCCGGCTATGCGTGTAGGCTTCAACTGACTGGTTGAACGTGGTGCGCTCGTTGGGTGGTTTCGGCCGTGGCCCGAAGCTAAGTTACGGCCGCCATGGACCTCGTACAGTTGACGCGTGACGTCACCGCTCCACCCCCCCGCCCACTCGCCCGCAAGCCGGCGTGGCTGAAGGTGCAAGCCCCGGGTGGCAAGCAGTACGTCCAGATCAAGCAGCTCATGCGCGAGCTCGACCTCCACACGGTGTGCGAGGAAGCGCACTGCCCAAACGTCGGTGAGTGCTGGGAGCACCGCGCGGCGACCTTCATGATCCTGGGAGACGTCTGCACGAGAAACTGCGCGTATTGCGCGGTCGCTCATGGCACGCCCAGGCCGTACGATCCCGATGAGCCGCGCCGCCTCGCGGAGGCGGTCACGGCCATGGGATTGCGGCATGTGGTGATCACCAGCGTCGATCGCGACGATCTGCGCAATGGAGGGGCTGAAGCGTTCGCGGCCTGCGTGCACGAGATCCGGGCGCGTTTGCCTGGATCGTCGGTGGAGCTGCTCATTCCCGATTTCAAAGGCTCCGACGTGGCGCTCGGGATCGTGGTCGCCAGCCGGCCGGACATCCTGAATCACAATCTCGAGACTGTGGAGCGGCTGTATCGCCTCGCGCGGCCGGGCGGGCGGTACGCGAGGGCCTTGCGGTTGTTGCGAGGGGCCAAGGCGCTGCGGCCGGAGTCCGTGACGAAATCCGGTCTCATGTGCGGCCTCGGGGAAGAATGGGATGAGCTGCTGGCGGCGATGCGCCACTTGCGGGAGCAAGACGTTGACATCCTCACGGTGGGGCAATACCTCCGGCCGTCGCCGGCGCACCTGCCCGTCGCGCGGTTCTACACTCCCGACGAGTTCGCCGAACTTCGGACCGTGGGTTTCGGTCTGGGCTTCCGTCACGTCGAGGCGGGCCCGCTGGTGCGATCGTCCTACCACGCGTGGGAGCAGGTGCAGCGCGCGGGAGTCGGTGTCTGAGAACGACCCATGACCGAACCCTCCAGCGGCACGCCTCCTCTCGATCCGTCACGTCGGGAGTTCTACCACGGACTCTTACGTCGGATGCTCCTCATCCGTCGCTTCGAGGAACGGGCCGGCGAGGCGTACGCGCAGGGGCGGATCGGGGGATTCTGCCACCTCTACATCGGGCAGGAAGCCGTGGCCGTGGGCGCGATGGCGGCGCTGCGCGACGACGATTATGTGTTCGCCGCGTACCGAGAACACGGTCATGCGCTGGCCAGAGGGGTGAGCGCCCGTGCCGTGATGGCCGAGCTTTATGGACGCGCGACGGGATGCTCGCGCGGCATGGGCGGGTCCATGCACCTCTTCGACGCGAAAACGAACTTCCTCGGGGGTCACGGCATCGTCGGCAGCCACATCCCGCTCGCGGCCGGCGCCGCCTTCGCCTCGAAGTATCGCGACACCGACCAGGTCACGATCTGCTTCTTCGGTGAAGCCGCAGTGAACATCGGGGCATTCCATGAAGCGCTGAACATGGCCGCGTTGTGGAAGCTTCCGGTGATCTTCCTGTGCGAGAACAACCGGTACGGCATGGGGACCGCATTGGAACGGGCCTCGGCCGTGTGGAACGTCTACGAGCGCGCCTGTTCGTACGACATGGACGAGGAGCTGGCGGACGGGATGGATGTGCTCGCCATGCACGAGATTACGCGACGGGCGGTCGCCCGCGCGCGGGCAGACCGACTGCCGACGCTGATTGAAGCCCGCACGTACCGCTACATGGGCCATTCCATGGCCGACCCGATCCATGGGCACTATCGCACGAAAGAGGAACTGGAAGAGCAGCGGAGGCGTGACCCGATCGAGGGCTTCCGACTCTCGCTTACCGAAGCGGGGATGCTCACCGACGAGGACTTTGCCGCCGTGACCGCGACGGTCGAGACTGAGTGCGAGGACGCGGTCCAGTTCGCCGACGCCAGCGCCGAGCCGAGTCCGGCCTCCCTCACCGATCACGTGTACGCCGACTGACGATGCCGGTCATCACCTACCGCGACGCCCTCAATCAGGCACTCCGGGAAGAGATGGAGCGCGACCCCGACGTGTTCCTGATGGGTGAGGAAGTGGGGGTGTACCAGGGAGCGTACAAGGTGAGTCGCGGTCTCCTCGAGACGTTTGGTGACCGCCGAATCGTAGACACGCCAATCGCCGAGCTGGGGTTCGCCGGGATCGGCGTCGGCGCCGCGATGGTTGGGCTGCGGCCCGTGATCGAGTTCATGACGTGGAATTTCGCGCTCCTCGCCATCGACCAGATCGTGAACTCCGCGGCCAAATTGCTCTACATGTCCGGAGGACAGATTCCCGTGCCGATCGTGTTTCGCGGCCCGGGAGGCGCGGCGCTGCAGTTGGGTGCCCAGCACTCGCAGGCCCTCGAGTCGTGGTACGCGCACATTCCCGGCCTCAAGGTCGTCGCTCCAGCCACGCCGTACGACGCCAAAGGGCTGCTGAAATCGGCGATCCGCGACAACAACCCCGTGGTGTTTCTCGAAGGTGAGATGCTGTACAACACCAAGGGCAACGTGCCCGACGAGGAGTATGTGGTGCCGTTGGGTGTCGTGGATCGGAAGCGCGAGGGGACGGATGTCACACTCATCTGCCACTCGAAAACCGTGGCCGTGGCGCTCAAGGCGGCCGCCCGTCTGCAGGAGGAGCTTGGACTGTCCGCCGACGTCCTGGACCTGCGGACGATCCGCCCCCTGGATGTCGCGGCGATCACGGCGAGTATCGCGCGGTCGCATCGGTGCGTGATCGTGGAAGAAGGCTGGCCGTTTTGTGGAGTCGGCGCGCAGGTTGTCGACGAGATCCAGCGGTTGGCCTTTGACGACCTCGACGCGCCGGTCCTCCGTGTAACCGGCGCCGACGTCCCGATGCCGTACAACAAGACGCTGGAGCGCGCCACCAAGCCGGATCCGGCTCAGGTAATCGCCGCCGTTCGTCGCGTCGCCTACCTGGACTGAATCACCATGGCCACCAAAGTTTTCATGGAAGCCCTGTCCCCGACGATGGAAGAGGGTCGGCTGGTCACCTGGCACAAGCACGAGGGCGATGCGATCGCTGCCGGTGACGTCCTCGCCGAGATCGAGACGGACAAGGCGGTAATGGAGCTGACGGCACGCGGCGAGGGCGTGCTCCGGAAGGTGCTGGTGGCGGAGGGGCAGACGGTCGCCGTCGGGAGTCTCGTGGGTATCATCGCCGCGGACGATGAAGACATTTCGGGCGTGGGGGGTGAGGCCCCCACACCACCTCCTCCGGCGGCCCCCATCGAGGCGGTTGCACCGGCACCCAGGATGCCGGCCAGTGCGGGATCCGAGCGCTCCCTGAGAGCCTCACCCCTCGCACGGAGGATAGCGCGCGAGCGTGGCCTGAGCTTGGAGGCAGTGCAGGGGTCCGGACCAGGAGGGCGCATCGTCATGCGGGATCTGGACGCCGCACCGGCCGGTGCCACCGCCCCGAGTGCCGCGCATGAGGACGTCCCGCTCAGCCAGGTTCGTAAGACGATCGCCAAGCGTTTGGCGCGGTCGCTCGGGCCGGTGCCGCATTTCTTCCTCACGACCGAGGTGGACATGCAGCGCGCGGCGGAAGCGCGCGCGGAACTCAACGCCCACGGAGAGGCCCGGGTCTCGTTCAACGACATCATCGTCAAGGCGGTGGCCACGGCGCTGCGGCAGCACCGTGCCTGCAATGCGTGGTGGCAGGACGACCACATTCGCTACTTCGATGAGGTCCATATCGGCATGGCCGTGGCGATCGAAGAGGGGCTGATCACGCCCGTCATTCGTCACGCCGACCGTAAGTCGCTGCGCGCGATCGGCCAGGAGAGCCGCGCACTCGCGGAGCGGGCACGCGCGCGGAAGCTGACACCCGAGGAGTACACCGGGAGCACCTTCTCGATCTCGAACCTGGGCATGTTCGGCATCGATCAGTTCACCGCCGTGATCAACCCACCGGAAGCGGGGATCCTCGCCATCGGGGCCATCACGGACAAGCCGGTCGCCATGGAGGGTCAGGTGGTCGTTCGCCCTCGTATGCGGATCACCATGAGCTGTGACCACCGGGTGATCGACGGCGCCACCGGAGCCCTGTTCCTCGAAACGGCACGACACCTGTTGGAGAATCCGCTCGCCTTCGTGTGGTGAGGGACAACCGGTTCGACAACGGCATCAGCGAAATCGGGTGACCATCATGTCGCAAACCTTTGACGTCATCATCATCGGCGGAGGACCCGCCGGATACGTCTGCGCCATCCGCGCAGCGCAGCTGGGCATGTCTACCGCCGTCGTGGAGAAGGAGAAGCTCGGCGGGGTGTGCGTGAACGTCGGGTGCATTCCGAGCAAGGCGCTGCTCCACAGCGCGGCGGTGGCCAACCTCCTGAAGCACGACGCCAAGCGACTCGGGATTATGGTCGAAGGAGTTACGCTGGACTTCGCGGCCGCCGTCAAGCATTCCCGCCAGGTCGCCGACCAGAACTCGAAGGGCACCGAGTTCTTGATGAAGAAGAACAAGATCACGGTGATCACGGGCGCCGGGACGCTGAAGCCGAGACGCGCCGTCGACGTCGGAGGCACGACGTATCAGGCCACCAAGGCGGTCGTACTTGCGACGGGGACGCAGGTCAAGGGTATCCCGCAAGTCGGTCTCGAGCTGAACGGCTCGACCGTGATGTCGTCCGACGAAGCGCTGTTCCTCCGGGAACCTCCGGCCTCCATTGCGATCGTGGGGGCGGGACCGATCGGGTGCGAGTTTGCCGACATCCTCAACGCGTTCGGATCGAAAGTCACGCTGATCGAGGTACTGCCGCGCATCCTCCCCCTGGAGGATGCCGACGCATCGAATGTGATTGCCAAGGTGTACAAGAAGCGTAAGATCGACGTCCTCGCCGGCGCCAAGGTGATCAAGACCACCGTCACCGACGCGAACGTGACGCTGGGCATCGAACACGACGGAACGTCCCTGACGCTGGAAGTGGACCGAGTCCTCGTGGCCGCGGGGCGCCAGCTCAACACCGAGGGCCTCGGCCTCGAGGCCTGCGGGGTCCAGCTCACTCCCGACGGCTTCATCAAGGTGGACGCGCGGCTGCGGACGACCGCGGACGGCGTGTATGCGATCGGGGACGTCGCCGGGATGCCCATGCTGGCACACAAAGGCAGTCGGGAAGGCGTGACGGTGGCGGAGACGATCGCCGGACGGACGCCACGTCCCATTCGCTACGACAACATCCCGGGGGTGACGTATTGCCACCCGGAGGTCGCCAGCATCGGCCTGACCGAAGACCAGTGCAAAGAGCAGCGACTCGACTACGTCGTGGGTCGGTTTCCCCTCACGGCGAACGGACGTGCGCGTGCGACCCTGGAGACCGACGGCTTCGTCAAGATCATCCGCGACAAACGATACGGCGAGATTCTTGGCGCCCACATTGTCGCGTCGCATGCGAGTGAGATGATCCACGAACTCGCTCTGGCTCGCGAGAACGAGTACACCGTGGAGGAGATCGATCTGGCGGTGCACGCCCACCCCACGCTGTCGGAGGCGGTGGCCGAGGCCGTCTTGGATTCGCTGGGCAGGGTTCTCCACACCTGACGTGGCCACCACCGACCCGGTCGGAACGGCGCTCGCCGCCATCGGCGCCGGCGCGACCACCGGCGCCGTGGTCCTCACTGCGGGCGTCCTCATGCTGCGGGTACTACAACAGCATCCCGATGGCCTCGCCGAAGCGACTGGAGGCGCACTGCTCACCGGATCCATGGTCGGCGGGGTCTTCGGGGCCATCGTGTCGGGCTGGGGGCGCACACGGGCGATCGATGACTACTGGCGGCGCGGTGTGACCGCGGCGGTGTCGGTGCTTGGCGCCGCACTCCTCGGTGTCGCAGCCACCGCGGTGGATCAGTTCGCCGGATGGATTGGACTGGCCGTGTACCTGGTCATGTTGCTGGCGGGAAGTGTGTACACGCATCTCCGCGCCGCACGCAACGCCGCGCGATGAGCGCCGTGCTGAACGTCGTCGGCCTCGGGCGCATGGCATACGAGGAGGCGCTCACGATACAGCGCCGGCTCGCGGCCGCCCGGATCGCGGGCACGCTCCGCTGCGACCTCCTGCTCCTCGTCGAGCACCCACCGGTCGTCACGCTGGGCCGGAGCACCGATCTCCGAAACCTCCTCACCCCCATCGACCAACTCGAGGCCCACGGAATCGAAGTCCATGACATCGAGCGAGGCGGCGACGTGACGTATCACGGCCCCGGGCAACTCGTCGGATACACCATTTACGACCTGCACGAGCATCGCCTGGATCTGCACTGGTTCATGCGCCAGTTGGAGCACAGCCTTATTCGTGCCCTCGATACGTTCGGGATCCGCGGGGAACGGCGCGAGGGGCTCACCGGCGTCTGGACCAACGACCGCAAGATCGCGTCCATGGGAATCCACGTGAAGCAGTGGGTGACGTGGCACGGATTCGCGCTCAACGTTAGCACCCACCTGCCGCACTTCGCGCTGATCGTCCCCTGCGGCATCAATGGCGTCCACATGACCAGTATCACCAACGAACTTGGCGGGCGGGCGCCACGGGACACGTGGGGGCGTGCGCTTGATGCCGTGGTCCTCGGGTTCGCGGAGACCTTCGATCAGCGACCGCAAGCGGTGGTGCTGGGTGACATAGTCGATCGCGCGGAGACGCACTCCCCGACCTGAACATCCCGCCCCGCAGGCTCCAGCAGCCCTACACTCCTTCGCCCATCGAGTGGAAGAACCGGCCGAACACCCGGATGCCCTTGAGAAACTGGTCGACGCCGATCTTTTCGTTCGGCGCGTGCAGCCCGTCGTCCGGCAGTCCGATGCCGGCCATCACGATCGGCGCTCCTCCGGCCGCCAGGGCGGGGATCACGGGAATCGACCCACCGGAGCGCGCGGGGACGGGCCGGCGACCTTCGACGTCTTCGAACGCACGGCTCATGAGCTCAAACGCCGGTGCCGAGATATCCAGGAGGACCGGATCCGCCCCATGGATGAACTTGACCGCGATGGTGGCATACGGTGGCGCCGCCGCCTTGGCCGCGCGCGTGAGTTGTTTCGTGACCGTCGCCACTCGCTGGTTCGGGACCAGGCGGATGCTCACCTTGGCCGTTGCCTGGGCCGGGATGACGGTCTTGGCCCCGGCACCGACAAACCCGCCCGCGATGCCGTGGATGTCGAAAGTAGGCAATGCCCACGTCCGCTCGAACACGGAGTAGCGCTGCAACCCCGTGAGGACCTTGGCCCCAACCTCGTCGCGCAGGTACTTCCGTTCGCTGAAGGGGAGGCGGCCCCACGCGTCACGCTCCGCCCGACTGGGTCGTTCGACTGCTTCGTACAGCCCCGGGATGCGGATGCGGCCGTTCGGGGACTTGAGTTCGCCGAGGATCTGCACCAGCGCCTCATGCGCATTCGGCGCAACCCCACCGTAGAGGCCGGAGTGCAGGTCATGGTCCAGCGTGCGGACGGAGATCTCACAGTAACAGATGCCCCGCAAGCCCACCTCGAAAGCGGGCCATCCTGGTGCGTAGTACGGCATGTCAGCCACCAGAACCGCATCGACACCGTCCAGCAAGTCCGGCCGTCTGCGCAGGAGGTCGAAGAGAATGCCGCTGCCCGACTCTTCCTGGCCTTCGATAAGGAACCGCACGTTGACCGGAGCCTTCCCACCGCGCACAACCGCCTCCATGGCCTTCACGAGGGCAAACGTCTGGCCCTTGTCGTCCGTGGCCCCTCGAGCGTAAAGGTTGCCGTCTCGCTCGGTGGGGTCGAACGGTGGTGTTGTCCACTCGTCGAGCGGATCAGGCGGCTGCACGTCGTAGTGCCCGTACACCAGCACGGTTGGTTTGCCCCGCACCCCGGAGCTCCTCGCCCACACCACGGGGTGAGTATCGCTCGCGAGCAACTCGGCCGTGCAGCCGAGACCTCGGAGGTGTTCGGCCAGGAAATCGGCGGCCCGCCGGCAATCGCGGTCGTGGTTGGGAAGCGTCGAGATGCTGGGAATGCTCAGCCACGCCTTGAGTTCCCCGAGCATCCGCTCGCGATGACGGACAACGAACTCGTCGATCGACTTCATCTGGTACCCGCCTGGCAACGGTAAGGAGTGGCCGGAATATACGCCTCTTGCCGCGCCACGCGTTTGCCACAGATTCCGTGCGTCCACTACCCTGGTGAAGCGATGTTCGCAACGGCGGGAACCCGATCCGCACTCAGCAGCCGCGCGATCACGCGGAGTCAGTTCGACCTTGCGGTCGACTTGATCGATCTCGAGCCGCACCTGCGGCGGATCCTCGTGACTCCGTTCCGGACCGTCACCGTGGAGGTCCCGGTGCGCATGGACGACGGTCACATCGAGGTCTTTCGTGGCTATCGGATTCAGCATAACGGCGCGCGCGGGCCCTGCAAGGGCGGCATCCGGTTTCACCCCGATGCCGACGAGCACGAAGTGCTCGGCCTGGCGACCACGATGACGTGGAAGACGGCGCTGCTGGACATCCCGTTCGGCGGCGCCAAAGGAGGCGTGCAGGTGAACCCGCGCACGCTGTCCCCCCGTGAGTACGAGGCGGTCACCCGCCAGTTCACCAGTCGTATCTCCATCGTGCTCGGTCCCTACCGCGACATTCCGGCGCCGGACATGGGCACCAACGCCCAGGTCATGGCGTGGTTGCTGGACGAGTACTCCAAGCGGAAGGGGTACACCCCAGCCGTGGTCACGGGCAAACCGATCGCGTTGGGCGGATCGGCGGGCCGAGAGGAGGCCACCGGTCGGGGCGTCGTCTACGTCATGGAGGCCTACGCCGCAGACTACGGCCTCCCCATCAACGACGGTTCGGTGGTCATCCAGGGATTCGGAAACGTCGGCGCCCACCTCGCGCGGCTACTGGCCGAGCGCGGGGCTAGGATCATCGCGGTCACCGACGTCGACGGAGGCCTGTACAACCCCAAGGGGCTTGACGTTCCCGGACTGTTCCAGCACAGCTACGTCGAACGGAAACCGGTTGCGGAGTTCGGGGGCGGCGATCCCCTCACCAACGAGACGATCTGGGCCGTGCCCTGCGACTGGCTCATCCCGGCCGCGCTCGGCGGGGTGATCAACAAGGAAGAGAACGCACGCACGCTCGAATGCCGTGCGGTGGTGGAAGCCGCGAACAATCCGGTCACGCCGATTGCCGACCGCATTCTCGAGGAGCGAGGCATCCCGGTCTTGCCGGATTTCCTCGCCAACGCCGGTGGAGTCGTCGTGAGCTACTTCGAATGGGTGCAGAATCTCCAGCAGCATCCCTGGTCACTCAACCAGGTGAACGACGAGCTCCTGAAGCGAATGACCACGGCGTACAATGCTGTCCGCACACTCGTCGAGGAGCGGAGCGTCACGTGGCGGACGGCGGCATACATGCTCGCACTCACCCGCGTGGCCGAGGCCGAACGCTTGCGGGGGTATCAGTAGTAGGCGGGGCGGAGCCTCCGCACGACGTCGAAGGGGTCGTCTTTTCCGCGGCGCGCGAGCGCGTCGTCGAGCGCGCGGACGAACGCGCGCAGGTCCGCGAACCGTGCGAGCGCGTCCGCAAACACCTGGGTGTCGGTTCGGTAGGTCCGCATCGCGACGATGGTCGCGTTGTTGAGCGGCCCAGCGGCCAGCCGCCGGCCGTCGTACACCTCGAATGGCGTCGACCGATACCGTTCCCGTGCCCGCGCGAACACGACCTCCCGCCGTGCAAGGACTGTGTCCAGCGGCAGTCCGGCCCGATAGAGCTCCTCGAGTTCACGGACGAGCAGGGCGTGCAGCTCACCGAGCCGTGCTTCGTCGCGGCGGCGCATCGCCCCTCGCCACGCGTTGACGGAGTCCCCCCGAGCGGCGAAGAACGCCTCGGCTCCCCGGAGCCCAATATACGACGCAAGACTCTCGTTGAACTCGGCCGCACCCCGCACCCACACGGTGTTGTGCGTGATCTCGTGGATGACCAGCTCCGCGAGCGTTACCGGATCACTTCGCAGCGAGGTGGAGAGCAGCGGATCCTCGAACCATCCGAGCGTCGAGAATGCCGCCGCCGGCCGTAGATAGGTATCGTAGGCGCAGTCCGCAAGACGGTCGGCGGCCGCTTCGGCATCGGCGAGATCGAAGTAACCCCGATACGGCACACGTCCGACCACGGGAAACCACCACGTGTGGGCCACGAGCTGATCGCGCGGGCTCGCGGAAAGCACCAGCACGAGCGTATCCCTCGGAAGCCGCGAGAATTGCGTGAACGTTCGCCCCGCCTCCAGGCCCAGCGAATCCGCCGCGAAGGCGCGCGCGTCCAGCACGAGCTGGAACTTCGCCCGCTCGGCCGTCGGGATTCCCTCAGCGGCGACCAGCGCCGCCAGGTCCTCCCGCGCCAGGAGAATCCTCATCTCCTCCCACGCTGCCCGAACGACAAACCGCGCGTCCCGACTCCCCGCGAGCAGCACGACGACCAGGAGCAGCAACCCGATGACCGACCAGCCGACCGCGCGGCCGAGCCAGCGCCGCACGGTCACCGTCGCATCCGCAGGCCGAACACATGTGCGATCTCACCCCCGATGTCATCAGGCCGGTAGGCATAGTCCAGATCCAGCCAGCCCAACGATACCGTTGCGCCAACCGTGAACTTCCCGGAAGCGATGTAGTCCTCCCGCCCCGCATAGCCGGCTCGCGCGAGCACCCCGACGGCGCCCACCACCATACCCGCTTCCAGACCCACGATCCCACGCGTAGCGATTCCTTGGCGCCATTGGATCTCCATGGTCGACAACAGGCGGAACGCCTCCTGGGGGTCCGTATAGTTCATCGTGAAGCCGAGTCGCGTCGTGGTGGGAAGCGCAAGCGACGATGTATCCTGCCAGTTCCCCCCGATGTTCTGGACGGCGAAGGCGAACGCCAGAATATCGAACACCGCCACGGCCAACCCGACATCTCCACTGACGGCATACGTCCGGCCCCCGTCGCGCTCCCGGCGGAGATACTTGCCGCTCGTCCCAACCGCCACCATCCCCCAGCGATACACCAGCGACCCGACGGCGAGTCCGTCCCACGGACGCCGGCCCGATACCTGCCCCTCGCGCAGCATCCGACCGCCAAAGCCGACGTCAAACTGCCCGAGACGCCAGCCGAGGGCAGCAGACGTCAACGAGGCACCAAGCGGGACCGCTCGATAGGAGCCCTCGATCGCGACGTGACGAATCGTGGCAAGGCCTGCGGGGTTCAGAAACACGGCGCCGGCATCACCCACCAGGGCCACACCCGCACCGTTGAGCCCGCCGACACGGCTTGCGCTCGGTGCTCCCAGCACAACGGGCAGCTGCGGCACCTGCGCGCGCCCTGGCGTAGTGCAGGGGAACGTCACGCCGACCATCCACACCCAGCGCACGCACCTCACGTTATCGCAGGCGCACAATGCTGACGTGGGGCACGACAGCCTGCGGGGGTGACCCCCCCCCCAGATGTACCAAGCTGAGCGTGAAGCCCGACGCTCCGGGCTCCTGCACGACCACGTAGTGTCCGCCACTCCCCGACCGCAGACTCACCTCCGCGGACAGGTTCCCGGCCGTCAACCGGGGTGGCTCGATGGGGAACGGAACTGGAAAGTTCTCGGGGTCGCTCTCGTTCAGCCCCGCCCATGTCCGGCGGAAGCGCCACGACGTGTACTGGAGCCGCGCAGGCGCCGGGAAGTCGGCCAGGTCCGACACATACAACGCCGCGAACCATTCGGTCAGAAGATCCGCGAACGGTGCCCCGGTCGCGCGCTCCACGTTTGTCGCACCGCTCACCCCGCTCTCGGACAGCCGCCGGATGACGGATTCCCCATACTGATCGGCAAGCCAGCGGAGAAACAGCCACGCGGCGCCACGCTCTTCGAGGCTTGCAAACCCCGTGTCGGCAATCAGCCGGAACCCTTCGGTCGCTTGCAAGTAGGTGTAGGCGTTGAACACATCGCCGATCACCATCCGCGAAAACCGCACATCGTCTCCCAGCTCGAGAAACCGCCGCCCACCGAGCTCCTCCGCGATGTGCGACATTCCTTCGCCCAACCACAGGGCTTCGCGGCCGCTCCCACGTAATAGCACGTGCTGGTTGTAGCTGATCATGTGCTGCAATTCGTGAATGAACGTCACCGGAACCAGGTTCTCCATGCGGGACACCGGTACGTCGCACCCACCGCTGGCGCCCGTCGGGTCCGGTGCAAGCGAGTAGAACACCTCGGCGTCGTTGGAGTAGCGAGACCCGCGAAAAGCCGGGTCAAGATCCGGAGGGTAGAAGAATCCTACGATAATCGACTCGCTGCACTTCGCCCTGGGCGTGAGTCCGTTCACCTTCGGCGTGATCAGGATGAACGTCACACCGTTGCGATCGACGTCCGATTCCGCACCGAACGCCCGTGACGCGACCTCGTAGAGATGCTCGTCGAACAGCTTGCCGAGCGTTGCGACAGCGTTGCTGTCCAGTCGCGCCACCGTCCCGAGGTCTTCGTAGATCACGGCGTGGGTACCTGCGTATCGCACCTCTGCGGTCACCGTGGGGAAATCCTCATCGGCCGAACAGGTCACGCTGGCACATACCGTGAACTGACGTCGCTGGCCGATCGCGACAGCCTGGGCTGGTGCGAGATCCGGCTCCGCAACCGCAGGCTTGGGCAGCCGCGCCACCGAGTCCTCCACAGCCCTCAGCCAATCGTGAAACCGCTCGGCATGCGAGCGGCCGCGCATGGACCGCGTCCTGGCCGATATCACGTTGGTCGTGAAGTCGCTCTCCAGGGTGAACGTCGCCACATGATCTCCCACTCTCGCAACCGACTGCGGCATGACCAAGTACTCCGCCGTGTCACCGGCCACCGCCGGGAACTCCGCGCACCCGGCAAGGGCGTTCGCCGGCACGGTGATGTACTCACCCACTTCGAGCACCACTTCCGCACTGCTCGCCTGGTACGTGCCGGCCACCGGAGCGCTCGCTCCACCGTTTTCGTACGCGATCACCTGAACCGGACCAGGGGCCAGGCACGGCGGTACGGTCGCCGCCATCGATTGCCCCAGGGCCCCAACCGCTACCACGTCGGCCACCTTCCCGCCGACGCGGACCGTCGTGCTCGTCGTGAACCGGGCACCAGTGAGCGTGAGGTTCTCTCCCGCCGTGAACGTCGACGGCGTCACGCCGCTCAGCTGGACGCCTGCCTGCGCAATGGCCGCGAACTCGACGGTCTGGTTTCGTGCTCGCACGAGCTGCGCCTGGACACGGTAGACACCCTCCAGGGCCCCGAGGGTGAGCCAGACTTGCGCCTCACCCAACCCGTCACTCACGGTGACCGTATCGCTGAGCACCGCCTCGGCGCCCTGCGTCACGGTCCATCGCACCTCCGCGCGCACGGCTCGCGTGCCGTCGTCCGCCGTCACCACCACGGCAAGGGGCGTCGGCAGGCGAGCGCTGGCCACCGCCGTCTGATTGTCAGAGGCGGCGACCTTCTCCAGCGCCACCGGGCGCGGCAGATCCGGTCCGCAGGCAGCGATTCCGATCAGCGCAATGAGCACCCACATGCGACGAACAACCACTGCAACCTCCGCTGCTCCGGGAACCACTCGCCGGGCGAAAAGTTCGATCTTTCTGTGTTCTGTAACTGCCAGCGCTACGCCAACATACGAACCGTTCGGCAGTTTTGACAACGCCGAGCGGTCCGGCTAAGCTTACCCCGCCCCACCGACTACGGTTCTGCGCAACGCCTTCATGTCATTCGTTCACCTGCACACGCACTCCGAGTACTCGCTGCTCGACGGGGCCAATCGGATCCCTGATCTCGTGGGCAAGGTGCGTGAGTTGGGCATGGACAGTCTGGCGATCACGGACCACGGCAACCTCCACGCCGCCTGGTCGTTTTACCAGCAGGCCAAGACACAGGGAATCCGCCCAATCCTCGGGTTCGAGGCGTACGTGGCCTTCGGACCGCGGCAGGAGCGCGAACGCCCGTCGTGGGCCCCGGCTAACTACTCCCACCTGGTGCTGCTCGCGAAGAACCAGCGTGGGTACCGCAACCTGATCGCCCTCTCGTCGGCAGGGCACGTCGAGGGGTATTACCGGCGCCCACGCATCGATCGCCAACTGCTCGCCGAACGTGCCGACGGCATCGTCTGCCTCGCCGCCTGCCTGTCGGGCGAGGTGGCGTTGTGGCTGCGACGCGGGAACTACGAGCGCGCGCGCGAAACGGCGGAGTGGTTCGCCCGCACCTTCGGTCCGGACGGGTACTGGCTCGAAGTGCAGGACCACGGCATCGACGATGAACGTGTCGTGCGCGACGGCATGTTCCAACTCGGGGAGGATCTCGGGCTACCTATCGTCGCAACGAATGACGCGCATTATCTGGAGCGGGAGGACCACGAGGCCCACGACTGCCTGCTGGCCATCGGCACCGGCAAGGATCTGGACGATCCCAACCGTTTCCGGTTTTTCGGGTCCGAGAGCTACGTGAAGACCGAGGCCGAGATGGCCGAGCTGTTTCCCGGCCGGCCAGACGTGTTGGAAAACACGGCTCAGGTGGCGGCGTTGTGCGAGTTCGACTTCGAGAAGCGGTACTTCTTACCGGCGTTCCCCCGCGAGGACCCGTCACAGTCCGAGGAGGATCTGCTCGTCGCGCTCGCGCGGGCGGGATCCGCCCGGCGCTATGGTGATCCGCTGCCGGCCGCGGTCGAAGAGCGCCTGACGTACGAACTCGGAGTCATCACCAAGACCGGATACTCCGGCTACTTCCTCATCGTCCAGGACTTCATCGCCGCGGCACGCGCCCGAGGGATTCCCGTGGGACCGGGCCGAGGCTCGGCGGCAGGATCGCTCGTCGCCTACGCCCTGGGGATCACCGACATCGACCCCCTGAAGTTCGATCTGCTGTTCGAGCGCTTCCTGAATCCCGAGCGCGTCTCCATGCCGGATATCGACGTGGACTTTTGCTTCGAACGGCGCGGAGAAGTGATTGAATACGTCCGCGAAAGGTACGGCCGCGACAGCGTCGGTCAGATCATCACGTTCGGCACGCTGAAGGCACGAGCTGCCGTGCGCGACATCGCGCGGGTGCTCGGCGTGAGCGTGGCGGAGGCGGATCGTATCGCCAAGCTTATCCCCTCCAGCCCGGGCTACCAGCTGTCCGTCTCGGAGGCCGTGCAACGGGTACCGGAGCTCCGGGAGCTCGTGCGCGACAACCCGACGCTCGAGCGGCTGGCCGATCTTGCCTGCCGCGTCGAGGGTCTCGCACGGCACGCTTCCGTCCACGCCGCTGGCGTCGTGATCGCCCCTGGACCACTCCACGAGTATGTGCCCGTCTGCCGGCCGCCGCAGCGAGGGAGCGCTGCGAATGGCGACGAGACGATCATCACCCAGTACGACATGGTCGCCCTGGAGAAGGTCGGCATGCTCAAGATGGACTTCTTGGGCCTCAAGACGCTCACGGTCATCCATGACGCGCTCGAGAGTATCGAACGCCGGCACGGGACGACCCTCGACCTCGCGACGCTGGACCTCAACGATCCCGACACGTACGTGCTGCTCCGCGCCGGACGGACCGCCGGCGTATTTCAGTTCGAGTCGTCGCTGGCGACGGACATGTTGCGCCAGCTCCGCGTGGATCGGTTCGACGACCTGGTCGCCACCAACGCGCTCGTGCGTCCAGGACCGCTGGACTCGGGAATGCACCAGCGGTACACCCGCCGTAAGCGCGGTGAGGAGGAGGTCCGCTACCCGCTGCCCGAGCTGGAGGGCGTGCTCGCTCCCACCTACGGCGTGATCCTGTATCAGGAACAGGTGATGCGCATCGCCCACGAACTCGCGGGCTTCTCGCTCGCGGAAGCAGACGTCATGCGCAAGGCCGTGGGCAAGAAGGATCAGGAGCTCATCGATCGGGAGTTACGACACTTCGCCGAGCGGTGCGTCGAGCGCGGGCACCCCCGGCGGGTGATCGATGACCTCGTGGGCCAGATCGCGACGTTCGGCCGGTACGGCTTCAACAAGTCGCACTCCGTTGCGTACAGTCTCCTGTCGTTCCAGACGGCCTGGCTCAAGGCGCACTACCCCGCCGAGTTCATGGCGGCACAGTTGTCGTCCGAGATCGGCGACACGGACAAGGTGGTGGGCTACATCAACGAGGCCCGGGAGATGGGCATTGCCGTGTTGCCGCCGTCGATCAATCAGTCGGGGCGCAAGTTCACCGTGACCGGCGATCGGGAGATTCGGTTCGGGCTTGGGGCGGTGCGCAATGTCGGGCGTGGCGCCATCGAGTCCATTATCGACGCCCGGGAGGCGGACGGACCCTTCGACTCGCTCACGGGGTTCTGCGATCGGATCGACCTCCGCCTGTGCAACAAGCGCGTGGTGGAATCGCTGATCGCCGCTGGGGCACTCGACGATCTGCCCGGCCATCGCGCGCAGCTCACCCTTGCCTTGGAACCGGCCCTGCGCGAAGCCCAACTCCGGGATGCCGAGCGTCAGGCCGGCCAGGTATCGCTCTTCGGCGACACCGTCCCGACGCACGTCATTGCCAGCGTGGCGGAGCTCCCCGGCATCCCGGCCTGGAGCGAGGCGGAGCGACTCACCAAGGAGAAGGAGGTCATCGGGTTCTTCATCTCGGGACACCCGCTCGAGCGGTTCCGATCGGAAGTCCAGCTGTTCGGCGCCCGAAGCACGGCGACCCTCGGAGAATGGAGCGAGCATCGTGTCACGGTCGCCGCCGTGGTTACGGCGGTGAAGCGACGCATCAGCCGCAAGACGGGATCCGAATACGCTCGAGTGACGCTCGAGGACTTTCACGGAACGGCGGAGGCAATCGTGTTCCCCGATGCGTGGAGCAAGCTCTCCGAAGTCATCGTACCCGATGCGGCTCTGCTGCTCACGGGCGGGCATTCGGCGCGAGATCGCGGGGAGGAACGTGCCCCGTTTATCGTCGAGGGTGCGGAGCCGTTGGCCGAACTCCGCACGACCGGTGCGCTGGGTGTGGCCATCGTCTGGCGGAAAGGACAGGGGCCGGACCCCGACGCCGCCCGGGCCATCAAGGCGCTGTGCACGGCGCATCCGGGGCCGTCGCCGGTGTATGTTCACTGGAACGACGGTAATGGATCGACGGCCCGCCTCCGCGCCAGGGAAAGTGTCGCTCTCGATCCCGAGTTCCTGAACGCGTTGCGCGAGCTCCTCGGCCCGAATGCGGTCGAGTTGGTGCGAGCGAGCTAGGACGACCTGTGGGAGCGAGCTTCAATCTGGACTTCGAAAAGCCGATCGTCGAGTTGGAACGACAGATCGAGAACCTCAAGCGGTTAGCCTCCGAACGTCGCCTGGAGGTGCGGGGTGAGATCGAGCCGCTCGAGACGAAGCTCACCGAACTCCGCCGCGAGGTATACAGCGACCTCACGTCGATGCAGCGGGTGCAGGTCGCCCGCCACCCGCGCCGGCCGTACACGTTGGACTACGTCAGACGCGTGTTCACCGACTTCGTCGAATTGCGCGGCGACCGGCTCTATCGGGACGACCCGGCGATCGTCTGCGGATGGGCCCGCTTCCACGGCGCCCCACTCGTGATCATCGGCCACCAGAAGGGCCGGGACACCAAGGAGAACTTGCGACGCAACTTCGGAATGCCCCATCCGGAGGGTTACCGCAAGGCGCTGCGGCTGATGAAGCAGGCCGAGCGCTTCCACGCCCCGGTCGTGACCCTTATCGACACGCCCGGTGCTTACCCGGGCCTGGGGGCGGAGGAGCGTGGCCAGGCCGAGGCGATCGCGCGCAACCTGGAGGAGATGGCCGCACTGCGCACGCCGATCATCGCGGCCGTGATCGGTGAAGGTGGCTCCGGCGGCGCGCTCGCCCTCGGGGTCGCGGATCGCGTGCTCATGCTCGAGCACGCGGTGTACTCGGTAATCTCACCGGAAGGCTGCGCGGCGATCCTCTGGAAGGACGCGTCGCAGAAGGAGCGCGCGGCCGAAGCCCTGCGACTCACGTCCGACGACCTCCTGAAACTCGGCGTCATCGACGCGATCGTTTCCGAACCTGCCGGCGGCGCCCACACCGATCACGACGCCTCGGCGGTGGCGCTCGCGGAGGCACTCGAAAGAAACCTCGGGGAGCTCGCCGAGCTGAGCAGGGACGACCTCGTGCGATCCCGTGCGGTCAAGTTCCGGACCATGGGCCCCTACCTCGAGGACTGAGTGGGGACGACCGTCGTCGAGGTTCGGTTCAAGGGCAATCGGAAAGGTTTCTACACGCTGGAAGCCGACGAGGCCCTGGGCCTCGGCGATGCCGTCGTGGTCGCGGCGGAGCGAGGCGAGGACTTGGGCTACGTCTCCGCCGTCGGCGACGCGGCCGCGCGCAAGTGCGGGGTCGGGTGCGCCGGCTGTGCCATCGCCGAACCCAAAGAGCCCAGCGGCAAGGTGTTGCGACCGGCCTCACCACAAGACTCCCACATCAGCGAAGAACTCCGCAAGGCCGAGGAGGACGTGCGCCGGAAGGTCATGGAGCGCGTGCGGCACCACCGACTCGATATGAAGGTGTCGGACGCCGAGTGGCAGTGGGATCGAAAGAAGCTCACCGTGTATTTCACAGCCGAAAAGCGCGTGGACTTCCGCGGCTTGGTGCGCGACCTCGCGTCACTCTTCCGCACCCGCATCGAGTTGCGGCAGATCGGAGCCCGCGATGAGGCGCGTCGACTCGATGGCGTCGGACGGTGCGGGCGGCAGTACTGCTGCTCTTCGTGGCTCACCGAGCTGCGACCCGTCAGTCTCTCGCTCGCCAAGGACCAGCGGCTCTCGCTCAATCCCACGCAGATTTCGGGTGGTTGCGGCCGACTGCTGTGCTGTCTGCGGTACGAGCACGAGTTCTACGTGACTTCCCGCAAACGATTCCCGAAGGAAGGCAAAATCCTCCAGACCGAGGCGGGAACGGAGCGCGTGGTGGCGGTGGACATCTTCCGCGAGCGGGTGCTGCTGGCGGCGGAGAACGGCGCCAATCGCACGGTCACGCTGGCTGAGCTCAAACGAGAGGTGGCGGCGGGACGGCGCCCCGACGAACGGCCACCGCGCGGCACGGAGGCGCCCGCCGAGCGGCGCCCCGAAGCGGCCACGACCCCCGAGCAGCCCGCGGATGCCGTCGCACCACGCCGCCGCCGCCACCGGCGTCGGGGACGCGGCCGTAGCCGGCCCCGCGGCGGAACCGACGAGGCGGGCGGCAAGGATCAGGGTGACCGCTAACTTCTACATCACGACGGCGATCGATTACTCGAACGGCGAGCCGCACTTGGGACACGCCTACGAGAAGATCGGCGCGGACTGCGTAGCGCGATATCAGCGGCTGCGCGGCAGCCACGTACAGTTCGTGATCGGCATGGACGAGCACGGGCAAAAGGTGGCGCAGACAGCGGAGGCCGAGGGAGTACCGCCCCAGGCGTGGGTCGACCGCATTGCCGACGCCTTCCAGGCCGCGTGGCGCGAGCTCCGCATCAGCAACACGGATTTCATTCGCACGACCCAACCGCGGCATCGTGCCGCGGTCGAGGCGCTCTTTCGGCGGATCCAGGCCGCCGGACACCTCACCGAAGGCACCTACCAAGGCTACTACTGCGTCGGGTGCGAGGCGTTCAAGCTCGAGAAGGACCTCGTGGACGGGCAGTGCCCAACCCACACAACGCTCGAAATCAAGTGGCTCGAGGAACCCAACTACTTCTTCGAGATCGGCCGGTTCAGGCAGGCGCTGCTGGACCTGTACGATCGGCATCCGGACTTCGTCGAGCCCCGCGCCAAGTACAATGAGATTCGGAACGTCGTCGTAGAGTGGACGGCGGAGCAACAACTCTCAGTCAGCCGCGCTCGCGTGCCGTGGGGCCTTCCGTGGCCCGACGACCCGACCCACACGGTGTACGTCTGGTTCGATGCGCTGATCAATTACTTGTCGGCTACGGGATTCCCAGACCCGGCATACGAACAGACCTGGCCCGCCGACGTCCACGTCATCGGTCCGGACATCCTGCGTTTCCACGCCGCCATGTGGCCGGCCATGCTGATGGCGGCCGGCCTGCCGGTGCCGCGGAAGGTATGGTGTCACGGATGGGTCAACACGGGCGGGGCACGCTTCTCGAAATCCGCCGGTGTGCGCGTGACCCTGCGGGAAATCGTCGATCGGCACGGGCCCGACGCGCTGCGCTATCACCTCCTGCGGGAGATCCCGTGGGACGGCGACGGCAACTTTACGTTCGAACGGTTCGATGTCCGCTACACGGCGGAGTTGGCGGACGGCTACGGGAACCTCGTCAGCCGCGTGCTGGCCATGATTCGCCGGTACCTCGGTGGCACGATACCCGAGGCGCCGGCAACCTCCCTGGACCAACTCGGCGAGGAGGTCATTGGACGCTACCGAGCGGCGATGGACGCGCACCAGCTCCACCAAGGGGGAGACGCGCTCTGGAGGCTGGTCGATCGAGCCAACGGCTACGTCGAGGAGCGTGCCCCGTGGGTCTCGGCGAGGGCGGGCAAACAGGGCGAGCTGGATGAAACCCTCGGAGCGCTCGCCCGGGCCATCGCTCGCATCACGCTGATGCTCGCGCCGTTCATGCCCGCCAAGACCGCCGAAGTTTGGCAAGCCCTCGGGTTCGCGGGGGCGCCACAAGGAGCCTCCTGGACCAGCTTGCTGCGCCCCGAGTGTGCCGGCAATACCGTCGGAACGTTGGCTCCGCTCTTCCCAAAACAAGAGTCTAGTTCATAACTCATTGTTTCATAAGCACTTAGAATAGTAGTGGCGGGGTTGACACTGCTCTTCCCGGCGGTCTATTATTGGGGACTTTCCGTTCCACCCTTTGGCCGCCACAACTCACAGGAGCTCGCCTCGATGGCACAACGGCATTGGTCCGTCGTGATCGTTCCGCACGGGTCGAGCGAGTCCCGCTCTTTGCGGGTCTCGGCGCGGGCCGTGAAGGTGTTGGCCGTCGTGGCGGTGATCGTGCTGTTCGCCACAACGGGCCTGGGGTACGCCATCGTCGCCAAGGCCGTGGACCTGTCGCGCCTCGAGCGCATGGAGCGTCGCAATCTCCTCCTTGCCGAGGAACTGGAGCAGGCCAGAACCGCGGTCGTCGCGTTGGCCGACACGGTGCGAGAGCTCGCGCTGCGGGACGAACAGGTTCGCCTCCTGGCTGGGCTGGAGCCGATCAACCCCGAGGTGCTGCTGGCCGGTGTTGGCGGTCCAGTCAGCTGGAGCGAGGAAGAGCAGATTCTCTCGGAAGGACCGACCGGACGAGCGGCCCTCGATCTCCGGAGCAGGCTGGACGGTCTCGTACGCCGGGCAGGACTGCTGGCGGTTTCGTACCAGCAGGCCGTGGAGAGCCTGAGCGTGCACCAGGATCGGTTGAACCGCACGCCGTCCATATCGCCGATCGCCCCGTCGGTGGGCTGGTTCACGAGCGGATTCGCGTCGGCGCGGCAGCACCCGATTTTCAATGAAGCGCGTCCCCACCCTGGGATCGACGTGTCGGCCCCGATGGGGACGCCCATTCTCGCGCCAGCGAGCGGGCGGGTAGTGGATGTGCGGGTGAAGACGGGTTACGGCAAGACCGTGACGATCGACCATGGGTTCGGTGTCGTCACGATGTTCGCGCACTGCTCGCGGATCAACGCGCGTGTCGGGCAATGGGTGGCCCGCGGCGAGAAGATCGCCGAGGTGGGCAACACGGGGATCGCGACCGGCCCGCACCTCCACTACGAAGTGGCGGTGGGGGGCGAACAGGTCGACCCGCGGACGTTCATCTTCCCTGCGTCCATCGTCGACTAGGTCCCTTCATTCCAGCGTGGTGGCACCCGAGACGCGAGCGCGTGCACGGGCTGGGGTTGCCGCGCTCGGCGGGCTCCTCGCGTCGTGCGGAGGATCGGACGGGCTTCTCACCGTCGTCGTCTCGCACGCCGACGGCCGGCCGGCGGCGGGCGTTGTCGTGACCGCAGTTCCGTTCGACCTCCAGGGCCTGCTGGACTCGCTCACGGAGGTCGCGCCCACCTCACCACCGGACTTCCGCGATCTCGAGGGGGAACTGGCGGCGTTCCAACCCGACACGACGGAGCTCGCCACACGTCAAGTCGACGCACCGTGGGCGGCGCTCCGCGATTCCACACGCGCCCTGTCGGACTCGCTCTTTGCCTTGGATCGGACGGATCCCGGGTACGCCGCTGCGTATGACCGCTTCCGAACCATGTACCAGCGGCTCACGCGCGAGTCTGCCGCGCGCGACCGTGCCATGCGCGACCTGGGGGCGAGCGACCTGGCGCTTGCCCGGCGCGCGCGGGCGGCGGCAGACTCACTGCGTGGCTGGGAGGCCGTGGCGTTCGGTGAGTACGAGACCCTCGCCGCAGCGGCGCTCCAACGCTCCGGCCGCTACGCGCGAACCGCGCGAACGGACGAGGAGGGCGTCGTGATTCTGGAGCTCGATGCCGGAATGTGGTGGATTGTCGCCGAGCAGCCCGATACCTCCAGCCCATTCATGGAATACCGCTGGTACCGTCAGGTTCTGCTGACGAATTGGCTACCTTTCCGCCTACCGCTGGGCGGCGACAACGTCGAGCGGGTGTGGCGGCACTGAGGAGGCTGGCAGTCGCGTGTCAACCATCAAACTGATCGTGGTACTCGTCGCAGGAGCCGCCGCGGGCGCGGGGTTCACGTGGGCGGTATTGGACGGCCGTGTCGCCAATCGTTCCCCCGCGGCGCCGAGCGAAGCGGTGTCGGGAGTGCTCCGGACCGCCGACCAGACCCCCCTGCAAGAAGATGGCTACCTCGATGCGCGGACCAAGGGATCGGCGGACGCACCGATCACGATTTTCGAGGCCTCCGACTTTCAATGCCCGTTCTGTCGCGACTTCTGGGAGCAGACGCTTCCGGCGCTCGATTCAGAGTACATCAAGACCGGCAAGGTGCGGCTGGTCTTCCTGAATTTCCCCCTGACCTCCCTGCACCCGAACGCCCCAGCCGCCCACGAATTCGCCATGTGCGCCGCGGTCCAGGGACGCTTCTGGGAAATGCACGACCTGCTGTTTCGGCATCAAACGGCCTGGGCTTCGCTGTCGCAGCCCTCCCCGTACTTTCGACTCCTGCTGGACTCGGTCGACGTCTCGCGCGCCACGATGGAGGAGTGCCTGGCGACGGGGCAGGTTCGTCCAATCATTGTCGCCGAAGGGCAGTCGATGTTCCGCTCCGGGCTGCAGAGCACGCCGTCGTTCGTGATCGAGGGAGGGCTGCTCCCGGGCGCACAGCCAATCGAAGTGTGGCGCCCGATCCTGGACTCACTGCTAGCGGCTAAGAGGCGCTAGGCGTTCTCCGCATACGGCAGCGCGACACCAGACGCTCGAGACCTCAGGCGAGGAGCGACAACCCCACGTCGTAGAGCGCGTGGGTCCACGCCGCGATGCCGAATCCGCGCGTCACGTACAACCCGCTGAGCAGCAACCCCGCGAGCGCTCGAAAGGTGAAAGATGGCGCCGTGAGAGCGTCTCCGAACGGCCCGATGTAGTGGAATCCCGAGAAGATGAGCGCGCTCCCAACGATGGCGACCGCAATGGCCACCTTCTTACTCCATCCGGCCCGCACACCGACAAACAGCAGTCCCGACACAAGCAGCACCCGAAACAGCAGCTCTTCGTAGATCCCCGCCCCCAACGACACGACCAGCTGCGTCCCAAGTGGCAACCGCTCCAGCGTGGATTGCGCGGCAAGCGCCACCCCCAGGTGGCCCGCTCCGAGGAGCTGTGCCGTGAGAAACGCGACGACCTGTCCAAATACCGCCGCATAGACGAGGCTCTCGACGAACATGAGGCCGAATACCCGAGGTACCACCGGGGCGGCAGCCGCTCGGGAATCTCTCCAGACGATATACGCACCGGTGCCGAGCAAAGCCACGCCGAACGCCAGAAGCCCGTAGCGCCCTCCGACGCCGACGAAGAGCGTCTTGAGCAGAACGTCGGCTCCGTTGCGCACGCCGGCCATCGAGCTCCCCGACAACGCCACCGAGAGCCCCTCATACAGCAGGAGCAGCGGCAGCGCGAACAACACGCTGTAGCGCGGCTCACGACTCGCTCTGAAGTATTGGGCTGACGTCATCGCCTCGAACCTATCACATTCCCCTCGTGCTCCGCATCTATCGCGCGACCAACCGGCTTCTCGCCTCGTTCCCCCCGATCGGCCAAGGACGGCTTGCCGCCAGCTTGCGGGGAAGGCGGGGTGCACCTGACCGTTGGCGCTCGTGGGCCGCACACCATCGGTCCGAAGAACCGCTCGTGTGGTTTCATGCGTCCTCCGTCGGCGAGGCCCGCGTCGTCGAGGCGGTGGCGGCGGAACTGAGCTCCGTGGGTCCGCCCGTGCAATGTGTTCTCACGTATTCTTCTCCGTCGGTCTCGGGATGGACCATTGGCGGCGTGCGTCACACTGATTTTCTCCCGTTCGACGAGCGCCGGCGTCACGCGACGCTCTTCGCCGCGCTCCAACCCTCCGCCCTCGCGGTGGCCCGCATGGATCTCTGGCCCGAGCTGATGCGGGAGGCCGCTCGCTCCGGCGTTCCCACCGCCGTCATCGGGGTCCGCATGACCCCGGAGCAGACACACCGTCGGCGCTGGCTCACTCCACTCTACGGTCCGATCTGGAGGTCGGTTTCCTGGTGGGGCGCGTGCACCGACCGGGACGCGGCATCGCTGCGACACCTGGGGGTGCCGGAGGATCGTGTCGCGGTGACCGGTGACCCGCGTCATGACGGAGTGCTCGCTGCCGCCGACAACGCGGAGCCACCAACGGTGCTCCGCGCGTGGGCCACAGGCAAAACGGTGGTCCTGGCGGGAAGCATGCACCGTTCGGACGAAGGCGTCCTGCTTCGCGCCTTCGCGGACTGGCGATCCCGACGTGCGGACGCGCGTCTCTGGATAGTGCCCCACGAGCCTTCCGCGGCCACCACGAGGCGCGTGGTGAAGCGATGCAACGCTGCGGGCCTTTCCGTAGCCATCTGGACGGGTACAGGGCCCAGCCCCGCAGACGACACCGCGGTGCTGCTCATTCCGACCAGCGGGATGCTGCAGGCGCTGTATCGACTCGGCGCCGCAGCCTACGTCGGTGGCGGGTTCGACCGCGGAGGCGTGCATTCGGTGGCGGAGCCCGTCGCCTGCGGCGTGCCGGCGGTGGTGGGACCACGGGCAATGCACGATGACGACGTGCGGGCTTTGGCGGCGGCGGGCGCCTGCACGGTACTGCCCCAACGGGGATCGGTGGTCGCGCTGCAGGCGGCGTTCAATGCAGCCAGCTGCACTGTGGGGCGGGCCATGCCCGTCGCAGCCACTCTCCAGCCCGGCGCCGCGCGCCGTACGGCCGCACGGCTCATAGAGCTGCTCGACTCCTAATTCACACCGCGCCTGGGCCTTGACGATCCGATGGCCGTCAGTACATCGGCATAGGTGGCCAGAGTTTCCAGGGGACATTTCCTTCCGCGGCGAGGTGTGGGGAGTAGGGCCGGAGTCTTGACCCAGCAGAGTTCTCAGCACCCTTTTGTACGCCTACACTTTGCCCCGGAGGATGCCAATGTCCCGTCCAATGGTGGTACGGCTTTCGGGAGTCATCGCGCTCGTTGCCGCGCTCGCCGGAACAAGCCAGGCACAACAGAAGATCGAGGTGGGCACTGGGCTCGGGGTTGCCATTCTCACGAACGGTGGCAGCCTGACGAACGTCGGGATTCCAGGTGGAGGCATCGCTTCACAGTTCGGCGTCGGGAACACCGCCACCCTGCACGCGAGCTTTGGGAACCGACTCATGATCACTCCTGAGTTGGCCTTCAGTCTCACGAGCGGAGGAGGTGAGACGCTGACGACCATTGGCCTCGTCGGCAACGTAGGGTACTTGTTGGCAGGTTCGGCCACCAATTCGCCCTATATCGCGGCGTCCGGAGCCTTTCAGTTCATCGACGTAGGGTCGTTCGGGAACGCGACATCCGGCGCAGCAGGAGCAAAGGTGGGTTATAGGCTCGTGGTCGGGGGCTCGCTAGCCGTGCGGTTCGAAGCAGGTTATCGCCGGTGGTTCGGCGACGTCGAAGCCAACGAGATTCTCATCGGCGTCCGCCTCGGCGCCCTGATCGGCGGTTAGCCTAGAGACGCTGCCGGAAGCAATCGGGGAGCCGTCGCGAACGTGGCGGCTCCCGCGGTCTCCCACCTCAAATCCGGCCTGAGTTCACGGCCGCACAACTACCCCCTCGAAGGTCACGGTCCGGGGCACGACCAGGAAACCCGTGAGAAGCGAGATCAGCACGTCAGACCAGCGGCTGCGGACTTTGATGCGAAGATCGGCCACGCGCGCGTCGCTCGTGACCTGCGCGCTGAGTACCTCGTCGAGCCGGGGCCGAGCAGCCGGAATCAGGCCAATAAGGAGATGCACCGACTTCTTGCTGATGGAGAACGGCTCCCCCACAGCCGGCTGGGTCGCCGATGAGGCCATCGTGGCTTCCACACCGAGGCTCGTGGCATCGAACGTTTGCGCGCAGCCGGCCACGGCGAGGAGCCCCGCAAGCGGAAGCACCTGCAACGAGCGGCGGGCGCGGTAGGTCGCGTCCAAGATGTCTGATCTACCTATTCTGGTGAGTGTTGTTCCAGCGGTCTCAATGTGCTACGGGGCGCCCCCGGTTTCCCGGAAGCGCCCCGTGAAGCTAGCGATGATCTCCCGTGAGGGGAACCGGTCGCTTACATACCAGGCATGCCGAACTTGTAGTGAATACCACCACCGATCAGCATGGGCGAACCACCGGAGATGTTCGTGTAATCGAGCGCCGCGTGGAACCCAAAGCCGGCCGGCATGTTGACGTTGACACCGGCCGAGCCACCGAACTTGGTGGTGCTGGCCGACACGCCGCCCGCACTGGCACGCATGTACCGAATACCAGGCGCGAGCCACACATCGAATCCGATGCTCGGCGACGGCGGGCTGATCGTAACCAGCGCGCCAGCCGGGACGACCAACGAGTTGATCCCGCTCTTGCTCCAGTAGTTGGCACCGGCGTACACGCCGACCTTCAACGGGGAGCCCGGCAGGCTCAGGAAGTTCGCCGCGACGTTACCGCCGAAGCTGGCGATTTTCGTGTCCAGCGCATAGCCGGCGCCGGCATTGATCACAACCATCGAAACGCCGATCGTGGCGCGACCGCCGACGTACTTGTCCTTGCCGGATGCGTCGCTGACGCCATACCCGAAATCACCGCTGACGGTGACGCCCATGCCGTCGCCACCAACGTAGTTCGGGTTGAAGGTCTGCGCGGCCAACGGGGCAGCCACAATCCCCAAGGCCAGGACGACGGCGGCAAGGCGACCAAAAAGTCCCTTCATAGCAATCTCCTGCAACAGGTTAGCGGTCACGCCGACGCCCACCACCGGACGCCTGGCATTCTGAGGGTCAACGAACAGGCCCTATTTCTATATCCCAACAGGGGTTCCGTCAATACCCCAGGCCTCTGTGAAGGCCTATTCACACAAGGCTCAAAGGTACCCCCGCGAGCCTAGCGAATCCAGACCAGGCTCACTCCCAATCCCTCCGGGCCATCCAGGATGCCGAACGAGACCCGTAGATCCAGCGCCTCCTGCACCCGAAAGTCGGCCCCAAACCCCAACCCGAAGTTCACGTCACTTCCGCCGTTGAACGACATGAAGAGCGTGGGCTGTGTGTATGCCACGAAGCTGAAGCCATCAAGATCGACGCGGCGCCCGATCGACAGCCCGACCGGCACGAGCCAGGAGTCGAACTCGAAAGTCCCGAAGCCCACGACCGCGGCCAGATCCACCGGGATGCTCTCCGTGTGCTCGAGCACGCGGGTCCGTGCCTCGACACCAAGGATGAGATCCGTGGAACTCACCCCGCCGATTTCCGTCCGTAAAACTCCCCCGCGCGCCCCAATGTCAAACCGTTTGTACCCGAACCGGAACTGCCCCTCGGCTGACCACTCCGGGGGCCCGTTGGGCAGGGTGAACGTCCCGCCGAATTCGTACTGGTCGAACGCACGGTACGGTGCGTTGAACGACGGCACCCCCGTGGCCTGCCCGAACGCGGGTGCGGCAAACAGCACGAGTGCGGCCGTGGTCGAATAGAGAGTCCTGCGCATCTGTCAACTCCTCGCTGCGGAAATGGTCGAGCTACCGATTGGTGTCCGATGACGCCGACTCCGTGACGACACTTACCACGTCGCCGGCCACCTGGAGGACGCCTCCCCGGACAGTGAATCGCCGGTCCCCCTCCGGGGTGTTGAGCGTCAGTACACCCTGCCCCAGAAGTGTCATGAACGGCGCGTGGCGCGGAAGAATACCGACCTGCCCATCATACGCCGGTGCGACCACCCCGGACGCGGCGCCATCATATACCATCCGTTCGGGCGAAATGATCCTCACGTACATGTCAGCTGCCCGCCTCCAGCTTGCGACCCTTCTCGATGGCCTCTTCGATGCCGCCGACCATGTAGAAGGCTTGCTCCGGGAGATGATCGAACTCTCCCTTCACTAGTCGCGTGAAGCTCTCGATTGTGTCCTCGAGCTTGACATAACTCCCGGGCGTCCCGGTGAAGGCCTCCGCTACGTGGAACGGCTGCGACAGGAACCGTTGCACGCGCCGCGCGCGCGACACGATCAGCTTGTCGTCCTCAGACAGCTCGTCCATGCCGAGGATCGCGATGATGTCCTGGAGGTCCTTGTAGCGCTGGAGAATGCGCTGCGTTTCGAGCGCCGCATTGTAGTGCGCTTCCCCCAGGTACTGGGCATCGAGGATCCGGCTGGACGAATCCAGCGGGTCGACCGCCGGATAAATGCCGATCTCGGTAAGCGCGCGCGACAACACGACGGTCGCGTCCAGGTGACTGAAGGCGGTCGCGGGCGCCGGATCGGTCAGGTCGTCCGCCGGCACGTAGATCGCCTGCACCGACGTAATGGACCCGCTGCGAGTCGACGTGATGCGCTCTTGCAGGTCACCCATCTCGGTTCCCAACGTGGGCTGGTATCCGACCGCGCTGGGCATGCGGCCGAGGAGCGCCGAGACCTCAGACCCCGCCTGGGTGAAACGGAAAATGTTGTCGATGAACACCAGCACGTCTTGGCCTTCGGTGTCACGGAAGTACTCCGCAACTGTGAGGCCGGACAGGCCGACACGCAACCGCGCACCCGGCGGTTCGTTCATCTGCCCGTAGATCAACGCGACCGAGTCGAGGACGCCGCTCTCCTCCATCTCGAGGTAGAGGTCGTTCCCCTCACGCGTTCGCTCACCCACGCCGCAGAACACGGAACGCCCACCGTGGCCCTTCTGCACGTTGTTAATGAGTTCCATGATGATGACGGTCTTGCCCACCCCGGCACCGCCGAACAAGCCGATCTTGCCGCCCTTGACGAACGGCGCGATGAGATCGATGACCTTGATTCCGGTCTCGAACACCTCGGTCTTGGGCTCGAGGCTCGTGAAGAGCGGGGGGTCACGATGAATCGGCCATCGCTCCGCGTCCGCCGGAATCGGGGGACCGTCGTCGACGGGTTCGCCCAGGACGTTCAGGATGCGACCCAGGGCCGGCTCACCCACGGGCACCGTGATCGGGCCACCCGTGTCGACCGCCGCCATCCCGCGCACAAGGCCGTCGGTCGAGCTCATCGCAACCGCGCGCACCTGGTTGCGGCCGACGTGCTGCTGCACTTCCACAATCACCCGCACCGCCGGACTCCCGTTGCCCTCGTGCTTGATCTCGAGCGCGGTATATAGCGCGGGCAACGTCTCGGGCTCGAACTCCACATCGACCACGGGACCGATGATCTGGACGATTCTTCCAATGTTCTGAGACATTAGGCCTTAGACGTTAGACGTTAGTAACTGACCACGGACCAGAGAAAGTCTGCACACGGCACGCTGCCGGCTGCAACGCCACCTGCCCGCTGGACGCTGCCCGCTGCCCGCTGCCCGCTGCCCGCTGCACGCTGCCCTTCATCACCCCGACAGCGCCTCCGCGCCGCCGACGATCTCGGCGATCTCTTGCGTGATCTGCGCCTGCCGGGCGCGGTTGTAGGTGCGACGCAGCGCATCGATCATGTCACCCGCGCTATCGGTGGCGCTCTTCATGGCGGTGCGCCGGGCGCCGTGCTCCGAGGCCGCCGTCTCGACGAGCGCGCGATACGTCTGATTGTGCACGTACAGGGGCAAGATGGCCGCGAGGATCGCGTCGGCCGACGGCCGCAGAATGAAGTTCGCCGCCGCCTGCCGTGTTCCGCCCGCGGCGTCCGCCCGCCCGCCCGTCGTGACCCCGGGGATCGCGATCGGCAACACCGTGAGCGAGGCCGGAGGCGTCGACATCGGGTTATTGAACCTGGCGAAGACGACCTCCACCCAATCCAGCTCCCCATCCGCAAACCGGTGCATCAGCGGCTCGATGACCTCGCGCGCGTGTGCACTCGTGGGCCGATCGCCGATATCATCCCGCGCCGACGCGAAGGCGCGGCCGAGGTACCGGAAAAAGCCGATGCCCTTTCGGCCGATCCCGTGCATCTCGACATCGACACCGTCTCCCTCGAGTTCCTCGAGCCGCCGCGAGGCCAGCTTGATCAAGTTCGAGTTGAAGGCGCCGCAGAGGCCACGATTGGACGTGATCAACACCAGCGCCGCGCGCTTCGGGTGCCCAGCCACCTGCCGCAGGAGCGGGAAGCGCTCTTCATACGCGGGGTCGTACAGGCGCGCGATGACGTCGGCCAGCGCTTGCGCGTAGGGCCGGGCCGTGACGACGCGGTCCTGCGCCCGCTTGAGGCGCGACGTGGCCACCATCTCCATGGTCTTCGTGATCTGGCGCGTGTTCTCGACGGAGCGAATGCGCCGGCGGAGTTCTCGGGTCTTGGCCATGCGATATTACACGAGCGCCTTGAACTCTTCGATCGCCTTCCGCAGGGACTGCTCCGCCCCTTCGTCCAGCACCTTCTTGGTGCGCAGCGCGGTCATCAGTTTCTCATGCTTGGCGTCGAGGAACGCGCTAAAGTCCCTTTCCCACAGCCGAACCTTGCCGGGATCCACGTCGTCCAGGTAGCCGTTGGTGACGGCGAAGATGATGCAGATCTGCTGTTCCACCGCCATCGGCACATACTGTGGCTGCTTCAACACCTCGACGATCCGCTGGCCGCGCGCGAGCTGCCGCTGTGTCGCCTGATCGAGATCGGAACCGAACTGGGCAAACGCCTCGAGTTCGCGGTATTGGGCGTACTCCAATCGCAAACGTCCCGCCACCTGCTTCATCGCTTTGATCTGCGCGTTGCCACCCACGCGCGACACCGAGATGCCGGGATTGATGGCCGGGCGCACGTTGGAATAGAACAGATCGCTCTCGAGATAGATCTGCCCGTCGGTGATCGAAATGACGTTGGTGGGGATGTAGGCGGACACGTCGCCGGCCTGGGTCTCGATCACCGGCAGCGCGGTGAGCGAGCCACCGCCCTGGGACACGCTCAGCTTGGCCGCGCGCTCCAGGAGCCGCGAGTGGAGATAGAACACGTCCCCGGGATACGCCTCACGACCGGGGGGACGGCGCAGCACCAGCGACAGCTGGCGGTAGGCCTGCGCGTGCTTGGACAGGTCATCATACACGCACAGCGTGGCGCCCTTCTTATCGTACATGAAATACTCGGCCACGGCGGCACCCGCATACGGCGCGATGAACTGCATCGGCGCCGGATCCGCCGCGCCCGCGACCACCACGATGCTGTATTCCATGGCGCCGTGCTCTTTCAGGCGCTCGACCACGCTCGCCACCGTGGACTTCTTCTGCCCGATGGCCACGTAAACGCAGATCACCCCCTGACCCTTCTGGTTGATGATCGTGTCCAGCGCGATGGCCGTCTTGCCGGTCCCCCGGTCCCCGATGATGAGTTCGCGCTGACCGCGCCCGATCGGGATCATGGAGTCGATGGCTTTGATGCCCGTCTGCAACGGCTCCTTCACGGGCTCGCGCGCGACGATCCCCGGCGCCGGCGACTCGAGCTTCCGATGGAGATCGGTCTTGATCGGTCCGCGGCCGTCCACGGGGCGTCCCAGCGGATCGATGACACGGCCCACCATCGCCTCCCCCACCGGCACTTCGAGCACTCGGCCCGTGCGGCGCACCTCGTCGCCCTCCTTGAGCTGGAGGTAATCGCCGAGAATCACGGCGCCCAAGTTGTCTTCTTCGAGGTTCAACGCCAGCCCGGTGACCGTGTCGCCCGTGCCCGACGCGCGAAACTCGAGCATCTCGCCGGACATCGCCGAGGTCAGCCCGTACACGCGGGCCGTGCCGTCCTTGACTTCGAGGATCGTGCCGATCTCCTGCGTGTCCAGCGTGCCGAGGTCCGCGGCCTCGATCTCCCTGAGCAAAACGTCCTTGAGCTCGCCCGGACGCAGCGTCGATTCAGTCGCCATAGTTGCCGTGGTGGTACGGAGTGGTGAGAGTCGTGATGAAGCCTGCGAAAGCTATCACCGGGGCACCATCGCGCCAACTGCCGCGGGAGGCACGGTGTGGGCAGTCGCAACTCACAGCCGGCTCCGCATCCGGCCGCGGCGAAACCGATCGAGCACGACGCCCACATCCAGGGTGGCAAGGTCCTGCGGCACGACGCCGGCCACCCGGCGGGCGCTGGCAGCCAGGTGGCTTGGCGAGGTGAACCCGAGGAGCCGGGCCACGACCTTGACCGAGTATCCCGGATTGGCCAGCAGGTCCGCCGCCCAGACCGTGCGCGCCAGGTCAATCACGCGTTTGAGGTTCGGGGCGCCGCCCGCGGCGAACTCGCGGGACAGATGCTCGCGCGTCATCCCGAGGGAGGCCGCGACGTCGCTTGTGGTGGTGGGTCTCCCCGCCCTTCGGAGCACCTCGTCCCATGCATCCAACTGAATCGGCTCGCTGAGACGCAAGAGCATCGCGGCCGACCCCAGCGCGTGCCGGCGCCTCGCGGACGCCGCGCGCCGCGCCACGAGTTCCCCCGCGGCCGCGTCGTCCATGCCCTCCACCAGCGTATCCGCGCACCCCGCGCGCCTACACGCCAGGAGCAACTCCCCGTCGCCGGCGCGGAACCTGCTCATGGCAAACACTGGAATCCGAGGGAACCTGCGCACGAGGGTGAACACCCACTCGACGGGGGCGGTCGCGACATCCAGGACGACCGCCTCGACCAACTCGCGCTGCAGGGCGGCCTCGACCCGGTCGGGGGCACTGCAGACGACCAACCGGAACCCACGCCGCGGGAGGCCGCGCCGCAGGGCCTGGCGGGCGGCGGCGCGCGGGTGCAACATCGGAATCACCGGCATCGTTCAGGCCTCGCCACACACCTCCGGCAAGAACGCCGCCGCCTCGCGCAGCACCGCACGCGCGTTGTCGTACCGCAAGGCCTCGAACGCCTCGTCGAGCGACGCAAACATGCACTCGGAGATTCCCTCCTCGAGCTGAGGCTCCGGATCACCGGTCGGGGATTCAAAGAGGAAGTAGTGACAGTACTTGTGAATCAGCCGCCCGCGGAATCGGAAGTGCCAGTCGATCACCGTGAGGGTCTGGTGGGCGGTGAGATCATCGAGTCCGGTCTCCTCCTCCACCTCGCGCCGCGCGGCCTCGAGCGGCGACTCGCCCTCGGCGATATGGCCCTTGGGGAAGCTCCACTGCTTGTACGGATCCCGGATGAGGAGGAAGCTAGGGCCCTCCTCCGTACAACGCACGATCACGCCACCCGCGCTCGTCTCGACACGGGCGCGCTCCGTACGTGCCGGCCGACGCCCTTTCCGATCGGGCGCCATCAGAACACGGAGAACTTGAAGTATTTCCGTGGGTTCGCCTGGATGTCGGCAATGAGGGCGCGGAGCGCGGTAATCGTCTCACGCGTTTCCACGTAGAGCGCTGAATCACTGAGGAGCATACCTGCGGTCCCACGGCCCGCCTGGAGTCGCGCCATCACCGAGTCCGCACCCTCGAACAGCCGCACGAAGGTGGCTTCGTTGGCGCGCGCCACGCCCACCACCGATCGAATGTCGGCGAGCGCCGCGCGTACATCGATGGAGGCGGCAGCCGTATTGTCGAAGATCGTTGCCAGCTCGCCCTCGCTCGTCGCGGAATCCATGCGCGCCAGCGACATCTGGAGCCGCTGCGCTGCATCCAACAACACGTCCGAGCCGCCACGCAGATTCGCGCCCACCTCGCCCATGATCTGGGTCTGCGACTCCGTGAACGCGTTGATGCTCCGAGCAATCGCGGTGAAGTCCCGGATGGCCTGCTGCAGTTCTCCAACCGCCTGGGAGTCGAACACGGTCTGTACCCGGGAGGAAATCGTCTGGATATCGCCGGCGATCCGGCTTGCCTGGGCCGTGAGCTGCCCGATGTCGGGCAGCGTGGCTCCCGGCCACAAATCCGCCCCGGCATCCATCGCCAGTTGAAGATCGCGCCGGACGTCCGGATCCGCCGGCGCCTCGTCCAGGCTGATCAACTCCGCCTGCCACTCGCCGAACAGCGACGCCGATGCCCCGATGACGGCCGGGCGCTCCGGGATCGTGACTGCCTCGTAAACCTGGAGTTCGGCCTCCACGAAGTTCTGGGGTCCCAAACGAATCGCTTCGATACGCCCAACGCGCACCCCGCGCAGCATGACGGGGTTGCCGACACCAAGGCCGCCCACCGTGCGGAACCGAACGAAGTGGGTCTGAACATCGACGCCGATGGTCGTCTCGCTGAGCCACAACGCACCGAACAGCACGGCCAGCAGCGACGCGACGATGGTGACGCCCACCAGCACCTCGTCCCGGCGTCTCACGCGCCGGCCTCCGCCAGGGTGCTCTCCGCATCCTCCGCCGCCTCGGGCCGACCCTCGATGAACTGGCGTACGATCGGGTCGTGGGTGCGCTGGATCTGCTCCACCGTGCCCACCTGCCGCACGGCCCCCCTGTACAGCATCGCAATGCGGTCGCCGACGGTGTACGCGCTGCGCATGTCGTGTGTCACCACGATTCCCGTCACCCCCAATCGCTCGCGGGTCCGGATCATGAGCTCGTTGATGACCGAGGACGTCACCGGGTCCAACCCCGTGGTGGGCTCGTCGTAAAGAATGTACCGCGGGCGCAAGGCAATCGCCCGGGCGATCCCGACGCGCTTCCGCATGCCGCCCGAGAGTTCCGCCGGATACCGATCCTCACTGCCCTGCATATCCACGAGCGCCAGCGACTCCCGTACGCGCTCGTCCTGGTCCCGCTCACCGAGTCCGCGCCGCTTCAGCCCCAGCGTGATGTTCTGGCGAACCGTCATCGAGTCGAACAGGGCGGCAAACTGAAACACGAAACCCACCTGCCCTCGCATCGTCATCAGCGCGTCACGATCCAAGCGATCCACCACCTGTCCGTCCACCTCCACCTCACCCCGATCCGGAGTGATCAGCCCGACCACGTGCTTGAGCGCCACACTCTTGCCGCTTCCGGAGTAGCCGATGATCACCGTCGTCTCCCCCTCCGGGACCTCGAGCGAAAAGCCGGCGAGGACCCGCTTCGGACCGAACGCCTTGTGCAGGTCGCGGAAGGCGATCACGACCTCACCTCCCCATGCCCCGACCGCTGGATGGCCTCGTCACAGCAGCACCACCGCCCAGAAAGCATCGAGCACGAGAATCAGCGACGCCCCGAGCACCACGGCCTCGGTCGTGGACCGGCCGACTCCTTCGGCGCCACCCATCGTGCGGAGGCCCTTGAAGCACCCGATGAGGGCAATCGCAAACCCGAACGACATGCTCTTGACCAACCCGAACCATATGTCCTTGAACTCGTAGAACAGCCGTAGCCCTTTGACGAATTCATTGGTGGACAGGTGGAGCAAGCTCCCGGCGGTGATCCACCCCGAGACAACGCCGGTCGCCATGGCCAGTGCTACCACGACAGGGAACATGAGGGTTGCGGCGAGCACCCGAGGCACGACGAGGTAGGCCAGGGGATCGTACGCCAGCGTCTCCAGAGCGTCCACCTGCTCCGTGACCCGCATCGTGCCCACCTCGGCCGCGATATTCGCCCCGACCCGTCCTGCCAGCGCCAACCCGGTCAAGACCGGCGCGAGCTCCATCATGATGGTCTTGCCGACGAGCGTTCCGACGAAGTAGAGCGGGACGGCGCCGGAGAAGCTGTATGACGAGAGCAACGCCAGCACGATGCCCGTGAAGACCGCAATGAAGAGCCCAATCGGCAGCGACTGCACGCCGAGGCGACGCATCTGAATGAGCGTGAGCGGGAGCCACGTCGCGCCGTCGCGGGCGCTGCGCGCCACATCGTACAGGAACGCCGCGCCACGGCCCACCGCCAGCATCCACTGCTGGACGCGCTGTGCGGATCTGCTCTCAGTCGGTCGGAAAAAGGCCGGGAGTGCTTGCACGTGGCGAAGTTAGGCGTCGACCCGGAAGGTGGCTAGTGTGGAACCGGGGGGTGCATGCGGCGTGCCGCACGCGACACGGCCCCGCCACTCACCGAGCGACGAGGCCGTCGAAGGTGCGGAGGGCTTGGCTACGCCGCGAAGCTCGAGAGGGCCTTGCCCACGTCGCCTTCGCGGAGTCGCTTCAGGGCGCGGTCGCGCAATTGGCGAACGCGCTCACGAGTCACGCCAAGCATGCCCCCGATCTCTTCGAGCGTGTGCTCGCGGCCACCGTCCAGCCCAAAGTAGAGCCGCAGCACCCGGGCGTCGCGCGCCGGGAGCGTCTGGAGGGCCTGCTCGACTTCGTCGCTCAAGAACCGCTCCATCGTTGCTTCTTCGGTGTCCGGAAGGTCTTCGGCAATGAAGCGTTCGATCAGCGCGCGATCGCCTTCGGGATCCAGCGGTGCATCCAACCGCACCTCGCCGGTATTGAGCGCCGCGAGCGACTGCACGACCTCGAGCGAGAGTCCCGTCGCCTTGGAAATCTCCTCCGGCGTGGGCTCGCGTCGAAGCTCCTGACGGAGCGCCTCGGCAGTCTTCACGATCTTGGACAGGTCGGCCGTCCGGTTGAGCGGCACACGGACGGTGCGGCCCTGCCGGGCGAGCGAGGCCAGGATCGCCTGGCGGATCCACCAGACGGCATAGGAGATGAACTTCACGCCCTGATCGGGATCGAACTTTCGGGCCGCCGTGAGCAGCCCGACGTTGCCCTCACCGATCAGATCGGTGAGCGGGAGCCCGCGATTCTGGTATTTCTTGGCCACCGAGATCACGAACCGGAGGTTGCGCTTGGCGAGTTCCTGCATCGCCTCGTGATCACCGGCGCGGACCTTCTTGGCAAGCTCGATTTCCTCCTTGGGAGTGAGCAACGGCGTCTTGCTCACCTCGAAGAGGTACTGGTCGAGCAAGTCGCGATCGTCCTCGTTGACCGCGATCGGTGCCGCCGAGCGCCGGCGCCGCTTCTTCTTCGCAGCCTTGGCTGGAGCCGGCGCTTTGGGAGCCTTCGCTGTTCGTGACTTACGTTCCGCCATGTGTATGCAATCGCCTTATAGTCGCGGGCAAGCGTGTCAACGCCGGCCGAACATGCAGTCTGGTACGCGTCTCCGCTACCACCTCGCTCGGCATACCCCGAAACGCGCCCGATGGTCCACCCCGTGCGGCCGAAACGCTTGACACCTGCTGCCCGTGCCGGCTAGCTTGCCATGCTTCTCCCGAGAGGAGCAAGGTTCGGAGAACCATTTAATATAATGGGGGCGTAGCTCAGTTGGGAGAGCGCGTGAATGGCATTCACGAGGTCAGGGGTTCGATTCCCCTCGCCTCCATGTTCCAAGACGGTAAGTGAGGGGCAAGTCGCTTCGAGCCGGCTCGGGGAATCCAGCAGTGGATCCATGGGGATGGAATGCGGCGGGCAATCCAGGTAGTTTCCTCGACGCTGCGGGAATAGCTCAGCTGGTAGAGCACAACCTTGCCAAGGTTGGGGTCGCGGGTTCGAGTCCCGTTTCCCGCTCTCGAAAGCAGGGCTGAAGCCCTGACCCGGAAGATCGAACGCGGCGTCAAGCCGCTCACGGACATCTGCGACGCGGGGTGGAGCAGTCTGGTAGCTCGCCGGGCTCATAACCCGGAGGTCGCGGGTTCAAATCCCGCCCCCGCTACTGACGTAGGACGGTGGGACGGTAGGACGGTACGGTACCGTCGTGCCGCTTTTACCGTCCTACGGTCGTCTTGGGCGGTTAGCTCAGTTGGTTAGAGCGCCACGTTGACATCGTGGAGGCCACAAGTTCGAGTCTTGTACCGCCCACTGCGCGCCCATAGCTCAATTGGATAGAGCGTCTGACTACGGATCAGAAGGCTGGGGGTTCAAATCCTCCTGGGCGCACTGGCGGGAAGGCGGAACGGCGGGCAGCAAACTGTCCGCCTGCCCGCCGGTCCGCCTCCATCGGGGCGTGGCGCAGCTCGGTAGCGCGCTTGCTTCGGGAGCAAGAGGTCCCGGGTTCAAATCCCGGCGCCCCGACTGGCGGGCCCGCCGTACCGCGGGCTCTGAAGTTCCCATTTCGCGCTCGTAGCTCAGCTGGATAGAGCGTTGGCCTCCGGAGCCAAAGGTCGCGCGTTCGAATCGCGCCGGGCGCATTGTAGCGTGCCATCCAGGACGGACAAGAGACGGACCGGTACTCCGTGCTCCTGCGGGGTTCGCCAGCGCGTCGGCCCACACCTGCGCAGTCTCCAACCGATCCGACGCCAGCCGCTCCAACGATGGTTGACGACCACCGCCGCAAGGTTCGGCACGACCGACTTCCGGATCTTGTGACACCGTCACCGCCCAGCGACTCCCGTGGCGAGGGGGCGGTCAGTCTTCGGTGATCAAGAAGACCGTCTGACCACCGAACGTATGGAATTTCGGGCGCAGGCGGTCCGTCGAGTAGTACTTCTCCACATTGACGGTCTTCTTGATAGCCGTCACCTCCTCGATCGGAACGTCGGTATAGCGTCCACGCTTCAGGCTCGTGAGACGGCCGGTTCGCCCCGCGAGAATGAGATCCATGGCGATGTTACCGAAGGCCGTCGGTACGATGGAGTCCATGGAGTCCGGGTCTCCGGAGCGAACGAGATAGCCGAGTCGCTGCGTGAGCACCTCGACGGTGCGACCACTGTTGTACTTGGGGGAGAGGTCCTTCAACCCCATGGCAATCACGTCGCCGACGCCTCCCAGCTTGCGATGGCCATATTGGTCCGTCTCGTCACTCTCGAACATCATCTCGCTCGCTTGCGTGAATCGCGCGCCTTCCGAGACGAGCACGACCGAGTAGCGACTCGATTTCCGGTTCCGGTCGTAGGAGAGCAGCTCGGTCAGATGCTCCATGTCGAACGGGTATTCCGGAATGACACAGCGATCGGCGGCGCCCGCCATCGTCGGCAGCAGCGCGGTGAAACCGGCATAGCGCCCGAACACCTCCACCACAAGAAAGCGCTCGTGCGATCCGGCCGACGTGCGGAGTCGGTTCGCCAGCTCGATGGTGCGAGTGATACAGGTACCGAATCCGATGCAGTAGTCGGTGCCGGGAACGTCGTTGTCCATCGTCTTCGGGATCGCGACGATCTTCACCCCCAGTTCGTGGAGGCGCTGCGCGTAGCTCAGGGTGTCGTCACCGCCGATGGGGACGAGATAGTCGATGCCCAGATACTCGAGGTTCTCGAGCACGAGCGGAGTGACGTCGTTGATGTCGGCCGTGTAGGTGTCGGCCGCGCGCTCAGGCACGAGATCTCGCGGCAGGTGGCTGGGACGCGTGCGGGAGGTGTGGAGAAACGTGCCCCCGGTTCGCGCACTGCGGAATACGCCGACCTCGGTAAGCGGAACGATGTGCTCCGAGTTATCGATCGACGGATCGGGTACGAAGTCGACGAGCCCGGCCCAGCCTCGACGGATACCGAGGATGCGATACCCCTCGCGCTCCGCTCGCATCGTAATGGCCCAGATCGCCGGGTTGAGGCCGGGGACGTCGCCTCCGCCGGTCAGAATTCCAATCGTCGGCTTGGACGCGTTCACGAGGAAAAGTCCATTCGCAAGTGACCATACCCTCCTACCCTCCGACCCTCCGACCCTCCTACCCGCCTCCACAAATCTCGACGATCTCCCGCACTTTCTCCAACACGATGTCCGCGTGTTCGCGGTCGCGGAAGTGCAGGCCGGCCTTCAGTTCCTCCGTCCGCCCGTCGGCCGCCACACCTCTCACGGGACGACCCGAGCGGTCTCGCGCCGCCCGCAGGTACACCTCGAACCCTTGGCCCGACGCCGCACGCCATCCCTCGGGGAGTTCCCACTGCTGCACGCGGAGCTGGGAGGCGTCGACGCCGGCGAGGTCGATGACCCACTCCCATCGGTCCGGCTGACCCGCGGGATCCAGCAGAATCGCCTCGACGAAGTGCAGCCGGCACCCGGTGAGTTTCACGTCGGTGAGCGTGTTCCTGGCCGCCGACGAGCGCCCGCCGGCGCCCCGCCCCCGTCCGGTGCGCCCCGCCTGCGGAAAGACGTCGATGGTGAACGTGCCGAACTCCGTGAGCGTAGGCACCAACGACGCGCCGATAGCCTCGAGTGCCGCCGCCGCCGCCGCGTCGAGAACCAGGGACGGGCCAGCCCCGGCGGACGCATCCCCGTTGGCCTCGGACAAGAACCGCTGGGTGCGCTGCTCGGCCTCGCGGCGAATGTCGGCCACCTCGCTCTCGGCCATCCCCTGCGTCATGCCGTCAATGTACTGGCTCACCCCGCCGAAACCGCCCGCCTCCGCCATGTAGAACCAGACGAGTGCCTCCCGGTTGCTCTGCTCGACGCCCACCCCGTTCGCATACAGCGCCCCCAAGTTAGCCTGCGCCATCACGCTGCCGCGTTTGGCAGCATCCAACAACGCGTCCCGCCCCGCGGCGAGGTCCTGCTTCACGCCAAGCCCGTTCACAAGCATGATCCCCACGAACGTGCGCCCGCCGGGGGAACCCTGCGCCGCAGCTTTCGTGAACCAGCCGAAGGCCTCGGGATAGTTCTGCGGGACCCCGGTCCCTTCGAACAGCATCAACCCGAAGTCGTACTGCGCGTCGGGATACCCACGCTCCGCCGCGGCGCTCAAGAGCCGGTGCGCCTCACCCGCATCCTGATCGACTCCGTTGCCGTCTCGATACTGCACGCCCAACATGTGTTGCCCTGCCGCACAGTCACGTTCGGCTGCACGCCGGAACCAGCGCGCAGCCTCCTCGGGTATCGACTGGACACCGTACCCGTAATAGTATGCCAGTCCCACCTTGACCTGCGCGGTCGTATCGCCGGACTCGGCGACCGTCATCAAATCGCGCAACGAGCGGGGGGTCAACACCATGACCTCATCGAGCAGCGCCTGACTGCCCTGCGCCCTCGCTCCGGCCACGATCGTCACCAGGAGAGCCAAGGCGAGCATCAGCGAGTGAAACGGCGAGCGCATAACAATCTCCTCAAGGACCGCAAGGTTGCAGAATCGTAAGGTCGCAGTGTTGTAGGATTGTAAGATGGTCAGGGGTCGCAGGGTAGGAAGATGGTTCTCCTACCCTCCTACTCTCCTACTCTCCTGCCCTCCTACTCTCGTCCAGCGCTTCGAGGGGAACCAATCCCGTTTCCCGGACCACTGCCTCGAGTGCCGCCAGCGCGACGTCGCCCTTGGCGACTCGCGTGGGACCCTTGCTCGGGTCGATCACCGTGACGGCCGCCCGGGTGGTGACGTCGGCAAACGGCGGCAATGCGAACACGCGGCTCTCCTCGTTCATCACCGCGAGATACCGCTGAGCCTTCTTGAGACCGTCATCCGACAGCACCACCAGCCCCTCCGGGCGCACGATGCCGGCATAGTCGACGGGATCGGGACTCAAGATCAACTCGGCGACGCTGTACCCCGATCTGACGGTGATGGGGACGTCGTTGCGCTGGGCAGCCCACAACCCGCACAGGATGCCTGCTCGCGCGACCACGGCGGTGGCGTGCCCCACCCGTCCGCCGGCGGAGCCGGCGACGACAAGATGATACCGTCGCTCGAGCGATGCGGTGAACCGCGGCCGTACAGCGGGCGGCGCAAGCAGTCGTGCAGTTCGCTCACCCCCGGCGGCGCGTCGGTAGGCCGCCGTATACTCGGGAGCGTCCGTGCGCCGCAACACCCCCGTACGCTGGCCGAGGTCCTCCAACAGGCCCAGGAGCGCCTTCTTGGACAGTCGGTTCCGCGGCACGTAATGGGCCGTGCACAGCTCCCAGACGTCCAGCACACTGAGGCCCTGATGGCGGATGCCTTCGGCCAGCCGCTCGGACAAATCGCGGTCAAAGCTCGTACCCCGGTACACGAACCCCGCGCCGTTGGCCGCCGTCGTCGCGCAGATGTCCAGCGGCCGCTCGAGGTTGCCCCCGGGCGTCGTGCCCGTGAGGGCGCCCAAGGGCGTTGTGGCGGAATGCTGCCCTCCCGTCATGCCGTAGTTGAAGTTGTTGAGCACGAGGATCGTAATGCCGATGTTCCGCCGCGCCGCACTCAAGAGATGCGCACCGCCGATTCCCGTACCGCCATCACCCATGATCACGATGACCGTGAGATCCGGACGCGCGAGCTTGATGCCGGTCGCATAGGTGATGCTGCGACCGTGCAGTCCGTGGAACGCGGACGTCCGGAAGAACTGATCCGACAGGCCGGAGCACCCGATGTCACTGACCAGGACGACCTTGCGCGGATCGAGTTCGAGCATGACCAGCGCCTCGTTCAGGCGATCAAGCGCCGGACCGTGTCCGCAGCCGGGGCAGAACGGATACGGGGTTTCGTCGCGGTACGTGGCGAGGGGGACCACGGTAGTCGTGCTCACGCGAGCGCCTCCAGGAACTGCTCGGGCGCGATCAGGTCGCCATCGACACGGTGGATCCCCACGATTTCCTGGCCGGCGCTGGCGAGGCGTTCGACCTCGCGCCGGTACTGGCCGAGATTCAGCTCGGCCACCACGACACGGCGTACCGTCATGAGCGCCTGCCGGATGCGTCGTTCGGGAACGGGCCAGAGACCATGGATGGTGAGCGCGGACACCCTCTCGCCGCCTGCGCGCGCCCGGCGGACGGCTTCGCGCATCGCACCGGCGGTAACGCCGAAGCTCACGAAGAGCGTCTCAGCCTCGGCCTGGAGATCCGCCGTCACGAACTCCAACTCGTCGCGATGTTCATCGATCTTCGCCGCCAAATGGCGATTCAGGCGGTCGACCGTCGGCGGGTCCTTCGTAATGAACGCCTGCTCATTGTGGGTGGACCCCGTAAATCGGACGGTCTGCGACCCGCCGTACGGCAGCAATGGCGGCACGCCGTCGGGCGGGTCGTAGACGTAGGGCGCGCGACGCTGGACATGCGCCCCCGCGGCCGGCGCCCCGTCCGGCGCCATGCCGTGGCGGGGGACGAACGCCGCGGCCTCGACCGTGTTCGACGTCAGATTCAGTTCCTTGTCCGTGAGGAGAAAGACCGGGCAGCGGAAGCGCTGGGCGAGCGCAAAGGCGTCGATGGTGAGGTGGTAACATTCTGGAATGGACGACGGCGCGAGCACGATGACCGGGTATCCGCCCGCCGTACCCCAGCGCACGAATTGTACGTCGCCCTGCCCCGTCGTCGTCGCGGCCCCCGTCGCCGGCCCCATTCGCTGCACGTCCACGACGACGAGCGGCACCTCGCCCATGATCGCAAGCCCGATGTTCTCAGAGTAGAGACTGATGCCGGGCCCACTGGTCGCGGTCATGGCCCGCGCCCCGGTCATCGCGGCGCCGATACACATCCCGATCGACGCGATCTCGTCCTCACCCTGGATGGCGACCCCTCCCCGCAGCGGTAGCTCCCGCATCATCATCATGAGGATCGGCGTCGCGGGCGTGATGGGGTACCCGGCAAAAAACGAGCACCCCGCATCGAGGGCTCCGCGCACGATCGCCGTCGAGCCGTCCGTGAACTCGCGCATCATCCCGCCAGCAAGACCCGGCATAGTGATACGAGCGTGCCGGCCAAGGAGACATGAAGATTGCGTGAGCCTGGTAGATATCCGTCGCCGGCCTCACGTCGACTCTTATAACCCCTTTCATGGCCACTTCAGGCGCCCAGCGCGTTCCTTACTGTCGACCGTCGCTACTCTGGAACGGGCTGCCGTGGAGGAGATATGGCGGGCATCGTGGGATACGGGGCCTTCGTACCGCGCAATCGCATCAAGGTGGACGAGATTGCGGGACAGTGGGGCAAGGACCCGGAGACGATCAAGCAGGGCCTCCTGCTCCAGGAGAAGACGGTGCCCGGGATCGACGAGGACACCATCACGATTTCGGTGGAAGCCGCCCGGGGCGCCGTGGCGCGGGCCGGTATTGATCCGGCCCGGATTGGCGCGGTCTACATCGGGTCCGAGTCCCACCCGTACGCGGTGAAGCCGAGCGGGACCATCGTCGCGGAGGCGCTCGGCATCGCGCCTGACGTGCACGTGGCCGACTTCGAATTCGCGTGCAAGGCCGGTACTGAGGCGATGTTCGTGGCCTTAGGGCTCGTCGAATCGGGCCGCGTCGACTACGCGCTCGCCATCGGTGCCGATACGTCGCAAGGCGCGCCCAACGACGCGTTGGAGTTCTCGGCCTCGGCGGGCGGCGCTGCGTACATCTTCGGCGCGACGCGCGTCCTCGTGGACGTGATCGAGACATACAGCTACACGAGCGACACGCCCGATTTTTGGCGACGAGAGGGCGAATTCTATCCGCGGCACGGCGGGCGCTTCACGGGGGGACCAGCCTACTTCCGTCACGTGCTGACCGCCAGCTGGGCCATCCTCGACAAGACAGGTCTCAAGCCCGAGGACTTCCGGTTCGCGGTGTTCCACATGCCCAACGGCAAGTTCCCGCTGGCGGCCGGGAAGCAGCTCGGCTTTACCAGGGAACAGCTCGACGTCGGGTGGGTGGTTCCGACGATGGGGAATACGTACTCCGGGTCGTCTCCGACGGGACTCGCCGCGATTCTCGATGTGGCGGAACCGGGCGATCGCATCCTGATCACGTCGTTCGGGTCGGGAGCGGGGAGTGACTCCTTTGTGCTGCAGGCGACCGCGCTGCTGCCCGAGCGACGCGATTGGGCGCCGACGGTGCGGGCGATGCTCGACGGGCCCCGCCGGTATCTGTCGTACGGCGAGTATGCGAAGTATCGAGAGAAGATCATCGTGAACAGGTAGTTCGAGCACGGCCCACAGGACCACGGGCGCAGGGTCGGAGACGAGGAGAGGAGGCGCACATGCGTGAGGTGGCGATCATTGGCGCGGGCATGTCCCACTTTGGCGAGTTGTGGGAGTCGAGCATACGCGACCTCTTCGCCGACGCAGCGACGGAAGCCCTCACGAGTGCCGGCGTCGAGCATCTGGACGGCGCCTACGTCGGCAACATGGCCGGCGGTCAGTTCGTTGGTCAGGAACACTTGGGTCCACTCCTCGCCGAGACGCTCGGCATGCCCGGACTGCCGATGGCGCGGGTCGAATCGGCCTGCGCGTCGGGCGGTGTCGCGCTGCGTGCCGCGTTTCTCGACGTCGCGTCGGGCATGAGCGACCTGGTGCTCGCGGCCGGAGTCGAGAAAATGACCGACGGTGCCGATGTCACGGCGGTGCTTGCGACGGCCGCCGACCAAGAGCGGGAGGCATACCACGGCGTCACGTTTCCCGCCCTTTACGCCATGATCGCGCGAGCGCACATGAATCGGTACGGCACCACCGAGGAAGACCTCGCCGCCGTGTCTGTCAAGAACCACAGGCATGGCGCGTTGAACCCGAAAGCGCAGTTCCGCCGCGAAATCACCCTGGAGGACGTGTACCGCTCCTCCTACGTGGCCGAGCCGCTGCGGCTGCTCCACTGCTCGCCCGTGAGCGACGGCGCGGCAGCCGTGTTGCTCTGTCCGCTGAATCGCGCCAAGGAGTTCACCGATCGGCCCGTCAAGATTCTCGCGAGTGGCTTCGCGACGGGCCCGATGGCGTTGGCTGACCGCGAAGACCCGGCGGTGCTCGACGCCGTGAGCCTCTCGGCGAACCGTGCTTACCAGATGGCCGGCATCCAGCCCACGGACATCGATGTCGCCGAAGTGCACGACTGCTTCTCGATTGCCGAGATCTGCATCATCGAGGCACTGTGCTTCGCGCCACGAGGCAAAGGCGGGGAGGTCACGCGTTCGGGATTCACTTCGCTCGGTGGCAAACTACCGCTCAACACGAGTGGTGGACTCAAGTCGAAGGGCCACCCCGTGGGCGCGACGGGCATCGCGCAGGCCGTCGAGATCTTCACGCAATTGCGCCAGGAAGCAGGCAAGCGTCAGGTGCCGGACGCACGCATCGGGCTCACCCAGAACATGGGCGGCTCTGGGGCAAGCTCCGTCGTCCACATCTTCGAGAGGGTATGATCATGCCAAGCCCGAGATATTGGCGGGAAACGCCGCAGCGATTTCGCCTCGAAGCCGGACGGTGCCGGGGGTGTCACAAGGTCGTGTACCCGCTGCGACGGATCTGCCCGCATTGTGGCGTCTCGGAATGGGACCCGATGCAGCTCTCGAGACGCGGGACGGTCATCACCTCCGCCGTCGTCCACGTCGCGCCTGACGATCTCCAAATGGAGGCCCCGTACGCCATGGCGATCGTGGAAACACCCGAGGGTGCCCGGCTCATGGTGCAAGTCACGGACTGTAATCCAGGCAATGTTGCGCCGGGCATGGACGTGTCGCTGGAGTTCCGGCTGGTGCGGAAGGAGGGCCACAGCGGGATTCTCTGCTACGGTCACAAGGCCGTCCCCGTGAGTTGAGGAACGCGACCATGCACAAGGTGCAAGTATGGGCCGAATTGACGGACGAGCACTACGAGGCCTACAAGAGTGAGGCTGAACGACAAGGCGTGCGGGTCGAGGCCCTTGTACAGACGACCGTGAACTGCCTGCTCCGGGAACTCGAGCAGGAGGAAGAGGAAGGAACGGATCATCCGGTGATCGTCTGAGACGGGTCGGAGACGGGGTTCGTACCCTCCTACTCTCCTACTCTCCTACAACTCGTCGATCAGTTTCGTGATCTCCTCGCGCGTGAACCGGTTGAGTTGCACGATGCGGGCCGCGCCGCGCATCTCGGGGGGCACCATTTGCATGGCCTGATCGCGGCTGTCCACTTCCACCATCAGCCAGCAAGCATGTGCGCCGTCGTTACAGCCCCAGTCGGCGTGCGTCACGAAGTGTGAACCGAATTCTTGAATCGCGCGGAGCGCCTTGATACAGGCTTCGCGTTCGTCTTCGTGGGGCAGCTCGATGAGGAAACGGGGCATGACGAGTACCTTCTCGCTCTTGGTTTTCGAGGGGAGGGAAAGATCCTGCTATCCTACCACCACACCACCTTACGACCTTGCCACCTCACCATCCTTACTCCTCCATGGGATCCAGTACGATCTTAAGTGAATTTCCGGCCTGGGTCATGAGATCGAAGCCCGTTTGGATTTCGCGCAATGGAAGACGGTGCGTCACGATCTTGGTTACGTCAATGCGTCCACTCTCGATGAGAGCCAGCGCCCTCGACAGGTCCGTGAGACCCGCACCATAGGAACTGGTGAGCGTTCGGTCGTCCCTCCAGAACACCTTGTCGAACGGCAACGGAAACTCCCGATCGGCACCCATCGGGGCAAAAAAGAGTACGACTCCGCCACGGTCCACGGCATCGATGGCTTGCGCTATGGCGCGTGCATCCCCGGTGCACACGATGACGCGATCCACCTGGTGACCGAGGCTGCCGCGCACCCGCTCCGGCAGCTGATCGTCACCGTCGAGCACCAAGTCCGCCCCGAGGGATTCTGCGAATACGCGCCGCTGGGCACAGATGTCCGACACGATGATCCGCGCCGCCCCCAGCGCCTGCGCCGCCAGGAGGTGCAGGCACCCCGACACCCCGGCGCCGAGGATCAACACGGTGTCGCCGCTGGCCAGCCCGGCCTTGAGCTGGCCGCGTAGCGTGCAGGCGAGGGGCTCCACCATGCTCCCGGCTTCCCACGACACGTGGGCTGGCAGCGCCAGCGCTCCGCGTTCCACATTCACGGCGGGCACGCGCACATACTGCGCAAACCCACCCGGGTCGAGACTCGTCCGGCGGAGCATATCGCACATGGTATGGCGCCCGGTGCGGCAGTAGCGGCATACCATGCACGGCACGTGGTGGGTCACGACGATCCGATCGCCGGGGGTAAAGGCCGCGACGCCGTCGCCGGCCGCTACGACGCTGCCGGCGATCTCGTGGCCCAGCACACTTGGGGCACTCGCGCGGCGATACCACTCCATGACATCGCTGCCGCAGATGCCGCTCGCCCGGACCTCGATGAGGAGCTCACCCGCCCCTACCCGGGGCATGGGGCGCGTTTCCATCCGCAGGTCCGTGTTCGAGTAGTAGACCGCCACGCGGTTCGTACCGGGCAGCGTGCCGGTGGTCACGCGGGCGTCCCCCCCTTCGCACGCCGCAAGTCGCGCAACAGCTCGTGTGCCTGCGCGGGCGTCGCCCCCTCGTGCACCACGGCACGAAGCGCGCGCATCATCGGCACGGGGTGCGCCGATTGCCACACGTTGCGCCCCATATCGACACCTACGGCGCCCTCGTCGAGGGCGCGATGCGCCAATTCCAGGGCCTGGAGATCCGAATCGAGCTTGGGTCCTCCCGCGATCACCACCGGCACGGGGCATCCGCCCGTGACCTTGTCGAAGTCGTCCGTATAGTAGGTCTTCACGAAATGCGCGCCGAGTTCCGCGGCAACCCGGCAACACAATCCCAAGTAGCGGGCGTCCCGGCGCTCCAGTTCCTTGCCTACGGCCGTGACCGCGAGCACCGGCAAGCCGAACTCATTGGCGTCGTCGATCAAGCGGGCCAGATTGCCCAACGTCTGCTGCTCGTACGCCGTACCGACGAACACCGAGAGCGCCACCGCGCTGGCGTTGAGGCGAACGGCATCCCGCACCCCGGTCGTGATGGTCTCGTTGGCGAGGTTCTCTCCGACGATGGTCGACCCGCCGGACACCCGCAAAACGATCGGCACCGCGCTACTGGGTGGGACACATTGGCGCAGCACCCCGCGCGTGAGCATCAATGCGTCGGCGTACGGCAGGAGCGGGGCGATGGTCTCGGCAGGGTTCTCGAGACTGTGAATCGGCCCGAGGAAGTATCCGTGATCGACCGCGAGCATCACCGTGCGGCCGTCGGCCGGCAGGATGATGCGTCCCAATCGGTTGTCCAAGCCCCAATCCACCCACTACCTCCAATGAGAAGGCACACGACCGAACAGGATGGCGCTTGGTCGGGGCGCTTGTCAACGGGATGCGCACGCACCCGCCGCACGGACGGCGGGCACATTCACGTCATTTTCACGCTGCCTTACCCCTCGCGGTGACACTAAGTCCTGTTTCCGCGCCGGGGCGAAGCCGATATTTCTTGTCCTAATTCCCACCCGGTTGGCCACCGGTATCCCCTCCTTCGGAGTGACATATGCAGAACGGTCTCGATCATCGGGCGCTCTATCGCCTTCCATGGAGTCTCCCGGACAACGCCATTGCCTGGCTCGAACCAACCCGGAAGTGCAACCTCGCGTGTCAGGGCTGTTACCGCGCTAACGTGAACGAGCACAAGTCACTCACGGAGATCGCGGCGGATCTCGATGTGTTTGCCGCCACCCGGACCGTCGACGGGGTGTCGATCGCGGGGGGTGACCCGCTCACCCATCCGCAGATCCTCGACATTGTCCGGATGATCGCCGATCGCGGGTGGAAGCCCATTCTCAACACGAACGGGCTCGCGCTCACGGAGGGCATGTTGCGCGAGTTTCGGCGCGTGGGTCTCGCCGGCCTGACGTTTCACATCGACAGCAAGCAGGGCCGGCCTCATTGGAAGAACAAGACCGAAGTCGAGATGAACGAGCTACGGCTGCAGTACGCCGAGATGGTCGCTCGGGTGGGGGGCATGTCGTGCGCGTTCAATTCGACGGTCTACGACGATACGCTGGACGCGATTCCGGACCTGGTGGCTTGGGCGCAGAAGCACATCGACATCGTGCATGTCATGGTGTTCATCTGCTTCCGCGAGGCCGTGCTCGAAGGAGACTTCGACTACTACGCGGGCGGGCGACGGGTCGACATGGGGTCGCTCGTGTACAGCGACTCGGTGCCCGGCGCGCGCATCGACATCTCGGCGCCCGACGTCGTGGCGAAGATCCGGGAGCGCTACCCCGAGTTCGCTCCGTGCGCATACCTCAACGGCACCGAGAAGCCCGATTCGTTCAAGTGGCTGCTCGCGGGCCGGCTCGGCACGTCGAAACGGATCTACGGGTACGTCGGGCGGAAGATGATGGAGCTGGCGCAGACGTTTCATCATCTCCGGACGGGGCGGTACATGGCGTATGCCCCACCCAAGGTGAATCGCCGGGGGCGCTCAATGCTGCTGCTCGCACCGTTCGATCAGGCGATTCGACGCATCGCGGGCCGAGTGTTGCTGGACCCTCGGACATGGGTGCGGCGGCTGCACTTTCAGTCGATCATGATCATCCAGCCGATCGACGTCCTACCCGACGGCCGTCAGAACATGTGCGACGGATGTCCGGACATGACCGTCTGGAACGGGCAACTGGCGTGGTCGTGCCGGCTCGAGGAATGCCTTCACTTCGGACAGTTCGTGCGGACGGTGCCGAAACAGAGCGTAGGAGCGTAGGAGGGTAGGAGGGTAGGCACGTACCACCTACCCTCCTACGCTCTTACGCTCTTACGCTCCTACGCTCTTACGCTCTGTGAACCCCTCGTTGACTGCGTGCCTACTGGTACTGGGCATCGTTGGCTGCGCTGCAGACCGCGGGGCCGACAAGGTGGTGCGCGACTTCCTCACGGCTCGTAACCGCTACGATCTCCGGGCGGTGAGCGATCTCGTCACGGAGGACGTGGTGATGCGCGACCCGCTGGCCCTGCCCAGCGGCGGGCGCAAAGCAGTCCTCGCCCGTGTCAGGTGGGATTCCGTGCTTTCCTCGCAGTGGCGCTGGACGGGGACGACGGTTCACGGGGACACGGTGACCTTTCGCCGGCTGGCCGAAACCAGTACGTGGCACCAGATCCTCGGTATCGGACTCGTGGAGCGGGACACCACTCGGTTCGTGGTGCGTGCAGGCCGGGTCTCCGAAATCGTACTCGGCGGGCTCGACGTGGCGAGCGAGACCCGGCTGCGCGCGGCGCTCGATGACTTTCTCCCATGGGCGCTCCACGAGTTCCCGGAGCGGTTGGCCCGCACGCGCCCCGACGGGCTGTTCGACCCTGATCCTCGTCGGGGCGCCGACTGGCTGTCCCTAATCCGCATCTGGTCTGACTCCGCGAAGTAGGTCAAACGGTGGAGGGTCAGCGATTTGCAGTTCGATTCATCATATCTTAATGACGTTTCGTGATCTTCCGAGCTGTTGTGGTCGCCCCGTGCGAGCGACCCTTCTTCAACACCCAAGATGAGGCAAACTGGCATGCTGGATTCCGGCTCAGGAAGGCTCTGGTTCAGAACCGCGGGCGCGCTCGCGGCATGCACGCTCGTGATCGCAGGATGCAGTTCGGACCGTGACGCGAACAGCACCCGCCAAACGCAAGTCGCCGCCGTCAGCCAAGGACAGGAGATCTTCGATCGAGTGTGCTTTGCGTGTCATTCGATCGGCGAAGGCGTGCGGGTTGGCCCGGATCTCAAGGACATCCACCAGCGGCGCGATCGCGAATGGCTGGTCCGCTGGATGGAGGATCCGCTCGGGATGGCCCAAACCGACTCGATCGGTCGCGCGCTGCTCGCCGAATACAACGGCGTTCCCATGTCTCCGCCCAATCTCTCGGCCGAGGGAATCGACGCGGTCCTGGACTACATCAACGATGTCAGCGAGGGGCGCGTCACTCTCGCGGCAAGCGAAAGCGGACCGGTCGAACTTGCCGGGGCCGACTTCGATCGCGCTCGAGGCATCTACTTCGATCGCTGCGCCGGTTGCCACGGCACCCTGCGCGCGGGTGCGACCGGACCCGACATTCAACCGGAACGCACGACCCGGATCGGAACCGCGGCCCTGAAGGCGACGCTCACCAACGGGCTGCCCGGCGGGATGCCCCCGTGGGGACGTCAAGGCGTATTGTCACCAGAAGAAATCGACTTGATGGCCCGGTACGTGCAACTGCCGCCACCGGCGGCACCAGCCAGGCCGCTTGCGGAGATCCGCGAGAGTTGGGAACTCGTCGTGCCGGTCGCGGACCGTCCCACCTCTCCGGAGACTTCGCGGAACTGGCAGAACTATTTCGGGATCATCCTGCGCGACGCAGGCCAGGTCGCGATCATCGACGGCGACACGTACGAGCGGGTCGCGATCGTCCCGACGGGGTTCGCCGTGCACATCCTGCGCTCCTCGTCGACCGGTCGGTACTTCTACGCGATCGGACGCGACGGCCGTGTCACCATGATCGATCTCTGGACCGAGACGCCGACCCTGGTCGCCCAGGCCCAGGGCTGCAGCGACGCCCGCAGCGTCGACGCCAGCAAGTTCGAGGGCTACGAGGATCGGTACCTGATCGAGGGCTGTTATTGGCCGTCCCAATACGTCGTCTTCGACGGGCTCACGCTCGAACCCTTGAACGTCACCGACGTGAGCGGGAGCACCTACGACACGAACGAGCCCCTCGACGAAGTACGGGTGGCGGCGATTGTCGCGTCGCATTTCGGGCCCTATTGGGTCCTGGCGCTCAAGGAGTCCGGGCACGTCGCGATCGTCGACTACTCACGACGCGGGTTCCCGACGACCTCCAAAATCGCGTCCGAGCGCTTCCTGCACGACGGAGGATGGGACCATACGGGCCGCTACTTCCTGGTGGCCGCGAACATGCGGAACCAGATGGTGGTCATCGACGTGCGGGACCAGACGCTGGTGACGAAGTTCGAGACCGGCAACAAGCCGCACCCGGGGCGCGGCGCCAACTGGGAGGACCCGGAGTTCGGCTGGGTCAATGGTACGACACACATCGGCCAGGGTCTGTTCACCGTGTACGGCGCCGATCCGGTCAATCATCCCGAACACGCGTGGCAGGTGGTGCGGAAGGTGGAATTCGAGGGTACGGGATCGTTGTTCGTGAAGACGCATCCGAATTCGCCGTGGGTGTGGATGGACATGGCGCTGAACAATGACCCCGAGGCGGCGCACAACGTGTGCGTGTACTCCAAGGCGGCCGGCAAGATCGATCGCTGCTTCGCGGTCGGTGACCGCGGCCGGGCCGTGCACTTCGAATACAACCGCGCGGGTGATGAAGTCTGGGTATCGGTATGGGACAAACAGGGACAGCTCGTCATCTACGATGACAAGACCCTGTGGGAGAAGCGGCGGATCACCGGCGATTGGCTCGTCACTCCCACCGGGAAATTCAACGTGTACAACACGGCGAGAGACGTCTACTAGCCGGAAGGGTCGGCGCGCGAGTGCCGGAAGGGGGGGGAGCGATGACAAGACGACTCATGCTGTTGACCGTGGCTCTGGGGACGTTCGGCTCTATCCCGGCCGCGACGCAGGAGATCACACTCGGCGGCCAGATCCGACCGCGCTACGAATTCCGGGACCCCGTGGCCGGCGAGGCCGACGCCTTCACCTCGATGCGGGTGCGGGCCGACCTCACTGCGTCGCTGGAGCGGAACGTCCGGGTGTTCGTGCAGCTTCAGGATGTGCGCCTGTGGGGCGAAGAGACGAATACACTCACTGACTTTCAGGCGAACGGGTTCGATCTGCATCAGGGATATGTCGACCTGTGGCACCCAGTGGCAGGGGTGCGGTTGTCCGCACGAGTCGGCCGGCAGGAGGTGAACTTCGGCGGCGAGCGCCTCGTGGGCGCCGTCGGTTGGACGCAGCAGGCACGGTCGTTCGACGGAGTACGCCTGGCCGCCGCCGGCAGCTTCGGCACCGTCGAGCTCGTCGGGTACAAGGTCGCGGAGGGCAGTGATCCTGGCATCGCGCTCGACGCGGAATTCGCGGGTGTGTACGCCTCATTGGCCGGTGTGCCCGGCGGTACGCTCGACGTGTACGGCCTGTACGACCGCGTGGCGAGCGGGACCGGGACCAGCCGCGGCACGATCGGTGCCCGGTACTTCGGGCAGGGCCGGTTTGTCTACCGGGTCGAAGGGTCCTATCAGGTGGGCAAGGAGAACCTGGTGGACGTCGGCGCCTTCATGTTCGGAGCGCGGTTCGGCGCCAACTTGGGAGCCAGCTCCGTCACTCTGTGGTACGACTATCTCTCGGGTGACGACAGCCCCGGCGACGGCCGGACCAGCGCGTTCAACACCTTGTTCGCGACCAACCACAAGTTCTACGGGCTTGCCGACCTGTTCACGAGCATTCCCGCCCACACGGGGGGGTTCGGTCTCCAGGACATCGCGCTGAAGGCGGCGACGTCACCGGTCGATCCGCTGACCGTGACGCTGGACGTGCACCACTTCCGGGCAGCCAAGACCGGTACGCTCTCGTCCGCACGTTTTGGGGAAGAGATCGACCTCACAGGCCGTTATGCCTACAGTCGCAACGTCACGGCGACGGTTGGTGCGTCATACGTGATTCAGGGACCGGCGCTGGAAGACCTCGGTCGCCTGACCCAGAACCTGCTGTGGCTCTACACGATGCTGGACGTGCGGTTTTAGGAGGCCGGTCGGAGGTCAGAACTCGTACACCCAACTCACGATCAGATTACGCCGAGGCTCCGGACGAAAGAACGCCACGTTCGGAGCCTCGGCGTAAAGCGTGTTGGTCACGTTCTCGACGGCAAGGTTCACGCGATGCGCACCGAAGATCCGCGCTCCCGCACGCACGTGATGGACCGTGAAGGGCGGCATCACGTCGCCCACCACACTGCTCCCGAGGTCCACCTTGTCTCGGGCCCCCATGTGGCGCGCGGTATACTCCGCCCAGAAACGCCCTCCGGGGTGATCGTAGCGCAACGTGCCGGTCACCTTGTTGCGGTAGGTCTCACCGACGAAGACGGTGGAATCCTCGAGATCCGCGGTGGACAAGTGCGTGAAGCCAAGCGAGACGGACAGCGCCCCGCGGAGGACGACGCCCCCGAGGAATTCGATACCGCGGAAGCGAATCTCGTCGACGTTGACGTTCTGGTACTCGGCGGAGCGTCCGACGAAGTTCCCCGTGGGCTCGACCGCGATGCCGTCCCGAATCGTGTTCTGAAACACGAACGCCGTCGCATGCGCCAGGCGCGAGCGCACCTTCACCCCAGCTTCGAGGTTCCAACTCCGCTCCGGTTTGAGCTGTAAGTTGGGAATCCAGAACCCCCTCCCTTCCGGCGACGGGCCGTTGAAGAACCGCTCCACCAAATTCGGTGATCGGAATCCGCGCCCGGCCGACGCGACGAGCGCCACGTGATCGGTTACAGCGAACCGGACGTTCGCCGCGCCGACAACCGTCTTGTTACTCGAGCGCACCAGCGGCTCCGAGAGTCCGGGCGTACTGTCGGTCATGGCGTTGACGAACTGGTAGCGCAGGCCGAATACGGCATTCAGGCGGGACAGCACCATCACATCGGCCTGCGCGAACACGCCAAGGCTCAGGTAACTCGCGAACGGCACGCGCGGCGCTCCGCGGCCTGACACGGTGGTGGGCCCCAGACCCTCGATCACCGTGGTGCTCGTATCCGTGTTCTCCGACCGATCCCGGAAGAAATCCATGCCGTACGTCAGCGTGTGCCGGCCACCGAGGAATCGGCTCGCGTCCAGCCGCATCCCGTAGGTATCGAGATCGGTGAAACTCACGGTCTCGACTGAGACGCTTGCCGTGTCGCCGATGGGGCTGAACAGGTTGGTGACGAAATCGCGCGCGTTGCTCTGCGCGTATGTGACGACGGAGAGGACGTCGGCCACCGGGAGACGGACGCTGGTCCCATCATACCCCAATACGACCTTGTGAAAATCGTGCTGGGGAAACAGTAGCTGTAGACGAGCGATCTCACCCCCTCCCAACACCTCGGGCTCCACGAACCCGAACCCCGCGTCGCGCTGGCCGTACCGTTCGTAGCGCGCGTACGCCTCGTGGCCGGTGGCCAGGCGAACTCCGAGGAATCCACCCACGCTGACGTCCCGCACACCGGAATCCTCCACGCGCGTAGAACCCTGGAGCGTCACGTTCCCATAGCGGCCGGCAGGAGCGGAGTACGGTTCCGCGCGACGGTATGCCCCCGATACGCGGGCCGCGATGGGGCCACCAGCAACGGTTAGGGAGCCCGTGGCGCGGTGTTGACGGTCCACCGTGCTGAAGCGATACGCCAGCCTCCCGCGCACGCCCAACACCGCCGAGGTCGCCCACCGCGGACGTCCAGTGTGGAGGTTCACAACGCCGCCGATGGCATCCGAGCCGTACAGAATCGACGATGCGCCTCGGACGATTTCCACCCGTTCGACGCTGGAAACGTCCACGAGTCCGGGTAGCTCGCCGCGGTCCTTCTCGCGCCGCGAGTTGCCCAAGCGCACGCCGTCCTCTAGCAGCAGAATGCGCTGGCCCTCGAGCCCGCGGATGATCGGGCGTGGTTGGCTCACACCCACACCGACGATGTCCAGCCCCGGCTCGTCACGAAAGAGATCGGTGACACCGTTCGGCGTACGCTCCTGCAGCCGGACTTTCCCGAACGTCGTCACCGACAGCGGCGTGGTGAATCCATCCCGCGGCAGGCGGGTGGCGGTCACGTTGAGCGCGTCGAGCTGCTGGGCCGCCCCGGATTCCACCCTCCCACCGGTGGCGACCAGTGCCGCCAAGCCTTCCGCCGCGGCGGTCTCCACCCTGCGAGCCATGTCATCCGTCCCACGAGTCTCTCGCACCACCACGCTCGTGACGAACACGCGACCCGAGAACGCGAGTCGCGTGTTCAGGTCCGAGTCGGCCCGGGAGGTGACGGGAACCACGATCACCGCCGAGGTCCTCTGTCGGCTCCAGAATCGCACGAGCGAATCGATCGCCGCCCGCCCCCCTGACTCCCACGCGGCAACGTGCACAGGGCCGTAGGGCCACTGGAGGCCGTGGAGTACCGATCCCGGACCCTCAGTGATCACCACGAGACCGGTCTGTGCCTGGGCGGCCGCGGGCATGGTCGCCAACGCGCATGCCGTGAGCAGCACTCGCAAGGACCCCATCAACCCATCGCGGCTCACCGCCGAATCACGACCTCCCGACGCGATCGGCCGGTCCCCTCGGGGAAGCGCACCGCAACGACGGTCACGTCGCCTTCGGACGACACGACGGTGGCTCCACGGATGTCGCTCACGGCGGCACCGTGTAGTCGCACCTCGGCCGTCGTGCCGCTCTCGCCCTCGAGGGACACGTGCCACGCGCCGGCGGCGAATCCGAAATCGAGAATCCGAATTCCTCGACTGCGCTGGCCCGGTCGGAGCGCGACGGTGGGCGGCTCGACCTGCAAGCCACCGGTCCAGGTCGTCGAAACGCGCACCGGCGTGTCGCCCACGGGAATGCTCACCACGTACAGCTCGTCGCCTGGCGTCATCGGCGCGCCCGCCGCGCGAACGTCACCGGCGCCGGGCGGCACGGGCAGGACGAGTTCGAGGGTCACCGGCCGCCCATGCGCCACGAAGGTCGCGACGAACCGTCCGCGGCCCTGCTCGAACCGTGCGTCCACCGTCGTGGCGCCAACCCGCAGCGCGCGCCAGGCGACCTCAGGCCATTGAGGTGGGAGCTGCGGAGCAAGCCGCGCCCGAGCGTGCGGCGCGTCCGGATTCCACCCGAGCATGCCCCACATGATCGGCGACACGAGCATGGACGTGGCAAAGAACTGGTGCGGCACGGCCGCGTCGAGCGGGCGGTAGAACTGTCCGGAGAGCAATTCGGGATGACGCCCCCGTGCCCAGTCGAACGTCACCTGCTTGAGCGCGTCGATGAGCGGATATCCCGCCCACGGGCGGCGGTAGTTGAACTGTCCCCAGCTCACGAACCCGGTCACGAACGGCCACACGGCCCCCATGTTGTAATGCATGGGATCGTAGAGGGGACTCGCGGTGGACAGCATGCGCGCGCCCCAGTCGGCACTGATCGCGTCGCCCGCAAGCTGACGCAGAGTGGCGCGGCCTCGCCCGGTATCGAACAGCCCGAACGCGGCCGCGGTCGCCGGCCACACGGTCAGTTCGTCGTTCGTCGTCCCCGACTGGAGGATGCCGAACGCGTGGTGCCCGACATCCTCGCGCCAGTATTCGCGGTTCAGCGTCGCGCGCGCCTTCACGTGCAACTCCCCGGCCGCGCGCGCGAGGTCTTCCTCGCCCATGAACGCCGCCAGGTCCTGCATCGCCTCCAGGGCCGCGATCCAGACCGCGGCCAGGTAGATGTCCTGATGAATGCTGGATCCGATGGATCCGATCTCGATCGCCCCCAGACCGCCAGTCGTGTTCTCGATGATGCCGTCACCATCGGTCTCCACCGTGAGGCACCACGCGTAGGCGCGCCGCACGTTGGGCCAGAGCTCGCGCACGAGGGCCGCGTTGCCGCTGGCGCGCCAATAGCGCCAGACCGCCACGATCCAGTAAGGCGTCGTGTCGGCGTGGTAATAGGCGTAGGGAAACTCGGTGAACCAGGGGATCGTCGCGGCCGACTGCGAGATCTCATGCGTGATCTTCCCGTCCTCGCGCTGGTACCGGCCAAGGAACCTGAGTCCCTGCGCCACCGCGTCCCATTGCCCCGTCGCGTCCATCGCAAACGAGTTGATCGCCGCGTCGCCGCCGAAGAACCACCCGAATCCCGGGCGGGTGCCGATGCCCGAGGGGCCCCACCCCGCCACGAGACCACACCCGAGATCCGGATTGCAGACCAGCTGTTCGTCGAGATTGATCTTGGACCACGCCAGGGCGCGATCCAGCGCATCGTCGGGCGAGTCGAGCGTCGCCGTGGTGGCCAGCAGCTCATCCACGTGGGCGCGCCTGCCGCGGTAATACTCTTCGGCATGCTCGATCAGCGCGCGATACTGCGCATAGGCCGAGTCCCGTGAGACGGTGCCCGCCGTGACCGCGATCGGCACGAACTCGCGCGCGGCGCGCGCCGTGTCGATCGCGATGGTGAACACGTTGGGTGCGTCGGCAAGGCCATGCGCCGGATGGGACGACGCCGTCGTCGCCCACGGCGACCCAATCACCCCGTTCCGGCGCCGCAGACTCTCCGACAGCACAAAGGCCTTCTCATCCTCGTTCCAGAACGTGTACTGTCCCCCAAGTGCGCCCGGCCACGCATACTGGAACACCGTGCGGAACTTGACGAGAACCTCCAGGGGCCTCAACGTCTCCACATCCAGCAGCACGAGGATGCCGGGCGCGTCGAGCGGCGCCAGAATGTGCTGCCGTACCGTGAACGTCGCGTGCGTGTAGGTGATGGTCGTGAGTTCAGGGCGGATCTCCACCGTGCGCGCCAGATCGGCGCCCTGAAGCGGCTCGACGTAGTCCGGGATTCTGAACGCCAACTGAAAGTCGGTGGCCAGCTTGAACGGGTGTACCCAGAGTTCCGCTTCGCCGGTTTCAGAGCCGAGCCACGCGGCCGCGCGACCGACGACCCCAAGGTACTGGCGAGGGCGCACGTCGGCGGTAATCGTGAGGGGGGACGGCTCGATGGGAAACCGATCGACCGCCGTCCCCGCAACGGGGCCGGACCCGGGTGTGCCAAGCAGCAGGGACAGCACGGCGAGAAGCGCAAGGTCGAACACAGTCATCATTTCCTCCAAGACATGGCCCGGAATATCCGCCTCTCCACCCGGGGCGTCCAGCGACCGTGAGGAGCCCGTGGTGAACCTGCGAGGGATCCGGACCGTGTGGGCCTCGGCCGTTCTCGCCTGTGTGCTTGGCGTGGAGGGGTGCGGCGGCGCTCCGATCCTCGACAAGCGCGAGGTCCTCGAGCGTCAATCGTGGTGGGACAATCGCGACTGGGACTGGTACGAAGCCAACATACCCTTCTTCGAGTCTCCCGACCCCGACATCGACGCGACCTACTACTACCGTTGGGAGATCGTGACGAAGCACCTGACGTACGGATCTCCGGCAACAGGTTACACCTTCACGGAGTTCATCGATCGACCGTTCTGGTCCGGCGCCTACGGCGGCATCAGCTGCCCGCTCGGCCATCAGTTCTACGAGGTCCGCTGGCTCAAGAACCCACGCGTCATCGAGGACTTTGCACGCTACTGGTTCGAGACGCCGGGGGCAGCACCGCGCAGTTACAGCAACTGGTACGGCGACGCCATGTGGGCCACCTATCTGGTCTCGGGAGACCGACGCCTGCTGGGCACCGTTCTGCCGCACATGCAGCGGCAGTACCAAGGCTGGATCGACGAGCACTGGGATGCTGAGCATCGGATGTTTCGGTGGGATGGCATGCACGACGGCATGGAGACCAACATCAACAGCCGGCTCACCGAGGACACGTTCAGCGGGGCCGAGGGGTACCGCCCGACCCTGAACAGCTACCTCTATGCCGACGCGCTCGCCATCGCCAATGCGGCCCGCCTGCTGGGCGACGACGTCACGGCGGACGACTTCGCGGCGCGGGCCGCACAACTCAAGCATCGTGTCCAGCAAGAGCTGTGGGACCCGGAGCGCGAGTTCTTCTTTCACCAGTTCGCGCGCGACGAAATCAACGGCATCCGGGCGAAGAGCCTGACCTACGAGACCGGCATCCACGCCGGCAGCCCGTACGGCCGCGAACTGATCGGCTACGTGCCCTGGCAGTTCAACCTGCCGGATCCGGGGTACGAGTCCGCGTGGCGGTTCCTCATGGATCCGGAGCGGTTCCTGGCTCCGTTCGGCCCCACCACGGTGGAGCGTCACGACCCCCAGTTTTTCATCTCACCGCGCTGTTGCGTCTGGAGCGGCAACCAGTGGCCCTATGCCACGACGCAGACCCTGGTGGCGTTGGCGAACCTCCTCAACAACTACACGCAGTCGGTGATCGCCAAGGATGACTACGTCCGACTGCTCCGCATGTACACGCTCAATCAACGCCAGGACGGCAGACCCTACATCGCGGAAGCCGCCAACCCCGACGACGGTTCGTGGGACGGGCACAACACGGTGTACCACAGCGAGCACTACTTCCACTCAGGGTACGTGGATCTGATCATCACTGGTCTGGTCGGCCTCCGCCCGCGCGCCGACGATTCGGTCGAAGTGCACCCGCTCGTGCCCGATGACTGGGATTACTTCGCGCTGGACGACGTTGCGTATCACGGCCACCGGCTGTCCATCCTGTGGGACCGGAACGGCCGCCGATATCGACGCGGAGCGGGCCTCTCGATCGTCGTGAACGGTCGGACGATCGCCCGCGCACCCGGCCTGCAACGGATCGTGGCGCCGATAGGCGCGCCCGCGGCGCCGACGCCCGCCGCGAGGCTGAGCAACTTCGCCGTCAACAACGGGGGCAGCGCGTATCCCCTGGTTACCGCCTCGTACAGCGATCCGTCCACCCCACCGCACTACGCGGTCGACGGGAACTACTGGTATCACGCCTCGCCCCCCAACCGTTGGACTGCGGCCGGGTCGGGGAGCGCAACGGATTGGCTCGCCACGGATTTCGGCGCCCCACGACCGATTTCGGAGGTGCGGGCGTACTTCTACGACGACGACGCCACCGTGCGCGCGCCGGCGGCCTACGCGCTCGAATCCTGGGATGGGCGGTCCTGGCAACCTGTTCCGGATCAGCGCCGTACCCCTGCCGCTCCCACCGGTCGCCGCGCCAACGTCATCCGGTTCGGTGAGATCACCACCACCCGCGTCCGGCTGATGATGACGCATCAACCGGGGGCCTCGTCGGGCCTGAGCGAGTTCGAGGCGTGGGGAGTCGCCGAGCTGCCGGTGGCATCCGGCGGATGGCAAGCCGGGAACGTGGCGTTCGGCCCCGGGGTCCGCACCGCTGCGTCGTACACGTGGTCAGGAGACAGTGTCACGCACCTCAACGACATGCAAGTGGCGTTCACGCGCTATTCCCGCAACCGATGGACCGCCTATGAGTCCCCCAACGCGCGCGACTGGATCACGGTCGACCTCGGCGCGCCAAAGACGATCGAGCTCGTCGACCTTTACCTCTACGCCGATGGGCGGGGAATCGCGGCGCCTCGATCGTTCGTCATCGAATGGTGGGATGGCGACCGATGGGTCGCGGTCACAGAAATGGGTCGCCTCCCCAAGTCCCCCACCGGACAGGCCATGAACCGCGTCCGGATCGCCCCCCAGACGACCGACCGGATCCGTGTGACGTTCGAGCACGCCCCGCCGACGTTTACCGGAGTGACCGAGCTCATGCTGTGGGAGCACGAGCCATGAACCGCACCGCGATAGCTTTCCTTGGCCTCGCCCTGCTCGTCGGGTGCGGCCGCACCCCTTCGACCGAGAGGACGAGTACGGTGACGCGGGGAACGTTTGGAACCCTGCCGGACGGCGCGCCGGTGACGCTCTATACGCTTACCAACGCCAACGGCGTCGAGGTGCGCGCCATCACGTACGGCGCCATCATCGTTTCGCTGCGGGTGCCCGATCGGGACGGCACCATGGGCGACGTCGTGCTGGGGTTCGATGACCTGGTGGGGTATCTGCACGATCCTCCGTATTTCGGCGCGATCGTGGGACGCTACGCCAACAGGATCGCGCGGGGCCGGTTTGCCCTGGACGGAACGACCTACGAACTCGCCACGAACAACGGCCCGAACCATCTTCACGGGGGACTCCGCGGGTTCGACAAGGTGGTATGGTCGGCTGAGCCCTTCGGCTCGGACCGCGACGTCGGCGTGACGTTCAGCTACAGGAGTCCCGATGGAGAGGAAGGATATCCCGGGACCCTCGAGGTGCGTGTCACCTACACGCTGAGCGCGAACGACGAGCTCATCGTCGATTACGCGGCGACGACCGACCGCCCGACGCCGATCAATCTGTCGCAGCACAGCTACTTTAACCTGGCGGGTGACGTGCGTCGAGACGTGCTCGATCACGTCCTCACGATCGATGCCGACCGGTACACGCCCGTGGACCGCACGCTCATCCCCACGGGAGAACTGGCGGACGTGCGTGGGACGCCATTCGATTTCACCACGCCGACCGCGATCGGCGCGCGCATCGACGCGGACGATGAGCAACTGCGGTTCGGCGGTGGGTACGACCACAACTTCGTGCTCTCACGGGCGACGGAGGGACTGGCGTTCGCGGCCCGCGTGTCGGAGCCGACGAGCGGCAGGGTGCTGCGGATCTCCACCACCGAGCCGGGCCTCCAGTTCTACTCGGGCAACTTCCTCGACGGCTCGATCACCGGGAAGCGCGGACGGGTCTACGGTCCGCGGTTCGGGTTCTGCCTGGAGACTCAGCACTTCCCCGATTCCCCGAACCAGCCGGCGTTTCCTTCCACGATCCTCCGGCCGGGTGAGGAATATCGGTCGCGCACCGTGTTCGCCTTTTCCACCGAACCGTGACCGTGCCGGGGGGCGCAACGCGCGGGCCGCCGACCGACCTCGTCGTCGAGCGCGACGGGCCGATCGTCATCTGGCGGTTGAACCGCCCCGAACGGCTGAACGCGGTGACGCGGGACATGTACGATGCTCTGCGCCTCGCGGCCGGGCGGGCGGCGAGCGATCGCGCGATTCGCGCGGCCGTCCTCACTGGAGAAGGCCGCGGGTTCTGCGTCGGCGCCGATCTCAAGGCGCACGGCGACCGCGACACTACCGAGGCACCCGACGACTACATTCGTTCCGGCCAGGAAGCGAACCGCGCGCTGCAGGCGTTCCCGAAGCCCCTCGTCGCCGCAATCAATGGTCACGCAGTCGGCGCCGGACTCGAGCTCGCCTTGTCGTGCGATTTCCTGATTGCCGCGCGCGATGCAAAGTTGCGGCTTCCCGAACTCAGTCTCGGCACGTTCGTCGGCGGAGGCACCGTGTACACGCTGGCGGCCCGGGTGGGAGCCGCCCGGGCGCGGGAGATCCTGCTCCTTGGCGAGTTCGTTCTGGGCGCGGACGCGCCGCAACTGGGCCTCGTGACCACGTCCGTTGAGAACGAACGAGTGTTGCCCACGGCCCTGGCGCTGGCGCACGAACTCGCGCAAAGGGCGCCGATCTCCGTCGCGCGCGCCAAGGATCTGCTCCGCCGGGCCGGTGAACTGACGCGCGACGAAGCGATGGCGCTCGAAGCCGACGCCCTGCGGCGCTGCATGGCGACGAGCGACTGGCGGGAGGGCGTCGACGCGTTTCATCAAAAGCGACCGCCGCGGTTTACCGGTGACTGAGCGGCACCCGCTGGCTGCGGTGCTCTCCCCGCGCTCCGTCGCGGTTGTCGGCGCGTCACAGGATCCCACAAAGCGCGGGTATCGCGCGGTCCAGCTACTGTTGGAATCCGGATTCGCGGGCCCCATCTACCCGGTGCATCCGGCCGGCGGCGACCTGCTTGGGCTGCCGGTCTATCCGACGATCGCGGCCATTGGGGCAGTGCCCGATCTCGCGATGATCGCGACGCCCGCCGAGACCGTGCCCGGCATTCTCGAGCACTGTGCGGCCGCCGGCGTGCGCGGCGCGGTGGTGCCCGCTGTCGGGTTTCGGGAAGCAGGGGGCGATGGCGATCGGCTGGAGGCGGCCGTCGCGGACGTCGCGCGCCGCACCGGCTTGCGCTTGATCGGACCCAACACGTCCGGAATCATCAACACCGAGCTACACCTCAACCTGGTCGGCGCACGCAACGTCGCGGCCGGCCGTCTCGGTCTCCTTGCGCAGTCGGGCAACGTGGCCCTCGGGTTCTTCATCGAGGCCGACGCCTGGGGTGGCGGAGTGTCCCTCTACGTCGGAGTCGGCAACGAAACCGATATCAGGTTCGATGAGTATCTCGATTATCTCGGCCAGCACGACGGCACCAGCGCCATCGCCATTTACGTCGAGGGCTTTCGCGACGGACGTGCCTTCATCGAGACCGCGCAGCGCGTGAGCCGCACCAAGCCCGTCGTGCTGCTCAAGGGCGGCCGCACGGAGTCGGGCGTGGCGGCGGCACGGTCCCACACGGGAGCCATGGCCGGATCGTATCCCGTGCTGCGCGCGGCGCTCCGGCAAGGCGGCGTGAGCGAAGTGCTCCGGTCCGACGAACTGTTCCCCGTCACCCGATCGCTCGCCTCGCAGCCTCCCGTGCCGCCGGGTAGAGGCGTGGTGATCGTCTCCGACGGTGGCGGGCACGGCACGCTCGCGGCAGACGCGCTCACCACGCTGAACGTGCCGCTTGCGCGGCTGACGACCGCGACGTGCGATCGCGTGAGCGATGCCATCGGGGCGCGTGGGCCCGTGCAGAATCCGATCGATCTGGTCGGCGCGGCGGATCGCGATCCAGCCGTGTTCGCGCGGGTCGTACGAATCGTGTCCCAGGCCCCCGAGACCGGCGGTGTCTTCGTGGTGGGACTGTTTGGAGGATACGCGATTCGGTTCGCCGACGAGCTCGCCGGCGCGGAGCTGTCGGCGGCGCGTGACATGGCGGCCGCCATGCGCGAAGCGGCGCTGCCGTTGGTGGTGCATTCACTCTACGCCACGCTCCATCCGCCTCCGCTCCGTGAGTTGGGTCGCGCCGATGTCCAGGTGGTCCGCTCGGTGGAAATCGGGAGCCGGTGCATGCGCGCACTCCACGCCCGGGGTCTGTTCCTTGCCAAGGAACCCGTGCTGCGAGTCGTACTCGCCACACAGCGTACCGAACCGTCGGGCGTCGCGGCTGCCCGAAGCGAGGGTCGCTTCACGCTCCTGGAGCCGGAGGTGCGGGAGATTCTGGACGCGGAGGGGGTCCCGCTTGTACCGGTCACGTTGTGCGCCACGGCCGACGAGGTTGCCGCTGCCGTCACGGCCGTGAGCGCCCCCGTGGCGCTCAAGGTCGTATCCGCCGCCGTCTCGCACAAGAGCGACGCGGGCGGTGTCATCCTGGACGTGGACGGTGTCGCATCCGCGCGCGCGGCGTTCGAGCGCGCGATCAGCGCGGTGTCACGGTACGCGCTCGCGCGAGGGCTGGCACCCAACATTCGCGGGGTACTCGTCATGCCGATGCTCCCGCGCCCGGTGGCCGAGTTACTGGTAGGCGTGCGGCACGACGCGCAGTTCGGACCCGTCCTCACCGTCGGGAGCGGTGGGGTGCACGTGGAGGTGCACAAGGACATCGCGTTGCGCGGACTTCCGGTCGGCCGGTGGGAGGTGCTGGAGATGCTCGGGGAGATCCGCCTGGCGGCGGTCCTCAACGGATTACGCGGTCAGCCCGCCGCCGATCGAGAGACGCTCGCCGACACCATCCTCGGCATCACCGCTGCCGCGCTTTCCCATCGCGATATCGAAGAACTCGAAGCCAACCCCGTGTTCGCTTACTCCGATCGCGCGGTGGTGGTGGATTGTCGCGCGTATCTGCGTGATCTGACCGGGCGCCGCCACCCCCAGGTGTAAACGATGCCGTGTGGTCCCTTCGACCCCTGCTTCACGCGGTCCAAGCCGAACGACGTCAAGAGTGCGACGACGATCGCGCGGCGCGGGGCGGCAGTGCGGCGCCTAACTTGGACCGCGGGCGGGACCGCGTCCCGGCGTTTCGGACGTGAACACGCACTGCCGGGGTGGCTCCTTGGAGCGGGCGAGCCAGCTGAGGCAGCGTATTGATATATCGGGTTGGCTTGAGCTGATGCTCGGACCGCATGGCCCTACCCTCCCCTTCGGTCTGGGTCTCCATCGCGCAAGATCGATACCGTCGGACGACTGCGGTTCGTGCGCTATCCTGACCGCGGTGGCGGACCGAGACGGTGGCGGGTGTCCCCACGTTGGGACGAACCCGTCCCGAGAGAGGACAAGGTCGCCGCGATGCTCCGCTGGGACCCACCAGAGCTCGCGATCCGGACAAGGAACTCCCGGGATACGACACTACCGTCGGTCGTTCGGATCGTCCTGGGCGGCGGCATGGCGCGCCGCCACACCTAGTCCGGCGGTGCGCCCCGTGCTCCACGCCCATTGAAAGTTGTACCCGCCGATCGGACCGAACGCGTCGAGCATCTCACCACACAGGAAGAGACCAGCGGATCGCCGGCTCTCCATGGTTCGCGGCACCACTTCCGAGAGGGCGACGCCGCCTCCGGTGACCTCGGCCTTGGCGTACCCCTCGTCCCCCGTGACGGGCAACACATAGGCTGAGAGGCGCCGAACCAGCGCCCGGCGCGCCCCGCGGCCCAGCTGTGCCAGAGACGTATCCAGGGAGACATTCGATTCCGTAACAAGTTGCTCGGCGAGGCGGGCGGGCATCGACCGCGCAAGGAAGGGACGGACGTTCCCTCGTCCCGTACGCAGGCCCGCGTCCCACTGCTCAGCATCGCGCGATGTCCATTGGACTTCGAGCTGTGGAATGTCTGCGCCGCGCGCGCGCGGCTGCGCGATGCTGTGGGAAATATCCAGCACGGACGGACCGCTGTAGCCGCGGTGTGTGAATAGCAACCCACCGCGAAGCCGAGACCGCGGCTTACCGACGACCCCGATCGTGACCTCGAGCGAGATCCCCGACAGGTGGGCGTGCGTCGCGGGGTCCGCCCGCAGCGGTGTGAGCGCGGGGTAGGGTTCGTGCACGACGTGTCCCAATCCCCGAGCCACGCGCAGCCCGAATCCATCGCTCCCCGTCTTCGGAACCGACAGCCCGCCGGTCGCCAGGACGACGGCCGACGCCAGCAGTTCCGCTTCATGATCCATGGCGACCGTCCACTGTCCCGTATCGGCCACCGGCCGCACCGCGCGCACCTGCACGCCGAATCGGAGTTGGACTCCCGCGTTCCGTGCCCAACGCACGAGTCCATCACGGACATCCTTGGCGCGGTTGCCTGCCGGAAACAGTTTGCCGCTCTCCGGTTCCAGCACGAGCGGCACGCCCAGTTCCCGCTCGAAGAACCGCCGCTGATCGGCGAGCGGCCATGCACCCAGGATCTTGCGCAGCGAGGCCCGCGACGACTCGGTGACGAAGCGTTCGGGAGCGTCGACGGACGGCAGGATGTTGCAACGTCCTCCGCCGGAGATCAGGATCTTGCGCCCCCCGTCGGCGGAGCTTTCGAGCAGTACCACCGCGGCGCCGGCACGTGCCGCGAAGATCGCCGCGACCAGGCCGGCGGCGCCGGCGCCGATCACCAGCACCGGCGGCGGCCTGTTCACGGCGCGCGCAAGCGGGGCCGGCCCACCACGCCACGGCCAGCGCGCGTCGGACGATCAGCGCGGATCGGGAATCGCGACCGGCAGACTGTCCCGGGCGGCCCAATCGGTGTACGAGCCGTCATACAGCTTCGCGTCGTACCCGAGGAGCCGGGCCGCGAACCACAAGGCACTGGCCTGTTGACCGATGTGGCAATACGTCACTACGACATCCCCGTCTGCGGCCCCCGCGTTGCGGAAGAGTTGTCGCAGCTCCTCCCGCGGTTTGAAGTACTCCGACTCGGTCAGCACCTGGTCGAACGGAAGACTCGCGGCACCGGCAATGTGCCCCGGGCGCGGTATCCGTCCGTTGCCGGAATCGCCGTCATAGAAGCGACGCAGGCGGGCATCGAGAATCGCCACGGCATCCTGTCCCAGCCGATCCCGTACCCACAGCGCGTCGACGACCACGGTCGGGTCGGGGTGGAGAACCAAGTCGCCGCGAACCGCGGTGGGAACGTCGGTGGACAGGTCGTGCCCCGCCGCTTTCCATCCCGCGAGCCCCCCATCCAACACCGACACCTGCCCGCCCAAGCCGGCCCAGGTCAGCGTGAACACCGCTCGGGTCGTCGGGGTGACCCACTCGTCGGCCCAGTAGAGGATGATCTGCGAGCCGGAGGAGATGCCCTTCGACTCGAGCACCGAGTCGAGCGTCTCGGGCGACGGTAACTCGAGCGGGAGCGCACCGCTGTCCGGTGGCGCGGAGATCTCGCTGACCTGGAGAAACCGGGCCCCCGGGATGTGTCCGGCGTCGTAGCCGTCGCGCGGTCCAACGTGCAAAACGACGGTGGACGGATCGGCAAGTCGCGCAGCAGTCCACGCGTGATCGACCACCAGGGGCTGGCCGCCGTGCTGGAGGAGTCCGGCGGCGACGAGAAAGAACGGGATGAGGGACATAAGAGAGTAAGAGAGTAAGAGAGTAGGAGAGTAAGAGAGTAGGCGAGTAGGAAGGTAAGAGGGTAGGAGGGTAGGAGGGTAGGAGGGTGGACCCGGTGGTCCTCCCACCCTCCTACCCTCCTACCCTCCTACGACCCTACTCTCCTCCCACCCTCCTCAACTCTCCTCGGAGTCGTGTTTGGACGCGCATGACCAGCAGGGCGGAGACGATCACCAGTCCCACCACGAGTCCCCACCACAGGCCGCGCGGGCCCGCCGGAGTGCGGAACGCGAGCCACACGCTTACAGGAACGCCGACCAGCCAGAACCCCAGAATATTGATGAGCAGCGGAGTTCGGGTATCGGCGACGCCCCGCAGGATGCCGATGGAGACGACCTGGGTACCATCGAACACCTGGAACACCCCGGCGATGGGGATCAATGTGACGGCGATCAGAATCACCGCCTGCTCGTCGGTATACACGCGGGCGAGCAGATCGGGAACCGCGATCATCGTAATCGCCATGAAACCCATGAACGTGACGCCGCAGAACAGCGCGGCGGAGGCCGCTTGCCGCGCGCCCGGAGCGTCGCCTCGCCCCACGGCGTTGCCCACCAGCACCACGGCGGCGGCCGATACCCCCCAGGGGACCGTGAACGTGAACGCGGCGAGGTTGAGTGCTACCTGATGGGCCGCCATCGGGATCGTGCCGAACCACCCCATCATCAGCCCAACCACGCCGAAGACACCGTACTCAAGTTGATGCTGCAGCCCGATCGGCGCGCCGATACGCGCCATCTGGAGGAGTGGGCGCCACGCGATCGCGTCGGTGCGTAACGGGCGCAGATGGGGCCGGAGTGTCTGCCACCCTATCCCCAAGAGACCCAGCGCCATCACCCAGCGCGACGCGGCCGTGGCCCACGACGAACCGACGGCGCCCATCGCCGGGAACCCGAGATGTCCGAACACGAGCATCCAATTGAACGCGATGTTCGCCACGTTGCCGACGATCGCCGTGACGACGATCGGGGCCATCCGGTGCATGGCCTGCATGGTCTGGCGGAAGACGATGAAGAGATAGAAGGGCACGACGCCCGCGATCGACACCACCGCGTACGCCGACGCGAGCGGTACGACCGCGTCGGGCTGCCGCGCCGCGCGGAGGATCGGCTCCGCCGGAAGGAGCAGTACGGAAGCCAGCACGCTCACGACCGCCGCGAGCGCCAGGCCGCGTTGCAGTCCGCGCGCGATCCCCGCCTCATCCTGTGCGCCCACCGCCTGCGCTACGACGGGGTCGAGCGCCATGAGCAGCCCCGCACCGAAGATGGCGACGGCAAAGAAGTAGACGTTGCCCAACGCGACGGCCGCTATGGCCTCCGGTGACACTCTCCCCACCATGATGACGTCGACCATCCCGGTAAGCATCAGGGAAGTCTGCACGAACACCACCGGCACGCTGAGCCGGATCATGGCGCGGAGTGCGCTGCGAAAGGAATGGGTAGGCATGAAGAGCGAAATCACGCCGCGACGGCCGCGCTCAGCAAGCGGCGGGCGCGGTCATCCGACCGCCGGTCCACCCACGGCGAGCCCAGCGTGCACGCACGGCGAGTAGTCGATCGAGACTACAAGGGAAACCGCATGCCCTGCTGAGCGATCTCGAATCCGCGGCGGCGGATCTTTCCTGTTTCCTCTCCACCGTCGGGCGCGGGATTGGTGTTGTTGAAGTGCGTGAACACGACGCGCGCGCCGTCGCGCACCGTGCCCTCCAGTAGATCCATGGTGTGGGGGATGAGGGGGTGCGGGATGTCCTCGATGCGGCGGCCCGGCACCTCCTCGGCCGAGTAGAACGACCCATCGATAAGGCTCACGTCCACCGCGCGCACGATGTCCGCGACGGGATACTGCCACTCCTCCCAGCGGTCGATATCAGGGAGGTAGAGAACGGACCCGCTCGGTCCCCGAAAGAGCCACCCCACCGTGTCGGAGAACTCCGGCCGATGCGGCACCGGCATCATCCGCGCCGAGAGCCACTCGTCGACCTCGAACACGGTATCCACGGGAACGTCTGGGAACACGATGCGGCCCTCGTCCACCATGAGGCTCCACGGTCCATTGGTGGACAGGTATGTGCGCATGCGGGGCGTGCCGTACACCGGAGTCTCCTGCATGCCGACACCCTCGCGGCCGAGCAATGCCAGGCCCAGGTAATGTCCGATGTGCGCGTGGGTGAGGAAGATGCCGTCGAAGGGGCGCCGAGCCGCGGCCCGCGCCCGGAACCCCGCCGCGGGAATGAGGTCTACCTGTCGCGTGATGTCGGGGGATGCATCGACGAGGTAATACCGGTCGCGCTGGGGATGGACCAGCGCGAGCGATGTCACGTACTGCGGCTCGCGCCGGGCGCGCGCGCAGCGTGGGGTATAGCAGCTGAGCTGGGGCACGCCGCCGTCCTGCGCCGTCCCGAGCACCAGCGCGTAAGGGCTCGCGTCCTGGCCCCAGCGCCACTTTCCCCCTCCGCGCCACGTCAGCGCCACCAGTCCGGCGGAGAGCACCAGCTCCCGGCGACTCAACATCGTCCGTCGCGACTTCATGATCCCCAATGGTACCGTCGAACCCGCGATTCGCCAGCGAGGGGAACACCTCCCTTGCGCACGGGTGTGTACCAACACACGCTTAGCCGCACTCAACCCGACTTCTGGGAGTTCGCCGTGCGCCGAACCATCGCCTGGACAGCGACTCTGCTGATCTTCGCCGCGAGCGCGATCGCGCAGCAACCCGGCGCGGTGTCCCCGCCACCACTCGTCGTCCTGTTGGTCGTGGACCAGATGCGCGCGGACTACGTCGACCGGTTTTCCGACCAGTTCGTGGGCGGTTTCGCGCGCCTCCTCCGAGACGGAGCCCAGTTCACGGAGGTGCATCACGCCCATGCGATCACGGCAACCGCCGCGGGACACGCGACCCTCGTGACCGGCGTGCATCCGGCTCGCCATGGAATCCCAGCCAACGCGTTCTGGGATCGCGGCAGCGGGATGTTGCGCTACGCGGCGGCCGACGACGATGCTGTGATTGTCGGCGTGCCAGGTGACTCCGGCAGGTCGCCACTCCAGTTGCGCCGCGAGGGGATCACCGAGTGGCTGCACACCGCGTCACCGCGCAGCAAGGTGTTTGCGGTATCGGGGAAGGACCGCGCCGCCATCCTCATGGGCGGCCTGGACCCGGATGGCGCGTACTGGTACAACCGTACGAGCGCGAAGTTCGTGACATCGAGCTACTACGCCGACTCGCTGCCCGCGTGGGTGCGCACGTGGAACGGGACCCTACCCGAGCGCCGCTATCTCGATCTGGGGTGGTGGAGACTCCTCGACTCCACGGCGTATGCGGTGGCGCGAGAAGACAGCTTCCCGCCGGAGAATCGCGGTCGTGATTTTCTGTTCCCGCATGCGCTCGGAACGGGGGATTCGCTCCCAATCGAGTCCTGGCCCCCCGATTCGCTCGCGGCCGCGCGGGACCGCCTGTACGGATCGCCGTTTTCGGACGCGATGGTGCTCGAGTTCGCGCGAGCACTGTTCCGGCAGGAAGCCCTGGGCCTGGATGACGCACCGGATCTCCTGCTCATCAGTTTGTCCGCCAGTGATCTGGTCGGACATGAATTCGGGCCGCTGAGTCAGGAGACCGCCGATACGTACTTCCGGCTCGACCGGCTGCTGGGGACGTTTTTCGAGGATCTCGATGTGACGGTAGGCGAGGGGAATTGGACGGTGGTACTTACGTCGGATCACGGTGCTCCCTTGATCGCCGAGGAGTATTTGCGGCAGGGCATCGATGCCGGGAGAATCTCACTGCGCGGATTGCAGGAGGTACTCGTTCCGCTCTTGCAGCAGGGGATCTTCGATTTCGCGATCACGTCCGTTCCCCGGGTGATCGTGGCGCCGCCGTTCGGTCTGATGATTCCCTTCCCACCGGAGACGGTGTCGGACGAGCAAATGGCCGACCTGCTGGACTTCGTCGCGACCGGCCTGCGCGACGTTCCGTGGATCGTGGACGCTTTCACCCGCGAGCAGCTCGCGGACACCACCGCGACGGACAATCTGTTCCTCCCGTCGTACCGGAGGAGCTACCCCGCCGACCGGACGCCCGATATCGCGCTCCTGCTGAAGGAACGGTATATCATCTCGGTTGGTCTGGTCGTGGACCACGGCACCCCGTACGACTACGACACGCATGTACCGCTCCTGCTGTACGGGCGCGGTGTCCCACCGGCGATCATCGATGGGCCAGTGTTCTCCGTCGATATCGCTCCGACGCTCGCGGCGCTCCTGGGGATCGACCCGCCCGGCGACCTGGACGGGCAGTCGATCGTCGAGTGGTGATCCGGACCTTCGCGTAACGCCCCCCTGGTCATTCTCCCGCGATCGCGCGCGCCGTATCCTGAATCAACGCCCATGCCGCCTCCACGTGGTGGCGGCGTGTCTGCGCGGCGCCGAGCGCCATTCGCAGCGTGACGCGGTCGTCGAGCCTCGTGTGGTTGAGGTAAATACTGCCGGTGGCGTTCACCCGCTCGTTCACGGCGAGGGTCAACTCGTCGCCCTCGACGTGGCGGAAGCACACCAGGTTGAGGGGTGCAGGAGCCACGACCTCCCACCGAGGGTCAGCCTCCACCCATGACGCGAACGCGCGCGTCAGTTCCACCCCGCGCCGGATGTGCTCCTGCAGGCCGCGCACACCGAAACTCCGGAGCACGCACCAGAGCTTGAGCGCGCGAAACCGGCGACCCAACGGAACCTGCCAATCCCGGTAGTCGAATACCCGGCCGCTCTCGGACGCCGGGTTCCGCAGGTACTCGGGCGTGACGGTCAGCGCGTCGATGAGGGCGTCACGGTCCGCCACGTAGAAGCAGTCGCAATCGAAGTTGGTGAGCAGCCACTTGTGCGGGTTGAAGCAGTAGCTGTCCGCCGACTCGAGCCCGTCGTGCAGCCACCGGAACTCGGGGCACACCGCCGCACTCCCCGCCAACGCGGCGTCCACGTGGAGCCACACCCCGTGGCGTCGGCAGATCTCACCGATGGGCCCGACCGGATCGATGGCCGTCGATGACGTCGTGCCGACCGTCGCGCACACGAAGCTCGGAACGAATCCGGCCGCGCGGTCGGCGACGATGGCTTCTTCCAGGAGCGCAGGACGCATCGCGAACGCGGAGTCGACGTCAATGAGCCGGAGATGCTCCCGCCCGATGCCGGCGATGCCCGCGGCCTTGATGACCGACGAATGGGCCTGGGTCGACGCATACGCGGTGATCGTGCCGGTCACGCCCGCACGATTCACCCGACCCTGCGTCGCGCGCTCCCGCGCCGCAATCAACGCGACGAGTGTGGCGCTGGACGCCGTGTCCTGAATGACCCCGCCGCCGCGACCCGTGGAAAGGAACCGCTCGGGCAGTCCGAGAAGCCCCGCGAGCTGGTCCAGCACGTGCGTTTCCAATTCGGTCGCCGCGGGGCTCGTGATCCAGAGCATCCCCTGCACACCAAGGCCCGACGAGAGCAGGTCGCCCAGGATCGCCGGTCCCGACGCGTTGGCCGGAAAGTAGGCGTAGAAGTTGGGCGACTGCCAATGCGTGATTCCCGGGAGGATCACCGCATCGAGGTCGCGGAGAATCGCGTCGAACGGCTCGCCGTCTTCGGGCACCTCGCGCGGGAGCCGCGCCCGCACGTCCCCCGGAGCCACGCTCGCCAGCACTGGGAATCGCTCGACGGACTCCATGTACCGGGCCACCCACTCGACCGCCGCGTGACCGGCCGCGCGAAACTCCTCGGGGGTCACCAGCCGGTAGACGCCGGGCGTTGGACCACGGACCCCTCGATCAGAACTTTACCACCAGGGCGAGCTTGAAGAGCGAGTCGAGCTTGTCGAGCGGGACGTTCACCGTCTCGCCGGTCGGGGTTCCGGCGTTATCGAACAAGGCCACTTCCGTCAACGACGGTGCGTTGCGCCAGAGCAGCTGCAGCGACGGCTTGAGCGCCAGTGACGAATTGATAGCCACCTGCGCGGCATTCGTCACGTCGATGCGGATGTCGTCCGAGTGATCCAGGTTGAAGTCCGCGACGGCGATGCTCGTCAGGGTTGTGTTGCCGGTGACCTTGGCCGAGAAGCCGTACCCCGCGCGCACACCGGGGAAGTTCGTCTTGACGAACGGGTTGGCGACCACGTCCTCCTGAAACGTGTAGGTGCCCGAGGCATCCGCCTTGAGCTCCGTCCGGTCGTTGTCGATGATCGTCGCGCCGACTCCGGCCGCAATCAGCAACCGCGAATCGATGCCGGCGAACTGATTGCGCAGCCAGTCTGCTCCCCCGAAAGCGAACACCCGCGGACTGAAGTCGTGGTCGTAGCGGCCGCGGGCGAAGAACGCCTCCGCCGTCTTCTCCGAGACTTCCGATTCCGATACCGTGAAGTTGCTCGGGGTACCAACCGCCGTGCGCGTCGTCTTGGTGGATTGCGCGCGAATCGCTCCTCCCTCGAGCTTGACGGTGGATGTCGCGCCGATCCGCGTGAGTCGGGCCTCGGCGCCGAAAGCATTCGAAGCCGCGTTGCCCGCGGTCCACACCGCCGTCAGCTCCGCGGTGAACGCCCAGGTCTCGGCGTCCTGCGCCTCTAACGAGGTCCCCGTGAACAGCGCGGCGGCGGCAACGGCAATCACTCTCCGCACAGAATGGTTCATAGTCTTCCGCGTTCCCAGCGTGATTTAGAGGTTCCGGGGACTGACCGTTCGCGTGACGGCCGCCGTGTCGGGCTCCTGCTCCAACGCCGTAGGATCCTCGCCCGGGTTGATGAAGAGGTTGTGCTCCAGCTGGTATTGCCGGTTGTAGAGTTCGCGGTAGCGGCCGCCCTGCAACAGCAGCTCCACATGGGTTCCGCGCTCGACAATCTCACCGCCCTCCACCACGAGAATCTGGTCGGCGCTGCGTATGGTCGACAGTCGGTGAGCGATGACGAACGTCGTCCGGCCGGTCCGCAAGGTTCTGAACCCCTCCTGGATCATCGCCTCGCTCTCACTGTCGAGACTGGACGTCGCCTCATCGAGAATCAGGATCGCGGGGTCGGCAAGAATGGCGCGCGCGATCGAAATCCGCTGGCGTTGCCCACCCGAGAGCTTCACGCCGCGCTCCCCGATCACCGTATCGTAGCCGTGCTCGAACCCCCGGATGAACTCGTCGGCGTTCGCCACCCGCGCGGCATCGTGGATCTCCTGGGGTGTCGCGTGCGGCTTGGCAAACGCGATGTTCTCGTTGATGGTCCCGTCGAACAGGAAGTTCTCCTGGAGCACCACGCCGAGCAGCGAACGGTAGTCGCGCAGCTTGAGGTGTTCGAGGTCCTTGCCGTCCAGAAGAACGCGACCGCTCTTGGGGCGGTTGAACGCCATCACCAACGAGATCAACGTGCTCTTCCCGGACCCGGAGGATCCCACCAAGGCGGTCGTCGTTCCCGGCGGGGCGACGAACGAGATGTGTTTTAGGACCGGCACGCCCTCGATGTACTCGAAGGACACGTCCTCGAACGCGATCTCTCCCCGCGCCGGCCCGACCGCGTCGCGGTCGGCATCGTCATCGTCCTCACTCGTTTCTCGCTGCAGCTCGTGGATGCGGTCGAGCCCCGCAAAAGCCTCGCTCACCTGTGTACCGATTTCCGCAATGCTCACGAGCGGGGCCGCCACGAGGCCGGCGAAAAAGATATACATCACGAAGTCCCCGAGGGTCATCGATCCGGCGGCGATGGCCTGCCCGCCCATGAGGATGATCAAGACACCCACCGCCCCCATCACGAGCGTCGCGAACGCGCCGATGGCCGACACGCCTGTCACCGCGCCGGCCACGTTGCGAAACAGGCGGTGCGCGCCGCGGGCGAATACCAACCGTTCACTCCGTTCGGCCGTGTAAGCCTTCACGACCCGGATTCCCCCCAACGACTCCCCCAGCCGTCCGGTGACCTCGGCATTCAGCCGCCCCCGCTCGCGAAACAGCGGCCGCAGCTTGTTGAACGCAATCGCCATTCCGCCGCCGAACACGCCAAGGACGACCAGGGTCAGCGCCGTGAGCTGCCAGTTGAGCGCGAAGAGCACGAACAACCCGATCGACGCCGTGACCATCCCCCCTACAAACCGCACCAACCCGGTGCCCACCAGATTCCGAATGCCCTCGGCGTCGGTCATGATCCGCGAGATGAGGATCCCCGATTTCGTGGAGTCGAAATACCGTGTGGGCAGCCGGGTGACGTGCGCCTGTACCGTCTTGCGCATCTCGGTAATGGCGCGTTGCGCCTGGACACCGAGAATCTGCGAGAGGGCAAACGACGAACCCGCCTGGACCACCGTCGCGCCTCCCACCACGGCGGCAAGCGGCAGGAGGAGGTCCGTGCGCCCGTCGCCAATCACGTTATCCACCAGGAACTTGGACGACCCGGGCAAGACCAGGCCGGCCAGCCGGTTGACGATCATGATGGCGAGGCCCATCGCCAGCCGGCGCCGGTGGCGCCACATGATCTCCCGCGCATCACGCCACGCCGTCTTGGCGGAGATCTTGCGCTTCTCGGTTTCGGCCATAGGTGGTGAAATGTAGCGCAGGGGCGGGCAGACCGAGGCCGCGGGCGCGGCCCGGACTCAGGCAACGAGCACGAGAAGCGGCATGTAAGACGCGGCCGCGGCCTCAACGATTGAAGTTCAGCGGCGGGCGCCCACTCGGAGCGGCCCAGCCGCGCTCTTGGACAGGTCGTCGGCGATCGTCCGACCGGCGATCTTGACAGACGGCAGATATCTGCTCATTGTTCCTCATGCGCAGAAAACCTGACCAGCTTCTGCCTCTTGAGCTGGAAATCCTCGAAGCCGCCCTCGGGCTCGAGCGCCGCGGCGTCACCCATTTTCACGGGTACTCCCTCGCGAAGCTCCTGCGGGAGCGCGGCGATCGTCGGCTGCTCACCGCACACGGAACGCTATATCGCGCCCTGCATCGGTTGGAGAGCGCCGGTTTGATCGAGGCGTCCTGGGAAGATCTCCACGCCGCCGAGAGTGAACACCGGCCACGCCGCCGGATGTACCGCCTCCTGGGCGCCGCGGAGCCCGCAGTGAGTCGGGCTCGCGCCATGAAACGCGCTCGATCAAAACTCGGCGCGCTCCAACCGGACTTGGAAAGCCTGTGAACGGCTCAGTGCAGGCCGCCTCGGCCCTCTCGCGCGCGTGGGTGAGACTCTACACCGCAGGTTTGCCGGAGACACTGCGCAGCTCGCGACGCGCAGAAACGGATTCCGACCTGTGGGAGCACCAACACGACCACCTGACCAGCCGAACCGCGGCTGGGATCACCGCGACAGAGATCGTTCTCCGGACGTGCCTCGGCGTCTTCGACGACCTCGCCTGGCGGTTCGAAATGCTGCGAGCGGCACGTCGCGGTTCCAACAATGGGAGGATCTCCATGCTGCGATTCACATCTCGGCAGACGCGCTGGATGGGCTTGGCGGGCCTGGCGGGCGGCCTGCTCTGGGCAATCAATCTTGTCACCCTCATCCTGGGGCGCCGCATCGACAGCCCAATAGCGTGGGGCCTTAGCGTAGTACCCGCTCTGGCCGCAGCACTCCTGCTGACGGGGCTCGTGGGTTTCCTAGCGAGCTACCACGAGCGAATCGGCAGAAAGGGGACCATCGGTGCATCACTCCTCATCGCGTCGATGGCGTCGTTCTTCCTCGCGAACACTCTGCTGGGAGCGCTCCCCGCCGGCACGGGTAGAGACATATTCGGCGTACTACTCGGCATCGGCTTCGCGATCATGCCGATCCCCGGTTTCATCCTCATCGGACTCGCCCTGAAAGGGCCCGCCAGAGCCGGAGCCTTTCTGGTCGCCATCGTCGGCCCGTCGAGTGCGTTCCTGTCCTTTGTTCTGGCGCAGCTCTTACCGGTCGCGCCCCGATGGCTGGGCCCACCGGTGAGCCTGGGCTACTTCATCTACTTCGTTCTTGCCGCTGCCTGGCTCGCAGCCGCCGGGTACTCGACGTATCGCCAGGCACAGAGGCCAGTGTAGGGATACCCAGCCCCGTTGCGCTCGCCGCTTTCCGCGCAGGGAGTCATGCACCGAGCATGCACCGAAGCGCAGGCTACGGCCTGGACACTGCTGATCGCCGGGCTCCTTGGCGGCGGGGCGCTCGCAGCACAAACAGATCCCGTCCTCGCCGGAACAACCCAATCGCGGACCCTCTCGTTCACCACCACCGAAGGCACCGGCCTCTCGTTCGACCTCTCGCCAGACGGCGGCTGGATCGCTTTCGACCTACTGGGCCAGCTGTGGCGGCTCCCGGCACACGGGGGTGAAGCGGTCCCGCTCACCGATGCCGTGGCGGACGCCGCCGAGGACCTGGATCCGGTCGTCTCGCCGGACGGCCGATGGATCGCGTTCCAGGGGGACCGAAACGGGCTGGAAGGGCTCTGGCTGATGCCGTCGGACGGGGGCACACCGCGACTCCTGCCCGGCACCGAAGCGAGCGTGCGGGCCCGCTGGAAGTCGTTGTACCGCCCCGCGTGGTCGCGCGATTCCCGCCAGGTTGTCTTCCTGCGCGAGAACCGACTCTTCGTCTACCGGCTGGACGAGCACCGGACGGTACCCGTGGTCCTCCGCGAGTCTCCCGCGGGAGCGCCCGTGTGTCTCGACTGGATGCCGGACGGTCGGCTCATGGCCCTGATCCGCCCGCGCAGTGGGGTCGGGCTGTTCTGGATCTTCGATCCTCTGACGGGTCGGGGGAGCGCTGGACCGGCAGCCGACTCCGGAATCCAGCTTGGATTCCTGAACGCGCCGTGCCCCGCCATCTCGCCCGACGGCAGCCGGATCGCGTACTTCGTGGAGAACCACGAGGGCGCCGTCCATCTCGCGGTCCAAGCGATCGCGGGTGGCGAGCCGGTGCGCGTCACCGACCACCCCGGCCTGATGGCGTCGCGGGTCCGCTGGACACCGAATGGCCGGGAAGTGGTGTTCGTCGCGGGAGGGCGAATCCGCCGCGTCGCCGCCGAAGGTGGTGCGCCCCGCGACATCCCGTTCTCGGCGACGGTGGCGTTCCAGCGGGACGAATTCGTGCTGCCGCCCGTGCGGTTCCCGGGCCCGGGCGAGGAGGTTCCGGCGCGCGGACACATGGGGCTTGCCCTCTCTCCCGACGGCAGCCGGCTCGCGCTCCTCGCGCTCGGGCGGCTCTGGGTGTGGCCCATCGGCGCGGCGCCGCGCGCGGTGACCGACGTCCCCATCACCGCCGCGTGGCCCACGTGGTCTCCCGACGGGCGGGAACTGGCGTGGAGCGCCGAAGTGGACGGCGCCGAGAACATCCGGGTGACCGAGCTCGGCACGGGCCACACGCGGCAGCTCACAAGCCTGCCGGGAACGGCGGCACGCCCAGCGTGGTCGCCGGACGGCC
>DASWII010000060.1:0-2052 GCA_036397755.1 Gemmatimonadales bacterium | reverse complement strand
TCGGGGACGACGAGTAACTATCCGGCGTTCTGCGAGTGGTACGAGCGCCGAATCGAGGAGTGCGGCGGCATCGATCTCCAGATCCTCGGCATCGGGTCAGACGGTCACATTGCGTTCAACGAGCCCACGAGTTCCCTGCGCTCCCGCACTCGGCTCAAGACCCTGTCCAAGCAAACGATCGACGACAACGCGCGGTTCTTCGACCGCCGGGACGAGGTGCCCATCTATGCGATCACGATGGGTGTGGGGACGATCCTCGATGCGCGGCGACTCGTGCTCGTGGCGAGCGGAGCGGCCAAGGCCGGGGCGATCGCCCAGGCGGTGGAGGGGCCGGTCACGAGCATGGTCACGGCCAGCGCCATTCAGCTGCACCAGAACGCGACGGTGATTGTCGATGAGGATGCAGCGACAGCGCTGACCATGCGGGACTACTACGCGTTCATCTATGCCGCCAAGCCCGCCGCACCGCGGTCGTGAGGTCCTCGCCTTGGGCCGTCACGACCAGGTCCCGGGTGGGCCACAGGAGCGCGAGCGGACGGTGCGCAGGACCTTTGGTGGAGTAATGGCAACAGGCGGTCGATATATCGCGAGGTCCGGTGGGCGAGTCCTTCTTGTGACTGGAGCGGGAGTCGTGAGCTATGCCGCAACGTCTTACTTGGTGTGTTGGAGCAATCCCGAATGGGGCTGATGGAGGAGCTCGATGAGCAACGAGCCTGCGAAGGTGCCGACCGACCACTGTGTGGATCACCTGTAAGTGGCTGTTGAGAACGCCACGTTGATGTCAATCGTTGTTTTCCTGGACGGGATACTGGTTGGTTGGGGCGTAACCCGCCTCGTTCAAGGGCTGGCGACGGTGAGTTTAGGGGGTGTGGTCTTGTCGCGGCCCGGCGGCCGCATCGGTGTTCCTACCATTCCATCCGCCACACTCCCGTGCCTGCGGTGCCCACCAGCAGTCGCCCTCCAGCGTCGAGCGTGGCCGAGAGCCCGCCTGCGACACCCGGCGATGCAGAGATTTCGTCCAAGGTGGTGTGGCCGGGGCGTAGTCGATAGACCCCCAACGCGTTTCCGGCCTGTTGTGCGATGGTGTACAGCGTGTCGGCCGCGGAAAAGAACCTCAGATGAATGGCCAGCAATGCGCCGCGGTGCGACATCCGCGCGAGGTCGTATGTCGCGCCGCTGTCGCGCGAGACGGCGACCGTGTTGGTTCCCTCCGGCAGCCGGGGATCGTCCGGCCTCAGAATCGCGGCCGCAACCATCCATAGACGCCCGTCCTCAGTGACCGAGACATCCGACCACCAGGATCCTCCGTAGCGCAGACTCCCGCTCGGTGTGCGACCGTCCCACGTGAGACCCCCGTCGGCGCTGTGGAAGACGCAGCATGCTGTCACCCAATTCGCGGCGACCCAAACGATGCCATTCTGGTCGATGGAGATGCGCGGCACGTCGTTTTCGACCGTCGTGTCCCCGAAGACGGCGCGCCAACTGTGCGCAGCATCCGTGGACCGCATCACGAGCCCTGGGGCGGCGACGAACAGCTCAGGCTGTCCCGAACGTGTTCGTGCGAGCGAGTATCCCGCGGCACCCTCCCCAGTGATACTGGCGTACCCCCCATCTGACGGGACCCATGTCTCACCATCGTCGGAGGCGAATACGACCGCGTCCACCACCGCCCCGGGACGCGGGCCGACCGCCGCCAGCAATCGCGGTGGCTCCGTCGACAGGTACAGGAGATCGTTGATCGGCCCCTGGTCCGTGAGACCTGCCGGCTCCCACATGGCGGCGGTTTGGTCGTATCGAAACACACCCGCCCCGCCCGTCCCCGCGTAGAGGCCCCACGGCGTCTCGGCCAGAGCTAGCACCGTCCGACCATCGAGGCCGAGCGACGTCCAGGTGGGCGCGAAACTCTCCGGCTCGAGGGTGCCGCATGCAGCGAGGATCGCACTCGCCACTACGCGTGCACACCGGAGGAGACGCGGCGACTGCACCCGTCTTCCGCATGTCGGTGAGCCGCTTGGTGTACTCATGACCGACCTCCTATGCGCTTCGGTACCC